>NZ_CP126110.1:4967375-5588297 GCF_030123405.1 Neobacillus sp. WH10
GTGAATTGCATCAACATATTCAGCGGATTCTCTGGCAGATCCAATAAATAATCTTGGTTTGATTTTGGTCATTTCTCCTCCAAAAGTGATATTTTTCAATATTTTTTATATTATAACATCTTTTCTGTTTCTTGTTTATATTTACCATAAGAATTAATGTTTTCCAGAAAACACCATACTAATGATGATAATAGCAATGATTGGAAGATAAAATAGTCTAAATGTATTCGAAAAGCAAATAGATATCCATGAACTTACTTCGGACTCAAAAGGTTTCACTTTCATTGAAAAATCGATAAACTCTCCATCCCCTTTTTTTCTAACATACCTTACTCTTGTTTTCCACAAAATTTCCTTCCCCTGTCCTCCAAAACTTACTTATCACTATTAACATATTGTTTAACATGTAAAAGTTTTATATCATTATTAAATTTTGATATTTAACTTTATCTGTATATTAGATTATGATTTATTAAAAATGTAATATTTAGAATTATCAATTTTTGTTTTAAAAGATGGAGGGTTGTCATTTAGAAATTTCTGCTAGCTAAAAAGAATAGGGAGTGGTTGAAAATGGAGTCAAAGAATAGTAAAAAGGTATCCTTTCGTAGAATCTTTGTCATTTCAGGCTTTAGCTGGATTTTCGATGCAATGGATGTTGGTCTTATCTCGTTTATAGCTGCTGCATTAATCATTGAATGGAATCTAACACCACAGGAAGCAGGATTACTTGGAAGTGTGAATGCAATTGGTATGTTCATTGGGGCAATTGTTGCTGGTTCACTAGCGGATCGTATCGGCAGAAACAAAATTCTTATGTATACGGTGTTATTATTTTCTCTTGCAAGTGGAATATCAGCATTTGCAACAACTTTTTCAATATTCCTCATCCTAAGATTCTTTATTGGTCTTGGACTAGGAGGAGAACTTCCAGTTGCTTCAACGTTAGTAGCGGAGAATGTTCCAGAGCATAAACGGGGGCGTATGGTTGTTCTTCTGGAAAGCTTTTGGGCAGTAGGATGGATTATCTCGGCAGTGATTGCCTACTTTATCATGCCTGTATGGGGCTGGCGCTCTGCATTAATCATTGGAGCCTTACCTGCACTTTTGGCGTTATATATGCGAAAAGGACTTCCTGACTCACCTCAATTTCGATCAGCACCTAGTAAAAATACGACAATCCTAAGTAATATCAAAACTCTTTGGTCACGAAAATATGCAAGAGAAACATCCATGCTTTGGGTTCTATGGTTCTTTGTCATGTTCTCCTATCACGGAATGTTCTTATGGCTTCCATCTGTAATGGTATTAAAAGGATTCACACTAATCAAAAGTTTTGGCTATGTATTATTGATGACGCTTACACAATTACCTGGATTCTTCAGTGCAGCCTGGCTTGTGGAAAAAGTGGGGAGGAAATTTGTCCTAATTACCTATTTATTTCTGGGCGCTGTTAGTGCCATAATTTTTGGAAATGCCACTTCCCTACCTATGCTTATTGGCGGCGGTATGGCCCTATCGTTCTTCTTCCTGGGCGTAACCGGTACAACTTATGCCTATACAACCGATCATTATGATTCAACCATCCGCGCTACAGGAGCTGGTTTTGCCAATGCAGCCGGACGTATTGGTGCCATCATTGGTCCTTTATTAGTAGGTTTCCTTATTGCAAACAAGGTGCCATTCAACATCATTTTTATCATATTCTTTGTTGCTTGCTGCATTGCTGCTTTAAACGTTTTATTCTTTGGAAAAGAAACACGTGTTAAACAAAAAGAAGAAGAGTTAATTGTTAAAGAAGCATTATAACTAGTGAGTTAACACCCACTCCATGTACCGGATCCAATCCGGTGCATTTTTTTTTACATAAGTATTCCTCAACGGAGAATCTGTCTTGCCTAACAATGATTTTGTTAATATACTAATATAAAAATCAGTCAATTTAAAAGGAGATTGAAAAATGGATACAGTAATGAGCGGACATGGTATCCAATCATTAGAGCTCGGTATTAATATTCTTATAAAAATAGCCGAAGAAGATAAACCTCTTTCAATAACCGAAATATCAGACCTGTGCGGAATTTCCAAAAGCAAACTACACAGATACTTGACCAGTTTATGCCGCACTGGTTTTCTTCAACGGGATTCTTCGCTTCAATATTCAATTGGATCAACGCTTATCAGGATTGGCAATAATGCTGTCAAAAGCTTTGATATCAAAGATATAGCACGGCCTACATTAATCAAATTAAGAGATTTGTTTAATGAAACTGTATTCTTATCGATTTGGGGAGGGAATGGCCCGTACCCAATTGAAATAGAAGAAAGCAGGCGCCAAATTAATATTGGGATTCAAGTAGGCAATAAAACGAGTATTGTTCTCACAACTTCGGGAAGATTATTCGCCGCATTTTTACCTGAAGAAGTAACAAAAGATTTTTTACAAAAAGACATCCTGGAGCACCGCTTTAATCCAGAAGAATTCAGAAATGAACTTTCAGATATTCGAAAAAAAGGCTATTCCGTTACAGAGGAGTCTCTAATTCCGGGGATTGTTGCCGTTGGGTGTCCCGTGTTTAGCCGTGATAATCATATTGTGGCAACCATTTCAATAGTTGGGATAAAGGGTGTACTGGATTTATCAAGTGATTCCCAAGTGATTCATTTGTTAAAAAAGGAGTGTACGGAACTAACTCAGTCTTTACGCTCTGAACTCTAACAACAAAAACTCCTCTATTCAAAAAAAGGAGTTTTTACATTTAGAAATATTCAAATTGAAAGCGTTTCATTTTCGATTGCGCGACCATTTGCCTCTTTTCCAGCCTGCAGCACCAATTTTATCGAATCCCAAATATGTTCTTGGGTTCTTAAACGGGCTAACTGGGGATCTCTTGCCTTCAAGGCATACACAATCAATCGATGCTGTTTTAATGTTTCGTATGGACGACCCTTGTTATTGTTCCAGGCCATTATTCTGATTAAATCAATCCCTGCTCGAATATGAGACAGCGTATTCTTCAGCGCATGATTTCCGCTAACCTCGATAATCAGGTCATGAAAGTCATTGTTGAATTTAAGAAACTCTGAATCCGGAATGATGCTATTTTCTTCTAATTTTCTTTCGATTAAATTAAGAAGCTCATCCATTTTTTTAAATTGAGTCATCGTTCCCCGCTTGGCGGCTAACTGGGCAGCCAAGCCTTCTAATTCAGCTCTAAGTTCGTATATGTCTTCAATCTCATTCATAGAGAGATTTTTTATACGGACTCCATGATGAGGAATGGACTCTAATAACCTTTCCTGTACCAACATTTTTAAGGCCTCCCGGATTGGTGTACTGCTGACTCCTAAGATTTCCTTAAGCTGTCTTTCTCTTATCCATTCACCGGGTTTAAAGGTTCCCGTTACGATGAGGTTATATAAATGTTTGTAAACAACCATCGAAGTCGTTTCCTTATGAAGTTTACCAGAAGTAATCATCCTCCTCCCCCTTATCTAAAAATGATCATTTTCATTATGCATTCATCATAACCTTGCTTTTAACCTCTCAAGTTCCTTCATCACTTCTTCTACTGGAACAACATCTGCATATTTCTGCTGCATATCAAAAAGATTAATAGCATGCGAGGTAATCCCCCGGTCAAACGAACATTCCTCTGGTACAACCACGCGATAATTGTTTGAGAAGGCATCAATTACAGTTGCCCGGACGCATCCGCTTGTTGTACATCCCGTTACAATCACCGTGTCAACCTGCTGGGCTGTTAAATAGGAAACCAATGGTGTTCCAAAAAAGGCACTAGGCTTCTTCTTTGAGATAACAATCTCTCCATATTGAGGCTTTAGCTCTTCTACTACTTGTGAACCTTTTTCTCCTTCTAATAAGGCAGGATGGTCAAATATACTCCCTTTAATCGCTACCCTTTCATTTGAGGCTGATTTACTTCCTTCAATTATCGTAAAAAACACAGGAATTTCAGCTTCTCTTGCAGCATCTAGCAGCAATTTAATATGTCCAATCGCATCCCAACTGCTATCCCCGCAGCTTGTTGGGTATTTTCGAATGGATTCCTCGATATCTTCAGGTGAGTCGCCTGTAAAACCGTATTGGACATCGACAATGACAAGTGCTGGTTTATGGCCGACCCCCATCTTTTTTCCTAATCCTGCTTCCTGGTAAACCTTTTTATCTCGTTCATCCAAATACTGATCCCATATCCGGCTCATGAAGTTCTCTCCTTATCCGTACGTAATGACACGATCATGATCGACAGTAAGCTGAACAAGAACATTTGGTTCTGCAAGTTCTACTTTTTTACCACTTAACTCTTGTTCAGTCATACCGCGTGCCCCGCAAGAAATTCTTGATAGATAAATGTCTCCTCCGTTTGAAACAATCTTTTCATAGGACTCCCGTAAAGACGTCACACCGTCACCGACTCCGATTACACTATCCAATATCTCATCACGCAGCAGCTGTACAGCACTTCCAGCCAGGAACATAGAGACTTTGTGGCCATCATCTATAGCCGTTTTAGCAATTAAAAATGCCCGATCTGCCTGAGTGGGCGCCTCTGGCCCATGTGTCAAATGAATAAGAATTTTAGCCATTTGTAATTCCTCCTGTTCTTAATTAGGCTTTTCTATACCATGAAGCCGCTTTTCTCCACAAACTCTTTAGAATTAAATTGTTCGGACAGAAGATATCCCGCATCAGGCACAACTGGTTTTAAACCTAACTCTTTTAAAATCTTATACACAGTCGAAGTTGCTGCGGAAAGAACAGGAAGATTCAGCTTATCCTGGACTTTTTGAATGGCCGGAAGTGACTGCATTTGGACACATGCTGACAAAACTACCGCATCTGCCTTACTTGTATCTAAGTTATCAACGATATTAATTAAGTTTAAAGGATCTAGTTTGCCCACTGCTAAATTATCGGATACTTCTAAGCTAATCGAATCAGTGACTTCAATTCCTGCAGATTCGATATAATCAACAACCATTTTCGTTAAAGGCTTCATATAAGGGGTAACGATTGCTACCTTTTTTGCTTCTAACGCCTGAATCCCCTCAATCAGTGCCCCAGCACTACTTATGACTGGAACAGGAGTCCCATTTTCCTTCGCAATTTTGGAAAGCCGGTCTTCAGAGAGGCAATGATAGCCAGCACCTTGTGACATAATTGCGACAAGACAAGCATACGCCAGAGCATCACAGCGGGCATCCGACAGCTCCAATGCACAACGGTCACTCTCCGTGTCCATTTTGGCCAGTTCTTCTTTTGTTACATGCATCATCCGCATGCGGCTTGAATGAAAGGTAAATGTTTCTTCTGGTATAATTTGTTGACGTGCTTGCAGCATCGCTGGAATTTCCTTTTCCATTGTTGTATTGGAACTAGGTACAATTAGGCCAAGACGATAATCCTTTTTCATATTTTATCCTCCATTCAATTTCTTAATTTTTAGAATTTTTTGCATGAAAAACTTTCAGTCTCTAGTGTTTTAAAGCTTTCCCCTTGTATTGGAGGAACGAACTTCCAGGTAACACGTTCAAATTCTGCTTCTTCTATTGCCTTATAAACTGCGCTATGTGATTCATATTGAATATCTGGAATTTTGCGTAATACAACAGTGGTTTCTACTTCAGAATCAAAAGGATATGGGTCTACAACAACCGTTCCATTGCCTTGACCCTGAACGGTAATCATAACCCCTTTGCTTTCAAGAAGTGGACGTACCGGACCCATGATTAATTTATTCGTCGTTTCCAACTTATGCATCGATACATATTGGGATAGGCGGTCCATAAATTGGACAATCTCATAGTTCATCCACAAATTATTTTCGAATTGGCTTCTTGGTCCTGATTTTTTCCACATTTCCATCTTTAAATCGACCCATTCCTTCTGCATGCTGATGATTTTTTCATCAATTTTTGGTGCTAACTCTTCAGGAATTTTGAATGTGAATGAAGGATCGTAGCCAAAACGGCTTGTATAAAGCCCCATCCAATGCATTCCTACTAAAAGTCCTGCATATGGGTCCTCTTCTTTTACTTTTTCATAGCCTTTCCCGTAAAAATCAACGTGTTGGAGAAGATTAACACTTAGAAAGGGAACGGGCTGGCCAGTCTCAGCGTTAAACAACACTTTCGTGTCGGATTCGACCCAGCCTATATCATGTTTTTCTACAGCCAAACAGAGCGATTTAAAATAATCGGGGCGTTTAAATTGATCATTGCCCCAATGCTTTGCCACTTCCCCAGCCTGGATGGAATGATCATATTGATTCACAATGTACAAATATCCATCATAATGCCTTGTAATAAACATTCTTTACCACTCCTTTTCACTCATGTTCCTAAACCTATTAAGCTATCAATCTAACTGTCCTGGTTATGAAATAATGCTAGGCTCTGGCTTTTTTCCATCTTGGAAAATAAACGCATCATCAATATCCAGCGGCTTTTCTCTTGTAAATAAATTCTTATATACCTTTGTTATATCTGGCATTTTGGTTGCAATATTAAACATCAGCGGTGCTAAATCTTTCTTAACTGGTTCTCTTGTCAGGAACTTCTCCAATGTCAATTGCAGATTTTGAATCAATTTCACTTCTTCATGGCGTCTTCTTTGGACTTGTTTAAGTGTTTCAAGTGTTAAACAGTTATTTTTTAATCCTTTATAAATAACATCTGCCGCGATTACGGCTGTTCCCATAGCCAGTGTACTTCCTACTGCTCCCCACGGAGTCACACAATGGGCGGCATCACCAATGAGCAGCAAGCCATCTTTCGCCCACTCCCTTACATAGCGCATTTTGCATAATAGTAAAACGAACGCCTTGAAATCCGTGATATCTTTAAAATAGTCAGCGAGAATCGGCATGTCCTCAACGATTTTTTCCTTGAAAACTTCGATGCCTTCCTTCTTGATTTTCTGATATTCGCCTTTCGTCAATGAAACGCCGCATTGAATATAGCCGCCTAGCTTTGGCAGAAACAGATAGTTGTAATTTTTTTGGAAATAGAAATGGTATATATTATAGTCCCAAGATTCCGGCTTTTCGAATGAGAACCATAGCAGGTCATTATCATAATAATCCAAGTCGAGCTCAAAATTTCCAAGCTTTTCTATTGTTGAATTTCTGCCATCAACGCCAATTGTGACTCTGGAATGGATATTTAAGTCTCCTTCAAATACATAATCATCCATAAAGTTAACTTGTTCTCCAAGCTTGGATTGAGCATAAACGCCAACAACCTTTTCTCCTTCTTTTAGGAGATCCTTTACCTTCGTATTAAATAATAATTTGAAGTTTGGATATTGTTTCGCTTTTTCGAGCAGCGCCGCTAGAAGCGTAGGCTGGGTCAGTCGCGCACAGTAACTTTCCACATCGATAAGGGTATTAAATTTAAGATTCATAATTTCCTTGTTTTGGTGAAAAACAGTCACTTCGGGAATTTTAACGTGATCATGCGATTCAATATAATCCAGTAAATTTAATTGTTTCATGAGCTGAACAAAACGCGGTTGTGTAATTTCACCTCGATATTCTCTGTGAAAATCTGGATTTTGCTCAAGAACGACAATTTCCATTCCTTGCTTAGCAAGTAGTAATCCTAAAAGCATTCCAGCTGGACCCGCGCCAACGATACACACATCAGACTTAATTTCTTTTACCTCATTTTCCATTACTACTACCACCTATTTTCTTACATTATTTTTTCACCAGTTGTTGTCCCTGAGGCATTTTCTTCGTAGCATTTCGAGTTTTTCTGCGGGCATAAGAAAGGTTTCATTTTGTGCTGCCATTATCGACGATTTAATAAGTTCTCGTATTCTTTAGCCGTGTCAATATCTTGAGGATATCGATGTAAACTGTTGACAAGGGTAACATATTGAAAATTATTTCGAATGATCTGATTTCCACCTTGGTCTCCATCCAAGCTGGATAGCTCGGGGAAAAATGGTTTAGAAAATAGAATTGGGTGACCTATTTTCCCATCCGAATATTGAGTCTGGACAATGATTTTCGAATGGGTATTAGTGTCTGTATATTGTTTAGTAAAACGAGCTAGGACACCTTGAATGTCCTCCAGTCTTAATTCAGGCTGATCTCCTAGTAAAATCACTACTGCATCGGCTGTTTTAGGAACCTGCTTTATTCCAAGTGCTAAACTATAACCAATACCCCTCTCAGGCTGTGTATTATGAATAACGATAGAATTAAGTTGCAAGGCAATTCTTTTTCGTTCTTCATCATTAGGAATGATGGTAAAGACTCCTTTTAATGAGGAGTTATTAGCCGTTTGCAGCACATGTTCAAGTAATGGTTTATTCTGCCACGGAAGAAGCAGCTTTTGCCTCCCCATCCGCCTAGAAAATCCACTTGCCGGAACAATAGCGTAGACTTCTACTGATTTACAAGAGTTCATAGGACCCCGCTTCCGGTATGCTCTTTTGCCTGCCTAAGAAGTTCCTTAAGCTGTGCTGGTTTTACCGGAATATTCTCTACTTTTATATTCCAAGTGCTTAGTGCGTCTTCTACAGCTGATTGAATAACTGCAGGTACCGGAATCGTTCCGCTTTCGCCTGCTCCTTTCGCTCCAAGCGGATTTAATGGTGACGGGGTCTCTACATGGCCAATCTTCATTTCAGGTACCTCGCAAGATGATGGCACAAGATAATCCATTAACGTACTAGTTAAAAGCTGGCCTTGGCGGTCATAAACAATTTCCTCATACAATGCATTGCCAATTCCATTGGATATTCCCCCTTGAACCTGTCCCTTCACGACAAGAGGATTGAGCAGCTTTCCATTATCATGGATTGAAGTATAATCCAGAATTTGAATCGCACAGGAATCCGGATCCACTTCAACAACTGCGATATCCGTCATCCCTGTTATTGATGCTGCTTTCGGAGCGAAATAATCAGTTGCTTCCAATCCCGGTGCAACAGAGTAGGGAAACGTAGTTCCTGGGAATAGTCCCCTTGCTTCATGAGCCAATTCACCTAAAGAGATTCGGAGTGCTGGTTCGTCTTCTTTGTAAACATATCCAGCCTTTACATTTAACTCATCTGCTTTGGCTTCCAGTTTTTCTGCTGCGATTTTTAAAGCCTTTTTCTTTAAAGTGTTCGAAGCATTGTATACGGCAGTACCAACAAGAACACCTATTCTGCTGGCAAATGTTCCAGTTCCATAAGTGATGAGACTTGTATCGCCTTCACGTACGGTAACCTTCTCGACAGGAAGATCGAATACTTCTGCAGCAACCTGCGCAAAAGTTGTCTCATGCCCTTGTCCTTGGGTTGCAGCACTAGTCAGCACAGAAATTTCACCAGTTACCTCGATACGGACGGTTGCCCCTTCAAATGAACCAAACCCCGTGTTTTCAATAGCTGTTGCAACACCAATTCCAATGTATCGCCCGTCTTTTCTGTATTCTTTCTGCTTTTTTCTCCACTCGTAATAATCAGAAAGTTCAATCGCTTCATTTAATACTTTTTGATAATTTCCACTATCATAAATCTGCGGACTTCCGTCCCGGGAGCGGAGTCCAGTTTTATACGGAAATTCATCCGCTTGAATAAGATTTCTGCGGCGAATCTCTACAGGGTCGATATTTAGTTTTTCAGCTGCTTGATCAAGCAGACGGTTTAAAATCAATGCTGCCTGCGGGCGGCCTGCCCCTCGGAAAGGAGCCATAGGCACCGTATTCGTGTACAAAACCTTTGCATCGCAAAAATAATTGGGTACTTTATATGGCCCAGGGATAAGGGTAGAAGTCATAATCGGAACAATGATCCCCCATGGAACATATGCGCCATTATTAGCTAGCATCGTATCGATTACTGCAATAATCTTGCCGTCTTCCGTCACGCCGAGGGATGCCTCATGATATTGCTCCCTTTCATGAATACAGCTCATCATATGCTCCATGCGGTCTTCAATCCACCGAACAGGCGCTTTTACCATCCTCGCTGCCCATGCAACAAGAAAATCTTCTACATAGAAAATCGCTTTTGCCCCGAAAGCACCACCGACGTCCGGTGCTATAACCCTGATGTGATTTTCTGAAACACCTAATAATTTCGAGAGAATGGAACGCATTTCATGCTGGCTCTGGGTGGCTGCATAAACTTCAAGTTCCGGGTCTGGTCCTTTAAAATCCCATTTTGCCAGTAATCCTCTTGTTTCAATAGGCAAGCAGCTGACCCGACCGATCTTGAATCGATGCTTCACGACTACCGGTGCATCTTCCATGGCTGCTTTTGCATCTCCTACTGACTGTTGGAAATGGGCAGCTACATTTGACTTCAAATGTTGGTGGGCTAGGGGGGCATCAGTTTGATTGGCATCATCTAAATGGGCAACCGCCGGCAGCGGTTCATATTTTACCTTAATCAGTTCAATTGCATCCTCGGCAATATAACGGTTCATGGCAATGACCATTGCAACCGGTTCGCCAACATGGTGCACGACTGAATCCAGGGGACGCTGTGTAACTGGCACCAGATTCGGATGGGGAAACAGGACGGGCAGTTCAGGGAAGTCTTTTCCCTCCCCTGGCCCAAAAACAGCGATAACGCCTGGTAGTTTTCGTGCCTGCTCAAGATCGATATCCCGTATGCGCGCATGTGCGTGCGGACTTCTTAGGAAAGCAGCACTTAGGGTTCCCGGGATGGACAAATCTGCAATGTAGCGCCCATTTCCCCGAATCAAACGAGGATCAATTTTTCGTTTTAGAGCCTTCCCAATATACTTCATATTCGCTCCTCCTCATTCTTTACAAGACCCTTTTTGATTGCATCTCTAATCTGTTCAGGCCGTATTGGCAAGGAAGTAATATGGATCGGGTAATGATCAAGGGCATTAATAATTGCATTGGCAACTGCAGGTGCAACCGCGACTGTCCCTCCTTCACCTGCCCCTTTAACACCAAGTGGATTTAAAGGAGATGGTGAATTTTCTAGGATCTCAATATCGATTTCAGGTACCTCCATCGAGCTTGGCAGCAAATAATCCATAAATGAACCTGTGACCAGCTGGCCGGCTTCATCATATTTAAGTTCCTCATAAATTGCCCCGCCCAATCCTTGAGCCATGCCGCCGACCAACTGCCCGTGTACCAATAACGGGTTAATGGCCCGCCCAACATCATATGCAATATAATACTTTTCAATTTTTACTTTTCCTGTTTCCGGATCAATTGCTACTTCTGTAGCGTGGATACCATATGGATAGGACATATGATCAATTGAAAAGGTATATTTTTCATGAAGCTGAACGCCTTGTTTTCTGCATTCTGTAAGGATATCTTCGAGCGGGCAAACATTCTGCTGGTTTGACACATTGATGATCCATTGATCCTTTATATCAAGATCATCGGCCTGAAGACTAAATCGTTCAGAAGCCGCCTTCACTATTTTCCTTTTAAGTGCCTCTGAAGCATACCAGGCAGCTGATCCTCCCACCACAGTTCCACGGGTAGCAAAAGAGCCATTTCCCTTTTCCACCACATCAGTATCCCCATGAATGACACTAACCTTTGAGTAAGGAATTCCCAATTGCTCAGAGCATATTTGGGCAAGCGCGGTCTTGACCCCTTGACCTATATCCGCTAATCCGGTTTTACAAATTAGTTCCCCGTTTTCTAAAAATTCAACTTCGCAAAACTCCCAAGGTCCTAACCCTGATTTTTCCACAAACATCGCAAAGCCCATTCCAATGATTTTCCCCTCTTTTGCGGCTTGGATCTTTTTATGTTTAAATTTCTCCCAATCCATTGCTTTCCGTGCCGTTTCAAGGATCCCGGGATAATCACCGCTATCGTATTCCACTTCCTGGCCAAGGGCTGAAATACCATTTGAATAAGGCATTTGCTCTGGTTGGATTAAATTTCTCTCCCGTACCACTGTCGGGTCCAGACTAAGTTTTTTTGCCACGATATCAATAATTCGTTCTCTTACAAAGGTTCCTTCAAATCTTCCCGGACCGCGATAGGTTCCTGTCGGTGTTTTGTTCGTTGCGACAACATGAGTAATGAATTCAAGCGCCTCGATATCATAAGGGCCTGCAAACATACCTTGGGTTAATACTGGAACAGTGACTCCATGAGTACGGATGTACGCTCCTGTATCTACAAAAATCTCATCTTTTAACGCATGTATTCTACCCTTTCCATCAAACCCCACCTTTACATGGTGTTTTTGTTCACGAGAATGGTTTGTCGCCTTCATATGCTCTAACCTGTCCTCAATCCACTTTACCGGCCGGCCAAGCTGAAGTGCTGCATAGGGTATTAAATAGTCCTCCGGATAGAATTCACCTCTGGGCCCAAAACCGCCTCCGACATCGGTTTCGATAAAGCGAATGTCTTTAGGGTCCTTCTTCAAAAGTCTAGCAAGGATTTGATGATTAAAATGAACCACTTTTGTAGGACCATAGACTGTAAGCCGCTTATCTTCTCCTACAACAGCAAGAAGGCCTCTTGTTTCCATTGGGATTCCTGAATGCCGCTGTACATATAAATCTTCTTCTAACACATAAGGGCACTTTTCCAATTGTTCTTCGATATTTCCTTTTTTGGAATGAATGATAAATAGATCATTACTGCCAATTTCAGGATGTAACAAGTCCGTTTCTGGCTGAATCGATTTATGTACATCCGTGATTGCTGCTAACGGTTCATAAACGATGTCGATTAAGTCAGCTGCATCTTCTGCCACGTATCTTGATATTGCTACAATCATGACCACTGGTTCCCCAACATACCGAACTTTATCTTTCGCTAAAGGGTACTGCAAAGCTTTCGTCAGAGCTTCATTGGGTGCGAGGCGCATAGGAATTGGAGAAAGACCTTCTGGCAGATCCTGTCCTGTCATAACCATGAAAACTTCCGGATGATTTTTCGCTTTTTCGATATTAATTCGCAATATATTTGCATGAGCATGTGGACTGCGTATAATAACTGCTTCATACTGACCAGGCAGTTTAATATCACCCACATATTGTCCCTTACCTTGAATTAATCGTGGGTCTTCAATTCGTTTCACACTGGTACCAATGGTCATACTTCCACTTTCCTTCCAGAGTGGACGCTTTCTATATCACTAGTCTCTTCCTCACTCTTTTTATGCTTGTTGAGAAATTCTGCTGCCATTTCGACAGCATCGACAATATTTTGATAACCTGTGCAACGACATAAATTCCCTGAGATTCCTTCCCGAATTTCCTCACGGCTTGGATTAGGGTTCTGTTCTAGAAAATGGCATGCGGACATGAGTACTCCTGGTGTACAAAAACCACATTGCAGACCATGCTTTTCCCAGAATGCTTCTTGCAATGGATGCAGGCTGCCGTCTGGTTCTGCTAACCCTTCTACTGTACGTATCTCGGCCCGGTCTGCCTGAACTCCAAAGACAAGACAAGACCTGACCGGGCGGCCATCCATTATGATTGTACAAGCACCGCAAATACCATGCTCACAGCCAACATGTGTGCCCGTTAATCCGAGTTCATCGCGTAAAACATCTGATAATAACATGCGCGGCTCTACCGAAGCAGTATATTCCTTGCCGTTCACGGTTAAGACGATTTTTTTTAAGTTATTTTGTGACATATGTCTCCACCTCCTGGGAATGGTTAAGAATTACTCCTATCGTTGAATAGCTCTCTTTGTAGCACGTTCCAATACTCGCTTTGCATAGGTGATGCATAAATCTTTTCGATATTCACTACTTGCATGGATATCTGGCTCTGGATCAACCAAATCCGCAATTTGATTGCAGGATTCTGCTATAAGGCCATGATCAGGGACTTTCCCAATCAGTTCATCTGTCACTTCATTCAATAGAACAGGGACTCCATCAACCCCTCCTAAGCAGAGTGTTGCTGCTTCAACTTTCCCATCTTCACTCAAGGTAACAGATGCAGCAGCGAGAACGATGGCAAAGTCTCCTTTTCTTAACGTGAACTCGTCAATTGCATATCCAGTCCTTGCAGGAGGAAGCGGAATGTCAATCGATACTAAGATCTCATTCATTTCGATTGTCGTTGTCAAATAGGTCAAAAAGAATTCGTCTGTTGTAATCGTCCGAACACCTTCTGATGAAGCAAGTGTAATCGTTGCTCCAAGTGTAGTCAGCATGACAGGAAGTTCAGCTGTTGGATCGGCGTGTGCGACGCTGCCTCCAATCGTCCCTCGTGAGCGAATTTGCGAGTGGCCTATCAATTTCATTCCCTCTGTAAGCAATGGACAGACTCGTTCGATTTCATTTGATTCCTCAACCTGATAGTGACGCGTTAGTCCGCCAATTTGAATCACCGTATCAGTAACTCGAATGTAGTTAAGTTCTGCTAAATGATTAATGTCTATCAGTACTAGGGGACGAGCTAAACGCATATTCATCATAGGAATAAGGCTTTGTCCTCCCGACATGATCTTCGCATCATAACCAAATTCATCCAATAAGTTTAATGCTTCTTCAAGCTCCAATGGAGAATGATAGTCAAATACCGCTGGTTTCACGTTATACCCTCTTTCCTAGAAAGGTTGTTTACCCATTTTTCCTTTACATAGCTGTTTTAGTATTGATTTCCTTTGCAATTTTCTTAAAGAAATCCTTCACGATCATCTTCGCGATTCCAGATAAGATACGCTGTCCCACTCCTGCAATCAGGCCGCCCACCTGAGCTTCACCATCATAGCGAATGGTCGCTTTTGGCTGACTATAGTCAAGCTCAACTACAGCATTCCCTTCGATAAAACCCATTTTGCTATCAGCCTTCATGATAATTCGATATTGGTTTGGTGCAGCTTTATCTAAGATTTTAATTTCAGCTTCATATTCTCCTCTTACCGCAGCAATCCCCAAGGCAATTTCAGCCTTATAGCTATCCGGCGCAAGTTCTGTCATAGCTTTACATCCAGGTGTTGCTTTTTTAAGTACCTCCGGATCATTTAAAGCGTTCCAAACATCTTCTTGAGCTGCATCAACAATAATTTCGCCTTGTACATTCATTATGAAAACCACCTTTACTAAAATCATTTTTTCCAATTACATGCCCGCCAAAGTGGGGGAATTTAACTGTGTAATTATCAGAATTTTCTACTACTTAGGAAAATAATAAAATATATTATATATAATTGTGAAATACCTATATTTTATAAAATGATAAGTTTTTTGTATTTTCACTTTAATTATGTTGTTAACCTAAAAAGAGAGCTGTCCTTAAAAATCAAATGATCTTAAGGACAGCCCTCTTTTTATTTAAGAATTTACTACCAAACTAAATCCGGCATGCTGTTGTACCTTGTTTTTTCAGCTCAGCATGAGAATGATTTCTAACTTTTATTAATTCCGCCAATACACTTATACTGATCTCCTCTGGTCCCTCTGCACCTATATTTAATCCAATTGGAGAATGGATATAAGACATAAAATTTTTATCACTTACTAACCGTTCTGTTCGTCTCTTTGGTCCCAATACACCTAGATATTTGAGAGGAGTTTGCAGAAGGTACTGTAAAATTTCTTGATCTCTATTAAAATTATGGGTCATAACAAGGACAAAGCTATCAAAAGGAATCTGCCTTTTTTTAAAAAAAGATTCTGGATGTTCTTGTATATGAACATCCGCTTGCGGGAACTTTTTTTCATTGCATCGGCTGCTTCTTGGATCGATTACGGTAATTGAAAAATCCAATTGTGAAGCAATTTTAACTAAAGGTTCCGCATCAGGGCCAGCCCCAAATATATATAAATTTTCTTTTGGCTGGTAGCGTTCGAATAAGAAATCTCTCCCTAGCTCTTCAATATGAATTAATTTTACTTTCGCTCCGCTAAGAAAAAAATCCTTCATGTATGGGTTCAACTTTTGGCCGATTTCATGATCAGCAGACTCCACACAAATATTTCCGTTATCGTAGTAAAGTATGGTAGATCCTTGATTTTCTGAGTTGATCGATTTTACCGATACAACATTGAAACCCTTGTTTAGTTGCTCGTCAATATATGGCCATAGCAGCGTGTTTGACTGTAATTTAGTCAATTCCCAGCCAATTGGTTCAATATATACTTCGATGTTCCCGTCACATCCGGCACTTTGCCCCCAAGAAAGATCATCTTCAGATTTTAAATCATAATGGACATTTTTAGGGTGAAGTGACTTGATCACTTCCTGAGCCTGACAGAGTAAATCTTCTTCCAAGCAACCTGCACTGATAGTTCCAAAATAACTGCCATCTTCTCCAATGAGCATTTTTGCACCTTCCCGTCTATAAGCAGAGCCATCTACACGGATAATTGTGGCCATAGCAAAAATTTGGTCTTTCTTATCTTTCATGCTTCTTAATAACCTGCAGATATCATTCATAATAAATCTCTCCTTATCAAGATTTGAGAACGCTAACATTTTATTTACTAATTGTGATTTTGTGTTTACATATAGTAAATAGATGATATAATAAATTTATTAAATTATCAATATTCTAAATAATCGATTTATTTTTGAAGGGGATGTTTTTCATAAACTTACTATATTTAGAGACGTTCTTAATTGTTTGTAATAATGGAAACTTTACTGAAGCTGCAAAACAGCTTTTTGTACCCCAGCCAACCATCTCCAACAGAATTAGTTACCTAGAAGAAGAACTGTGCCAAGAATTATTTGTAAGAGGAAAAAAAGGAAAACGAAGTGTGGAATTAACAAGAGCTGGTAAACTATTTCTTCCCTATGCCGAACAAGTTATCGAAACACTCAATGCCGCAAAAAGTGAATTGAATCAGGATGCTAATGGTAACCTGATGACCCTGGGCAGTTCGATTGCATTGACACATCCTTATATTTATCAAAAAATTAATTTACTTAATAGCGTACATAACAAGAATATTAATCTTCTGATCATGGACCATTCCCTTATTGCTAAATCATTAATGGATGGCATTCTAGACATGGCTTTTGTAACTGAGCCCATAGTCAATAAACAATTAGAATCCTACCCAGTGTTAAGAGAAAAATATGGATTAATAGTCTCAAGGCAGCATCCGTTAGCCAAGAAACCATGCTTGGAGAAAATAGAAGAGTTAGAAGAAGAATATTTAATTTTCTACAAATCTTTTTCAAAAGATCAAACAGTTTTAAGAAATATAAAATGTAAAAGATGGATTACAACAAATCAAATTGAATTAGTGAACGACCTTATTCATAACCAAAATGCCGTATCGTTTCTCCCTCAGCATGCCCTCAATAATGAAATCAAAAAAGGAAAAATAGTGCACGTCCCCATTCACGAAAGTTTGCTGGTTTGTGAAATTCAATATTATTTAGTATATAGAAGAAATGAACTTTTCTATGAAGATATTTTCTTATCCGAACTGAAATCAGAAAAATTGTCAATATGATAGATTTGAAAGGTTACAAATGTTAGGAAAATTAGATTCCCTCCTCTCGTCTGGAATAATAAAGAGTCGGCCATTACCATGAGGTAGAGTCGACTCTTTCATTGTGACTTATAAGGCTTTGACAAAATCTATCATGGGCGCGTAACAGGAACTGCACCTAAGCCCGCTTCTGATACGGGTCTTCCCGATAATCTGCTTTTCGTTTATAAATAACTTTTCCTGATTCCTCTTTTCCGTGAATGGAGGGAATAACCGCTCTTACACCCGTAACCGTTTCTCCAAGTTTATACGACTTTTTGTTTACTTTTGATCCCACTGTTCTTTTCATGAAGATACACCTCCAAAGATATTATTTATCGTACTTAAAAGGGTGTAAATTATTGAGACCCATTTCCCTCTTTTATTTACCATGGAAATTGTTACATATAATTAAACATAATGGTAATAATAATTACAACAATGATCGGAAGATAAAATAGTCTTAATGTATTCGAAAAGCAAATAGATATCCATGAGCTTACTTCAGACTCAAAAGGTTTCACATTCATTGAAAAGTCGATAAACTCTCCATCCGCTTTTTTTCTAACATTATCATAAAGTTTTCTGAACAACTTTTCCTGCCAAAGAAAATAACCATCTAAAAGCCAAAAGAAAATAGTAGGTATTAATGCAATTGAAATTAATCTATAGTCCATATCTTGGGTATTCGCAAAAGCAAAAAGTCCAGCAACAAGAGTTACTGCCCAGCCCTTCAATAAAAAGGAATTTTGTCCCATTCGATTTATAACTCCCTGAATAAATTCAAGGTGTTTTAACTTATTTTCATTCATAATATACCCCCAAATGCTATTTATTATATTATTCAAGCGAAGTTAAAGAATTCCTGTTTTATATTAAGTGCGGCTGAATAATTTTATGTAACTAGCGATGTTCTATTGTTACACATTTGGTGGAAGAAAAGACGGAGAGGGATTCTAGATGCCTTTGCGGTAGATATTCCCGAAAACGTCAACATAGAGAGGTCTACTTTCACTTTATACCTCTAAATCAGGAAAAACGCCTAGGTAGAGTGCTTCTACTTTAACGGAATTTCTTAACCGTTCGCAGAGGAGTTTTCTTGTTTTTAGCAAAATATAGGTCGCGGCATGGAATGATTGGAAATGCAAAACATCCCGCCCCCTGTAATAGAGGGCAGGATTTCTGCATAATAAACGATCTACTATTAGAAAGTCAGACCATCACCAAATTGGGAATCAGAGCCGCTCCCAGTACAAATCATGCTTTTCCATCACTTCCGCACATTAGGATTTTTTGAATCGCCACTTTTTTCATGGCTTCTTTTCCCGGTGTCAAGTATTTACGAGGATCATTGGCATCAAGATTTTCTGTTAGGTATTTTCTCACTGCCTTAGCAAATGGAATTTTTAGTTCTGTTGCAATATTCACTTTTGAAATTCCAAGGTCAATTGTCCGTTTTACATCCGCCTCTGGAATTCCTGAACCACCATGTAGGACAAGTGGTACATCCAGTTTTTCATTGATGACGGCAAGTCGATCAAAGTCTAGTTTTGGATCAGATTTATAAAGGCCATGTGCCGTACCAATAGCGACAGCAAAGCTATCAATTCCTGTCCGTTCCACATACTCAACTGCGCTATCAGGGTCCGTTAGAAAACTATCTTTTTCATCGACGACTAAGTCATCCTCGATTCCTCCTAATCTACCAAGTTCTGCCTCGACTGACACCCCGTATTTTGCTGCATAATCTACCACTTCACGGACGATTTTAATGTTATTTTCAAAAGGGTGATGGGAAGCATCAATCATGACACTTTTGTATCCCATTTCAATCAAGCTTTTTATGTAGTCAACATCTTCTGCATGATCAAGATGAATGCTAATTGGAACCCCATATCTTTTTGCAGCTACATTGGCAATAGCAAGCAAATAATCTGTTCCAGCATATGTCAATGTACTCGGAGTAGCCGCAATCATTAGTGGCGACTCACATTCAGCTGCGGCCTCTGCAACGACTTGAACCGTTTCAAGGTTATGAATATTAAAAGCAGGAACTGCATAACCTCCTAATTTTGCTTTATCTAACATATTTTTCGCTGATACTACACTCATATGTTCTCCTCCATGTTGTTTCTATTTTGTAAAACCCTTTATTTCCTCCATATGGGTATTGCCTTCCATTGGTCCTTTCTTCGTAACAGCAAGTGCTCCAGCCGTATTAGCGTACATAACTGACTGACGAAAGCCAATTCCTTGGTTCATACAGGAAATAAATGTCCCTGCAAAACAATCTCCAGCACCCGTTGGGTCAACTTCTACAACTTTTAGAGATTCGACGGTGAAAGATGCTTCCTTGCAGTATGCACGGCATCCTTTACTTCCGTTTTTGACAATGACATATTGGACTCCTTTTTCAAGGAGATGTGCAACCGCCTTTTCCTCATCGTTTGTTCCGAGAAGAAGTTCAAGCTCGTCCCCACCAGGTAGAAAAATGTCACAATTATTGAGAACATATTCTAAAAATTCTTTCATAATAGGGTCTTGAAGGAGTTCCTTCCGCATATTTGGATCGAATGAAACTTTCGTTCCTGTTTCTTTACAACAATCAATTGCCTTTTTCACTGCCTGGCGGATTCCTTCAGAAAAAAGTGAGGTTCCCATCACGTGAAAATAGTTACAATCCACAAAATCTTCCTTTTTAATATCATCCGGACCAATAAGACCTGAGGCGGAATCTTGAATATGAAAGATGAAGTCACGGTCCCCATCTTCCTTGTAGGTAACAAACGCAACACCGGTAGACTTAAGCGGAGTTTCTTGAATAAACGAGACATCCACGCCGTCCTGTTCCAGTTTGCGGTAATTTAATTCTCCAAATGCATCGTTTCCAATTTTGGCAATAATACCAGCCGTGCTTCCTGTTTTTGCGGCCTGGTCAATGAAAATTGCAGGGGCGCCACTAGCAAACGGTCCTACGAATTCCCCCGTTTCATCAAACCTTTGTCCCACTTCCTTCGCCATGACTTCCACGAGGATTTCTCCAATTGTTAAAATATCTGCCATTCCTCGTCCCTCCTATTTACCAAGTATCCTTCCTTTATTTCGAACATCAATGTAAACCGCTACAATGATGATAATCCCTTTGACAATCTGTTGATAAAAATAAGGAAGCCCAATTAGGTTCATCCCATTATTGATGACTCCCATAATCAACGCACCGATAAAGGTTCCAAACACTGTACCGTATCCTCCGGAAAGACTCGTCCCACCAAGAACAGCAGCCGCAATTGCATCAAGTTCATATCCGCTAGCTGTGTTTGGCTGTGCAGAATAAAGTCTGGATGTCAGGAGAATACCTGAAATGGCAGCAGCAACTCCCGATATGACAAAAATCTTAGTTTGAAGTGATTTCGTATTAATTCCCACATATTCTGCGGCCGTCTTATTTCCCCCGACCATTTTCGCTCTTCTCCCAAATTTTGTTTTCGACAAAAGAATGTGTGAGAACACCAACAAGACTGCAACGATAATGACTGGAACTGGAATAATATCAAATAGTTTCTTATTCCCTAATAGTAGGATAAACGAATCATCGACACCAACCGGTTTCGCATCAGTAGTCGCATAACCAATTCCCCTAAAAATCCCCATGGTAGCAACTGTCACGATGAAGGTCGGAATACGAAGACGTGCAGAGATCAATCCATTTGCTAATCCGGCAAGTGCTCCAACAATAAGAGTAACCAAAATGGCTAGTGGTCCACTTAGTCCCCATGTTAGTGAAAGTCCAAGGACAAGGCCAGATAAGGCAGCGATTGATCCGACTGAAAGATCTATTTCTCCAATCATCAACACAAATGTCATCCCAAATGCCATGATAGCGATGATTGAAACTTGGGATAAAACCGTAAATATATTATTCGTTTTTAAAAAGTGAGGACTTAAGAATGAAAAGAGGATGACTAGCGCCAAAAGGGCAGCAAGGACCCCTCCGTATGTCTTCAATGCTTTATTGTCCTGGAAAGCTTGTTTCCATTTCATAGTTGTGCCCCTTTCTATTTCCTCTAAGAGGTGACATCCGTCTGTTTGGATTTGGTTTTGGTGATATAACTCATAATTTCTTCCTGAGTAGTTTGTTTTGGATCGAGCTCTACTGTCACCTCATGGTCTTTGATGACCAATAAACGGTCGGACATGTGTAGGATTTCTGGAAGTTCTGAAGAAATCAACATTATTCCTACTCCCTTTGAAGCAAGTTCAATCATTAGTTTGTAAATCTCAAATTTTGCCCCTACATCAATTCCCCTGGTTGGTTCATCTAATATGAGGATTTCTGGTTCAATCTCAAACCATTTGGAGAGAACAATTTTTTGCTGATTTCCCCCACTTAACTTATTCACAGTCTGGTAAATACTTGGTGTTTTGATTTTAAGAGCGTCAACATGACGATTGCTAATGTTTACTTCTTTGTCGTGCTTTATCAGTCTAAATTTATTCAACACTTTATCCAAATTTGCTAGTGTGATATTTTCATAGACACTGGAGGTTAAGACTAGCCCCTCATGTTTCCGATCTTCTGTAACAAAAGCGATTCGTTTTTCAATCGCCTGAAGCGGCGTGTTCACATTTACTTTTTTTCCATGGAGGAATAAATCTCCCCGTTCCTTCTTGAGCATTCCAAAAATCCCTTGTACAATTTCAGTCCTGCCAGACCCCATAAGGCCATAAAGCCCGAGGATTTCACCAGGCCGGATAGAAAATGAGATATCATGATAACTACCTTTCCTGTGATAGCCTCTTATTTCCAGCAAGGTTTCATCACTTGTGCGTTTAAAGTCCTTTGGCGGATAAACCTCATCCATATTTCTCCCAACCATCATAGTAATAAGGTCATCCGAAGAAGTATCCTTTGTTTTGACCGTTCCAATATACTTCCCATCTCGGAGGACGCTAACAGTATCCGTAATTTCAAAAATTTCTTCCATTCGGTGAGAAATGTAAATTACCGAATTCCCTTGACTTTTCAATTTTGTAATGATGTTGAAAAGAGTTTGGGTTTCTTTTGAACTAAGGGCGGATGTCGGTTCATCCATAATAATGATTTTGGGGTTAGATGAGACAGCCTTTGCAATCTCGACCATTTGTTGATTTGAAATAGATAGGTCTCTCACTAAAGCGCTAGGTGAAATGTGAATATCCAGTTCATCGAGAAGTTCCTTTGTTTTCCGGTTCATCTCGGCATCGTTGATCAGTCCAAATTTCACAGGCTCATAGAGAGCCCAAATGTTTTCAGCAACTGTCATATTCGGACTCAGGGAAAGTTCCTGATAGATAATAGAGATCCCAAGTTCTCTAGCATGCACCACATTTCGAATGTTCACCTTTTGACCAAAGAGTTCGATATGACCACCATCAGGCACATATGAACCGGAGAGAATTTTCATGAGAGTAGATTTTCCGGCTCCGTTCTCCCCTAGGAGCGCTAATACTTTCCCTTGATCCAAGGAAATATTGACCCCATCGAGTGCCACAACTCCAGGGAATACTTTCTTGATTTCTTTCATTTCTAAGATGGTTCCCACTGATTTCACTTCCTTTTAAAAAGAGGAAATACCCTAAGAAAGCAGCACTCCTCCTAATGGATTATTCTGGAATTGTTACTTTACCGTTTTCCACTTTCACATCCACAAATCCCTTTCCATTCACATAAAGACCTGGTGTGATTGGTATTTCTTTTTTAACCTTTTCGCCCTTTACCAGTTTAACGGCATTTTTGACTGCTTCTTCTCCCATTTTATCCGGGAACTGAACAACCACGGCTTTAAAGGTATTGTCCTCGTCTACTTTTTTCTGTGCCTCTGCAAGACCATCAAATCCAATAACCACTCCGTCCACTTTACGATCCGTCATCGCTTGATCTGCTGAAATGGCCATGTCATCCCCAAAGCCAAAGATTCCTTTCATATTTGGGTGTGCCGTAAGCATGTCTTCAGATGCTTTTTTTGCTTCTTCTCTTGTGCGTCCAGGAAGTTCTTGAACAATTTTCATGCCAGTGTGGTTTTTCGTGTTTTCCTTAAATCCATCGATTCTGTCACGAACAGATTGAACTTCCGGATAGGTAGTAAGCCCTACTTCCCCTTTTCCATCAAGATACTTTGCCATGGCTTCAGCCGCAATCATACCGCCAGTGTAGTTATCAGTTGCGATATGTGAATCCACTTCCACACCATTCGCCTTGACGTCAACAGTTACAACTGGAATGCCTGCGTCTTTAGCTTTTAAAACCGCCCCTTTTACACCATCTGAGTCAACAGGAACCATAATAATGGCATCGACGCCCTTATTAATGAAATCTTCAATAGCAGAAATCTGCCGGTTTAAATCTTGATCAGCTATAGCAACATCCACCTTAACATCTTGGTTCTTTGCTTCTTTTTCTATCGCTTCCTTTATGGCTACTTGAAACGGATGTGATTGTGTAAGTAGAGAAGCCCCTATGGTAATTTTCTTACCTGTCTTCCCTCCATCTGTTGTTGAGGACTCTTTTCCACCGCACGCAGCTAATACCATCATGCTTAAGATTAAAATTAAGGCTAACATTTTTTTCAATTTTATTTCCCCCTTTAACTATTTTAAGGTAATATCATGTCAACACTATTTATTCTCATTATGTAAAGGATTGCCTCAACCATCACCTCCTTAAAATGCTTTGTTCTAGACTAGTTTGATAAGTTTTTTACAGATGTCCCTGAGAGAACTTTCGTCTTTAACCGGCTCACCACTGGAAAAAGTGAGTAATCGCTTTCAATTCGTTTTAATAGAAGATGTGCGGCTTTTTCACCAATTTCCCCCATCGGCTGCACAACAGTTGCAATGGATGGGGTCAACATCTGAAACACGTCAGAATTGTCGTATCCAAATAGAGAAATTTCCTCTCCAATTGCAATTCCATTTTCCATGAAGTATTTTATTCCAGTCATGGTAGTTTCATAGTTTGTGGCAAAAATGGCGGTAGGTCTATTTTCCATATTCATAAGTCTTTCATAGGCCTCAATCCCGCTCCCTTTACGATATTCCGCATACTCAATAAGGGAGTCATCAATCGCAATTCCGTAATCACTAAGGGCCCTTATGTATCCATTTAGGCGTTCGCGCGCAGTATACACATTAGTTGGACCAGCGATTATGCCAATCCTTCTGTGACCTAAAGCGATTAATTCCTCAATTGCTTTATAGGAACCGTTTACATTATCACATACGACAGCATCACATTTGACACCGTCAAGGAGACGGTCAATTAAAATAAGAGGGATTCCTTCCTCCAATATCTCTTTTACATGTTCATGCTCATCTGAAACAGGCATCATGACAATTCCGTCCACGCGCTTTTCCTTTAAGAAGCAAAGTTTCTCCTTTTCGGTCTTTAGGGAGTTTCTTGCATTACAAACGATGAGACTATAATTCTCTTGATCTAGTATTTCTTCCATCCCCTCGATGACTTGATTGGAGAAAATATCCGTAATACTTGGAACTAAAACACCAACTGTAAATGTCTTGTTTGTCTTTAGTCCTCTCGCCATTTGGTTTACTTTGTAATCTAGCTGCTCGATCGCTTCCTGGATTTTCTTCTCATTATCTTTTTTGACTTTATAACCATTAAGATACCTAGAAACCGTACCAATGGAAATCCCGGATAAACGCGATACATCCTTAATTGTGGGCAATTCATTTCACCACTATTTCCTATTATTGAAACGTTTCAATTTTATTTTAAAATAAATTGAAACGTTTACACTAATTATTATGATGATAGCATTTAAAATTGTCAATACATAAAATCAAATGAATTTTCGGAATTGTAATCGCCTTCAGAAGCTGTAGATAATTAGACTAGCACAACAAACTAACGATAAATTTTGGTACAAAAGAAAATAGCGTGCTGTACTTTTAATAACTATGTCTCGCTTTATCGCTATACACTTTAACTGTTTGGGGCCTGACGGCTTTTTCATTTGTCCACCTCCTTTCTATTCTTAGTAAAAAAATACTCCATTTTAGTAAAATAGCAGAATATACTTACCCCCATTTCATATATTGGAAACCTCTTGTTTACCGTCTATCATCAATATTTTAAAAACCACTAACATTATCTTCGCTATTTTGCTATATTCTTCTGTTTTTATAAAAATACATTTTATAAAAAATAATAAATATTCACCTGGACTTACTTTTTTTCTTCCACGTAAAAAAGAAGCAAGAGAACCGTCCCTTTGCTCCCTAGTAAAATATTACTAAAAATGCAAAATTGTATTGACATTGGAAATGTAAGCGGTTTACAATAACGACATATAATTGGTTTCATGTTACTAGATCATACTAGGCATGGAAAACAGAACGAGAGTATTCTCGATTGTTTTCCATGCCTTTTTTATTTCTCTAGTACCCCCTTTTTAACCTTAAGGTCCGAATAATAAGGTTAAAAAAAATACCAATTATAGAAAAATAAAAGGAGGAAGTGTTGTCATCAGTAGGGAAAGTCTATCAACTGAGGTAAAAAGGTCGCAATGTTCAAATTTTGAAGAAAGAAGGGAAGGTAAATGAAAAAAAGGTTTTGGCTCAATCTAGCTATCATTTTTACAGTGATATTTAGTTCAGCAATTGGGATTAAAGCACCTACTGCTTCTGCAAAAGAAAATTCTTCAATAGATTATGAAATATACCCTGTACCTCATAAGTTAACCTATCATGAAGGTTCAACGAAATTAGACAAAGCGATTCAAGTAATCTACGATGACACCATTGATTCCGTAACGCGAAAAAAAGTGGAAAACATTTTTAAACAAAACGGATACCCTGCTCCAGCCATTGGTACCGAGGTGGCAGATGATAAAATTAATGTATTGATTGGTACGAAAGGTTCAAATGGCCCAGTAGATACCTATGCTGCAACAAACGGCACGAGCCAAGATATGGACTTTTCGAAAATTGATGCTTATCAATTAGTGATTCAAAATAATACAATGATGATTTTAGGAAAAGACACGGACGCCAGCTTTTATGGTGTCGTAACGTTAAACGCCATTTTGTCTCAGGCTCCTGACAAAGAAGTTCGAAATTTATCCATTCAAGACTATGCCAATACAAAAATCAGAGGATTTATTGAAGGCTACTACGGCATTCCATGGAGTAATGAGGATCGCATGTCGCTCATGAGATTCGGCGGTAATTTTAAAATGACATCGTATGTATTTGCACCAAAGGATGACCCTTATCACAGAGAAAAATGGGCCGAATTATATCCACCAGAAAAATTAGCTGAGATTAAAGAAATGGCTCAAGTAGGAAATGAAAATAAAACTCGTTTTGTTTGGACCATTTCTCCATTAGCAGAAGTAGCGAAAATCGCCCAATCAGGCGGAAACCCTATGCTTAAACTTCAAGAAAATACCGATAAGATGCTGGCAAAATTCAACCAATTATACGATGTCGGGGTTAGACAATTTGGAGTTTTAGGTGATGATGTTGGCAGCCTGCCACATGATTATGTTGTCGCATTGATGAAGTCAGTTTCGGACTGGGCAAAAGCAAAAGGCGATGTTTATGATATCTTATACTGTCCAGCAAGCTATAATTCAAGCTGGGCTTGGAATCCTGCTGAGTTGAATGCCTATGAAAAAGGATTCGATAAAAGTATTCAAATTTTCTGGACAGGGTCGACTACATGTGCTCCTATCGTCCAGTCTACCATTGATACATTTAAGACCAGAAGTAATGGAGGGGTCGTAAGAAGGGATCCATTATTCTGGCTAAACTGGCCGGTCAATGATGTTGATATGTCACGCGTATTTTTAGGTAAAGGGGAGATGTTACAGCCTGGAATTAAAAATCTTGCCGGTGCTGTGACAAACCCAATGCAGGAAGCAGAAGCTTCAAAAGTGGCTCTTTTTGCGATTGCAGATTATACATGGAACACTGAGGTGTTTAATGCCCAAAAAAGTTGGGAAGATAGCTTTAAATATATCGAGCCGAATGCAGCAGAAGACCTTCATATCTTAGCTAAACATATGTCCGATGCTAATCCTAACGGTCTTACGCTTTCAGAGAGTGAAGATATCAAAAGTTTGTTAGATACGATCACGTCTAAAGTAAATAACGGCAGCTCGTTAAAAGATTCTGGACCAGAAGCCATCACCGAACTGCAAAAAATTGCCGATGCCGCAAATGGATTTTTAGCAAAAACAAAAAATGAAAAGTTAAAGAAAGAGTTAGAGCCATTTGTAAAAGCATTAAGAGACATGGTTCTTGCGGATATTGAGTTTATTAAAACAGGTCTCGCCATTGAAGCGGGTAATAAAGCAGATACCTGGGATCATTTTTCAAAAGCAACCGCTTTACGCCAGCAAAGCTTAGACTATGATCGGCCGCTATTAAACGGAACGATGAAAACAAAACCTGCTAAAAAAAGGCTGCAGCCATTTACAAATAACTTAGAGAGTAAAATATCTCCAAAGGTGGAAAAGTTTTTAGATCTTCAAAAACCGGTAACAAAAGCAAGTATTTTTACAAATGTAGACGCTTATGAGACTTTATCAGTAACGGAAAGTAAAACAACGACATCACTAAATGCTGCAGGAACGATTAAGCTGAACAAAGGTGATTATCTAGGCGTAAAATTAAGTAGAATCAAAGATCTAACCGAAATTGAAGCACCATCAGTTAAAGGATTAACAATTGAAACATCTTTAAACGGCATAGTGTGGGATAAAGTAAAAAATATGACGGCCCTATCTGATGCAAGATATGTAAGGCTGCTGAATAAAAAAGCTAAGCCTATTGAATTTACTTTAGATAGTTTAAAAGTAACATCCTTTGAGATTGAACCGAAATCGGTGAAAGAAACAAATTACACAAGTGTTGAAAATCCGCTCGCCCTCTTTGATGGTAATGTAAAAACACCTGCATGGTTTAAAAATAGTCAATTAAATGGAAAGTATATTACCTATGATATGGGCCAGGAAATTACGCTGAAAAGTATAAAATCGTTTATTGCTGAAGGAGAACATGATTATCCAAGACATGCCATTCTAGAGGCTTCTTTAGATGGAAACGAGTGGACCACCGTGATGACCTTTGGCAGCCAAGATGGCGCAAACGAGGGAGAAGCAACGAATGAAGATCGAATCGATACGATATTTGATAAACATGAGGCTCCATACCGGACAAAAGAAGTACGAGATTTGGATCAAAAAATCAAGTATTTAAGATTTAAGGTGACGAGAACGAAAGTCGGATCAGACAAGTGGATTAGAATGCAAGAATTGGTGATAAACGATGGCCAGTACTATCCTGAAAACAATGACCCGACGATTACGACCAATGCACAAATTAATATTGGGTATACAAAAGATAATCTTATTGATGGCAAACTGAATATGAAGTTCAAGCCTGGAGGAACAGAAGCTGCAGAAATACTCTATCATATTGGAGAAGCAGGAACGAGAGTAACGGGGGTTACCATTCTAGAAGATCCAAACAGCTTATCCGGCAGTCAGGTTTCAGTAAGAACTACTAAGGGCTGGAAAAAACTTGGAACGATTGAATCAGGATATCAATTCTTTGATACAAAGCTAATACCAGAAATACTAGACGTAAAAATTGAATGGCCAGAAGGAAAAACCCCAACGATTTACGAAATAAAAATTGACAAGAAGGAAGGAAATCTTTCAGAATTGATTGCTTTATTAAATGATGCAAAAGCTTTAGATGAAAGCAAGTTCTCTCCTGATAGCTGGAAGTTCCTTTTGAAAGAAATAGCCAATGGAGAAGAAGTACTTGCAAATGAAAATGCCACTCAACATGATGTCGATCATGCCACTAAAAAGTTACAGGATGCCCTCGAAAAATTAACTGAAAAGCAAGCAGATCAATAAAGGCAAGAGAACCGTCCCTATAAGCAAAGGGACGGTTCTTTTGCTATAAATCAGGAGATTAGTTAGATGTTAATTAAGCATCTATATTCGAAAAGGGCTTCCAATTAGTGAAGTTATTAATTTGCTTTCTTTTTCAACAAAAGTCCGTTAGAAAAAAGGTATATTTGTCATTTTGTATCCCTTTTAAAATACCAAAATAAGAACAAGGAGTGTCATTCTTCTGTTAATAGTTTTGTTAGTAATTTGTCAAATTTATTTGAACTCAATATTTCGTGTGTAATGAATTCGCCATTATAAAACAAACCAAAAGTTGTCCATATTATCGGTGAGTTTTGTGCGTCTTCTTTAGTTGTTATCCTATAAGCATTAAAGTGGACACTTTTATTTTCTGCTACAATTCTAAGCTCTTCCAATATACCAACAGCAAATGGACACTGAGCTGTGTAATAAATGGAGATACCTTTATCTTTGGAAAAAGTCTTTACCTGTTTTTTAAAAGATGGTACAACAGCCTGTTCATTCCACTTCAAGGCCACTAATTGAAAATATGGTCCTGCTTGGTCTACTAACTCAAACCCCATATGTTCAAAGAAACGTTTATCACTTAAATACGGGTAATTTTTCTTTCCGACAATATGTACAATCCCATCCATACCACGATTGATAGCATCTTCTTTGCAATAATTTAACAATTGCTTTGCATACCCGTTATTTTTATATTTACCAGAAACCCACAAACAATTAATATACATATAATTTGGTGCTTGAATAGGAACCCACGCCATTTCAGCAGGTAAATATTCAATAAAAACTTTTGCACGTTCATCTAAACGATAGAATACTAATCCGTCATCCATTCGTTCTGCCAACCATTTCTTCTTTTCATTTACTGCATTCTCATATTGTTTTGCACCAAATGCACAACATATGTGTTCAGTTTCAATATTACTTTTTGTAATTTGAATAAATCCCAATTCTCCCATCTCCAATGTTGATGAACACTTTTTACACTCAAAAACTTATAATAAATGTCGAGGTATGTATTTACCTGATTGAAGATCTGACCCCACTAGGGGCACCGCAGGTCCCCGTAATTTTCTTAATTACTTCACTCATTGCCTCTTGCTTCATAGATTCGAGTTGATAATCATGATTGATAAATTCTAAATTTCTTGTCACATTATTCGGGACGATCACACATCGAATACCGGCTTGTTTTGCTGCTTGTAAACCATTTAACGAATCCTCGAAGGCGATCGCTTCTGTAGGCAGCAAGTTACAATCTCTCAATGTTTTTTTATATAACTCTGGATCTGGTTTAATCCTAGTAACGTCATCTTTAGTGTTAACAACATGGAAATAGCCAATAATATCCAGTTGTTCAAGGTATCTCATAACCCACTCTCTAGACGAACTGGAAGCTAAACCAATGATAAAGTTGTTTTGTTTCGCTTCATCTAGGTATTCCATTACACCTTCTCTAAGAATAGGCTTTTTCATTTTATCTTTAAATTTGACGTAAGCTTCATTCTCTAATTGCTCACAATCTACTGACTTCCCTGCTATTTGATGAAAGTATGGATATAAGACTTCATTTCCTGTTCCAATACATTGGGAGTAGCCTGCTAGATCCAGTTCAACCGAATGTCTTTCTAACAGCACTTCTTTAAACGCCTCATACCAAACTGACTCAGTATCTACTAGTAAACCATCAAAATCAAATATTACTCCTTTAATCAAGGTTTTGCCCTCCTCCTCATTATTAAGATAAAAAGACCTTCCCCTAACAATTGACGCTTTAATAGAACCATTGGTTTCATATAGAGGAAAAATAAATTGTCCAGAGATACGATAAACCTTTTTATCCTCATCAAGAAGGCAATAGAAACTGAATCTGTATTCTATTTATTTTACCCGTCAACCCTTCCAGAAGTTTAAGGAGGAGTTTTCCGTTATTTGAAAATACCATTAATAAATGGTCCATCCTTCCATATTAGCTGAATTGTCTTCTCCTATATGAAAATCATTGAAGTAATTTGTTTCATGTAATATAACTAGTAATATCTAATACTTTTATGGAGTCGGTGTTAATGATGAAAGCTCTTTTTTTCGACTTAGACGATACGTTATACGACCAACTGCAGCCCTTTCAAGAGGCTTATGATAGGACTTTTTCAGCTATTACGGATATTCCCATTTTAGATTTATTTAAAAAAAGCAGAGAATATAGTGATAAATTTTTTACACTGACAGAGTCGGGAAAAATGCCATTAGAAAAGATGCATCAATATAGGATGATAAATGCTTTTCAGGATTTGGGATATACGATTACAGCTGAAGAGGCTGTTGCATTTCAAAGTGTATACAAAGAACATCAATATAAAGTTTCCCTTGTTCCTGACATGAAGAGGATCCTACATTATTTAAGTTCGAAGGGCATTCCCACTTATGTTATTACAAATGGTCCCTCATCCCATCAGTGGTTAAAATTAGAATCATTGGATCTATTTCATTGGATACCGAAGACGAATGTCTTTATCTCGAGTGAAGTTGGCTATGCTAAGCCGCAAAAGGAATTATTTAATTATGTTAACACTAAAACAAATACAACTGGTGCCATTTCCTATATGGTTGGAGATTCATTTGAGAATGATATGATTGGTGCAAAAAATGCTGGTTGGAATTCCATTTGGGTCAATACAAAAAACAAGCCAAGAACGATAGAAAGCATGCATCCACATTATGAGACAAATTCCTATCAGCAGCTTGAAGACCTCATAAAATTAATATTTTAAGATATTAATTGGATATTACCTTGCACCACGAATGGCCTGAGTTCATTTTAGTTTAAAAAAATTGAAAGGCAGAACACTTTTACTTTTAAGTGTTCTGCCTTTCTTATTTTTAATATATCTAATCAACCACTGCAACTCCGATGACATCCTCTCATGCAAACGGTTATTATTGACCAGCCTACAACACACCCCTTTTACAGAAGTGATTTACTTATTGGTAATAAACAGTACTGAATCATCTATTTGATAGAAAAATCATTTCAGTTGACTTAACCTTCACTGCCACAATATCATTTTGATTTAATTTTAAGCGTCAATAAGACGCTTTTTTTATGAAGGAACTGATTTATACGCCTATTTTTAAAGATGACAAACTCCTTAATCGTCTGCTTTTCATAAAGTGAAAAGGACTAAATAAAAGAAGGTGAGTATATGCCCCCATATCAATATCGTGATCATGATTTCCATCACTATTCTTACGGTCATTTTTATCCTTATGGATACCATCATCATTACGGACATCATCATTACGAGCATTATCCTTATTACGTTTCCCATCATCCATATGGGTATCATTATCCTTACGGTTATGGTCATCACCATTATGGACATTATCCTTACGGACATTACCATCATTACGAATCAACATAAGAGTAATATATAATATTGATTTTCAGAAAAGATTGGATGTTCGTAGCTTACGAGCATCCTTTTTTAATTACGATCCAAAAAAAGAAATATACTGATTACCTTATTTCTCCGTCTCTCCTCTAATTTCAAGCAGGAATTTTTTACTATTTTTTACATTATTCAAAATTCGCCATAAGAGCAGATATGGAGAACCATTACATTTCATACTATTCATAATAATAACAACAATTATTTACACGTTATTTACAGTAAATCAATACTTGTTGTTTATCATTAATTAATGTAAGAGGGGATTTGTGTGAAAATGTTATATTTTGTGCTATTCGGAGGTGTGCATTAATTGTCATTTGTTCCCCTATTAAGGTGGGAAACACGACCGTTCTAACTCGGAGAAAATTACAGTCCGTTAGTAAGAAGATTTAATTTTATGGGATTAAAGGGATTTTATTACAATTTATTACTACATCATTTAGTGATCTTTTTCCTTGAAATTGAAATTAACTAGTCGATCTTTTGAGAGGAGTAATAACAATGAAAAACGATAAATTGAACCATGAAGTAGAAAAATCTTTGCACGATAATCTTTTAAATAAAGGGATGGATCGACGGACCTTTTTGGAAAGGACAACTAAAATTGCTGGAGCTGCTTTAGGTTTAACTCTAGTGAACTCGTTAAATGGTTTACCTGTGAGTGCAGCATCCATCTCTTCCGTTGTTCATTCACTTGGTAATGAACCAGATTTAATTTTTCCGGTAATAAGTGATGTACATATTAATTACAACAGTGATGAAACTTTGAAAAAGTTTGTTACTACTTTAGAACAGTTAAATAAAGTTGCTCCTAAGCAGGATGCTTTTGTGGTCGTTGGAGATTTAACAGATTATGGAATTGCATCAGAATATGATAAGTTTATGGCTGCGTATAATGTGAGAAAACAGCCTCAAGCGGTTTCTATGTTTGCGATTGGGAACCATGACTATTGGAATGGCTTATCGGTAGCAAATGCTCAAAAACGTTTCCTAGAGAAAACGGGTATGGAATCCATTTACTCTCATAAGATAATCAAAGGTTATCATTTTATCATTCTTTATACTGAAGATGGTAGAACAGAGGGTACCTACTCAGTAAAACAAATTGAATGGTTAGGTGAGCAATTAAGGCTAGCAAATGCTGATGATCCGAAAAAACCGATTTTTGTCTTCCACCATCAGCCTATTAAAGGGACCATTTATGGAAGCGAATGGGGCTTCTCTCAAAATAGAGATCTTTTTTACGATACTTTAAAAGAATATCCGCAAGTAATCTCTTTTTCTGGTCATACCCACTATCCGTTAGATGACCCTAGAATCATACACCAAAAAGATTTTACTTCTATTGGGACTTCAACGGGCGCCTATTTGTGGCTTGATAGCGGAAGAATCCAAGGGGAAGTGCCTGAAGGAGCCGGTTTCCTTAATCAAGCACTGATTGTAGAGGTTCATAATAACAAAGTAATCATTAAACGCCGTGATATTCATAACGATGACTGGACAGGTGAACCATTCGAAATCAGCTATCCTGCAAATAAGCATAATTTTAAATACACAGAAGATAGAGACAAAAAGGCACCTTTCTTTACAAATGATGCAATGCTTTCCATTGTTAATGAAAAAACGACTGCTACCGGTTTAACCATAATGTTTACTCAAGCTAAAGACAATCTTCTTGTGCATGATTATATAGTGGTAGCAAGAAATGTAGAAACAAATGAAGTAACTAAAGAATTTCTTGCTTTCTCAGAGTTCTATAAAGATCCTGTACCAAATCCATTAACATTGCAAATTGATGAATTGAAGCCAAACACAACATATGAGATTGAAGTGCACGCTCTTGATTCATACGGAAATGTAAGTAATAACTCTTTAAAAGTTTTAGGGAAAACACTGGACGGTGTAGTAAAAGAAGTAACAATTAACTTATCCAAAAATGTTTTAAAGGGAGTAGAAGATACGGTTGAAGTTACGGTAGAAAATGCTAGAATTCCAAAAAGCGATTGGATAGGTTTATATGAAATAAATGATAAACCGGGACCAATCGCAGCAATATGGTGGATGTACACTCAAGTTACAGATGGAACCTGTAAGTTTACTTACAATCCAAAGAATAATTTGTATCCAGGAAGATACAAAGAAGGTTCAACGTATAAATTGGTTTATTTCTATGGCAGCGGATATGATGCTGTTGCATCAACCACATTCACCGTTGGTAGTAAATAAAACTAGAAATGAATGAAGATCGTATAACATTTGGCTGTAGATAAAAATAGAATCATTTATTAAGGAGGAGACACAATGTTTCAAAATATCGGCGTACCAGGATTAATCTTAATTCTTATCATTGCTTTAATCATATTCGGCCCATCTAAGTTACCTGAAATTGGACGTGCTTTCGGTAACACACTTAGAGAATTTAAACACTCTGCTAAGGATATAATGTCAGACGAAAAAGAAGAAAAGGAGAAAGCTAAGTAAATTCAATGGAGATGTAAGTAGTAAGCTTACATCTTCTTTTTTTTTCAGAAAGGAGAAACTGTATGCCTATTCAAAAGATGCATTTGACAGAGCACCTCGAGGAACTTAGGAAACGGATTATCTATACCTTGATTGCTTTCATCATTTTTTTAGTTGGATCATTTATCTATGTGCAAGATATTTACAAATGGCTTATTCGTGATCTTAACCATAAATTGGCTGTATTAGGGCCAAGTGAAATTCTTTGGGTATACTTTATGATTTCAGGTGTGATCGCGATTGCTCTTACCATTCCAATTGCCGCTTATCAAACATGGAGATTTGTCAAACCAGCACTTTCTGAAAAAGAACGAAAAACAACGATATCATACATTCCCGGATTGTTTATCCTTTTTATCTCTGGTTTGTCTTTCGGATATTTCGTTGTATATCCAACAGTTCTAAAATTTTTATTGTCATTGTCTGAAGGGCAATTTGAAACGATATTTACATCTGAAAAGTATTTCAAATTCATGATTAATTTGACACTACCATTTGGATTTTTGTTCGAAATTCCGCTAGTGGTTATGTTCCTAACTTCTATTGGGATCATTAACCCTATGATTCTTTCAAAAGCACGGAAGATATCGTACTTTTTAATCGTCCTCACATCTGTTTTGATTACACCGCCTGATTTCATATCAGATATATTAGTGACAGTACCTCTTGTAGTTTTATACGAAATTAGTATTAACTTGTCAAAAGTGATCTATCGAAAGAGACTAAAGAAGCTAGCGGATGACGAAATGAAAATAGAGCAAGTGTCTTAATAAAAATCGACTACTTTTGTCGTTTCAACAGGTAATAACCGAGCTTGGACAGTATATTGAAGGGTTCCGTTTTTAGGTGCAAAACAGTTAAATAACATAGTTAGTCGCAGATGATCATTATGTGGATTTGCCTGTTGATAGTCCGAATGCGAGGCTCATTCGGACTGGATAAGCAGGATCTTACCTTCGGTTGTCCGAATGCGAGGCTTATTCGGACAGGATACGCAGGATCTTGCCTTTGGTTGTCCGAATGCAAGGCTCATTCGGACAGATCAAGCAGGAATTTACCTTTGATAGTCCGAATACATGGCTCATTCGGACTGGTCAAGCAGGAATTTGCCTTCGGTTGTCCGAATGCGCGGCTCATTCGGACAGGTTAAGCAGGTATTTGCCTTCGGTTGTCCGAATGCGCGGCTCATTCGGACAGGTCAAGCAGGAATTTACCTTCGGTTGTCCGAATGCGAGGCTCATTCGGACAGGTCAAGCAGGTATTTGCCTTTGGTTGTCCGAATGCGCGGCTTATTCGGACAGGTCAAGTAAGATCTTGCCTTTGATTGTCCGAATGCAAGGCTCATTCGGACAGGTCAAGCAGGAATTTGCCTTTGGTTGTCCGAATGCGAGGCTCATTCGGACAGGTCAAGCAGGAATTTACCTTTGGTTGTCCGAATGCAAGGCTCATTCGGACAGGTCAAGCAGGAATTTGCCTTCGGTTGTCCGAATGCGAGGCTTATTCGGACAGGATAAGCAGGATCTTGCCTTCGGTTGTCCGAATGCGCGGCTCATTCGGACAGGATAAGCAGGATCTTGCCTTCGGTTGTCCGAATGCGAGGCTTATTCGGACAGGTCAAGCAGGAATTTGCTTTCGGTTGTCCGAATGCGAGGCTCATTCGGACAGGTCAAGCAGGTATTTGCCTTTGGTTGTCCGAATGCGCGGCTTATTCGGACAGGTCAAGTAAGATCTTGCCTTTGATTGTCCGAATGCAAGGCTCATTCGGACAGGTCAAGCAGGAATTTGCCTTTGGTTGTCCGAATGCGAGGCTCATTCGGACAGGTCAAGCAGGAATTTACCTTTGGTTGTCCGAATGCAAGGCTCATTCGGACAGGTCAAGCAGGAATTTGCCTTCGGTTGTCCGAATGCGAGGCTTATTCGGACAGGATAAGCAGGATCTTGCCTTCGGTTGTCCGAATGCGAGGCTCATTCGGACAGGATAAGCAGGATCTTGCCTTCGGTTGTCCGAATGCGAGGCTTATTCGGACAGGTCAAGCAGGAATTTGCTTTCGGTTGTCCGAATGCGAGGCTCATTCGGACTGGATAAAACAAGAATATAGGATTATGTTCATGCAATAATCTTCTCATGATTTAAAAGGATATATTTTTTATTAATGCTGGAATACTGAACATCATTTCTTTTGTTTATAAAAATTCACAGTGGCTTCAGCCATCACAAGAATCTTATCGTGAAGTTCTTTAGGCTCGATCACCTTAATTTGATCAGCAAATCCCAATACGTATCCCTTTGCCTCGTCTTCTGTATCAAAAGAAAGCTTAACAGGTATCCATCCGTCCTGATTTTTATTTTCAATCTCTATACTTTGAACAAATCGGTCGGTGAATTGTAACCTTGGTAAAATAGACGGAGCAGCCTCCACCCACACTTCATATTTCGGCAAGTTCTCTAAAAAGGCTTTTGTTGAAGATCTCCAGTATTGAGCAAGATCAAAATCTTTTGGTCTTGCAAATGTTTCACTAATAGACTCCGCAGAATTAATCCGTGAGACCCTGTAATTTCGGATTTCATCATTATCTTTGAAAGCAATAAAGTACCAGCGACTCCCTTTGGCCACCAGTCCTAATGGCTTTACAACAACTTCATTCGTTATTCCGTCTGCACGTTGATATTCGATTTTTAATTTATTTTCTTTCCATATGGCATTTTTAAGGACTTCAAAGGCCGCCATTTTTTCTTTTCGCATTCGCCATGTACTCGTGTCAACATGAATGCGATTCCAAAAGTCTTTGGCATTTTCACGATAAGCTGCCGGAAGCGATGCTATCAGCTTATTCCTTGCTTCTTCAGAAGTCCGGCTTAAACCCAGGTCATCAAGCAATTGTTCAGATGGAGAAACAAATAAGGTGCGTATTTCAGATTCTTTTAAACCCGTTAAATTTGTTCGATAGCCCTCCAATAACGACCACCCACCGTTCTTTCCACGCTCTGCAAAAACAGGGATACCGGTTCTGCTTAAGGCTTCCATATCTCGATAGATGGTTCGCTCGGAAACTTCCAATCTTACCGATAATTCTTTAGCTGTCATTTGGCCTTGTGATTGTAATAACAATATAATGGATATTAGCCGATCTCCTCTCATCACACTCACCTTTTTTATTGATTTATTATATCTATTTAAAAAAATATGACAAAGGATGTCAAGAATACTCCGTTATGATGAATACATCTTACAATATGAAAGGAATGAGAAACATGAAATCATTAAATGGAAAGGTAGCTCTTGTAACTGGAGGGAGCAGGGGCGCTGGTCGCGGCATTGCCGTTGAATTAGGAAAAGCTGGAGCAACGGTTTATGTCACGGGACGTAGTACCAAAGGGAATTCTACAAATGATTGGCCTGGAACTATAGATGATACAGTTTCACAAATTGAAGCCTCTGGCGGAAAAGGAATAGCGGTTCGTTGTGATCATACGAACGATTCAGAAACGGAATCAGTAATCACCCAAATTCGTAAGGAACAAGGAAAGTTAGATATTCTTGTCAATAATGTGTGGGGAGCGCATGATCTTGGAGTTGAATACAAGCCTTTTTGGGAATTGCCTTTGAAACATTGGGATACGATGTTTACTGCCGGTGTGCGTGCCCAGTTAGCAACAAATCACTTCGCCATTCCATTACTTCGTGAGAATAAACAAGGCCTTATCGTACACACCACTTTTTGGGATGATGATAAATACACTGGACAATTTTATTATGATTTAGCCAAGAATTCATTAATTCGCATGGCTTATGGGCTATCCATTGAATTAAAACAAGACAATATTGCCGTTCTTGCCGTTTCACCCGGTTTTATGAGAACAGAACTTGTGTTAAAAGGCCATAATATAAAGGAAGAACATTGGCAGGAATCTGAAGAATTAAACAGAACTGAAACACCTTATTATATTGGACGAGGAATAAAAGCATTGGCTAGTGATCCCAATATAATTGAGAAGAGCGGGCAGGTGCTCAGAGTCGCTGATTTAGCCAAAGAATATCTGTTCACCGATATAGATGGCCGATACATTCCGCCATTTAAATTATAGAGTTCAATTCTTAATCAGATAAGTGTCTATAATGGTATCCGCTGACTTGTTCATCTCATAAAGCAAAGAGAAAAAACACACATTAGATTACATTTATTGTAATTAATAATGTGTGTTTTTTAAATAACTTGATTGTCACTTAACAAATCCGCTGTAACTTTCAAACAAAGTTTGACCAAAATTGCCTCACAAACCCATATTTTTCAATAGGTAAAAATAATCCATTTTAAAAAACTAATTAAACTTGTTAAATCTTATCCCTCCGTAAATCTAATACCTATTTGAGTATTACCTTGCGATACCATTTCGCTGCTACTTCGACTTCTTGGACAGTTAATTGATGACCTCTTTCCTCCCAATGAAGTTCCACATTGGCATTCGCCTTTTCTAATAACGATTGTAGTTCAACTGATTCCATTGGTGAACAGATGGGATCATTCGTTCCAGCTGCAATAAACACAGACTTACCTGATAAATCTGGAAGATCAATTCCTTTTCTCGGTACCATTGGATGATGAAGAATCGCACCCTTTAATGAATTTTGATAATGAAATAATAAACTCGCTGCTATATTAGCTCCATTTGAGTATCCAATTGCAATAATATTATCTCGATTGAAATCATACTTTTCTGCCGCTTCATCAAGAAACTCATTTAATTCTTTCGTTCGAAAAATAAGATCTTCTTCATCAAAGACTCCTTCAGCCAATCTTCTGAAGAATCGAGGCATTCCATTTTCTAATACATTTCCACGTACGCTCAAAACGTTTGCTTCATCATCAATTCTTCCCGCAAGAGGTAACAGGTCTAATTCATTCCCACCAGTTCCGTGAAGCAATAGTAATGTTGGTTTTGTTGAATCTTTTCCCTTGTTAAATATATGTTTCATCAATTATCTCCCTCCAGAACGCGAACCTCCACAGGAGGCAAGGTTTCTTCTAATTCTTCTCGTTTTGACTCTAACCATGATGGTAGCATGAGTTTTTTTCCAAGTTCGGCAAGTGGTTCATCAACCGAAAAACCTGGTAGATCTGTCGCTATTTCAAAGAGGATCCCTCCTTCTTCATGAAAGTACACTGCTTTGAAATAGTTTCGTTCACGAATTTCTGTCGGATAATACCCTTTATCTTGGAGTAGTGATCTCCATCTTAGAAGGTCTTCTTCATCCCTCGCTCTCCATGCTATATGGTGAACCGTTCCGGCTCCCATCAGCCCTCTGACTGAAGGATTTAAGTGAATATCAATGGTGTTTCCAACATTTCCTTCAGACTTAAATCTTAGAAATTCATTTTCTTGACCAATGCAATCTAACCCTAAAATATTTTCTAGAACATCCGTTGTCTTATGTGGCTGTGCCGAAAATAGAACCGCACCGCCAAATCCTTTAATAGCATTTTCTGATTGAACTCCTCCAAAGTTCCAAGTATTCATTGAACCTTCATTTCTTTCTATCAGTTCTAGTTCGAGTCCATCGGGATCATTAAATTTCAAATATCTTTCACCAAAGCGAACAGAGGAACTAAATTCAATACCAAATTTTTTCAAACGGTTCTCCCAAAAATTAATTGAACCTGTTGGAACAATATAACTTGTGACTCCTACCTGACCGGTTCCAATTCGACCTTTTAGCTGTTTAGCCCACGGAAAAAATGTTATAACAGTGCCTGGTTGACCCGTTTCATTCCCAAAATAAAGATGGTACACTTCTGGACGATCAAAATTAATTGTTTTTTTTTCTAGTCGTAACCCAAGCACGCCTGCATAAAAGTCTATAGTTCGTTGAGCATCGTTTACCATAGCTGAGATATGATGGATACCTGCTGTTTTTTGCATTTTATCCTCTCCATTTCATCAATGGGATATTATAAGGAACTATTTAGGTCTTGCAATTTCAAAAATCTCACCAATTTTAGCGTAATTATTTCCAGCCAATCGACTTAAAGCAGCTAAACCCCTTGGATCAATTCTACCATTTTCATAAATGTCATTTTCAATATGAAATTGTACAACTTTTCCTATAATAAAATCACACCCTGGTGTAGCCAAGCCTCCCAATTCCAAGGAATGCTCTAATGAACATTCCATTCGAATTTTTGCTTCCTTTATACCTGGTACAGAAATCTTTGCACTTTCTACTGGAGTTAAGTTAGCTAACTCAATCTCACTTTGATGAGGAGGAAGGCTTGCAGCTGTCCTATTTATTTTTTCAACATTTTCTTCGTCAACGATATGGACCACAAATTGTTTGGACTCGATGATGTTTCTCGCTGTATCCTTTTGTCTCCCTGATAAACGTTGGATAGATAATGAAATCATAGGGGGATTGGATGATACGATATTAAAATAACTAAATGGCGCACCGTTCAAAACACCATCTTTCGAAATCGTTGTGACGAAAGCAATTGGTCTTGGGATAATGCTTCCAATTAGTAATTTATAATTTTCTCTTTCGGTATTTTGGGTTGGGTCGATCGAAAGCAATGAAATCATTCCTTTCTTCTTATCAATCTAATTTTCTTACTTCAAATGGCAGTAAACCTCGTTCTATCTGCGCTCTAACTTGTTCATATTGCTTCGGCAACATCAATTTATCTCCCATTGTCGCTACGGATTCATCATGAGCGAATCCTGGAGGATCCGTTGCAATTTCAAAAAGGATTTCCCCATGTTCTCTGAAGTAAATAGCATTAAAATAATTCCTATCCTGTACAGGGGTCACTCCGTATCCATTACGCTCAACAAACCGTTTCCAATCTTGTTGATCTTCGTCATCACTTGCCCGCCATGCAATATGGTGTACAGTACCTACACCCATTTGCCCGCGTCCAATAGGAGTTAATTTAAGGTCGATAACATTTCCGATATCCGCCGTAGAACGATAACGAGCGAAATCTCCTTCTTTACCGACTAATTCAAGTCCCATTACTTTTTCTAACAATTCAGCCGTTTTGTTAGGCTGGGTCGATAATAACGTAGCTCCACCAAAGCCTTTTATAGCAACATCAGGTGTTACATCTCCGAAAGTCCATGTATTGACTTCTCCTTCTTCTCTCTCCACAATTTCCAAGTGAAGTCCATGCGGATCATCAAATTCCAAATACTGTTCTCCAAAGCGTTCCATTTTAGTAAAAGGAACATTGAATTTTTCTAGTCTTTTTTCCCAAAACTCAATGGCACCTTTTGGAACAACATAAGAAGTGACACCAACTTGACCGTCTCCAATGATTCCTTGACGAGCTCCTGCCCATGGAAAGAATGTAATAATTGTTCCTGGTTTTCCACCTTCATTACCGAAATAAAGGTGATAGGTACCTGGATCATCAAAATTGACAGTTTGTTTGACTAAGCGCAAACCCAATACCCCTGCATAAAAATCCACGTTTTCTTGCGGATGACCGACAATTGCTGTAATATGGTGAATCCCCATTGTTTTCTTACTCATTTTTAACAACCCCTTTTTCATGTGAAATCCAGATATATAAAGATCTTTGATACCTTATTTTGTTCCTACTTATAAAATTAAAGTCTAATTAAGTTTATTTCAATTAAAGATTCTCTGATTTGAGATATTTTAGAATAAAAGTGTATCTAGAGCATATTGACCAGGACCAATTAACGCTATGCCTATTGCAACTGCAAGCAAAGTTAGGTTATATTCGTACCCATTGGATGTTGCCCATAATCCATTTGCAGCATGCACCTTAACGATAGCCATTACCATGGTTCCTGCAATCATAATTCCTGCGAGTGGGGTTAAAAGTCCTAATACAAACAAAACTCCACCAATAAGTTCTGCTAATCCTGCGAATAGAGCCATGGTTACACCTGGTTTCATGCCAATAGATTCAAACCAACCTCCTGTACCTTTTAGACCATAACCACCAAACCACCCAAACAATTTTTGAGCACCGTGACCCACAAATAGTAAACCAATTACCAAACGAATTATTAATAAACCAATATTTATCATCTTAAAATCCTCCTAAAATGTTTTTATCTCGAATTCGAGATATTATTTTAAAAAAAATGCAATTTTATACTTTATTACTTACTTTTTTCAAAAGATGCACCAAAGTCTCTGCCTCATCAGAAATTAAGGAATCAAACATATCATCAACTAACTCATGATATTTTGGCATGATTTCCTCCATCAATGCATTTCCTTTATCAGTTAATGTTACATGTATAACTCTTCGGTCATCTCGACAGGCATTTCGACATAATAAACCTCTTTGTTCTAGCTTATCTATTACATAGGTCATCGAACCACTTGAGATTAATATGCAATTTCCAATTTGTTGAATCGTTTGTTTCCCTTTTTGGTAAAGGACCTCTAAAACAGAAAATTCCGTTATACTTAGGCTGCTTTTTGTCATTTCTTCCTTTATTCGCTCATGAATTGCTTTGGATGTTTGCATTAATACCAGAAAGGGCAAATTCGTGCATTTTCTCTCCATAGATATCACCTCCGAAATCTTGAATTAAAATATCTTGAATCTGAGATAATAATAATACATATATTTTTTCTTGTCAATAACCTTTTTTATTTTTGTATTTCATTTTTCTATAATTTCTCCATTTTAGATGACTTAAAATTAATACAGGGTAGTTCTTTCTCCAAAGATCTCAGGTAAAAACCATTAGAATGGAAGAATCAGCTTGATTGATAGTAACCACTATGAAGTATTCATTTCATGTTCTAATAAAATTGGCGTCTCTGTAAATTGTAGAAATGCCTCCTACTCGCTTGTCGCACAATGAAAAGGTGATCTAATGAATGATAAAAAAGAAAGGCCTGTCCCATAATCAAAACTCGATTTGAGACAGTCCCTTCATACATTATTTTACAAGTTCTAATTTTACAGGAATATTTTGATCTACTTTCTCGCCTTTAGCAACTTTTAGTGCTGTTTCAATTGCAGTTTTACCAATATCAGCTGGTTTTTGAGCAATTGTACCCGCCATTTGACCATCTTTTACTGCTTTAACAGCATCATCTGTTGCATCGAAGCCTACGACTACAATATTTTTCAGCCCCGCAGCTTGAATTGCCTTAAGAGCACCAAGTGCCATTTCATCGTTATGAGCAAACACACCGACAATGTCTTTGTTTCCTTGTAAAATATTTTCCATAACGCTTAGACCTTTTGCACGATCGAAATCTGCTGGCTGTTTAGCAACCACTTTTACATCTGTTGCTTTATCAATCACATTGTGGAACCCTTTGCCGCGGTCACGTGCTGCTGAAGATCCTGGGATCCCTTCGAGTTCAACAATTTTTCCCTTTTTGCCGATTTTTTCAAGTAGGAACTCTGCTGCCATTTGACCTCCAGCAACGTTATCTGAAGCAACGTGAGAAACGACCTTGCCGCCTTCAGCAGAACGGTCAACTGTTATAACAGGAATATTGGCATTATTAGCAGATTCAATAGCAGGTGTAACGGCCGCTGAATCAGTTGGGTTTACTAAAATAACATCAACCTTTTTTTGAATTAAATCTTCAATACCAGATGCTTGTTTTGCAGGGTCATCTTGCGCATCAACTGAAATAAGTTTAATTTTATTCTCTTTCGCAGCTTTTTCAGCCCCTTCTTTTAACGTTACAAAGAAAGGATTGTTTAACGTTGATATAGATAGACCTACTGTAATCTCTTTGTTTCCATCCTTCTTTGATTCAGCCTTTTGTTCACCTGGTGCTTTTGTTGAACAACCTGCCAATAGCGACATACTAAGTACTCCGACTGCTAAGCTTTTAAATAAAGTTGACTTCATGGTGTTCTTTCCTCCCTATTTATATAATTGGTATTGCTTACTTAGATTTTTTTCGGTCTAAAAGGACAGCTAGTAGAATAACAGAACCTTTGACCACTTGTTGATAAAAAGAAGATACCTCTAACAAATTCAATCCGTTGTTTAGGACACCGATAATCATTGCCCCAATTAGAGTACCGAAGATCCAGCCTCTACCACCAGAAAGACTTGTTCCACCTAAAACAACTGCTGCGATAGCATCAAGCTCATATCCAACGCCAGCATTTGCTTGTGCTGAATTTAAACGTGATGTTAGTATGATTCCTGCTAAAGCAGCCAGCACCCCACTAATTGTGTAAATCATAATTTTGATTTTATCCACTTTAATACCGGACAAAATAGAGGCTTCTTCATTACCGCCAATTGCATATACGCGGCGTCCAAAAGCTGTTTTCTTAAGGATGAAATACAAGATTGCAAAAACGATAATCATCCAAATAACTGGAATTGGAATAAAGAAAAAGTAACCTGCTCCAAGTAAAGAAAATGATTCGGATCCAAACCCTGTGATCGGTCTACCTTCTGTATACACAAGCGTTAATCCACGAAATATTGTCATAGTTGCTAAGGTTGCAATGAACGGCGCAACTTTACCTTTTGAAATTATAATCCCGTTAACAGCGCCCATAGCTGCCCCTAGTAAAAGTCCAATCACAATAGCTAGAAATGGATCCATTCCCCCAGTCATTAATCCAGCTGTTAAAGCTCCAGATAATGCAAGTATTGATCCTACTGATAAATCAATTCCACCTGTTAAAATAACAAACGTCATTCCAAAAGCAATAAGTGCGTTAATTGACACTTGTCGAAGCACATTTAAGATATTATTCATGGTTAAGAAGTCACTATTCATTACTGATAAAATAACCGTAATGATGATTAGTCCAATTACCGGACCCATCTGTTGTAAATTAATTGAGCGTTTTGACGTTAGCACGTTAATTCCCTCCCGTTGCAGCATGCATGATTGTTTCTTGTGTTGCCTCTTGACGTGTTAGTTCTGTGACGAGTTTTCCTTCATGCATGACAAGAATTCTGTCGCTCATTCCTAAGATTTCGGGTAACTCAGACGAAATCATTAAGATGGTAACGCCTTCATTGGTAAGTTCATTCATAATTTCATAGATCTCTTTTTTTGCCCCAATATCGACTCCACGAGTCGGTTCATCAAGGATGAGTAATTTCGGCTTAATTCCTAGCCATTTACCAAACACAATTTTTTGCTGATTTCCACCACTAAGTGCTTTGACGCTTAAAGATGGACTGCTCGTTTTGATCCGTAATTTCTGAATCATTTCCTTAACAAGTTTGTTTTCTTTTTGATTAGAAATAACTCCTTTTGAGGCAATATCATTAAGGTTTGGAAGTGCAATGTTTTCCTTTACACTTAAATCAAGAACAAGCCCTTCTCCCTTACGATCTTCTGTCACATAACCAATACCGTGCTTAATGGCATCCATTGGTCGTTTAATTACTACTTCTTTTCCATCTAGATACACTTTTCCACTTTGCTTAGTTACCCCAAACAAGGCCTTAACAATCTCGGTCCGTCCGGCACCCATCAGTCCAGCCACACCTACGATTTCACCTTTTTTCGCTGAAAAAGAAATATCCTTAATTCGTTTTCCATCACTTAAACCTTCGACACGAAAACGTTCTACATCTTCATATGGAATACGTTCTGGATAACGTTCACCGAGCTCGCGTCCAACCATCATTTGAACGACTTTATCTAAATCTAAATTCTTCACTTCTTCGGTTCCAACATACGTTCCATCACGTAGTACAGTAATGCGATCACACATTGCAAATATTTCTTCCATACGGTGAGATATATAGACAATTGATACACCTTGCGCTTTTAATTCATTCATAATGTCAAACAAATGCTCAATTTCTCGATCCGTCAAAGCGGCAGTAGGCTCGTCCATTATTAGAACCTTAGCATTAATGGATAGAGCACGTGCAATCTCAATCATTTGCTGTTGACCAATGGAAAGATTTTTAACCTCTTCTCGAGGGTCTATGTCTAATCCTAATTGTTTCAAGTACTGTTTTGTTTTTTCGTTCATTTCAGCTGTTCTTAAGATGCCTGATTTTCCATAACAAAGATCGCGTCCAAGGAACATATTTTCCATAACAGATAAGGAAGGAATGACATTTAATTCTTGATGAATAATAGCAATCCCATGTTTTTCTGCATCCTTCGGACTTTTAAATGAAAATTCATGTCCATCAACGCGGATGATTCCTTCATCTTTATCATATATACCAAGTAAAATTTTCATTAAAGTAGATTTTCCAGCACCATTCTCACCCATTAGAGCGTGAATTTCACCTAGTTTTAAAGAAAAATCGACCTTTTTTAGTACTGGGACACCGTTGAACGACTTAGAAATATTGTTCATTTCAATAACATTCATCATAAAGCATCCTTTTTTCATAGATTTTTATTGTAGCTTTACATAATCATTGACAAAACAGTGACTTGGGATCTACATGACAACTTCCAAAATTGAGCAATTTTTGTCAATATCCCAAGGTAAAGCCTATTCACACTAAAATTTAAAAGACAACACCTGACTTTAAAATAATATTCGCATAAGGAGTGGCTTCTCCAGTCCGAATAATTGCTTTCGCATTGCGCGTTATACTCTTAAATTCTTTATGTGGCACATATTCAATCACTATATTTGGGAAACGTTCTTTTATCTGTGCTTCTATTTTTTTGTTACAAGAGCTAATTTCTTCAGCAATTACGATAGATTCCACTTGCATTTCTTCTAATACAGTATCAAGCGTTTCGATAAATGACGGGACACCAAGCTTTAGAGCAAGATCAATTCGCTTCACTTGTTCAGGAATTGGAAGTCCACAGTCACCAATGACGATAGAATCTGTATGCCCTAGCTTCGCAAGTACGGATGAAATTTCTGAGTTAATAACACCGATTTTTTTCATCGTCCTGCCTCCACTAATTTCGTCTTCCATTCATCAACATCTTTCGCAGTTGGCATCCCGCCTTGTGCACCAAATTTCGTGACCGAGATAGCACTAGCCATCGCTGCATAAGTCATTGCTTCCTTTACACTGTTACCTTTAGCAATTTGAACCGCGAAGACAGCATTAAACGTATCTCCAGCTCCAGTTGTATCAACAGCTTCAACCTTAAAAGCTTGCTGATGATAGAGTTCTAGATTATGATCAACAAAATAAGCACCATTTGACCCTTTTGTCATCACGACTTTCCCAGGAAGCTTTGACATCATTTCGTTGAAACTGCTCTCGACTACAGGCTGTCCTGTAATTAATATAGCGAGCTCGTATTCATTAGGTGTTAAATACGTAATTTTATCTACTAGTTCTTTCGGTAATATTTGCGCAGGGGCAGGGTTTACTATTACAGGTATTTTATACTTATTAGCGATATTTACTGCTTCTGTGACTGCATCAAGTGGTATCTCAAGCTGTAGTAAAACAATATCAGCTTGTTTAATTGCTTCCTCTGCTTTTGCAACGACTTCCCGTGTTACTGCAAAGTTAGCACCTGGAACGACAATAATTGAATTGTCTCCCTCCTGAACATTAATGGATGCAATTCCAGTTGAACAATGTGGTACCGGTTCCACATAACTTGTATTGACACCTTCATTTCTTAAGGTGGCAATTAGCTCCGTTCCAAAAGCATCATTTCCAACACAACCTACCATCTTTACATCTGCACCTAATCTAGCACAGGCAACTGCTTGATTTGCCCCTTTTCCACCAGGTAAAGTAGAAAAGGATTGTCCAAACACTGTTTCACCAAGCTTTGGAATTGCAGCTGTTTTCACAACTAAATCCATATTCATACTTCCGATGACTGTTACTTTTGGTCCATTCATGTTGATAACCTCCTCGTCGTTCTACGTTCAACCAACTGGACATCTAGTTTATGATGAGTAGATTCGAGCGGTACTTCTTCAATCAATTTCACTAATATTCTTGCTGCAATTGCACCCATATCATAAATTGGCTGTGCAATCGTTGTTAATTCAGGATAAATCATTTCTCCTAAAGCAATACCATCAAATCCGATAACAGATATATCATCTGGAACACGCAAGCCATGCATTTGAATGGCTTTAAGGGCACCAATCGCCATTAAATCGTTCCCTGCAAAAATCCCATCAATACTTGAATCTCTTTCTAGTAATTCAAAGGTTACTTTTGTTGCTTTTTTTATATCATAATCAGCAGCAACGATTAAATTTCCATCAAAACATCCCTTTGCTTTTAACACGTCTATGTATCCATCTCGTCTTTCGCGAGCATTTCTAATTGTTTCAGGTCCTTGAAGATGGGCAATGTGTTTACAACCAGTTGATAATAAAAACTCTGTTGCTAGTTTTGCTCCTTCATAGTTTCCGCCTTCAACAGATGGAATCTTTTCGCTAGTGACATGACGGTCAAGTGTAACAATTGGAATTTGTGAAAAAAGTTCTTGATCAATGACAAAATTACTTGTAGAAATGATGATTCCATCAATATATTTTTGTTTTAAAATATCAATGTACTCTTGTTCTTTCTCAACACTACCGTCTGAGTTGCACAACACAACCGTGTAACCATAAATCTGCATGACATCTTCGATCGCTCGTGCAAGCTCTGGAAAAAACGGATTCGTAATATCGGGTAAAATCAGTCCAATTGTATTTGTTTTTTTATTATTTAAACTTCTAGCGACACTACTCGGAGTATAATTTAATTCCTTAATGGCCTTTAACACTTTTTTTTCTGTTTCTATGTGAACATAACCGCGCTGGTTCAAAACTCGTGAAACAGTCGCAACAGAAACACCAGCTAGCTTCGCCACACTTCTAATTGTTGCCATGCTACTAAACCATCCCTTATAAAAAATCAACTGTAATCGGTTACACATATTTCAATATTGTTCTTTACATTCTTATAAAACATTATCTGTAACCGGTTACACATATCATAATATTATTTTTTTTTTATGTCAAAGCATTTTTTTATAGGGCTATTGAATCTTCAACTCTTGCACCTTTTAGTTTAAATACAATATTTCATATTCTTGCTTTCTATGATGGGGTAGCACCAGGAAAATATACAACGTTAAATATAAAAAGCCCAATTCCTCTTAAATTTGAGAAATTAGGCTCTTTTTCGTTATTCCATTAAAGCGCGCGATTGTTGAATAGCCACCGATACTTGCTTGTCAGCAACCTTCGAATGATGTATGGAGCTCTCGTTTCAGTTAGTGTAGTCAAACGATGCTAACACCTGACATATTTGCGTTTGAAACCAATTCTCCCTCTATCTATTTCCTTTTGGATATTCTCGGAAGCAAGCAAAATACTGCTTTTTTTCTTATCCCTCCTGATTTCGACTGGTCCTACTGCCTTTGCAGTTTCAATCGCCTTATCATGGAGCGGTAAATAGGAAATCCCGACTGTGTAAATAAAATTATTCATAGCAGATTTTGTTCGATCAGGAGATTCGTGAATCGTATTTTCTACCTGATCAAGCATACTGGCAATCTTACTTGCACTAAATTCGCTGTCCGGTCGATTACCCAAAAGCCAGCAGTAACAGCTCCAGCCTGCCGACATTCTAAGTTCTTCCCCGCTTGCGATCCATTTATCAGCAACAGCTTGCGCAATATCGGTTTCAGCCAAAGTGACTGCAACCACATAATCAGACAGCATATAAAAATACGCCGCATCTATCCAACGTTCAAAATCCGCCTCGGTCATTGTCATTGGATCCGCAATGATGCCGGCAAAATACATGGCATCATAGTTCCCGGTGGCGTAAAGCTGCTCGGCTAAAGGCTGATTTTTCTTGATTTTCTTTGCGAGTGGCTTCATTGCACCTGTAGCCACCCCAAAAAGCGGCTCATGTGCACCATTGCTTACGTAAGTCTTTTTAATTCGTTCCTTGCCGAGCGCTTCCAGCTCTTGCATAACTAATTCGAAATCCATCGTTTTGCACTTCCTTCCTTTATGAACATATACATTTCATTGTAACCATTTAGCTTATATTCATTATCGTAACTATTATACAGAACGTATATTCGCAATATACCACATATTGCATGTGTGTGGAAGGTCCACATTAAAATAAGCTGCCAAAATGACAGCTACGATCTTAAACTCTTGTACCCGTTAGCTTAACAAGATAGAGTTTAATTTTATCTATTTAATTGTTTATCTATGGCTATGAGGACACTCAATATTGCTCCCAATAATATTCCTATTCCTATTTGTTCTGAATACGTACCCATCAAATATCCAATTAATATACCAATTGTCAAATATGGAATTAGTTCTTTTCTCATCCCATACCTCAAATTTATAGACATTATTACTGATAATTCTACACGCAAAAGAATATTACCTTTAAAATAGGAAAATTTGTATCTGAAATGACTGTCTCCTTGATACTGCTTCATTAGCACAAAGGAAAAGCCGCCAATAAGGGCAGCAGATCTTCAACTCTTGCACCCGTTCCTTTAAGTAAAGTTCTTCACAAACTCACAAATCGTTGAATGAGAAAATGATATTATCTCTTTTGAAGTAATGCGGGATAGTTTATTAAACTATTTAGTTATGCGAGTTATTTTTCCTTTTCTTTTTTCCAAGTATTAGTTATTCCATTAAAGGGTTCCGTTACTATCGGGGTTTCATTTTCAATTAACTTATTTAGTTGAGTAGCATCATTCAGAGAGACTCCTCTCAATTATTTAAGCTTTTTTTGTGCAACCCCATTTAGATATATATCCGATATTTGTTCAGCCAGAAATATAGAGCTTTCCTTTCCATTTAATACGTATCGTAAAGTTAAGCTTTCAATCGTTGCTAAAGTAGACTCGGCTAAAATCCCAATACTTATATTCTTCCTAAGATTTTGATTTTCCTGCCCCGAAGTCATAGTTTGGATTAAAGAGTTCAGTATATCTTTTCTTATTTCTTCAATATAAGGATTCATAAAATAAACGGCTCGTGTATAATCGGGATTATCCGCCATAAATTTGAATATTTCTTCCCACCTTCTTCGGACAGTAATTTGAACATTCGGGTCATTTTTCCCAATTATAAATTGTTGAATTAACTTGTCCTTCCAGTTCTCAAGAATCTCCATGTAAAGAGCTTCCTTATTCTTAAAGTAAATATAGAAGGTTCTTTGTGAAAAGCCAGCATTGGCTACAATATCTGAAATTTTTGCTTGATAAAAACCAACTCGCGCAAACTCACTAATCGCTGAATTCATAATGCTTTCTCTGCTTTTTTCTGCCTTGTTAGGGTCCCGAACCACTTAATAATCACCTATCTCCTGTGTAGAGTATTAATGAATTTATAATTTAGTAACTCTTGAGTTACTTATAATACACTATGTATAATTAAGTTTTTCAATACCCTTAAATCTTATTCTTATGTTCACAGGAATGTCAATGAAAAAAAGGGGGTATCAACCCACCCCCTTGTATATAACGCTTTTATAATTAAGCTGCAGTCTTTTGAGAACGTTTAGATGAATCCGTTTTTCTGAAAAGTAGCATATATCTTTCCCGATAATTCAATACCAAAAACAAATGAACCAAGAACATACTTACTCCTATAACGGTTATTGATGGATTTAGCACTAAAATAAAGAAAAGAATATTTATAGTAATTGGCGCTAATACAGCTAATGCCAAAGGTGCTAGAAGATCAGAGAATAATAAAATACTTCCAACTAACTCCGTAATTTTTACAAAGGTCATTAGACCTGAATCTACCTCTGCACTTATTAATTGCTGTGCCATGCCTGTCATCTCAGGTAATTGCATAAAACCAAAAAAATACCCAAGTGCGGAATAAAGATAGAAAATAGCGAATAGATAACGAAAAACCAAAGACACCTTTTTCAAAATAAAATCATCCTTTTTTTAAAATAACTTCTTTTCAAAGAAAAAATACAATAAAGATTACCTATAGACAGCACTTTAAAGTGGTCATACTAACTAACTCATTAGTTAGTAACTCTCGAGTTACTAATATTGTACTAAATAAAAAAACTTTTTCAATAGGAGTTCACAAGTTAGTCATGTCCAATATGTGAACAACTTTTGAAAAATGTATGGAGTTAAGATTTAGGGGATTTAAGGAGCTACATGTAAGATCCAATCCACCAAATACTTGATGATTCATAAATAAAACCTCTACAAATAAAGTCAATCAAGTTGACTTTATTTGAATTTCATTGTACTATTCGTACATAGTCAACCAAGTTGACTATGTTGTTTTGTTATAAAAGAAATGGGAATCGCTAAAAAATATCAATAAACTTTGGAGGTTCTATATGATTAACATTGTTAAAATTAGAGCAAGTGTATTTATCCCAATGTCCTGGACTGAACCTAGGAAGGATATTCAAACGGGAAAAGTAATCCAATTTGAAGGTGATTCACGTGAATTTACACCATATGCTGTAAACACTATGCGTTCCAGAGTTGAACAAGAAGTAGTTGTAGATTTTTATAAAAAAGAAATTTTCTCATATGCGAACACTGGTATAACAACAGAAAGAGTCACAAATTCAGATGGCTCCGTTAATAAGAGAACAGGAAAAGCAAGTACTGAAGGTATTTTGTGCACTAATATTGTATGGGGTTCTGATGACGTTAAGTTTCAAATGAGTGCAAGTGCTAGCAACCCATTGAATGTATATGCTCCTCCTGTTGACTACCTATTAACAGTACATGTCATAAATGATGGTAGTATCGATATTCAAGGAACACATGATGGATTCCCCTGTTTTGAATTTTATAAGCAAGTAAATTTTGGTCCGTTTGAACAAATTTATACCCATGATTTTAGAGAAACAGGTGATACGCCTGAAGCTATGGCTGGAGAAATGGAGTATAATTTTAAAAAGATATTGTAAAGTCAAGGGTTCTAATTAACAAAACACTTGTCACTCAATATGGCAGTACCACCTCTTTTATAGCGGTGGTACTGCTTTTCTATTCGCTTATCTCGCGACTTATTGCGGTAAGAACCTTGCTCTAAAACAACACATTGCATTTCAAGAGTAAAAGTTTTTCTAGGAGATCGTAAATGAAAACAATATACAATGACTTATTATCTTTAATAAATGCAGATAGCATAAAAACAAATGAGCCGCTAAGTAACTACACATATACAAAAACTGGTGGAAATGGTGATTTTGTCATAACACCAAAAACGTATCAAGAAGTACAAAACGTTTATAAATATTCTTTAGAATATAATATTCCCATAACAATTTTAGGGAATGGCTCTAATCTAATTGTTAAAGACGGCGGAATCCGCGGATTAGTATTAATTCTAACTGAGATGAATAATATTTATCTATTGGATAAAAAAATTAAAGCTCAAAGTGGTGCATCTATTATTGAAGTTTCCGGCTTTGCGCTTAAAAGTAGCTTAACTGGATTAGAATTTGCTTGTGGAATACCAGGTTCAATAGGTGGTGCACTTTATATGAACGCAGGGGCCTATGGAGGAATAGTATCCGATGTGCTACAAGAAGCTCTTGTTCTGGATACAAATGGCGACTTTTTAACTCTGTCAAAAGATGAAATGGAATTAGATTATAGAAAAAGTAGTATTGCACAAAACGGTTACTTAGTTCTAGAAGCTACTTTTGGCTTAACTCCGGGAAACTTCAATGAAATTAAAACAAAAATGGACGAACTTACTTTCCAGAGAGAATCAAAACAACCCCTAGAATATCCATCTTGCGGAAGTGTTTTCAAACGTCCACCAGGATATTTTGCTGGGAAGTTGATTCAAGATAGCGGGCTCCAAGGAAAACAAATAGGAGGAGCACAGGTTTCAACAAAACATGCTGGTTTTATTGTCAATGTTGGTTCAGCTTCTGCTAGCGATTATCTTGAATTAATATCACACATTCAAAATACTGTTAAAACAAAATTTGATGTAGATCTCGAACCAGAAGTTATAATAATAGGAGAAGATTAAAGAGTCGATCACTTCAGTTTAAAGTTGTTTTATTGCAAAATGTGCTATTTAAAAAAGAAAATATACCATATTCAGCACCTTAATAACTTTCAAACTTATAGATGTACCGTTGGATGAGTATTGAAGAATTTTTAATTTATCGACAGAGCATCCAATTATAGGTTCGTTCTAAATATCTCATCATATCTCAGTTAAACATCTAAAGGCTTATGATAACGTACTTTTTTCTGTCTTAATGCAAAATAGTACGTTATCCTAAGTATGCCTTCTACTATAAAGAAAATAAAACTAAGAGAATGGTTTGAGACCATTGATTTTGTAGTTTTCTAGTCTTTAGCTCTTGAATGTATTTTTTCATCACTCAACGAAAAATCCATCTCTCCAAGAAGGGTATTGCAACTTCCATCCTTGTATTCTTTTTGCCTTTTGATTCGATGCCCCTCTTTCCCATGGTAGTTTTCGATGTAAATAATTTGGATTTGGTGCATGTAACTGTTTTACATAACAAGATGCCCAATCATTTCCTTTTACTGGCGTATCATCGACAATATTATAAATCCCTTCTTTCCAACCTATTGCTTGAACTGTTGCATTCACCGCATCTTTAACATGAATAAACGATAATACACCATTCGTTACATTCATTTCACCCTTCATAAATTGCTTTGCAATTATGCCGTCTTTACCATACCAAGTTCCTGGACCGTACAGTGTACCATATCTTAAAATAACTGAATTCGGGATTTCTTGTATCGTATTTTCCAAAGCGATAATACCATCAATGGTAATTCTTCTTTTGTCAGTTGAATGAATATCTAAAGGGTCTTCTTCTGTTGCAATCGTTTCGCCGGGCTCATATGCCCAGGCAATACTTTGCGCAATAACTCGTTTTACGTTCAGTTCCTTTACCGCATCAATAACATGTCGTGTTCCAATTGAACGTACCTTGGCATTCTCCAATATACTTCCATTACTGAGTGCAGTAACTTGATGTATCACGAAATCTGGCTGAAAATCTTGAAATGCTGCTTGTACCTGAGCTTTTTCCAATACATTCCCCACGTAAGCTGTTGCCCCTAATGACTGTAACGATGCAACTTTTTCCTTACTCGTTGTCATCCCTCCAACTTCATATCCTTTTTCTATTAAAGCCGGTATAAGGTTTGTTCCAATCACACCTGTTGCTCCTGTAACAAAAATTTTCAAATTGATCCCTTCCTTCCGCTGTACTTTAATCGACTTCATTGTAGAACGGACCGGTATCGGATACAATGACAATAAACATCATCTGTACCGGTAAAGGGGTATGTAAATGCTGAAATATCAACGAATTATAGCTGATTTAATTCAAGAGATGGAACGAGGTTTTTTAACAGAAGGATCGAAATTACCCTCTATACGAGAGTTGAAAAATCGATACATGTGTAGTAGAGAAACAGTGTTAAAAGCGTTAAATGAATTAAAATATCAGCACCGGATTTTTTCAGTTCCTAAAAGTGGCTTTTATGTATTGTCTGCATCTAATCATCGAGCTGCTGAAAAAACGACCATGATTGATTTTGCTGCTGCTACACCCTCAGAGTCGATGTTTCCCTATACAGATTTTCAACATTGTTTAAACCAAGCCATTGAGATTCAGCAAAGCGGGCTCTTTTCTTATGGCATGACTGTAAATGGACTGCCTTCCTTAATTCATGAAGTTAAAAAGATGCTTGTACAGTACCAAGTGTTTTCAAAAGATGAAAAAATTGTGATTACAACAGGTACACAACAAGCGCTCTATATATTAACCCAAATTCTTTTTCCAAATGAGGGGGATACGATTCTAATTGAACAACCAACATATCACCTTTTTAATCGATTAGTTGAAACAACAGGTGTAAAATGCATCGGTATTAAGCGGGATGCAAATGGGATTGATTTAAACCGGCTGGAAACCATTTTTGCAACTAATCATATTAAATTTTTCTACACGATTCCACGATTTCATAATCCCCTTGGAACTTCTTATAGTAAAAAGGAGAAACTAGCCATTTTAGCTTTGGCAAAAAAATATAATGTTTACATTGTAGAGGATGATTATTTAGCAGATTTTGAACAGGATCAAAAGGCAGATCCGTTATTTGCTTATGATTTATATGATCATGTCATTTATTTAAAGAGTTTTTCCAAAATTATTTTCCCTGGATTACGAATTGGGGTAGTGGTACTTCCTGACAATATTCTAAGCAATTTTTTAGCACTAAAACGTGTGATTGATTATGATACAAGTCTTATTACACAGGGAGCATTGGAACTTTACTTAAAAAGTCGGATGTTTACTTCGCATAGTACGCTTCTTGCAAAAAGGTATGCCAAAAAAGCTATGCTATTACATCTAGAATTTGAAAGACAGGTAAAGGAGTGTTCAATTAGCATTGACTATAAACGACCAATTTCTCTCGATACAAAACTACATTTTACTTTGCCTCAAAATATCAATCTAACTGAATTGATTCAACAGTTGAATGCTGAAAATGTGCTGCTGAGGAGTATTAATGAAAACTATTTATCAAATTCTTATAAAGAAAATATTATTAAAATAGATGTAAGAAATACAAATAAATCCCTTATTCCAACTGGAATTCAAACTATATTTCAAGTACTTGATCAAATGGTTTAGCAAGTGTGCTACTTAGGGTAGTACCACATGCCCATCAAACTATGATTAAGTAAAAATCCGTTCAACTAGTTTTTTACTGTTTTCTAAAGAATTGATATGAACTATTTAAAAATCTGCATACCAAATGAACTCTATTTCTCTAGCTAACTGTTCCAAAGGTTGTGGTGACATTAGTTGTTGAAATTCTTGAGAAAACAATTGTAGTTCATCAGAAATCGATAAGTTTATATCAAAAACACTATCCTTTCTGTATATTTCTACAAAAAGAATAGCGCTTTTTCCATAATTTAAAAAGTTATTTTAATGTCTTTTTTACAAACAAAATAAAAATTAACAGACTAACAAACCCAGATACAGCACAAACAATGAATAGCATTTGATATCCCATGAGCTGTGAAACAAATCCTAGAATCATAGAGCCTAAACCAATCCCTAAATCAAAAGCAGTAAAAAATGTAGCATTCGCTACACCTCTTTTCTCTGGTGGAGCTAATCGTATAGTTGCTACTTGAAGAGCCGGTTGTGCTGATCCAAATCCAATTCCATATAAAATAGCTGTAATAACTAGTCCAACAAGCCCTTTTGTCATTGTTAGGACTAATAGCGCAGCAATCAGTGTAAAAAGCGCAGGAACAATAATGACTCCTTCTCCATGTTTATCAGATATCTTCCCTGCAAGCGGTCTAATTATTGTAAGCGTGACAGCATAAACTAAGAAAAAAGTACCAGCATTAACTTGAATGTCTGCCGCAAACAGTGGTAAAAATGTTGTAATGCCACCAAAAGTTAGGGACAGGAAAAATGTAACAATAGCTATCGGTAAGACTGTTCTTTCAAAAAATGATATTGGTTTTTTTGATGTATTTTGAACTGCTGGAATTTTTGTACCAAGTGCAAGTATAAATGCAATAATTGCTAATGCTGTGCATAGAAGAAATAGATAGTGAAATGAAAATGATTTTGCTACCCAAAGACCTAATATTGGTCCTAAAGCCATGCCTAAAGTCATTGCAAGTCCATACCATCCCATTCCTTCTCCACGACGAGATTGTGGAATCACATCAGTCACAGCCGTTCCTATCGAAGTTGTAGCAATTGCCCAGCCGATTCCATGGAGGATACGTAATACCACTAAAAATATAACTCCTGTTACCCAATCATAAAAATACATTGTAATTGCAAAAAATAGTAGTCCGCTTATTATAAATACTCGGCGACCATATCGATCCATTAATCCTCCAATAATAGGACGAAAAATTACTGCTGATATAGTAAACACTCCAATAATAAATCCAACTTGAGATTCACTTCCACCTAATTGTTTAATAAACATAGGTAGTGTTGGCATTAGTAAATAAAAACCACTAAATAGTAATAATGCTGTCATTGTCAGCATTATATAGTTTTTTGTCCATAAACGTTCCATTGTAATGTAATCCTGCTTTCTATCGTTTAATAATTTGAGAATGGAAAGCTCGCATAAAGTGCAACTTCCATCTGTGGTTTTTTTCATCCACCACTGATGGTTAGTTGACCCATCGGGCTTTTACAGGCAGTTATTCCCCACCTATCTTCTTCGGATTCCTCACAATCTTGAGGTGGAGGTCTTAATGCCCGTTAATGCGGGATCATTTGGGTCCTTACTGCCCAAAAGTAGCGAGATAAGCGCATAAAAAAGCAGTACCACCGCTTAAAAGTGTTGGTACTGCCATATTAAGTGACAAGTGTTTTGTTAATTAGAACGTACTTGCTACTTTAACAGCTTTTTCAAGGCCATCTGCAATAATTTCTTCTGCTTTATCAGGGAATTGGTTGTGACCTTCAATGACTACTGTCTTTATATCTTTCACACCGAAGAAGCCCAACATACTTACTACATATTTAACGGCCATTTCTAATCCAGCTGCTGGTCCTTTAGAATATACACCGCCACTTGCATTTAATAATGCAATTTTCTTATCTTCAATAAGACCTACTGGACCTTCAGGCGTATATTTAAATGTTTTGCCCGCGCGGTTTAAGTAATCAATATATGTGTGTAGTACTGCTGGGATTGTTAAATTCCATAACGGGAAAGCAAATACAACTTTATCCGCTGCAAGGAATTGATCTAAATATTTATCAGCAACAGCTACTGCTTGTACTTCCTTTGCTGTTAAATCAAGTCCTCTGCTAGCTTTAAATGTGCCGTTAATCATATCTACTCCAACATATGGCAATTCTTCATTGTATAAATCAAGCTCTACCACTGTATCATTTGGATGTGATTCTTTGTAGCTTGCTAAAAAAGCCTCATATAATTTCACACTAACCGCCTGATCTGCTGGACGATTGTTTGCTTTTACAAATAAAACTGTTGTCATTCTCTTTTCCTCCTGTTGTTCACTCTTACGTTGTTATATATTTTCTCACTAAAAAGGTCATCCCATTGTAGTTGTAAAAATATAGTCAACTTAATTGACTATATTCAAGATAGTACAATAAGGTTTAAATATAGTCAACCTAATTTACTTTATTCGAAGAGGTTGAATACATGAATAATCAGTTATTTAGTGAATTGGACCTTGCAGCACTTTTGTCATTATCCTTTAGTGCATTAATTAATGAACTACATGACAGATTGAGTGAGCTGGGATATGGAGATATTAGACCTGCACATGGTTTTATGTTTAAACGTATCATTCCTAATGGAGCAACAGGTATAGAATTAGCTGAACACTTAGGAATTACATAGCAAGCGATGAGTAAAATGGTGGATTATCTTGAGAAAAGTGGTTATGTAATACGCAAAACTCATCCACTGATAAGAGAGGGAAAATAATTGTACTGACCGAACGTGGTTGGTTAGTTATGAAAACAAAAGAGGAGATAATAGCTGAGATAGAACAGCGTTGGATTGACAACATAAGTGCCAAACGAATGCAAATGCTCAAAGAGGATTTAACAAAATTAGTTTAAGAAGCAAATGAAGGTAAATTATCATTGAAGTTAAAACCTGTCTGGTAAATATCGAGTTTAATAAAGGGACTAACCGGGCCGATTAAGCCAATCCGCAAAAAAGAAGACAAGGTTCCATAGCAAAAAAGACGCTTCCGATGAGAGCGTCTTTATCATTTTAGAACAAGCGTTCTTTTTATGGGACATTTAAACTAAACGGGTCTATACTCGACCTTCATATTATTAGAATAAACTATTCGCAATTATAAGTCTATAATTTTTCAAAAAAATGTTTTATATTTTGTATACCTGGCCGGGGAACTTGCGTAGTGAAATAAGGGGGAATCTTATGCAAATACGTTTATGGGATAACAATTTGAAAGTCCGGTTAATTGGAGAAGGATTGTTTAATATGCTGTTTTGGATGTACTTTCCGTTTATAACGGTATATTTTAGTGAGGCATTAGGTAATCGTATTGCAGGCATATTGATGACAGTCCCTCCGATCTTCAGCATGATCGGTAGTTTGCTCGGTGGAGCGTTAACGGATAAGTTAGGACGACGGCCAGTGATGCTGCTGGGTGCTTCGCTTCAGACAGTGATGTTTGTTATGTTTGCGGTGTCGCCGTCTCCATGGATTGATTACATCGCCTTTATAGGGATTGGAATTGGGGGAGCCATCTACCGGCCTGCAAGCTCCGTGATGGTGGCTGACCTGGTTCCGGCACAAAACCTTCGCGAGGTCTTCGCCACCTTTACGACGGCGAATAACATTGGTGCCGTGCTTGGACCCGCACTTGGAGGGATTTTCTTTTTCCATTACCGGCAAGAGTTGTTATGGATCTGTGCATTGGTTTTGTTAGTGTATTTTATCGCCATTTATTTCATGGTTCATGAAACATTACCGAATTCGGCGAAAAGCGAGAAAGGTTCCATTATGATAACTCGTGTATTTAAGGAACAGTGGAAGGGATATGGGATAATTTTTCGCGATAAAGTGTTCCTCGTGTATATTTTGGCAGGTATCTGCTCCCTGATCCCGATTATGCAGCTGGACCTCTATTTGCCAGTATTCGTGATCAATCATGTACCTTCACAGGCTCTGTTCACATGGAATGGTGCTTCGCTAATGCTATCCAGTAAGGAGATTTTTGGGTGGCTCGTAGGATTTAATGGTCTGTTGTTTGTCCTGTTTATTCTCCCTGTTACGAAATGGTTCGGCAAAATGAAAGAGCGCAATGTCTTCATTCTCTCATCGCTGCTTTCCGGATTTGGCACATTCTTTGTTGGACTAAACACGAATATCTGGTACTTGTTTTTCATCACCATCATTTTCACCTTTGGTGAGATGGTCCGCTCGCCGGTAACACAGAGCTTTATCAGCCGCTATGCCCCGGAGCATGCAAGAGGACAGTACATGGGAGCCGACAGCCTGCAGTACACAATCGGGAAATTTTTAGCGCCATTGTTGGTATTCCTGTCCAGCTGGGTGCCGCCGATGGGAATATTCAGTATCATTTTGCTGTTTGCGTTCATCAGCATCGTGTTATACATTCAGTTATTTAGAATGTATGTGGAGCAGCCGGCGGCAGCAGATTGATGAAATCTTAAGTGCTGCCGGATTCCTGATTCCAATAAAAAAGCTCGGCGGTAGCTTGCAGTCCAGGATGAAAGGAGGCCATGCTATCGACCGAGTTATTTTTGTAATTATTGGCATATGGAGAAGATGCACCTTTTATTTCCATGATGGTTTCACTGGTTGTGTTTTGGGCTAGGCATTGCAGGGTGGGAATATATGAATGATTGGGCTGTTCCTTGCCGAAGCAGCTGACGGATCTTCAAATCTTGCACCCGATAATTGAAAAGCATTGGTTCTACTAAAGTTTACTTTTGGTTCAAATATGTAAGTACATCATCTATCAGGAAATTATTTTCTAAAGTAGCTTCTTCGACCTCTACTATGTTTCTATCAATGTAGTAGTCTACTTTTGAAAATGGGTCACTTTCTACATATTCCTTAGCTTTATCATAAGTTGGAGCATTAACAATCATAAGAGCTGTTCCATTTACACAAGGCCCGCAAAATGGCAAAACACCTGATTCCTTCAGCTTCCTTAAGTATGCAATATGCTCCATGATTAGTTCTTTGGTCATTAACTCCCTTTGTTTATTTGAAAGATGGACTACAAATTTCTTCATAGAATTGTCCCCCCCTTTATAGGTTTCTATTTATGCTTTGAACTGAATCCTTTATTTTTTCTAAATCTCCATTAAGTAAATGATCTAGTTGTTTATCAATTTCTTGAAGACTAAACAGTGCTATATCTAAAATATCCTTTCCTTTTTGAGTTAGGTGAACTTCCATTGATCTCCTTTCTTTCCCAGGTAAACGATTAATAATTTCATCTCTTTCCATTCTTCCAAGTAGATTGCTTACAGTTGCTCGTTCTAGTTCTATTTTTTCGGCAATTAGAGATAAAGTTGAAGGTCCAAATTCTTTTATCACTTCCATAACATAGACGTAAGATGTGTTTAGACCTAATGTTTCCAAGTGTTGTTCATACCTTTTATGAACTTTCTTACGAGCCTGGCTTAATTGAAATGCTAAACAGTTGATTGTTATAATATTATCCCTCATAGTTAGTATACTAACATTTAGCACACTAACTGTGAATAAAATTTTTTCCTTTCCTTACCTTTCTTCAACTATTCTGTTTGATCAATAAGAAAAAATGGGTGCCGTCATAGACTAACCTTCTTGAATTTAAGCACCCGATACTTGAAGAAGAAAATGGCGATCATTCTTATTGAATAATCGCACTCGCTAGCCATCCATGAAGAGGAAAAATCAGCACTTCTCCACAGAAAATGAAAATAGGGTTTATGTGTCCATAGTGAAATGAGTATAGCTTGGAGCTACAAAAAAGGAAAAATGGAAGCGCCAAGTTGGCTACTGCCATGTTTAGTTCTTTTACTGTCTAATTTTCATAGTTGTTAAAGAAAGGAATACTCCAAGACGGGTCCCTAGCATTAGATCTCAATAGTACAGTATATTTCCGTATACATTAACTATCATGTAGGCTCAAATGGATAATTGTTCAACCGCCACTTCTTATTGGCTATTTCCTTTAAGCCTGCACGTATCATTCGAAAAACCATAATCCATGATAAGGCCATCAGAATGATTTGTCCGATTGGAAAAATACCTGGTAAAGGTGTGTCCCATAAAGCATGCATTAAAACGACAAGAATAAAAATACGGACAAATTTTGGCTTTAACAACATGTTCAGCTCAAATTTCTTGTTTCCTTGCACCATGCAAAAGGCGGCCCCTGTTATAGCGGCCCAAGCGACATGTCCGCCGGGAGCTAAAATACTGCGTAACAGGATGGTAGAATATAGGCTGGGGAAACTTCCGGATAGAAGAGCCCTTAGTGCATAACCAGCAGTTTCAAAAGCTGCAAAACCTGCCCCTACCGCAGCCCCCAACAGAAGTCCGTTAAGTACATACCGGTATTTTATGTTTCGTACGAAATAGATAACGGTTATAACTTTAGCCAGTTCTTCAACAATTCCAATCGTTATTGGATTTATGTTATGTTTTAGAATATCATAAAACACCAGCGCCACTAACATCGAGAGGATTCCGCCGATAAATACCACATAAATGATTTTATAAATAGCAATATTCTGAGGAGCATTCATCTCCCAAAAGAATATCAACGTCGTGATAGGAACAGCAAAAGCACCAACGATGATAAGACCCGGTATAAAGTTTATATTTCTGAACAAGCTTACACCCACGTACAATCCTAAGAATGCAATAAGTGCAATAAGAAATATTCTCGCAAAAAGCCAAGGTTTCGGCCATGTTTCCTTTACTTCCTCAATTCTAGGTGTTGTTAGCGCAGTTCCTACGATGAAAAGCCGTTCAGCCTCAAGTTCACTATGCTTTCGGAACACCCGAGAGAATATATTTTGAAATTTAGGCACAACCGAACGTTCATGCCTCGGAACCATATCGACATAATTGGCAAACTCATAAAAGAGGCTGTTAGATTCTTGATGAGTGTTTTCTCCCCCAAAAAATGTAAAGCCGCAATTTATACAGAACTTTCCCCCATCCTGATTTACATAATCACATTCCGGGCATTTCATTTAGTATCCCCCTCTTTATGTACAAATCTTCCTAAAAAGAATGAAATAAAATTGTTTAACAATTTACCTTTTTACTTTCCCCTTTATACAATTGTTATATTATCTTTTTGGTTAAAAAAAGACTAAAACATATTCAATATGATTTGAATATAAAAAGAGCATTAAAAAAGCTAATCGACCAATTTGATCGATTAGCTCTAATATTTTTTTAAATCCCTCATTTTAGAATCTTTTTATGTCGGACCAATTATCTTCTCTCCCCCTTCTAAATGAAGCAGGATTATTTTGCATTTAGGAATAAAAAGACTATTTATTGGTAAATGGATTTTTATTAGGAATTAATTCTTTTGCAAACTCTGTTAATCCAGCCATATTCGGTCTTTGGGCATTTTTCCCCATGGGGAAAATATTCGTTAAGTATTGACCAGGATTCTGCATCTTTCCGTTTTGATTTCTTGTTAATCCATAAACAGCTGCACTAACTCCCAGACCTAAAACAGACGCCCACATTATTCCATTATTGTTTTTTCTTCTGCCAAACATATTTAAAAAAGTTTGTCTTCTTCCCATATTAAAAAGCGCTGTTATCCAGTTATTCAAATTTAAGCACTTCCCTTATTAAAATTCAGAAAGCAAAATTTTCACTTTCTAAACTTTATTTTTTACTTTTAGGTTTTCATTATGCTGGAATTATCTGTGTAGGAATGATAGTAGTTCTAATACTCTGGTGGGTCTTTTTACCAAAATATTATGAATAGGATAAAGAAAAAATAAAATAAGGGAAGGATCATTTTCAATTTGTTAGAAGTATGGAACTGCCTAATTCTAATAAAAGAATTTGTACATATTTATTCTTCCATGGAAAAATTTTATTTTCATGATAGTGAAATATCTTATGTTGATTTAAAATAAATTATTTCAGGGTCTCCTTCGTCTAAATTTTCAATATATCCACTTTGTGTAAATCCATTTGCTTTAAATACTTCCTGCATCCTTTTATTTGATTGATTGGTTGAAGAAAAAATTTTCTTAGTTGGTGATATGTTTACAAAATGCTCTATAAGTGATGTTGCATATCCTTTTCGTCTTTCAGTTGGTTTCACTATTATCAAGGAAATAAAGCTACATTCAAAGAAATGAGTAACAAAAATTAAAAATCCAACAATCGAGTTCTCTTTTTTAACAACTATACATCTCTCTTCCTCTATAGCTTTTTTAATGTATTCGCGTCTGCTATTGTTACCAATTACTTCTATATCAATATCCACCAGGTCATCTAAATTTTTTAAATGAGGCTTAACCAAGAATTTCAAATTAAATACTCCTTATTTTTATTGTCTATGAAATTCGACTTGATTGGTACCAATTCCTTCTTCATCCTGCCCCCTTTACTTTAACAACAAAGCATTTCTCCATCTTGAAGAAACGCACCTTTTTTTATTACCCTTTACATAAATTTTGTTAATAAATCTACATAATGGGCTCTTTCGGAGGACAAGGAAGGGGGAAGCTTGATCCTGTCCGAATACAGGCCTCATTCGGACATGGCAAGGGGGAAAATGAATGGTCCTGTCCGAATACAGGGCTCTTTCGGACAAGACAAGGCAAAAAATGCTTGATCCTGTCCGAATACAGGCCTCATTCGGACAAGGTAAGGCAAATATTGCTTGATCCTGTCCGAATGCTGGTCTTATTCAGACATGGCAAGGCAAAAAATGCTTGATCCTGTCTGAATACAGGGCTCATTCGGACAAGACAAAGGGGAAAATGAATGATCCTGTCTGAATACAAGCCTCATTCAGACAAGGCAAGGCAAAAAATGCTTGATCCTGTCCGAATACAGGCCTCATTCGGATATGGCAAGGGGGAAAATGAATGATCCTGTCCGAATACAGGCCTCATTCGGACATGGCAAGGGGGGAAAATGAATGATCCTGTCCGAATACGGGGCTCTTTCGGACATGGCAAGGGGGAAAATGAATGATCCTGTCTGAATACAGCCCTCATTCGGACATGGCAAGGGGGAAAATGAATGATCCTGTCCGAATGCAGGGCTCATTCGGACACGGCAAGGCAAATATAGCTTGATCCTGTCTGAATACAGGTCTTATTCGGGCAAGGTAAAGCAAAAATCGTTCTTATACGGTAGACAAACATGCCGTGTTACGGTACCAGCAAAAAAAGGAAGCTTTAATTTTCAGGATACAACAGGTTTTGGAGGAGAAGATTAGGATCCTGAAAGCAAGAATACCTTTATCGCCCAAGGGTTTTTAAAATAACCAAAAACACCGCTTAATCTCCCATACTGTTTGAGCAATAAGATGATATAAATATAAAGGAAGGATTGTTTTAAAAATTTTCATCCTCCTAATCTATACCAAGAACCAGATACCCTATTCCCAGTAAAGATGATATAAATACTAATCATTCCACTTCTTTACCCATTATTATAAAGTCTTTTTTCCTTACTTATATTTAAAAAAACTGCATTATTACTTCAAAAACTCAAAAAGAGGAGCTGCACTGAAGCACGCTCCTGGACTGGCTATTCCATTCAGTTAAAAAATGATGATTGCAGCATCGATCGTTCTTTATGAATTACATGCCGATAAACATGTTTCTGCTGAAAGGACCCCAGTTTGTATCATCAAAGATGATATTTAATTGGTATACGTTCCCTTCAACAGTTCAACGGTTGTTTGACTATTCTGCTTGGATAAAACGATACTTTATTATTGAAGGATCACATCCGAAGTGAACAAGCACTTTACCTTCTGGATCATTTAACGTTGGAATTGTTCACTACCTATTATTGTTTATTTTCTGATCTTCCCTATATTTATTTAAACATTCTTTACATATACAATGTTTTCTTCTACTTTCTACAGGAACTAGTTCAAAGATTTCTTTAGGAAATTCTTCTTTCTCACACCAGCAGTTGCCGTGTTCTCGATCACCTATCATACATTCGTTTTCTTTTCCACAAATAGGACAATATTTATTGGTCAATTACACTCCTCCTTAATCCTCACAATATGGGTCAAATATGACATTAAAACATATATATTTCCAGCCCTATTCTTCAACTCCCTCAGTTTAATACGATTTTCTTTATTCCTTTTTACTAAATATGGATTTATCCAACTCTTTCATCGGTTACTTTAAGTCAATTATCTCACAGGCCCAAGGAAATCCAATTTTTATTCCATTTCTGTTTGTTTCATATGATATACTATCGCTTGATTGAGCCATTTCTCCTCATTTTCTGTGAAGGGAGAAGGTGCCATATCTTCAAGTTCTCGTATATCCAGTTCTTCCATGTCAGTATCAGCTAGCTTTTGTATCAAATCCTCACCAAGAAACGCAAAAGACGATTCTAGATATGTTTTAATCATTTCTTGTACTTTTGGATCCTCTACAGGTTTACCATATAATTGTTTTACTTCCTTAGCCAATTGAATAAAAGTTTGATCTAAGGCGATTTTTTCTTCTTCGGATTTCTTTGACAACCCTTCCACTACGTCCATTTGCATGTGCCTTGCCAACCATTCTTTTTGTATATTTTCTGTTTGCATACTATGGATAAGAGTGAATAATATGGTGCTATCCAGTTCTCCTTCTTCTTTCAGTAACTTAATCACTCTCTTAACAGCAGTCATTGATTGTTCGATTCGTTCTTTTTCTTTTTCTAACGCTTTCAAATGAAGGGATAAAGTGTCAATCAAATCAACATTAAAACTCGATTCGTCTAACAATTTAGCGATTTTATCGAGGGTATACCCCAGGAACTTTAGACTTACGATTTTCTGGATGGTTAGTATATCTTGATGATTGTAAATGCGGTGGCCAGACGTTGGATGCTTTTCTGGTTGTAAAAGACCGATTTCATCATAGTAATGTAAAGTTCGAATAGATATTCCTGTCTTTTCCGAAAACTCCCCAATGGAATACTTGTTATTCTCTTTCATTAACATTCCTCCCATAAAAGTATATGTTCATTATAAAACCTCACGTAACTAGAGATTCAAGAGGTGATTTGTAAAAAGAATAAAATGTACGGCTCACATTTTTATTTCACTAAATGTTATTGCATTAAACTCCGCAAATTGAAAAAGGCGACCATTCTTATTAAAGAGTCGCACAACAAGCAAAATAATATTATCCTTTTTTGATTAACAAAGATTCCTAGATACTATTTGATGTGTTTTTTAGACTATCCAACTAGTTAATTAAGTTTATTTATTGTTACTACTTCTTCTGAATTTTTCACTACAACGAGTAAGTCAAGGTCTGAATACTTATCTCTAAAACCAGTTGAACCTGAGCCAACCAATAATAATGCTTGTACTTCATGCAAAGATTTTGTGAAGCTTTCAATCTCTGACATCATTTCTATTCGCTCATTATGTGTATACATATTTTCCCCTATTACTAATTTTTTTCTTTTTCTAGATTTCACATTGGGATATTTTCCACTCTTTTTTTCGAATGAATTCCATATTACACATCCAGTTTATGTTGTGAATTCAAATGAGTCTTTTTTTGGATCTGTTGTTTGTCACTTGATTCTTCACCTATATTGAGCAGTACGACCCCTACGATTATCAAAACAATGGCACTAACTTTCATTACTGTTAATGTTTCTTTAAAAACAAAATATCCGATAATTGCAATTGTAGCGGTGCCAATACCTGACCAGATTGCGTAAGCAATACTTACAGGTATCGTTTTTAAGGAAAAATTCAGGCATACAAATGCAAGTATATAAAATATGATCATCAATATGGAGGGTATTCCTTTGGTAAATCCATGTGATAGCTTCATAGAAACAGTTCCTATGATTTCAAATAAAATAGCCGCGGCTAAATAAAACCAAGACATTTACTTCACTTCCTCATTTAATATTCCGTTTATTACAACATCTACTATTGTTGTTACGACTTCTGGCAAGGGTTTTGCTGAATGAGTATAAAAGCAGGGATCGAAAAAATTCTGACAGATACTAACAACTATTTATTTCTTTTGACTAAATAATTATCAATCATAAATTTCACTAAAATTGTAGTGCCTATTAATAAAGATATCCCGACAAAACTAATTGTAAATCCATGCATTCCATGAGGAGTTATAGCATTTAACATGTCAGTGTCAAACAGATAACCAATAAAATAATACACAAAGTAAACAGAGAAAATTACGATTATATCCAATATCGGTATTCTATTATATTTAACATTTTTAACAAACCAGTATATTCCAATAAGAAGAAAAATCCATCCGACCCAATCCATTATGTTCTGTCACACCCACAACATTTAGTTTTGATTACCGAAGACCTAAAAAGTGATAATTATTTATTTCCTTTTTTTAATTCCAAACTCCAATGCAAACCATTCTCTTTGGTTATATGTTTTATGTTTTATATCATGCGATATTATTTCAACATGATGACCTATCTCATGGAAAAGAACATCATATAAATAAAACGAATATAATGATCTGGTATCAAACATTAATTTACAGTTTGAATTTTCCATTATCCAAGTAGCACCATGTCTTTCATAATCTAAACAAATTGATGGCTTTGGTTTATTTGCAAACTCCAAATATTTTTGTTCTGGAAAAGGAAAGAGAAAGAGGGATTTATAATAATCATGATAAGTTCCAAAACGTAATTCGCTATACCTTTTCTGTTTAAGGGAGCCGCTACAAAGAAAAATTCCTCTTAAATCTTTTAAAAACTCTAATGGAACAGAATTAATAGCCTTTTTAATGTCTCCTTCACTTATAGGATGAATAAAGCCTTTGCTTGATTTATAGGTCTTGAAAATAATTCCATTTTAGTTTTCAAATGCTTTATAGTTTTCCTTAATAATTTGGTACAATTATACGGTGAGTACTGTACAAGATTTGTAAATTTATTTTCACTCCACGCACCGCTTCTTAATCCATTTGAAATTCCTCGAATCTTACGCATTTCACCACCATCTTCTTAAGTTATATAAGAAGAAGCCATCTAATATTGCAGCGGGATCATTAACTCTTGCACACGTTAATAACAACTCAGGGAAATAATCAATGTTTCAGAAAAAAATCAAACATTCTTCTAAATGCTTCTTGTGCTGATTTTTCATTATAGTTAGGCGAGTATGGATCACTAAATCCATGTTGTCCATTAAATTTATGTATCTCGATATTCTTTTCTTCAAAGCATGAAATTAACTCGTCAACATTAAATGATTGCTCTTTTTCCGGAAAGAATAGCAATGTTGGGCATAAGGGCTCAATCCCTATATATTTCCTAATTCGTGAACCATAGTATCCGACAATGCCATCTAAACAATCCTCCTCACTACACAACCAAGCAATTGTTGCCCCAACACTAAATCCGACAATATATACTTTTTTATATTTATCTTTAATATTCATTAATACACTTTTAATTACATCGGAAGCATTCGTAAAACCTATGTTGTCCATAAAGTTACGATAAGCGAATTCCTCTTGTGAATATTCAAATGGTGTTTCTTGTTTTAATAAATTTGGACAAATGACATCAAAACCTTTATCTGATAATGTTTGACAAATATACCTCATATGCTGGTTAATTCCATAGATTTCATGAACAACAATGATTACAGTGTCAGACTTATTATGAATATTTAACAATTTATACCCCCAATTGACCTTTCCTTCTATTATACAATTAACTTCGAACTGTATGGTTACTTCTTCCACTTTTTTGGGTAGTCTGTCTTTACAAAAAAAATCCGCCTGTCACAAATTGAACAGGTGGATAAAGGGGATCAATGCAGCAAAAGGACCAACTCCTATAATTAGCAATATCATTTATAACTAGGAGTAGCGTACACATTTCTCGACAAAGCACATACTTTGGGAAAATCAGCAGTTTCATTTGCTAAAGCAGTGGTTACATTTGGAAAAAACATAGTTTATTTTACTAAACTTAACTCCATTTACGAAAACAGCTGATAACGTTTTGAAAATCACTTGTGGCACCTGGTGCATTGTTTGTTGAAATTGTGCTTTTCATCGTAATTGCCTCCTGTAATAAAAAATTATTGTGATGATTTTTTTTTACTGTAATGTATAATTATTATTACGGAAACTAGATTTTCAGAAAAAAGTCTAGTTGAATAAAAAAAAATCTTTGTTAAACTTAAAATTAACCAATGGAAAATAAAGGTGAGATGAATGACAGAAATGATGACAAAGGTCGAAAAGCTGAAACAGTATATTCCCATGGTACATTTTATTGCTAATATAATGGGGGAAAATTGTGAAGTTGTTTTACACGATGTAACGAACCCTGATCATTCTATTATTGAAATAGTGAATGGACATGTTAGCGGAAGAAAAATCAATAGTCCTATTACAGATCTTGCTTTGAAAATATTAAAAGAAGAAAGCTATAAAGATAGAGATTATATCTGTAATTATAAAAGCACCTCAAAAACGAGTAAGATGCTCCGTTCTTCCAGCTATTTTATTAAAGATGAAACTAACAAAATCATTGGCATGATTTGTGTTAACATGGATATTTCCGATGTTATCAATGCTCGTACCATTTTGGATCAATTCATCATGATTGACAATCCCAAAATTGATCCTGTCGAGCCATCAAAGCCCGCCTTTGACCCACATCTTTTTGAGAATTTTGAAGAAAATATTGAGGAACTTCTCTTATCTCTTATTAAAGGGGTTCTAGCAGAGTATGACATTCCACCTGAGCGGATGTCACCGCAAGAAAAAATAGAGGTGGTCAAAAAACTAAATGAAAAGGGAGCTTTTTTACTTAAAGGTGGAGTAAGCGAAGTTGCCAAATATTTAGACGTATCCGAAGCCACTATTTATCGATATTTAAATAAGATCAAATAATCTGTCTTGATGTTTAATAGAAACCTAAAAGATACGGAGGAATTTACTTTGCCACATATAGTGTTTCGTGGAATTAGTATTGAACAATTAAAGAGTATAAGCAAACCATTAGTAGCAGAACTTGCAAACGTTTGCGATTGCGGAACTGATAATTTTACATTAGAACTACCAAACTCTACATTTGTGTTTAACGGGGAAGAAACACCTGCGTTTCCTCTTATTGAGGTAAAATGGTTCGAGCGCGGCCAGGAAATTCGTGATCAATTTGCGCAATTACTTACGAAATATTTAATAGAGTTTAAACTTCCTGAAGTAGAGGTTGTGTTTACCGTTTTCTCAGAAACAGCCTATTATATTAATGGGAAGCATTGTGGGAATTAACGTGGTTAATAACTAATTATAAAGTAAAAGCGTTTCTTATTTAAGAACGCTTTTTTTAGTAGCACAAATGCTGAACTTCATACTACCATCCCATGCCCATTAAGCTAAGATTTTGGAGTACCTTCAAAATTTAATTAAAATTGTAATCGAGTAGAGTTCGCATATACGTTTTTTTACAAGATTAATAGTTTCATTTGTACAATTTATTCTACTCGTATACAGCTTGTGGTGAAAAAGAGAATGTTATTATTCAATCTCTCCAACAAGCAGCTATTCCTAATTTTAAATAGAAGAGGTGTTTATTTTAATGGAAAATACAACAGCAAATCGTTATGCGACATATCCTACAAACCGAATAGTTCCTTTTATTGGGGCTAATAACTTTCGTGACATGGGCGGCTATAAAACATCCGATGGCCGTACAGTAAAGTTTGGACTTTTCTTCCGTTCAGACGAATTAACACGTTTGACAGATGAAGATATGAATTTCTTCCAAACATTAAACATTAAATACGTTTTTGATTACCGCGATGAGTCGGAAGCGCTAAAGAAACCCGACCCTATACTTTCAAATATGACATACGAACGGATCCCAACATTTGAGCAAAACAATCAATTTGGCACGATAGAAGAAATGGCCAGAAGTGATTTCTTCAAAAATCTTACCTTAAATACTATGTCAGAGCTGTATTCCAAAATGCCACTCAACAATCCATCTTACAAACGATTGATGGAAATTATCCAAGACCCAAATAATTTGGGATTATTACATCATTGTGCCGCTGGAAAGGACCGTACGGGCGTTGGTGCTGCTCTTATTTTATCTGCGCTTGGGGTTCCGAAAGAAACTGTTATGGAAGATTATTTATTGACAAATGAAACGATGAAAGAATATAACGAAAAGGTCTTGAAGCAAATTTCAGCGCATTTTGATGACAAAGGTCTTCAAATCATGGAACATCTGCTTGGAGCAAAGGAAGAGTTTTTAGAGGGCGTATTCCAGACTATTACAAATACGTATGGAAACATTGATACGTACTTTGCCCATGAGTTCGGTTTAACAAAGGAAAAACGGCAGGTATTACAAAGCTTTTGTCTTGAATAGGATTTCTATATGAAATCTCATGAGATTTTTATTGGAAAGGAACTGGATATTTCCGGTTCCTTTAAGCATTGAGGATTGCCACGTTAGTAATAAAGCGTTTCTGCTAATGACAGAGAAGCTGTCGACCTCGATAAAAATGTTTTGTACCATTTCCATTATCACTTAAAACTCGGATAATTTATAAATTCGCTCCAGCCTTCTCCTTGCAAAAAATATTCCGGGAAAATTTTTCTTCTTGTTCCGTTGCAAATACAGATTCTCTAATTGGTTTATCGTTATCATTATTTTGGCCTGCTTCTAAAACAAACACTACTAGCTAAATATTCTGTCGATGTTTGGAATTGATTAGATTAAGTTCCTTTTTAACGAATCATCTAGTGTCTTAATCAAGTTAATAATAAATTTTTTCATTTAATCCAATTGAAACCTGCATTCAGACAAGATCTTGCTTTTTTCTCTTTCTCTTGTCCGAATGAAACCTCCTTTCAGACAGGATTTTGCTTTTTTTGCCTTGCCCTGTCCGAATGAGACCCGCATTCAGACAAGATCTTGCTTTTTTTGCCTTGCCCTGTCCGAATAAGACCCGCATTCAGACAGGATCTTGCTTTTTTTGCCTTGCCCTGTCCGAATGAGACTTCCTTTCAGACAGGATCTTGCTTTTTTTGTCCTTCCTTGTCCGAATAAGACCCGCATTCAGACAGGATCTTGCTTTTTTCTCTTTCTCTTGTCCGAATAAGACCCGCATTCAGACAGGATCTTGCTTTTTTCTCTTTCTCTTGTCCGAATGAGACTTCCTTTCAGACAGGATCTTGCTTTTTTTGCCTTACCATGTCCGAATAAGACCTCCTTTCAGACAGGATCTTGCTTTTTTTTCCCTTTCCTTTGTCCGAATAAGATCCGTATTCAGACAGAATCTAGCTCCAAAATTACAGAAGTTTATTTTCAAATTGTTATCATTATTGACCTTATTAGTTTTGAAGATTCTTATCTAAATATACCGTTGTTTATTCAACAACAAAAATCAGAAAATATTTATGCAATGCCAATGACACTACCATATCTCAAAATTTACCTTGTGTTAATTCCATGCATCTTTCACACAATATTTTTAACTGCAATCTAAGAAGGAAAGCTTTATCTTACACATAGGCTGAAATTAGGATAAATTGAAGGGAATAATTTTATTAAACCAATATTGAAGTTCTCTCGAAACGGATTGAGTATTTTATCTTTCACAAAATCAAAAAAAATGAACCTACATACAATAGGATGTGATAAAAGTTGAAAAAAAAATTGTTCATTTCTTTGATTTCCTTATCAATATTATCCTCTTGCAGCACTTACCAAGAAACGGATAGCAAACAAAAAGAAAAAAATATTTCTGTACTATTAAGTAAAATGAAAGATGAAAGTAAAAAGAAAGCTAAAATCCCATTCAATGGAGTAAAAGAAGTAAATGGAAAAATAAATGTACTTATTGTAGGGATTGATTCTCGTGGAGAAAATAAATCCCGCTCCGATGCTATTATGATTGCACAATACAATCCTAAAGATAAAAAAGGAAAGATTGTTTCCATTATGCGTGACTCTTACTTAGAGATTCCCGGCAAAGACCAGCACTTTAATAAAATTAATAACGCTTATTACCTAGGTGGTCCTGAATTATTACGCCAAACCATTAAACATAATTTTGATATTGATGTTAAACACTTTATCGCTATCGACTTTAAAGGATTTGTGAAGGTGGTTGATATTGTTGCTCCAGAAGGAGTTGAAGTGCATGTTGATCAAAAAATCATTGATGACATGGGTCTTGATGTAAAACCCGGTCTACAAAAACTCCATGGTAAAGACTTATTAGCATATGCTCGCTTCCGACATGATACCTTAAGTGATTTTGGCAGAGTCCAAAGACAACAAGAAGTCCTTTCCGCATTGAAAAATGAATTTATGAATCAAATAAGTTCCGTTAACGGTGTAGTTAAATTGCCAACAATCGGAGAAAAATTAATGCATTATGTAGATACAGATATGGATTTTAAAACATTTGTATCTCTTTGTGGCACTGTATTATTTAGCCAAGTGAAAGATGTTGAAACAATGCGTATTCCTGTTCATATGGGCTATTCCGATATAAAGTACCCTCATGCTGGACAAGTGCTTCAATTAGACATAGCAAAAAACAAAGAAGCGATGAAAGAGTTTCTTGTGGATAAACCGACACCAGTAACCAATTAAAACAGACAACATTATGAGAGAAGCAAAATATTGGTTTCTCTCTTTTCTTTAAGCAATAATTTCTTTTTCTTACGAATAATTAACGATGCAATCAATGCAGATATGATAACTTTTATAAATTAATGTACTATAAAAGGGTAGTTCTTTGAGGAACTACCACTAGCTTATATCGCAGTTATTTTGATTTAATTCCTGCACCACAAAGAGGTATTATAATTCTTTCATCTGGTGCCTTTTTATATTTTAAGTAACCTGCATAGTTAGCCGCTGTTGTCACTTCAACATAGAAACCTTTATCAGCAAGCATTGCCCGTGCACTCAGAATTTCATCTTCTTTAATGTCAATAAATATACCATTTGTTTTACGTACAGCTTCTAAAATTTGTTTTGAACGTGCTGGAGCTGCAATTGCAATGCCTTCTGCTAAAGTACCTTTATTCGTAACAGGTTCTGCTGTTGCTTCTCCATTTTCGTAAGCACTTACAAGAGGGGCACAGTTTGCTGCTTGGATTGTAATAATTTTCGGAACTTTTTCTATTAATCTGTTATCAAATAACTCTTTGAAACCATAGTATGCACCAAGTAAAAGTGTACCATTACCAACTGGGATGATTAATGAATCTGGCACTCCTTTTAATTGTTCGTAAATTTCATAAGCGTACGTTTTAGTTCCTTCATAGAAGTAAGGATTATACACATGACTTGCATAAAAAACTTTTTCTTCATCTACTGCTTTTTGTGCCGCAGCTGCAATGTCCTCTCGCGTGCCTTTAATTTCTTTAATCGTTGCACCATGTGCTTTTACTTGAGCAATCTTTTTCGGTGATGTTTCATCACTTAGATAAATTTCGCATGCAATGTTACAACGTGCTGCATATGCTGCAATCGCCGTTCCTGCATTACCACTACTATCAGCAATAACTTTTGATACCCCTAATTCTTTAGCCTTCGCCATTAAAACAGCGGCTCCCCGATCTTTAAATGATAATGTAGGCATCATATATTCAACTTTTACATACGTATTTGGCTCTTCTGGATCTAGAACGATTAAAGGAGATTGACCTTCACCCATTGTAATAGATTCCCACGTCTTAGAATCTTTTGCGAATGGCATTGTTTCAAAATAACGCCATAAAGAATTTGGATAGTTATTCCAAGCAGCAACATCAATTTTGGGTGTATCTTTAACTAAATTTAATACTCCGCCACATTCACACTTCCATAAAGTTGGTGTAATATCATGCTTTTTCCCACAACTGATACAAATATATTGTTCCATCATTTATCCACCCCTTAAAATAATTTCTTATATAAAATATATTTTTTTATACAAAAAGGGTAAAAAAATATAACTAAATATATGCAATAGCCTCAATTTCAATTTTGAAACCAAAATGTAATTCATTTGTTGGTACCACAGTACGTGCTGGTTTATACTCACCGAAGAATTCTTTATAGACAGCATCTACTTTGTCCCATAATTTCACATTTGGAATGTATAATGTCATACGTAATATTTGCTCTTTTTTACTTCCTGCTGCCTCTAAAATCATTTCCACATTTTTTAGTGCTTGTAATGTCTCTTCTTCAATTGTGCCATATTTCTTTTGACGTGTTATTGGATCAATTGCAAACTGCCCTGATACATAGACTATATTATTATGAACTGTTGCCAGAGCATAATGACCATTTGATTTTAAATTTCCTACTTCAAAAATGCTCTTCATTGAATTCTCCCTAATTAGATTTATTTTTTATTTCATCCAAATAACTATAAACTGTTACTTTGGAAATACCTAATAAAGCCGCGACCTTCTCAACAGATCCTTTCATTAAGAAAATGCCTTTTTCATCCATAAATCGAATTAATTCAATCTTTTCATGACGTTTCATGACTGGATGTACACTGTTTTGAATAATTTGTTGAATCAGTTGATCAACTATTCCCTCAACATTTTCAATAGCTGCTTCTGATTTTTCTACGTTCTCTTGAACCACAACTTGCGTTGAGAAGAAGGTATTCATAAATTGCTGCATTTGATTCAGTCCTTCAACATCAAAATTTATGCAGAAAGCACCAATAACATTTTGCTTGGAATCACGAATCAATGAAGTGGAAGAACGAATCGTACGCTTGTCTTCTGTTACAAAAGTATAACCTGCTAGGTAATCTTCTTTAAAATCTTGTGATAGTAATACAGTCTTCACTAGGTGATCAAATGATTGACCAATTTTTCTTCCTGTTACATGGTTATTTACTGTAAACATTACAGATGCTTGAGGGTTAGTCAAATCATGAATTACCACTTCACAGTTACGTCCAAACATTTTTGCAGTAGATTTTGCTATAGGGATAAAACTCTCTAATACTTTCTTATTTTCTTCCATGTCTAGTTACCTCAATTATTTTAAAAAGTCATTACTACCATATACTTATTTCTATAAAATAAATAATATATAGACTTTTTTATATAATATTAATCCATTTTCTCTTTATTTAAAAGTGATATATAAAATAATTTCTTGGTCAAAAAGAAGAATAGGTTTATTTCCACTTAATTAACGACCTTTACTTCGACCACACTATCGAATGCCAATTGTTCAAATTCACCAGGTTTTACTTCAATACGCAGCTCATGATTAATAGGATCCACGTAATGAACTCGGCCTTTAAAGTCGTAAATAAATCCGTTATCCCATATCGTTACTTTAACCGCATGGTCGTATTCCATCGCATAAGTTATACGCAGGTCGAACTCCTCCGCCTCATGTTCGTCAATGATTGGCTTCTTTATCCTCTCAGTATCGCGCCAAAAATCCCGCTGCATCTTTGCTTGTTCGGGCTGGATATAAGCCGCAGTCCATTTGATTTTACCTCTGTCTCGTATCGCCATAACAATCACCTCAGTATCATTATAAACGAACGAACGTTCTTTATGTATATAAAATGAAAGACCACTTTTGCAGTGGTCTCTAGTTTTCTTTTTTAATTAAAGCATCCTTTAATGGAGCAACAACTATTTTTAAATTCGGTGTGATTATGTACAAATAAGTCTTCTATTAAACTTTTTTTAAAAAAATATATAGTAAATTATCTCATTACCACCCTAATCGAAGAGAAGTAATATGTGCAACATGATGTCGCCCATGCCAAGCATAGATCCCAATATTTATGCTTAGCTTAACAACACCTGATTCTGGGTGTTGGAAAGTCCTCCCTAGTTCATCTTCTTTCATTGAACGTAATAGACAAACCCATCTACTATGTAAAGCTTCTATTAGTTTTAATGAAACGTCGACTGGTAACTTCGAATCAGGGAGCTCAGCCCAATTCCGTTCCTCATACAGTTTAATGGTAGGATTGTTTTCTGTGAGGGCCAACTTAAAACGAGTGTAGCTATTTAAATGGCTGTCTGCAATGTGATGGACCACTTGACGAATGGTCCATCCTTCAGAACGATAAGCTGTATCTAACTGTTCATCACTTAAACCCTTCACAGCTTCTTTTAATTCAAATGGAAGTTCTTCAATCTCATTTATCCACCTCTCTAATACTTCAGTTGTGGGATCTCCTTCATGATCAAACTTTCCAATAGGATAACGCAAATCCATTCAAACCACTCATTTCTATAATTTCTAATGGAATTATATATTTGTTACAATACACACACTTATATTATTTTAGGGCAATATCTTTAAATTCTTTAAACATTGCTAATTCCTTTGTTAAAGAATCCTTCATTTTCATCCCGCATTTCTCACTACATAAAGCAAATATACCATCAGTTCCTTGTAATTTTGCTTCAGACTCTCTCGCTGTTACAATCATCGGGACGCTTGTGTTCCGAGTACTTAAACCGATCTGAATAATATTACCTTCACTTTCGGTATAATCTATACCTTCCGCAAACTTAACACTTAACCCAAATACTGGCTTGTTATTACTAATTTTTTTCATACACCAGGCACATCTTAGCATATAGTCACCCTTCTATTTCCTGAATTTTTTAATAAAGTTTTTACCATTAATTCAATAATCATTTTTACACTTAAAACTATATGTTAATGAGGGAAAACCCCTGTTACTTTAAGTATAATTCCTCACAAACGTTCTTTGAAGAAGCACTTACTTTTCAATCAACCTAATACCCAATCGGTGACCTTGATCCTCCAAATCATATGATCGAATCCTATGTCCCAATAATCCTTTAACAAATAATTAGGGTCTCCAAATTTCTTTTTCCAGATTTTTTGTGCACTAATCTACACAAAATTCTTCTATACCTTTATTCTGTAAAGTAATATACATTGTATTCAATAACAAATTCCCTACCCCCATTCTCTGGTAGTCAGGATGAACAAATACAGTACCTACCTCAATTAGCTCTTTGAAAGCGTTGCTTGTACATTTACATATGAGATCACTAGCTGGGCCATATTCAATTGAACCAATAATTTTATAGCCATCTAAAGCAATCAAAAAATATCTTTTCTCACCATTGCTTTCAAAATCACTTTCTAAGTATTTTTCCTTAATTTCTACTTCATCATTAATATCATTCAACCTCTCACCTAAACCTTCTTTAATAAACGTATCAGTAATCACAATTCTAAAAAATGAATTTAACTCTTTTATGTCTTCGATTCTTGGCCTTCTTATCTCCACTTTAAGCACCCCAAAACTCCTCCTCACTCCTATTCACTCCAACACCGTAATTCAGTTAAGTCCCCGAAAGCTAAAGATCGAATTTTAGTAGCTGATCACTAAAATTAAAAAGAAAACTTCAAGTAAGTTAAATAGTATAGATTTCTATAAAGTATATTTTTCTTTCTTTTCTACAAAGTCTTCTTCACTTATTTCACTCTTATTTGTATCCAAAAGAGACTGAAATGCTTTGAATAGTTCTTGGATTTCTTCCTGTTCATTAATTAATTTCATACTTTTTTGGTATTCATCTTCATCCTTATATCTAGAAATCTCTATCCACTTTGTAACATCGTCCTTGCTATTTAGATAAATTGTATGAAAATCTAAATACCTACTATAGATTTCTAATGCTTTTTCCTGTATCCCTAAATACTCATCTACTTTATCTTTCTGAATATGATACTGATAAACTTTAACAAACATCATTTTCTCCCCCAAATCCAAATTCCTAATTATTATCAACCTTTCATTTTTTGAACTCAAGCATCCGTTACTTCAATAAGGAAATAATCTGGATCGTATTAACAACCGATTCTTTTTTTGATTTGTTTGAATAAACGATTAGCCACGTATACTGGACAAGATTGACGATCAATAGCATTGCTTTTAATTTACCTGATTTAGACTTTAATACTGCACGTCTTCTCCGGAACGCTACAGATATGGGAAATTTACTAAAGCCTTACTATGGAAATAAAATAGCCGCAAAGTTCAGCAGCTTAATAAGGGAGCACCTGGTAATTGCTGCGGAAATTGTCAAAGCCGCAAAAGCAGGCAATCAAAAAGCTGTAGCAGCTTTAGAGAGAAAATGGTACGCAAATGGAGAAGAAATTGCCGAATTCCTAAATAGAATAAATCCTTTTATACCACTAAATGAATTCAGAGAAATGTTTTTCGAGCATTTGGCACTTACTACAAAGGAAGCAGTATTTATACTTCAAGGAGATTTTAAATCAAGTATTGCTGTGTTTGATAAAATTGAGTTGGAAGCTTTACAAATGGCGGATACAATAACGAATGGGATTATGGAACAATTCCCCAAAAAGTTTCATATATAAGAGTTGCTGATTGGACTAAAAGATAAAAAATGGCGCTATTTCAGAGCCTTTTTTATTTTTTTTTGTGATTTCAGATTGAACTAAACCGTCCGTTAGAGTCGTTGGATCTGATGGCGATGAGGGGATATGACAGAAAAATAACAAAAGAGTTGTTTTTTGAAAAGAAGACATACAAGCTTTTTCAACTAATAACACTCATATACTGTGCGAATGAACTGATATATATCGTATGTCTATCAAGTTGGATCATGAAATACGGGGTAGAGGCATACCGCCTTGATATTATACTGGTTAGTTCCCTTAATATCATGTTGTCCATTTCTTCGCTGGTGACCTTCTTCTTTATCCATCAGGCTGTGAACGAAATAACTCCGGTCAAAAAAATTGCTATAGCAAAGCCAAGAAGAAAATTACTTTCTATATCATCTTACTGGACTTCCTTTCATTTTGAACGGGCTTACTTTTATTTTAGCACCCATAAGCGGTAGCGGGAGTATTGAATTTTAATTAAACGTTTAGTTAAAAATGCACCTATGTCAATTTTGAGACTAGGGGAAAGCTAGTCTCTCATTTTTTACCCTTGTAATGCGATAAGCTCTCTATTAAACGGGTGAAAGCTACTTTAATTGAAAGTCTCACCTCTCCTGTCACTTATTTAATAAAGTCGACTTTTATAGCCTTCTTGTAAATCCTTTGCTACTTGATCAGCAGTAACATTGGGTATTTTAGAGTGAGCCACCAACATTTGAGGAACTGAGGGAAGATTCTCTTTTGTTAACCATGAATCCGGGTTCCATAATTCTGATCGAATGAAAGCTTTAGCACAATGTGCAAAGCACTCCTCTACCTCTACTAAAATACCAAATAAAGGGACTCGACCATTTACTGTGTTCATTGCTAGAAGCTCTGGATCACGACAAATATAAGCTTTCCCATTTATTCTTAATGTTTCTCCTAAACCAGGTATGAAAAATAGAAGCCCGATATTAGGGTTGGTAATAATGTTTTCGGCGGAGTCCATTCTTCGATTTCCTGGTCGTTCTGGAATAAACAAATGCTGGTCATCAAGAACTGTCACAAACCCAGGGGAATCTCCTCTTGGTGAAACATCACATTGCCCTTCCGAATTAGAAGTTGACAAGGACAAAAATGGTGACTTAGAAATAAAGTCTCTGCAATGCTGGTCGATAAAAGAAATTACTTTATTAGCGGCTCTTTGACTTGGTTGCCCAATAAATGAACGGAACTCTTCAAATTCTTCTTTTGTTGAGATAATCTCTTTAAACTTAATACTCATCTTATCACCTTTAAATAATGGAATATAAACCCATTATACAACATAAAAAATTGTACTACTTAAAATATTAGAATTTTTTCGAAGTTTATAGGTATAAGTAAACAAACTTTTGCTGCTTATCAATATTATAAGAACCTTTAACCATTGACTATACCTAATATTATTTTAAATTCTTTATGCTTTTCTTTTTTGATTAATATAAAAAGTAAAAAACCGGAAGATTTATTGATACTTAAATAAAGACACTGATGATTCGATTATTTGATCCAAAACCTTAATTCAACCTGATTCGTAACTTGAATAAGGAAAAGGGAGAACCTTCATTATTGAAGAATCGCTCCCGTTCGTGAAAGAAATCAGTTACTTATACCTGCAATTTTGTAACTAGAATTAAAGAACAGCTAACCCTTGCGATCCTAAATAAGGAAAGTTAGTCCAAGCAGCAACCTGCAATCTAACCAAACTTCCATCATCTTGGATATTAAATACGGAGACTGTACCCTGATTTCCGTTTAGGGTGTAAAAATGCCGTCCATCTTTACTCACTCCAACATCCATCGGCAGACCAGGAGCTGTGCCTTTGGGTGTACTGGTGATATGCATGACAACCGATAAAGCTCCACTTCGATCGATTAGGTAAGTGGAGATGGTACCGCTTAAGGTGTTGGTAATATATGCAAAACGTTCATCCCTCGTAGTTACAACCCAACAAGCGGTCTGATATCCGTTCGGTATAGAACCGCTGATTACATGAAGGGTACCGTCGCTTCTCATTGAATAGGATGACAGCGCATTTGCAACTGCTTCCGTAACTAAGAGGATTCCTGAGGATAGAAAATAAGCGCCCAATGGTCCTGCACCATAAGAATCATTAACGATTGGCCTTGTAACCGTACCATTTTGATTCACATGGAATACAGTGAGATGGTTGGAAGTAAGCTCGGATACAAGGATTTTACTGCCATCTGGAGTGAAGAGAACCTGCGCCGGCTGAGCATTGAAGGTACTGAGAGAATGAGTGGATCCAGGAATAGGAGTAAGGCGTCCGTTATTATCTAGACGAAAACCAGTGATATTAGAGGCGAAATTGTTAGCCACATTCCCTACATTGGAAACATAGACAAGATTACCAAACACATCTACGCTATTAGGCTGAGCACCTCCTGATGGCTTCACATCCACGAGAACGGGTGCACCGCTGTCAGTAATGATAAAGCTGCTGATACTATGGCTGCCTGCGTTAACTGCAAGCAGGAAACGTCCATCACGCGACAAAGTTAGGGCGCCTTGTGACGCAAGAGGATCGATACCATCGTTTGCTGTTGCAGTAGAGACTTCCTTTGTACCAGTACCCCTACCATAAGTTGGGTAGGAACCCGTAAAGGTAAGCATTCCATTCATGTCCCTGTAAAAGGCAATGATTTGATTCATTACTTCATTATTGGTCATAATGTAAACCATACTCACACTCGCACGAAAATATTTGTTCATGTTCTGCATTTTATAACTCTCCTCCTTTCATAGTTTTATATGGATGTAAATTGGTTTAACGAATTATCATCCACTTATCCTCCTTACTTGTCGTTAGTTAACTAACGATAAACATTATAGGTAGCCTTGCTAATTGTCTGTAGCTTTGGAATAAAGATTGATAGATGAAGAAGGAAGAGCATGTTTTGAAAATGATTGTTCAAAATATGCTCTTCCTATATGTGGGATTAACTTAAAGGTAAGAAAAGAATAATTGTGATGTTATGTGGCATATATATAATCTGGTTGACCTAACTATAAAGAACAAGAAACCCATATCAGTAATATTTGCACGTTAGAAGAAGAGCACACAAGTGTTACGGATATAGGTCAATACGTTTATTTCTGAATAATCATTGTTAAAAGGAGATGAGTGAATGAGGTTGAATCATTTAAATCTATGTGTTGATGATTTATCAGAAGCTAGACATTTCTTTGAAACATATTTTGATTTTCAATTTTTGGAACAAAAGGGAAAAGCTCTTGTAGTGATGAGTGATGAGAGTGGATTTATTCTCGTGTTAAGTGATCCAAAAGCATTTAAGGGGAAAAAGGATATTAGATATCCTGAAGCTTTTCATATTGGTTTTTTGGTGGATACTTCAAGTGAGGTTGATCAAGCATATGATCGTTTAGTAACTGGGGGCATTGAAATAGACAAGGAGCCTTATACAATGAGAGGAAATAGTTATGGTTTTTATTTCACAGTATTTAATGGTTTATTAATTGAAGTTTCTTGCATTGACTATAGAGATGGTAAAAAAGTTTCAAGACTCAATGACACTCATCTTTAGTAATTGCTACAAGTTATATGCCCCTTCCCAGGACTTGGGAAGGGGCTTGTTACAATAATCCCCGTTATCGGAAATAAAAAAAAGGTTCTTCGATTGAAGATCCTTTTTTGCTTCTTATTTAACTAACTCACCCGTTAGCCATTCGTAAACACTGGCGATTTCATTTTTTAAATTCCTCAGCATACTACAAATGAGGAATCTGGAGAAACCCCGCTTTTGTTATGTTCTTATTCTTCACACACGCTTGATCGGTTCTATAAAAGTTAGTTTATCATCCTTTGAAGCGACCTTCTGCCTACGGTATAGATAGTTTTGGTAAGAAAAAAGGGGTGTTACTTTTGAAAGATTTGGGAATGTCCATTTCCTATAGAGGATATTCTTAACAGACGAAGTACAAAAAAACAAAAATATTGTCGAATAATATTAGCGGTAAGCAAAAAGTCCGATCGATCACACTTAATAAGCAAGACATCGAGGTAATAAAGACCCCCTAAAAGAAGTAAAAAGTAAACCTTCTTACGAACCAATACGATATTTCTATCAAACTTCAACATACACATACATATATGTCATTAATAATCAAAATACTAAATTATAATTTTTTTGAGGTGCGAATATGTCATTTAATCATAAAAGTAAAGTGTTAGAGAAGAAAAAAAAGAAGGAAATACTTGTTCGTAGATTATATTTGCTGTTGCAACAAAACAGAAAATCGAAGACTTATAGGAAAGAATCTTAGATTACAGTTATCTTGGGTTACATTATGGCATGAATTTTACATCCAATCTCTTATAGATTGAAATTCCTGTACCACCTTAATTATGCAGTTATTTTTGCTGCACAAAGAACTAAGGGTGACAGAGCTTACGGAATAATGGCTAACAAAATGATAGCGTTAGCATCTCGGCAGAAGGGGTTCTTATTAGTGGTAAGTACTCGGGATTATGGGTTAGAAATTACATCTACGGAAAGTTCTCACATTTTCACACGCTTCTTTAATTATCCTGACCGATAGTGGAATAAGAAAAGAGCTGCCGTAGCAATCCTCTGTTTAACTCTTGCACCCGTTAATGGAACAAGTTTACCATTTACTTCTCTTTTAATCGCTCTAACCACTGTATATACCACTCTTGGGGTAACTTTACTTTAGATAAGTCCATATTCTGCAATTCTTCCAATGGATAGGAATTAGCCAAGAATAAAATAAAGAAGGTAGGTAAATGGTATGATCAAATGGATGCAGACAGAACAAGATATATATGAAAAAAAGCTTAAAAGCGTTATGAGGCGTTTAAAAATTGAAGATTTCAATTTCAATTGGAATCGTGACAGTTGTTATATTGAATTTCAATATCAGGAAAATTCGTACAGGATGGAACACTCAGTTCAAATAGCAAGAGAAAAAGGCATAATATTAAGGAACGGATTGTATTGTTTAAAAGAGCTAGTCCAATCCCTTGAGGATCTGTGTCGAATCATTGAGAGAGGAACTTATAAACTCGAGAATTGGATATCCGGATTTAACAGAAGAGATACCTGATTTTCTAGAAATAGTTTATAAAAAATATAGTCATTTTTAGATGTCAAAATAATCACTGACTTTAGCGTTCGGAACCTTTGAAGAAAACGTAGAGTAATAGATAAGAAGAAAAGGGCTTTACTCTTAATTAAAGCCCCCGTTCAATAACACCATTTCTTTTATTACAGAAATGCTGCCCCTTAGCTGAATAAGAAAAAGCCACCAAGAATTTTTGGCAGCTAGATCTTCGATTCTTGCCCTCGTTAGGTAAAATTCAAGCTTCTCAATTCCATCTAGAGCATCCCTTGTTTCAGAACCTATATTCAGGGTTAGGATGACCATTCCATCACTTTTTTACTTTTATTTTCTCGGGTATGGTCGTCCAGTACATTGGGTCTTCTAAGCCAAGTCGCCAAATCCCGATTCCCCTTAAGTTATATTTTTCTACAAGGTCTAGCTTAAACCGCAGACTGTGGCTATTCTCAAACCAGGCCTGGTGGCTATGATGTTTTTTATCTACGTAACTGAAATGAGGTGTTTGTGAACGAGAGTCCCATATAACTTTAGCTTTATATTTTGTTTTCTGGCCCATTAACATTGCATAGGAGCTATACAAGGTTTTATTTGCTGTTGTATCCCAGTCCCATCCATAACTAGCGATACCGAGTAAAATTTTTGATGGTGGTACTCCATGTTTCAAAGCATAACGAATGGTTGCTTCTGTCCAATTGACTGAAGCTGTTGACCCGGGTGTTGTTCTTGGGTTGTGCTCATCGTATGTCATAATCATTAACCTATCTGAAAATAGACCAAGCTTTTCGTAATCAAACCACGGTGACCAGGGATTAGCACGGGAATCACCTGTGTTTGCCGGGACAGAAACCGTAACCACTTTTCCATCTCGATGTAGAGCTTCAGACAATTTTTTTATCATCAGACTAAAGGACTCTCTGTCAGTCAAATACAAATTTTCCATGTCAATATTAATACCGTCATATTTAAACTGATTTATTTCATTCCGTAAGTTCTGAATGAAAACAAAGCGGTTTTTATCGTTTTGGAGTATATTACTCGCTACCTGCTTTCCCTTCTCCTCGGTTTCATAGAAGAGATTATGTACAACCATATATACCTTTAGGCGTTTTTCATGAGCACTTTGAATAACCATTTTTTTATGATCTACTGTAACTGAATCTATAAGATTGCCTGGTTGCTTATCATCAAGCTTATACCAAAAGGGTGCTATGATACTTAAATTTGTAAATTGTGAGTTAACTGTAGGTTGAGACCCTGGTAATGTTCCTTCCTGTTCTGTGTAGAAACCTAAAACCTCCCGAGGAGTTTTATTCGTACTGTAATTTTCGTCTTTTCTTTGTGACTGACTGCAGGAAGATATTAGTATAAAGACCATGCTTAAAGAAATGATGGTGAATGACCGATAACAATTTTTTGCCATAATACACCTTCTTCTAATTTGTATATTTCTTAAGTTGATTAGAAAAGTTGTAAAATATACACAAATTGACTTTCCCCCTTAATGGATCCGGAAAAAAACCACCAGAAGTTAATTTAAGTAGTTCAGTTTTTGAAGTACAAAAACGCATATAGAAGGCAAAATAGAAACAGAATTAACAACCGAATTTACATTGTAAATAATATTATAATTGGCATAAAAAACGCTCAGAGCAAAAAGTAAAAGGCAACAAAGTTAGGGCGATAAACCTTTCTCCGTCAGGGTTGATGGCATTGAACGAAAGGCAGTTGTCATTTACGAAAAATGCGATCCTTTGGGTTGTATTTTTTATTGTAAGATTTTCTTACATGATTGTTGAAAGGGTAGTGGGGTTACACTTAAGATTTAAAATGGGAGGTTTTTTTATGATGATTAAAAAAGATGATTTAACTGGAGCCGAAGTGGCTGAATTGATAAGAGAACACCTTCAGGGCATGACCTTGTATTCTCCACCGGAAAGCATCCATGCTTTAAATTTAGAAAAGCTAAGACAACCAGACATCACCTTTTGGAGCGCTTGGGAAGGCCGTGAATTGACTGGAATGGGAGCGCTAAAAGAACTTGATAGCTCCCATGGTGAGATTAAATCAATGAGAACTTCATCCTCATATCTAAGGAAGGGTGTCGCCAGGCGAATGCTCCAGCACATTCTTGGGGAAGCCATGAAGCGAGGCTATAAACGGGTCAGTTTGGAGACGGGGTCGTTGGTTGCCTTTGAACCGGCAAGAAAACTGTATGCGAATTTCGGCTTTGAATATTGTGAGCCCTTTGCAGACTACGTCGAAGACCCGAACAGCGTTTTTATGACAAAAGAGCTGGGGTAAGTTCTGTCATGAACTTATCCTTTTTCTCTCTAATCAAAGATCCTCGGAAGACATTGTAATTCCTCCTTTGCTATCATTTCTGTATTTTTAATTAACCATAAATTTCATCTATTACAATTCTTCCTTGTTAAACTCCCCGTTTGCTGAATAAGAAAAAGAACTACCTGATTTGCAGCTAGATCTTCAACTCTTGCACCCGTTAGCTTAAGTACATTTTTTCACAAACCTAATAAAAAATATTGATGTTTTGTATAACATTCTCTATGGGTAGTATCCGCTTTTTTAAAACTTGTGTAGCACGTAATTTAACAAAAAAATCAATAAATTCCGAATTTGATGGGAGACCTGATATAACATGAGGATACTTATTGTTTGCGACCTTCTCTTGGACATATATTTCTAATGCGTGAATTGTAGTTGCTTCATGCTTCTCTTCTAAAGAGGTCCACCTTTCTAAGTCATCCCATGAAAAATTTGACCTTACGAATAGTTCATCCCAACCTTCTGTTACAGGAAATTTAACATGATTCTCCATCCACGAAATAACATCCCTTGAATGAAAATTACCAAGATGGGAAAGTGCTTCATACCCAGTTATCTTTTTACCAGATTCTTGTTCAAGAAAATTAAATACTAAAGTTAGTCCCCTATCCTTACTTGTACACATTGAAGTTAGATAGGAACGTAATTTAGTATCTATATTATCCTGTTTAGATTCCCATAAACTTGTAACCCATGTCTCTGCGTGTATTCCTAACACTCGTCCGATAATCTCACATATTATTTTCTTGTCATTAAATGCCTCTTTTTTATGTAATTCTTCTAAAAGATACTGAAATAACTCATTTCTATTAAATTTTTGGAATAAGTCGATTGTTTCTTCATCTAATTTCTTTCGATAAACAACGAATGCTACTAGCTGTTCCATGTTATTTTTCACATCTTCTAAGGTTGTCTCTGAAAATGACTCGAACCAATGCTTCCACTTAACTGCTGCTGGGCTTGTAGTGTCCAATCCCTTATCATTTAGAAAATATTCAAACTGCCAGTTTTCACTACCAATACACCCTAGTTCAGTAATCCTAAATAAATAATCGATAAATGAATCCGCAATATAAGTAACTGTGTCTTCTTCATGTTCCCAATAAATAACTGGTTTTTCATCACTGTCCACAGTCATATCAAACGCGTAAACATCTCCATTTCCAGAGTGAGAAAACTCTAATTTCCCCCTAAGTGTCCTTCCATAATCTTCTCCATCTTCCATTAATTCGTCAGCTAACATATTTAAATTCTGAAGGAAGTCAATATTCCAATTTATCTCTCCAGAAAATATTTCATTAAATTCACTGGGAATCATTGTATCTTTAGAAAATGAATAATAAAAGGAAAGCGATTTCCCTAAGTTATGTAGTATGTATTTATAAGAAGGAGGTAATTGATACCCCAGTTCCTTTTCTTTTGCTTCTATCTCCTGTGTCGTTGCTTTTTTTCCAATTTCGATAGGGGAGACTTTGCCGTTATTGTTATCTAAATTTTGTAGTATTTGCCTCCATTTTGATATTAATAATTTAATATCCTCCATTTTTAGACCCCGTTTCGATAGCTTAATTATAATTATAATTCAATATAGTATTTGTAAATACCTTCTTGCGCTAACCTGCCATTTAGTTGAATAACAAAAATAGCCTGCAATGGTTGCCGGCTATTCAAGTAATGCACCCTATAGTTTAAGTACATTATTTCACAATCTTTCTTTCATATTGATAACTATATACTCACTAATACTGAATGAATAAATAATAACACTAAAACAACTACAATTACGTATTTCGAAAAGATTTTAAGAGTTTTATTATCGAATATCTTAATTAACAAGTAAAAAAAGCCTACTACCCATATACCATTCTGAAAAAATGTTGAAATTATATTTCTTATCATATTTGTAATAAAATATAAGTCCATTAAAATCCCCCCAATATAAAACATTTCACCACAAATACCCATAATACTTCTTCAACAAAACTGACCGATAGTACAATAAGAAAAAAAGGATCACCATAGCCATCCCATACTTTAACTCTTGCACCCAGATAGTTTAAGCGCATTATTTCACAATCTTTTTGTGGATAAGAAAAAATCCAATCTTCATCTTGAAGAATCGCACCTTTGTGTTAAACAACCAAAAGTGATACATAAAAGATTTAAACTTTCTTTTTGGATTTCTTTTTATATACCCCAAAATTGTGCAAACCGAACCCCCGAATTAAACAGTACATGCATTACATAAAGTAAAAACATTATAAAAACACTAATGCTTACAATAAATGCCCCAATTTTGCTGGTATTTTTATCTTCTCTATTCTGTTGTTTTATCTTTTTATATAAGCCTTGAACCTTATTTTGCCTCAGTTTTTTATCTTGTTGGTTTTGGAACATTGATTTCCCCTCCCATATCTAATGAAATTTCACCACAAATAACCAAATTTTTGTTGAACTATCCTGCCCGTTAGCTTAAGTACATTTTTTCACAATCTTTATATCCCGCAATGATATAAATAATAATCACCTTCAGCTAATTGTGCGGACATTGAAATTATTTTTTCAAATTGCTTAATTACTTCATCTTTATTGAAGACTTTCTTTTCATATTCACCCAACATCTTGCCACTTTTGGCATAAACAAATTCTCCAGTAAGCTCAAGTATATTAGGTGCATTTTTAAATAAATCTCTCCACGAAGAAAAAATACTTATTAAAGTTACAGAAGATTGCTTATCAAAAAGTGTAACACCATGATAGTTAAGACCTCGACCATTTGGAGTTCTACTCAACGCTGGATTTTTACTTGGAATCCATTCTAATGTGTCAAAAATATATTGAATCAAATCATCATGTATTACAACACTGTCAATAACACTGTTGTTTCTCTCTCTAATCATCCAAAAATCTTTTACATCGGTTGTGTTAGAAATAAGATAAAACTCATGCTCCAAGCCCATGGTTTCCTCCTTAAAATATAGCCTCGTTTGTTCTATCAATAGCATTTCTTCTTACACTAAACTCCCGTTACTTGAATAAGGAAAAAGGGCGAATCTTCTTTATTGAAGATTCGCCCCCGTTCGTGAAAAACGTCAGTTACTTACCTGTAAATTCATAGTAATTGTTCTAATGCTAAATCCTAATTTTTCATACAGTTTAATTGCACGGTTCCCTGCAAATGCACTTAGACGGACTTCTGAATATCCAGCTTGTTTTAGATTGTCAATACCAGCTTTCATTAACCGTTTGGAAATCCCTTTCCCTCTAAATTCTTCTATAACAAATAGTTCATAAATAAATCCATTCACCTTATCAGTAAATTGGTCTTTACTCGCCCCTATAAGAATCCACCCCATTAAATTATCGCTCTCTGTTGCTATTAAATAATAGCTTCCCTTTTCCAGTAGAGGTTCAACAAGATGCTTGATTTTCTCATTTGTAGGTTTTACTTCACCCAATGTGCCATCAAATACTGCTTGCGGAGAAAGTAACATAATCTTTTTAAGTTCCGAATCGTTAGGTTTTCTAATATCCATTAATAACGTCCTTTCAATATCCTTTTATAAATTTTAGCATAATACCCCAATAGTCTTCTCCCAAAACTTTTACTATTGCTTTCATCATGTAAATAAAGAAAAAAGGAAACTATAGTTACACCTTCAATCAAAATTCATCGTATTCGTAACAAAATCTTTCAATATTATTTTTAGTCAATTTAAAGAAAGTATTTTGAGAAACCTCCAACGTTAATGTTTGATCTTTTTTAAAATTTTGGTAAACACCTCTTATTATTCTTCCTGTTAGTCCATGCGATACAGCGATGACTTTCTTTTTATTCTTTATACTTCCTAACCATTCTGATACTCTCTCCACAACTGAATCATAGCTCTCCCCATCTGGAGAATTGAAATACCAATTGTAATTATCAGTATTTTTAATTAGTTCTGGCCATGAAGTTTCAATTTCTTGTGTGGTTAAACCCGCCCAAGAACCAACTGAAACCTCTTTTAATCGACTATCAGTAGTCACTTTATTAAAATCATATCCAAGTATTTCACATATAATTTCTGTACTTTGCAAAGTCCTGCCTAATGGACTCGAAATAATTTCCCATTCATTAGGCTCATCAATTACAAGTTTTAATAACTTTGATATATTTTTCACCTGTTCGATTCCGTCTGGAGTTAATGGAGAATCAAGCTCTCCCTGGTATCTTCCTTGTGTATTTAAAACTGTTTCCCCATGTCTAATTAAATAGATTGTTTGCTCCAAATTGCTATCCTCCATCTAAAAGTAAAAATTAATAGTTCCATATAATGTCTATCAATATAGTATCTTTTTACGAAAAATTAGTCTATTTTATTCCATTTATTCTTCAACAAACTGCATGTTCAATAACAAAACAAAAAGCTCCTTGGGAAAAAGATGCTGGATCTAAGTCAAACATCAAACGAATTAATCATTTACATTTTTTAACACATATACTAAAATATAATTAAGTAAATTATTTTTTAGTAAAAAAAAATTTATTAAAGACCAATCGGAGGGGTAAGAGAATGAGTCTTTTAGATATTTACTTACAAAAAAATGGGAAGAAACGGTATGATGTCTTCAAAGAAACAGGAATTAGTCAACAAATGCTTTCAAGTGTAAACAAAAAAAATGTCAGCAGTTATTCAGTTAAAACAATTCAAGCAATTGCTAAAACAGTGGAAAAAAATGAAGGAATGGTACTTGACGAATTATTACAGCTAGAGAAAGAAAATGCTTATTTTGAAGTTCATAATACTGAAGATTTACTAACAGCATTTGATAACAAGGAAACTTATATTGTAATCAAGGGAGATTATAAAAATGAAATGGAAATGTTAGCCAAATCGCAGCTTTCAGAAACTGAAACACTAGGGTTGGAATTAGGTTCTGCTGGAACAATAACTATTTTGGCAGAAGCAATTTATCAATTGGCAAATTTATTTAGTAATAAAGACCATGAACAAAAGAAAATTGAAAGCCAGATTCGTAGGTACAAAATTAAAAAAATTAATGAAGATGAGTTCCTATTGTATTTACGCCAATTAGATTATTAAATTAGGTGCGGAAATTTAGGTAGGCACAAATTAATATAAAAAAGTGAAGTAATTAAATGCAAAATAGAAAAGCACGTAAGAAGCGTGCTTTTAATTTCTTTAATAGGTCATACAGAATACCAACACATATTTGAACAGAAGTCATATTTTTTCTTTAACTGCTTCGTTAGTACAAAAAGAATTCGGGAACCCCATTGGCATCCTAAACGCATTGGAGTTAGACGTTGTTATTTTTGGTGAAGCCCAAATTTCTATTGTCGATCCAGATACTAATAAATTGGCGTACATATTGCTAAACCTGGTCAAATTGTTTTTATTCCAATGGCTTGGTGGCATTGGATCATACCAAGTCAGAAAAATTGCAAATGCACCTCTTTTTTAACAATGACCAATTTAAAAATCCTCATCAGCTTTATGAAGGACTTTTCTTTCTCTTTCCTTTTGAGATTTGGTCTTCATCGGCTTTATGAAGGACTTTCCTTCCGTTTACTTTTAGAGATTTGGTCTTCATCAGCTTTATGAAGGACTTTTCTTTCTCTTTCCTTTTGAGATTTGGTCTTCATCGGCTTTATGAAGGACTTTTCTTTCTCTTTCCTTTTGAGATTTGGTCTTCATTGGCTTTATGAAGGACTTTTCTTCCGCTTACTTTTAGAGATTTGGTCTTCATCAGCTTTATGAAGGACTTTTCTTCCGCTTACTTTTAGAGATTTGGTCTTCATCAGCTTTATAAAGGACTTTCCTTCCGCTTACTTTTAGAGATTTGGTTTTCATCAGCTTTATGAAGGACTTTCCTTTCTCTTTCCTTCTTTTACTGCAATTTTGTACTAATAATTTTTTCATTAATAAACGTTATAAACTTGAAAGAGTAGTCAAAGTTTAAGTCCTCATAATGAGTACTTTTTCGATTCCCCTAATTAACTACCTGCTTAATCTATTTCGTATTTTTCTCGAATTGTTCAATAGGAATAAAATCAAAAATATGATAAATACTATACCTACCAAATTTAAGGAGGAACTATTGTGCACGAAAATAACTTTGCAGCTATTATATTCTTTTTAATTTTAGGCATTATTACATCATCAATTTTTAGCGGTATAATCATTTCCCAAAACAACGACATAAAGTCTAAACTGCAAAAAACAAAGATTTAAGTGGTTGCCAGCTTTTTTAACTAGTACCTTAGGTTGATTGCTGGCAACCAAAAATAAGTTAAATTAGGGCCGTAGAAATAATTTTTACAATAATATCATCTTTATTTACTATTTTTGCGTCCTCTACATAGTTAACTTTTACAAGTTTCGGTCCTTGATATGTTACAGCTTTCATAAATATATAGCCTCCCTATTCTTTTAGCATTATCCGTTATCACTTTAATTGTGTTCATCAAAGAAAACACATAAGATACTAATTAGTTTCTAAGGGACCTTTTATAAACATTATGAAAAACAATTCAACATGTATTTATCATTAACCTCTATATCCTGTTCCTAAACAATAAGGACACAAATCTGTTCTCTAACTTCGAATTTTAAAAAAAGAACCTTTAATCCAAAGATAGATTAAAGGTTCTATGTCTTAATTTTAATGATATTATATTATTTACTCAATTCTTTATATTTTATCTCTGTATTTTCAACCTCTTCATCATAGAAACAATTGTCCATTGATGAAAAATGTCGCTTAAGCTTATTCATTATATACCTTTGTTTCTACATCGAAGGATTAACTATAGACCAGTTCTTTTTCGCTTAGACCAAGCGTCTGTGCTGTTGAAGTATGAATTTCTTGGAAAAGCTCTGGGTTTTCCGTTAGTGACACGCCATAAGAAGGAATCATTTCTTTTATTTTTGGTTCCCACTCTTTCATATGTTGTGGGAAGCATTTTTTTAATACTTCAAGCATAACGTGAACTGCCGTAGAAGCACCTGGAGAAGCACCAAGCAATGCAGCAATCGAGCCATCAGCGGCACTAACAACTTCCGTACCAAATTGAAGTGTTCCTTTACCTCCGGCCTCTGTATCTTTGATAACTTGCACACGTTGGCCCGCTGTCACCGTATCCCAATCCTCGCTTTTGGCGTCCGGAATAAACTCGCGTAATTCTTCCATGCGTTTTTCATGCGATAACATAACTTGCTCGATCAGGTATTTCGTCAATGCCATCTCTTTTACGCCTGCCGCCAACATAGTGATTACATTATTCGGTTTTACGGAACCTATTAAATCAAAATTTGAACCAGTTTTTAAGAACTTTGGCGAGAAGCCGGCAAACGGTCCAAACAGCAATGTTTTTTTGTTGTCGATATATCTTGTATCAAGATGCGGAACAGACATTGGAGGAGCTCCAACCTTAGCTTTACCATACACTTTTGCATGATGCTGCGCTATAACTTCAGGATTGTTACATACCATAAATAGTCCGCTTACCGGGAACCCTCCAATATGTTTTGACTCAGGAATACCGGTTTTTTGTAGTAAAGGCAGACTTCCGCCCCCACCACCGATAAAAACGAATTTTGCAGTATGGTATTCAATTTTACCGCTATCGGTATCATGCACTTTCAATTCCCATAAGCCGCCGCTAGTACGTTTAATATCCTCAACACTATGCTTGTAGTTTATCTCGACGTTGTTACTCCTTAAGTGTTCAAACAACATGCGCGTTAAAGCACCAAAGTTGACATCCGTTCCAGAGTCGATTTTTGTGGCCGCTATCGGTTCATTCAATTTACGGCCTTCCATGATAAGCGGAATCCATTCGATCAGCTTTTCAGTGTCATCGGAAAATTCCATCCCTTGAAACAAGGGATTGTTTGACAGCGCTTTAAAACGTTTTTTCAAAAACGCTACATTTTCTTCCCCTTGTACTAAACTCATATGTGGTATTGGCATAATAAAGTCCTGCGGATTACGAATCAGATTGCTGTTTACTAGATAAGACCAAAACTGTCTTGAAAGCTGAAACTGTTCATTAATTTTTATAGCTTTGCTAATATCTATAGATCCGTCAGATTTTTCAGAAGTATAGTTAAGCTCGCAAAGTGCAGAATGTCCCGTACCCGCATTATTCCATTCGTTAGAGCTTTCTTCACCAGCGTTTGCAAGTTTCTCAAACACTTTGATTTCCCATTCAGGTGCTAACGCTTTCAATAAAGATCCCAAAGTCGCGCTCATGATTCCAGCACCAATTAAGATAACGTCTGTTTTGTTCTGAATGTTACTCATTATAACCGCTTCCTTATCCCCTATATTTGCAAAAAAGAGTAAGCGCTCCTGCATAGATGTTAAAAAAATCAAGGTGCAACCTAGGAACACACCTTTTTTGTCTCATTAATAACCCCTTCATAGTCTATTATAATTATTAATAGACTAAAATATCTACTATTATTCTGATAATTATATTAAAAACTACTAAACTGTTCCGTTAGCTCATAGTCGATTGTTTTTTCAAAAAACCATAACCATTGAAATCTTAAAATTAAAAATAATTACTTTATTACACAAAAAGACTATTGCGTTTTAAAGTAAAATTAATTACTATATAGAGTAAAGGAGGAGGTGCCATAAAATGGATAACTTTGAAAATATTCGTTTAAATGTTGCTTTATTACGCAGACGGGTTCCAAACTTAACAAGTGCAGCACGGTCTGTAGGGTTACGCCCAGCAACGGTCTCTAATCTGTGCAATGGTAAGATTTCAGTCGGTCGGGCAGAAGTGCGTACGCTGGTAGCACTATCAATGTTAGCTGAATGCAGTTTGGATGATTTGATAATCAGAGGGGAGAAGATCGAAATGATTGAAACGAAGATTAAGACGTTGGATTTGTTTGCTCCGCTTGTAAAAGGAGGTACGGTCGGTTTAGTTGCCCGACCGGGAATGGGTCAATTGGTTATTCTTACAGAGCTTTTCCATCGATTAACAACGGAAGGATATCTCACTCACCTCTTAATGCCAGAAGGTGAACATCCAGAAGTGAAAGATACAATCGACTATGTTGATATCGTATCGAATTCTATTGATGAAGCTTATGAGAAAATGGCTGCAAACGGCAAATCGAAGGATATTATTTTTGCCGCTGACCGAGCACACGTTATCACCGGTGAAATCCACAAGCTGCAGGAACGATTACAGGACATTGGGATAGAAAATGTGACAACTTTACTTATCGACTTAAAAGGGGAGGCTGTTGACGAAGACCTTCCGTACGGCCCACTTGAAACACTCTGGCAATTTGATATTGATTTAGCAACAAGACATAAATTCCCTGCAGTCAATCCTATTTATTCAACTTCATCGGTACTTGAAGGATCACATGTAGACCAAATTCATTTCACTACTCAGCAGCGTGCTAAGAAATTACTTAGGCGTTACCGAGAATTACGCTCGATTGTCAACGGAAGAGGTATTAACAGTGTTCCGAGCTCAGAAGTTCAAACTTACAAACGAGGCGAACTTCTAGAAGCCTATCTTACTCAGCCATTTTATGTAGCAGAAGAGTTTACTGGTAAAAAGGGCACAGCAGTCAGTCTTCATGATACCTTAAACGATGTTCAGAAAATCTTAGATGGGGCCATGGATTCAAAGGAAATCGATCAACTAAGTTATATTGGGAAACTATAAATTTAATAATTTGTGTGGATTTAAAAACAAAGTTTAACTGCTTAAGATATCAAGGTCTAAATCTTTATAATATGCTTCAACCTCTTACTTTTGTTCAACATTAAGATGTTCAGCATTTAAGTTACAGATGGAGGAAAAGAAAAGCTGCCTGTAGTTATGGCAGCTTAGTCTTCACCTCTAGCACCAACTGAAGTAGGTGTTCTAAAAGTTGTCTAGTATAGAATTTAAATTTCCTTTTTAACTGTACAAAATATAAATGTTTCATTCTTTAGGATAACTATGTTGACTATCGATAAAGGTCTTAATGTCACCTTTTTTTATCAGGCGTTCCATCGGGATTTTCTTCAGGTTTGTTATCCTCGCTATTGGAACCCCTTCCATTCTCAATTCAGTATGTCAAGGTCAATCTTGGTATATAATTTGGATCAGCTTGACGACTCGTTCCATATCTTACAAAAGTATCTCCAGAAGAACTAACATTAGAAAAGATTCTTAAACTCAATTTCCCATCTGAATCATAGGCTTTTTTTACATATTCGCTTATATCAATCATCAGCCCGTTTTTATTTGGAGTCCATGTTTCTATTATTTTTCCAGTTTTTAAGGGCTTGTTTTTAAATGTAAGATTTTCTTGAGACCATGAATTATCGTCTACCAATTCAATAGAATTTGTTATATTTTTAGATTCTACTAAGCTTCCCACATCTACTACAGGAATGTAAAGCATTGCCGATTTCGGATAGCTTTTTATTTCAGATAAATCAAATTTTAGATAACCTTCTCGGGAATAAGAGGAAGCTTCGCCTCCATCATTTTTCACTTCCATTACGTCTGTTGGATAATAGGAAGTGTTAGCGTAACTCCCGCCGCGAACATAAGTACTTTCGCTTGCAAAAGCATATTCCTGATTTGCTCCAATACTTGGTAAATCTTTATGTGGAAATTCTACAGGCTTGTTAGAAAATTTCACACGTACTTTTTCATTTAACCAAAGCGTCATATAAGCAGAACCCATTCTTGTAGATATTGCTTCCTCTCTTCCTAAATAGGAATTTTCATTCGGCTCATATGTGTGACCATCTTCATAGCGGCCTTGCTGTTCTAAAACTTTATTCGCATGCAATTTTGCCCATTTTTTCGCATCTTTACCGTATCCATATACATAAGCAGAAATATCAATATTGGCAAATGTATCGTATATTCCCTTGCCCCAGTCCGAACCTTGAGGATAATATAATTCGCTAGAATCTTTTACATACATTGTTCCACCCGGTGCATCATACGGTGGAGATGTAAAGGTTGCTTCAGTTAATCCACTATAAAGATGTTCCAAATTGTATTTTGCAGCTAGTGGAAGTTTTTCGCCAACTAGGCTATTAACAATTGAGCTGTTTACACCGGTTGCCGATGCATTATAGACTGGATGGATAAGATTATGATTGATGACTGTTCCATCGCTATTGACATTATATCCATAAACCCAATCTTTTGCTTTTCTTCCATGGATGATTTCATCACTTTCATTCATCTCTGGAGTAGCGAAGGCAGCTAACTGATATTCGATCATGCGGTAATACCATGCATCTGCATGTTCATGCTGTGGTAACATATGAGAAGCTAGATTCAATAATTCGGAGTTCCAACCATCTTCTTCAATTTTTGAATCTCCTGGGTATAATTCTTTTCCGTTTGTAAGTTTCCAATAATCAGGATTTTTATTGATGAAACGATCTGCTTCATGAGTAATCATGTTTTGTATCAATTTTCTTTGTTCCTCATTCAAATCGTCCCAAAATAGCCATGCTGCGTACCCTGCATAATATGCCCAATGAGCTGCCTGCCAATCATCTCCCCAAGACTTATAATTACCGCCATTGGATTTATGGGCATACGCAACAGAAGTTGATAATTTGATTACATAATTTTTTGCGTCTTCTTCACTTACTCCAGTATAACTTTCATCATAGGCACCTGTTTTAAGTGAAACAGCCAGCCCAAAAGCCTGACCTGCCGGGAAACGATAAATATATTCATTAACAGATGAACCGGCAGCTTTGTAAAGATTGTAATACTCCTGGTCTTCTTGCGTATCAAGGTGTTTTTTATCTTTATACCATGCGTTTAAAGCGTATTTATTCGCATTTAACAGTGTTTTTTTCACTGTCAACATCAAATCATCTTCTTTAATTTTCTTCTTAAATTTATCAAAATTAATAGTTGCTACATAGTCATTATTGTATGTATTTTCTTTTGCTTGCGCATTAAGAGTCTTTGAAGGAAAGAAAAAACATTGTAATAGCAAAACAGTACTTAAGAGCAAAACCATTATCTTTTTCATAAATTTCTTTCTCCTTTTGTACATAAGTTTTTCAATGATGTTAAAGTTAGCATTCAATAACCGCCAAGCCAGCTATTTTCAAGGGTTTCATCAATAGTAATTAAATCACACTCCTCCATTTATTTTTTAAATAATTGGCTGCTAGATTTTCCTACTTAGAAAATAAAAAGGCATGGAAAACCAACGAGACTGCACTCGCTTTGTTTCCCATGCCTAGTAAAATTCTAGTAACATGAAACCAATTATTTACCCTATTATAAACCGCTTTCATCTTCAGTTTCAATACGATTCGTTGAATTTAGTAAAATTGTACTATTAAATATTTATAGAATACCTGTCGTTGTGTCTTGGTACTCCTTACAATGTAGGAGTAAATTATTTTCATAAGCATCTAGCAGTTCATTTAAGAACATGTCCCAACTACCATATTTTCCTATTCAACAATTGTTTTAAGGTAACATTCATATACTGGTTCCCAGCATTCCTCGTGATAGTAGTAACCAGTTTAGTTACTTTCATTAAAGTATTCTTTAGTCTCCATCAGATCCACTCCAGGAATACGCTTATTGACAGATATTTCTTTAAGCACATCGATAAATCCTTTAGTCTCGATAGGAACTATCCAACATATTCAATAAGAAATTTAAGATACTATGCTATTTATAATTCGTTTATACTCGAGCTCTTCTTCTAAAAATGGATAATGGTTACTTTGTTCGAAAATATGCAGCGAAGCATCTGGGATTAATTCACTCATTTCGATGGAAAAATCTACAGGACATTGAACATCATGTCTGCCGCAAAGAATGACAGTTTTTGTTTTAACTGCTGATAATTGCCGAGTAACATCAAAAATTAGCTGCTCTCTAATAAAAAAATTCATTCTATTTGCAGACATTTTTTTAACGATGTTTTTTGAAAAATATCGTTCATAATTTTCGGGTTTAAATAATGATAATTGAGTTCTCTCTTTAGATAATCTCTTCCTTTCATCTTCGGAAAGGTTTGGGAGTTTTAAAAGCTCAATCAATTCTTGCATTCTTTTAAATTTAGGATGTCCTTCATTATATATACACTTACTTGATGATGAGGTATATTCTCTTGCAGAAGAGCCGACAAGAATAAGTGATTTTAATGAGGTTGAAAAATGAATACCATATATAACCCCAATCATTCCACCTGTTGAATGTCCAGCAAATGTCCAAGACGATAAACCATTCACTTTTCGTATCTCTTCAAGGTCAAGCACAGCGTCAACCATGCTTAATTCATGTGCATTACTTCCTTTATCAGAATTTCCAGCACCCTTTAAGTTAACTAAAAAAACTCTGTTATTGTCAGTAAATGTGTCAGCAAAGTAATCCCCGGTCTCATTAAATTCGGAGTAATGATGAGTTATACAAATAGGTTCGCCTTTTCCTTTTACAAAAACCTCAAAGTTTCCACGGGAAGTTTCAATCATTTCTCTTGTCCATTTAGACATAACCGCTTCCTCCATTGTAGATAGTTATTTAGTCCTTGTCTCACTGACCTGTCCATTAGTAAAAAAACGTCTCCACTTATTGTAGAAACGCTCCCGTTGAATAAGAAAAAGACCCCAAAAAGGGGCAGCTGGATCTTTAACTCTTGTACCCTTTAGCTCAGCAATATCTTATAAAAACTTTTCTGGGTTTCTTACTTTTAAACTTAATAAAAGACCGCAATCGATACAGAAACAAGCATCCACTTCGGAGCATTTAATCATTGCTTTTTTCTTGAATAATGCTCCATAACCTTTGAACTCGCCAGTTCTAGTCTCTTTTGAACCGCATTCGGAACAAACTTTACCTCTATTCAATGAACCTCCCTCCATTATTTAAATGTAATTGATATGCTTTATATGAAAGAAATATAGATAAAAGTAATGTACATAAAAGGATTGAGAAGAAGCCGATAAGGATCAAATTTTCTGGGAGAAACACACAAAGTAACATGACTAACCCGCCAATAAACAATGGTAAAGAAAATGGGCGTACTACTATGTTCCATACTTGATGAGTTGATTGTGTTAATTCTGAGGAAGTTTTATTTATTTCTAATTTAAATCTAGGAAGAGTGTTAGCTGTGGTGATAAGCACGATACCTACGCTTAAAGGGATTAACAGGACCAGGTTACCATCTGAACCTGTTACGATCAGGACTAAGCTGGAATGAAGCATAAAAAGGATAACTGAAATGGACAAAAATATGCTCTCTATACCTTTTTTATAGCGAGAAAAAGAGCCTTGAAATTTAACGAGTCTGGGAAGATATAATAGACTACTGTTTACTAAACACAATGTAAACGGAATACTAAATAATAGTACTTCCGTATTGCCATATCTCGTTTCTTCGAACACCATAGTCGTATTATATATATAAATACTGACACCAAAAGATAAGATAATTAATAAACCTATACAAACTTTTTTCATCATAAATCCTCCCCCTTTGTGGTTGAATTAAACTGAATAATCCACTTCAAAACATCCTGAAAAACGGTTGAATTTAAAGAATAATAAACATACTGCCCCTTTTTAATGGCATATACTAATTCAGCATTTTTTAAAATAGACAAGTGCTGAGATACTCCTGGTTTACTCATTTCAAAATGTTTAGCAATATCTCCTGCAGTCATATCGCCATTTTGTAAAAGGTCTAAAATTTTTCTTCTATTTTCATCGGATAAAGCTTTAAATGTTTCATTGATGGACAACCATGGTTACCTCCTTTTTCAATATTTAAGTAATTACTTAATTACTTAAATTATAACCAATTGGATTATAATGTCAATAAATAATTTATTTTCTTATTGAACTGCCCGTAAAAAAACAGATCGCCACAGCGATCCATCTTGAGCTTAAGCGCCCGTTTGTTTAATAAAAAGGCTGACTAAATTATTCGTAATAGAATTGAATATCCCTTATTGAGTATTAACGAGATCTGTTTTACAGCACATTGTAGGTAAGTTAAAATACACTCCAAATGATTAGTGAATAGCAATATTACATATTGAAATTATATTTATTTTTTCTTTCCCCCATGAAAATCTTTTGGATGAAGTTAGGATGTTTTATACGGCAATTATGGAAAGCAGAAAATCTCCATTCACCGCTCTTCCTAACAGGGTTATCGACGGAAACACCAATACATCGCCACCGTATGGTCATTTGATTATATATCAATAAGCTACAAAAAAAGCCCACTTCAAAGGTGGGACTAACTGTTTTTACCAATTACATTACTAATAAATGTAATATTGAGTTTTATGTTAATAAATTTGGGGTTCCACGTTCGCTATCGGACTGGTGCCTGCAACGGCACAGCAAATTCCGGGGTTTCAACATGATAATGATGAACTAGAAGGGGTAGATGATGATGATGATGATGGTAGTGAGGATGGTAGTGATAGTACAATGGGTATCCGTGTCCCATATGAGTTCCGTAAAAAGGATATGGCATATATCCTGTTCCATAATGATGATACATATGTTTTCACCTGCTTTTTGAAGTAGATTGTCTAACCACTATCATGATATGAACTGTATCTAGGAAAGAGCTTATCTTTTTTCAAATTAGGTGATTACCTACTGATCCAATAGCTATCGTTCTAATTCCTGAGAAAAGAGAGTATGTTCATTTGAAAAAATGCTACACAAAAAAGCACCATCCTTTCCATCTATTACAGAATGAATAGCGTTTTTTTATTTTTTGGGGACTTTTATTCTTAGTTTGATGGGCATGGGGTACCGCCAACAATGTGAAATAAAACCCACACAAACATTTTTAGAAACAGAAGCTGTTTTTTTCTACGCTAAGCTAGTATCAATATAAAAAAGTCGATTCATCTTCGCACAAAATTACTTGTTCAACTACCGCACCTGTTTAAGTACAATTTTTCACATCCTTTACTTAAATAAAAAAAGGCGATTACCCTTTGTTCAGTAATCGCTCCCCGCTTTTCTATTCAATAAAGTTTATGTTATTTTCCTGACACCATTTAATCGCAATTTGTTTAAAATGCTCGTCTCGGTATAAATACCATTGATTTTCTATTTCTAAATCAATTATTTTGTCCTTAAATCTTCGAAAGGCCCCCTTTCCCCTAATTGCCCTTAATAAGGAATCCTGCTTGCGTTGATCACTTACTTTTTGACAAAAGTTTTCCATTATTTCATATTCATTTACTTCATATTTAGTTGGTAACTCAATGTAATTTTCAAAGTTTTCAACCACATCATTTGCGATTATTCTATTTTCTTGTTCCCATTCAGATAAATGATCAAATGGTTTTTCGTCTTCTGCTGCTCTCAAGTCCTCCGATGTTACTAGCACTATTTCCCCTGTTTTAATATTTAATAATGAACGTGACTCTTCAAACTGTATTTCCATTTCCTCAATTATATCTTTTAGTTTAACCTGTATATTCATTATTTGATCACCTTTAGATATTTTTACTAATGCACCCGATAGTTTATCAAGAGTTTATTAACAAATCTTGCGTAACACTTTTATTTTTCTAGTACATTGAATATAATTAACTACCTTTGATATTTTTATTGCACTCTAATTGTTTTTGAATTCCTGACCTATCAATTTGAATCCAATACTCTGAAATTTTTTCATCTTCTATTCTATACACCGCACTTGCCATTTGAATTACTGGGAGTCCTGTAGGTTGGTATCCATCGATTTCTCCTACGTGTGTACCTACTTGTTTCCAACGTACATATACTTTATTTCCTTGTACTAATAATTCTTGAATTTCTAAAGAAAAATTACCATAGGCTTCATTCATTTCTCTTACGTGTTCAGCATAATCTTTCGGTGTCCTTAACACTGTTTGTTCTTCTTCAGATACAATTTGATGTGCCAATACTTGTTCTGCCATTAATTGATTTGAGTAGTCAGGATTATTACCTGAACGGACTTCTTCAAAAAATTCTCTAACAATTTGTTCTGGTGTCATTTAAAAGCCCCCTTATTAATAAGTCCAATTCTAATCATATCATAGGTGATTTCAATCAAATCAATGAACTAAACTCCCATTACTTGAATAAAAAAAGGCGACCATTCTTATAGAAGAATCGCACTCATTAGGTTAAAAAGAATCGTACTGTTACTTAGAAGGTCTTGCCCGTATTAAATAGATGATATCTGACCAATAACGTTCGATATGATCGACCTGAAGAGTAGATTTTTCAATTATCTTATCGATATTTCTGTTACAATGACACCCAGATATTTTAGCATAAAGCGGGTCAATCATTTTTTGAGTAAAGGATAGTAATGGATTAGAGCTCAGACCATGTTCCATTAACAGTATGATCCCATCCTTACGGCACCAACTATTAAATTTACTTAATGTTACAATTGGGTCAGGATAACTGCAAAGTGAAAGGGTTGATACGATGCAATCAAAAGAGTTGTGTTCTAATATCAACTCATCAATATCTTCCTGTATAAATTCTGCTTTCACTTGAAAAATTGATGCTGCTCTTTTGGCACTCTTAATCATCTCTGAGCTAAAATCAACTCCTGTTACCTCAACATTATTACTATCATAGTAAGGAAAGTTCGCTCCAGCTCCAACTCCGACCTCTAAGACTTTTCCGTATGCGTTTTTTATTATTTTATTTCTTAATCCAGCAAACTTTTGATTAGGACGATTATTTTCATACATCTTTACCTGTTTATCATATTTTTTAATTAGCTTTTCTTTTTTCATTTGCTCACTTCCTGAAAGATTGATTAGACTTGAAATGAGTATTTTCTTCATTTTGGGCTTTACCATGGAAATTAGATAATTTCATTATTATTCATAAGGTAATGGAATTGTTATTCAGCCAAACCTGCTTCTTTTATTAATAAAAAAAGGATCGTAGCAGCAATCCCTGTTCCAAACTCTAGCACCTGTTAATAAGAATTATTGAAAGAATAACTTTTAAGTTGTGCCAAGTTGATTTCCAATTCTTTTTTGTTATGCGGTCTTCGTAAATTTCTATTCGTTCTTTAGTCTCTGTAAAAAAAGGAGTGGGCTTCACCACTAGATTGACAACATCACTAATTCCACAAGGGGCTGTTAATATCACATTGTCGTTTTCATCCAATTTCACCCCTAAAGCTGTCGCTGTTTCAGGAAACTTTGAAATAGCATCAACGGAAGAAGAATAAGGAGGCATATTGCTTTTAATGTGCATTCTTGCTTCATTCTTTACAGACCAAGGAATGTTAGGCATTAGGGTTTTTAGGATTTCCTCAAGTTTCTTTTCCTCTAATTCATCAATATTTTTAGGGTCAAAATAAATTACATCAATATCTGGGATTAGGGTTCTTTCATTGAAATTATGTAATGTATCCCATATTTTTGAACGAACAAATCCAGCACATATCCACCAATCTGGCAAATTCAATAATTTTGCTGATTTTAATATGTCCATCATCCATTTATCTTCTCTAATAAGCCAAATAATTTTCTCCTCATTAAAAATCATAGTAAATATTACTCCTTAAAAGATGTATTACATTATTATTCTTTACCTTAAATACTTATCCATCTTCAAGTAACCAGTTCCGTTAGCCTTCCATGGAGGAGTATAGCTTCACCACAGTAAATGCAAAAAAAATTACGTTCTTACATGGTAGGCAAACATACCTAGTTACTGCACCAGCAAATGAAGGATAATTTAATTTTCAGGATAGTTGAAAGAACTATCCAATACTTTTTCTTACAACATATGTTATAGCATTGGTTTTTAATAATACAGGTTTTTCACTTCGAGTAATGTTGTATTCTAATGGGTTTACAACTGTTTTTAATACTTCCCATCCTGTATATATACTACTTAACTTATTCATCATCACTTCTATCGAAAGATTTAATTCCATTAGTACATCTAGCTTTTCATTTGTTTCTAAATCTATTTCTTGAACTTCAGAATTTATTATGAGGCAATTTACTCCGTTGTTTTTAGTACCTTCAGGCATTTGTCGAACTACTTCTTCAAAAACTTCTTCTGACTTAACGTGTTCTAAAGCGGATACTGCAATAATAAAATCAAACTCATTTGGCTTTATTTTATAGTTACCTATATCTGCTTTTTCCGTTCGAATTACTTTCTCAACTTTATATTGTTTACTATATTCTTTTAATTTGTTTAATGCCGAATCCAGTAAATCTACACAAACAACTTTGCCATTCTTATTTTTTATTGCTTCGGCTATCGGAATACTATTTCTACCAACCCCACAACCTAAATCAATGACATTTAAGCTTTCATTATTATCAAATAAAGGTAATAAATCCATTACAGTTTTAACTGGTTTATACAACCAAGAACCTTCTTCAAATAATTTATAGTTCTCATAGCAAAAATCGTGATACTTCTTCTCTTCATTTCGAATAAATTCTATGTTATTCAATGTGTTTCCCCCATAAAATTGATTTTCTCCCTTTTCATTACTATATTTGAAGACGTTATTCCTTCTTTAATTGATCCGCCTGTGTGTTCAATAAATAGGTTCGCTTGTTATAAAAAATTGAACCAAGAATTAAACTATCCATCTTACTTCATCCCTAAAATCCACTTGTGATAAAAAAATTCTAGTAGTTTCTCCATAATCAAACGTTTGATTAAATCCACTATAAACTCTATTATATTAAGCTTTAGTCTCTCAAGTGCGAGAAGAAATTTGTTGAAAGTTGTATAGAAAATGGGACTTTTCCATAACAAACGAGCTCTTCCCACAGAAAATACAAATATCAACTATTCTCTACATGTACTAACCTAACTAATCGTTTGCTTAAAAACTTAGTAAACACTGCTACCAAGGGATTCTATCAATCTGACAGAAAAATATTTTGTCGCTATACAAGTAAAACTTCGCCAGAAAATAAAACAATATTCCCCAGAAAATGATTTCATTCGTTTGGACCTACATGTTTCTACTCATTTCCCTTTTTTTCAGCACTACTCAAACATTTGATTAAAGTTGCCTTAAGCCTGCTTCCATAAACACTTTTTACACCTAAACGCTAAAAAAGAATGTCGATAGATGCCAAATTATTTAAAAAAGGAACTTTTAGTAGAGACTGAACGAGATTGATCCTGTTACAGAAACTAGTACTTTATTACTGGATTTTCTACAGAAGGTAATAGATTGCAGCTAATTATGAAAATGGTAGTATGTCCAACATCATCTATTTTCTACTAATTATGACAAAAATGGGACAGAAAATGACACAGAGCGTCGAATATTAATAGAGGGAGAGTTAATTGTGATAGCTGGCATTTAGTAACAAATAAAGATTTTATTATCAACCATGAACATATGCCTGTAATACTACAGAAGGAATACATATCATAATTATGCCAGTCAATTTTTCATTGTCTTATCCCGCATTAATGGGCAGTAAGACGCCACTTCAAGACTTTCAGAAAAACAAATAAGGATAAGTGAGGGAAGGAACACCCTAACTTATGGAAGTTTTACTTTATCTGGAACGGCAGCAATTGAATATTGATGCAAACGTTTACTATTAACTATGGAGAGGGTTAAATGGTTACTTTGACTGAAGAACTAGTTGTAAATGGTGAATTAATACTAAGCAGGAAAGAAACTTATGGAAAAAAGAAGCAAGTAAAAAGTGTACCCGTTTTTACTTCAAGGATGGAAAGACGCGAATATTATCAAAGCCTACAGTTTGATATTCGAAATGTTTTAGATATCAAAGGATTCTTAAAAGATATTCGTGAAAATTGGAATACATATGTTTCACAGGTTAGCCAATGGATTCAAAATTCTGTAGTAAAAAAACTTGTAGTGACTGGCATTTTTACAGTTGTTCTTGGCTTATATACAATCACTGCGAATGCAGGATTTATTCAAGAATACACGTATCAGGTAAAAAGCGGTGAAAATATTGAAACAATCGCTGCAAAACATGGTGTCACAGCGCAGGAAATTTTAGATGCCAATGGGCTGTCTTCCATTGACGGTAAAAAAATTCTATTACCAAAAGTAGAAGACAGAACTGTTACCGCCACATCACTAAATGTTCGCTCGCAGCCAAACACTATAAGTAGTATTATTGGAACATATAAAAAAGGTGATGTTGTGAAGGTTGCATACGTAGAAAACGGATGGGCTGCCATTTTGATTAAAGGACGCGTTTGTTTTGTGAGTGCTGCCTACCTTACACAAACACCGGCAGGTTCATCAACAGTCGAATCTCAAGCAAAAACAATGTATGTAACTGCATCGTCGTTGAAAGTTAGAGATGCTGCTTCTACGAACAGTGCTGTACTGGGTTCGTTAAAATTAAATGATCGTGTGTCTGTTACATCAATCTCTAATGGTTGGGCTCAGATTAAATTCAACGGCAAAACAGCGTTTGTTAGTGCAACATATTTAACGAATAACGCGCCAACAAATACACCAAATGAGTCCGATAAAAACAACAGCACAACAAATGAGTCCGATAAAAATAACAGCACAACAATAAGTTCATCTGAATATGTGATTAAGAGCGGTGATACTTTTACAAAAATAAGTAAAGCTTTAGGGGTCTCTGTCTCATCCATTCAAGCACTAAATCCAACAGTAAACCCATCAAAGTTGAAAATTGGACAAACAATTAAAGTCCCTGTCAAAAATACAACAAATGAGTCCGATAAAAACAACAATACAACAAATGAGTCTGATAAAAATAACAGCTCAACAATAAGTTCATCTGAATATGTAATTAAGAGCGGTGATACTTTTACAAAAATAAGTAAAGCATTAGGGGTCTCTGTCTCATCCATTCAAGCACTAAATCCAACAGTAAACCCATCAAAGTTGAAAATTGGACAAACAATCAAAGTCCCTGTCACAACTACCTCTACTACTACTCAAATAAGAGTAACAGCTAAAATAGGAGGAGTAGACGCTGATGGAACTTTCCGTTTTATCACGTCTGATGGCAACACTTATTGTGCAAAAGCAAAAGGCAACCTGAAAAATGAATTATTTAACTACCAAGGGAAAATAGTAACCCTAACACTTGAAGGAAAAAGAGGTCAACAAATGACTTTAATTTCTCTTCAATAAATCGTACAGGTGAAATTAAAAGCCTCGATGTAGGCTTTTTTTATTCTGTGCAAGTTGGTAGAGAGGAATGTTTTTAAAGCCTCTAATATTTATATCGGTATAAGAATGAGTTTGTTTAGGACTTAAAAGAAGAAAGTGAATTCTTTTATCAGGAAAAGGCCACTTAAGATTTGTGACAGCATAAGGGGCCAAAGTAATCTAATTCAATAACAGACAAACCTTTTAATAATAAAAAGAGGTCGGATTCCATTGAACCGACCTCTTTTTGCATCTGACAACTCACTTCATCTAATTAAATTCTAAATGGGGCTCAAGCTCGGCTTCGAAGATTCTCGGCCAAGGTAACTTAACATGGACGCTTTCTAATGAAGAGATAGTTTTATAGAAATCCTTAGTACCTCTTGAGCCAATGTACACTTTTTTACCATCAAAGTATTGATACCAGTACTCTGTCTCTTTTGTGAGTTTTTCTTTTACAAAATTATTTACTATGTCATACTTATCTCCGAGGGACCATTCACTTGCTCCAATTTGTTGTATATAGGTTCTTGCTGCTGGATGGACAACATTTTTGTATCCTTGATCTTTAGCAAAGCGATGGAGTAAGAATTCGAAATGGGCCTTTGCTGTTTGCTCATACAACGGGACTCCAAATCCAGAGGTTTGATTTAAAAAGGCAAATCGTGCAGCTGCATGGCCGACAGTAATCCCCATAGCATTACCAGCAGTATTCCAGCCGCTATAGGAAAGAATTTTTGTAAGATCGACTGATTCAGCAAGCTTCATGACAAATGGTTCATCTGCTTTATTTACCACTAGAACATCGCCAATCGCCACCTGTTTACCCTTTGCCATTAATTCTTTTGTTCGATTAACCAGCCATTCTATATCCTTTGATCTTGTCGAACTACTAGAAGAAGGTGTATTTAGCAGGAGATGAATATCAGCTTGATCTTCGTTATCTACAATTGTACCGCCTGCTGAAGCGATATGTTTTTGCACATTGTAGTCAAATGTCGTATCTTCAAAAGGCGCAATCCAGTCTTCTCCGTGAATTCCTCCATATTCAATGAAGAACTTTGGCGAAGTATGAAAGTAATGGTTCACGAAACGAGATACATACACGACACCTACTTCATCTGCACCTGGGAAAACAGAAACTTGATCCTGAACATGAAGTTCATTGACTTTTGCTAATAACTGCTCTCTCTCTGCACGGTGTAATCCATATGGAGCAGCATCATCCTGAGCTAAAATTAAATTGTCAATATAACCTTGATGAACCCAATCAATCATAATTTTGTTAACGGTGTGATTTCTTGCTCGCGCTTTCTTGTAATCTTCTAACACAGATGCAGGAATTAACGACTCCAGCTCATCTAATCTTTCTTTACCAGCCATTCCTAAATTAACGACCTTATCGTACAAAATAGCCCATTCACTAATAAGAGAATAATATTTAGCATATTCATCACTAATGGCTGTAACGGCAAGCCTTTGGATTGTATCGTAAACATACACAGGCTTTTCAGGATATAATTCCTTCAACTTTTTAATAACCTGGATATCCTTAAGGGAATCTTCTAATGATTTAACACCTGTTCGTGAAGCCACTAGGCCTCCATAGGCAAGCATACTCGTAGAAATGACAAATCCGTCCGCCTTATCTGCGTTCTCTAGGACCCATTTGCTTATTTCCTCACCATTACCTGGTTCCGTGAAATAGCCAATCATTTCTTTTGGCGGTACAATGACATTTACACCTGCTGAATGTCCAACCTGCTGAGGAAAATAGATATTGGCTGGGCGATCATCTAATGGAACCAATAAAACAGTAGCCAGCTCATTCTTTTTCTCCTTAGCCTCAATCATACCAACAGAGCTAAACAGTAAAAAAACGGCAAGAATTAGTGAAACAAACGTTCTCAAGCTTTTCACGATTTTCCTCCTTTACATTACCTAAATAGTGACACTTTTAAAGAACTACCCCATTATCTGTTAAATATTTTCTTAACTTGGTGATATTCACGTCTTTTGGTGCAACATGATCAGTAATGGAAAGGGCTGCGGCTGTTCCGGCAGCTTGACCTGTGGCCATTGCGCTAGGAGTCAGTCTAGTGGTTGCTAATGCCTCGTGTGTGGTTGAAATACACCTCCCTGCTACTAATAAATTATCCATTCGTTTTGGCACGAGGCATCGGTACGGTATGCCATAGCTCCCATCTCCTTCGATGTCTTTTGCTTGAACGCCTTTACCACTTGGATCATGTATGTCAATTGGGTAGCCGCTGAGTGCAATGGTATCTTCGAATTTCCTTCCTTCCACCACATTCTCAATCGTAAGGATATATTGTCCCTCAATACGTCGTGTCTCTCGAATGCCGATTTGTGTCCCAACAGCCGAGATGGATGCCTTTTCGAAGCCTGGAATTTTCTGTTGCAAGAACTCCGCCATCATCAGTACCTGTTTTCTTCCTTCTCTTTCCCCAGCTGATAAATCAAATACATCCGTTCCATCTAAACCTTGAACACGAGTACAATTAACAAGAACCTCGTCATCCTCAGGGCCTGCAAAGAACAGCACTTGATCCCGATTAATAGGTACGTCTGATTCATTCCATTCCTTATAAAAGCCCTGAATACCTGTTAATGGTATTTCATCCAATAGTTCAATCGGGGTTTTCTTGTAAAAATTAGTAGGATTATTCTTCATCGATTCCTTTACCTTTTCAAGGTTTACACCCCTCATTCGGAACTTCATCGTCATTGGCTGTGTTTTATGATCTTGGTCTCTTCCTTTTAAACAAGGAGCACCAGAAAGGTAAGCGACGTCCGCATCTCCTGTCGTATCGATAAATCTATTAGCAAAAACGCGGATTGGACCGGACTTTGTTGTGAGATGCAGGGAGGTAATACGATTTCCCTCAGTTTCCACTTGATCTACAAAACTATGAACAAGTACTTCAACGCCTGCTTCTTCAAGCATGTCTAATGCCAACAACTTATATTTTTCCGGATGATAGGGGGTTACGGAATAGGTGAATCCTACTGTATCACGTAAATGGCCAGGTGAACCGTCCATTTTCATTAATCTCTCTACTATTTCTTGAGCAATTCCTTTTATGACTTGTTTTCCAGAATTAGTGTGAAATGTCATCCATGGATATACAAGTGCAATAGTTGACATCCCTCCTAGAAAACCATACCGTTCAATTAGCAGTGTTTTTGCACCTGCCCTGCCTGCGGCAATAGCGGCATTAATGCCAGCAGGTCCCCCGCCTGCCACCACCACATCAAAAGAGAGTTCAGACTTCAAACTAGACACATCCTTTTTCAAAATCGATTATTTTCCACCAGTCATCGTGGCTCCCTCAATAAATTGTTTTTGCGCTAAGAAGAATACGATTAACAACGGAACGGTTGCCATGACAGACGCACTCATCAATAACTCCCATTTTGTCCCTACTTCATCAGTAAATAGCGCCAAAGCTAATGGCAAGGTCATCAGCTCTTTTGAATTAATGTAAATAAGAGGCTCATAGAATTCATTCCAGCTTGTTAAAAAGGTGAATATTGTTAGGGTTGCGATGGCTGGTTTTGCAAGTGGCAGCATAATACTCCAATAGATTCGAAAATAGGAACATCCATCTAACTTAGCCGCCTCTTCTAATTCTTTAGGGACTAATAAGAAAAATTGCCTCATGACGAAAATCCCAAACACTCCTGCCGGCCCTAAAATAGGAATGGCGATTAACGGGACATGGGTATTAATCAATCCTAAATCTCTCATAAATAGAAAAAGAGGAATAGTAATGACTTCAACGGGAATCATCATGGTGCTTAATAAACATAAGAACAGCAACGAACTTCCTTTAAACTTTAATTTTGCAAAGGCATAGCCGGCTAGTGATCCGAAGAAAATCGTACCGATCGTGACCAAAACGGCAATGTAAAAACTATTAAAATAAAATAGATGAAATGGAGTAGACTTAAGTACCTCAAGAAAGTTTTCCCACCTAAAAGGATCTGGGATTAACTGAAAGGTAAATATTTTTGTTGAATCTTTAAAGGATGTATTAATCATCCATAAAAAAGGCACAATCATAATCAAAGAAATAATACCTAATATTCCGTAAAAGGATATTTTTGTAAGAACTCCATTTCTCTTCTTATTGTTCATGGAAAACCCACCTTTTTCTTACACCCCATTGGATAAGTGTAAAAAATAAGATAATACTAAATAAAACAATGGCAATGGCTGAGGCATAACCAAAATCAAATAGTTTGAACGCATTTTCCCAAATATAGTAAACTAATACCTTAGTATGATTTCCAGGCCCTCCGCCTGTCATCACATAAATCTGCCCAAAAACTTTCATCGATCCAATGACCGTTAAGATTAAAGTTAAAAAAACAGTCGGTGTGATCATCGGTAGGGTAACATGCCAAAATTGTTTAAGTTTATTTGCACCGTCTAAATAAGATGCTTCATAGAGATTCCTATCAACCTGTTGGAGGGCAGCCAAGAATAAAACCATATTCAATCCAACATTCTTCAAAGCACTAACCACAATAACAGCACCCATGGCGAGATCTGGGTCATACAGCCACGCAGGACCGTCAATGCCAAAAGCCCCAAGAATTTGGTTGATAAAGCCTTCCTCGGTACCAAACATGTATTTCCAAATAATTGACCATACCACAATGGATGTCATCACAGGAATGAAAATAGCGGTCCGAAAAAAGCCGATACCGGGTAATTTACGTTGCAATAGCAGTGCCAGTAATAAAGCAATCACAATATTAATCGGAACCAGACCACCGGAAAATAGCAGTGTATTTTTCATGACTTCCCAAAAGTCGGGATCATGGACTAATCGTTGGTAATTTTCACTGCCAATAAAATTCGGATCCCCGAGCAGTTTCCAGTCTGTTAAACTCATATAAACAGAATAGAAAAAAGGAATAAACATGACTACGAAAAAACCTAGTACCATTGGGCTTACAAATAAATAGCCATAAAACGCTTCACTTCCGAATAATTTCTTACGATTTTTTTTTATAGGCAGTTCTTTCGTTATGTTTGCATTTACTTTTACTTCCAACTCCCCTGCCTCCTTTACAATGAATCGATAGCCTCTCTAAAAGATGATATGGCTGCTTTAATGGTTTCTTCAGTATGTCCAACCACTATTGCTCCTAGCATAATGGCCTTTATTCCAGTTCTATAGAGTAATGGAACATCAAAAGTTTCGATTTTCCTTTGAGAAGGAACGAGGACGGGGACATCTACATTCTGAACAAGTGCATGATAAGCAAGGATATCTTTAAAGGTTAAAGGACTTCCATATTCGTCGCCTGGGACTATGGAAGCTTCGAGGGCAGATACTCCAAGATGCTTAACACTCCCCAATTGGCTAAATGGATATTCATTTGAAATAGCAAACGTTTTTTCAATAGGGTCTAGCTGTACCATCCAGCTCGGTTTATGGTGAGCATAAACAGAATAGAAATTAAAACCTAAATCAATGATCTGATCCATTTCACTCTGTTTTATATTTTCATAGGAACCGCCAGGAACAATGCCAAGTGGCCCAGAAAATTCTTCTCTAATACAACGAAAAACTTCCTCATAGTCTTGAACAGGACCAAAGTGATTGCCTGATGCTCGATGTTCTACATTCACATGCAGTTTAATCGCATCAACACCTGATTGAATGGCTGCCCTTGCGAGATCCCATCTATTTTCCGGCAAACTAACGATTAAGGATAGCTTGTTTTTTTCTAATAATTGTTTTAACGAAGAACTCAACAAATTACACCCCCAGTAAAAGGGATGCGGTTAATCCTTAAAAGGGTTAACCGCATCTGCCATAATTACTTTAATAATGGATCGATCTTTCCTTCCATGCCTTTTAATATTTCTTCAGGCTTTTTCAATTGTCCAAACAATTCATCAAAACCAAATTGAATAGCATTATCAATTTTTTGCCACTCTACATGCCCAGCTTGAAGTCTAGCATTATCCATTTCATCAATTACAGCTTTCTTAATACTTTCCACTGGTGGATTATTAGGCTGATTAACAAATTCATCTGAACTAATGACCGATTCACGAGGCGGTACAAAGTAAGTAGATGTAGCTGTAATGCCCTCTTTGCTGGTAAAGAATTTGAGTAGTTCTTTTGCTTCCTCCGGATGCTTAGAACCTTTAAATAGACCATATCCCGCTTGCCCTAACATTGGGAATCTGCCTTCAGGACCCTCTGGAAGCGGAGCGATATCCCATGCAAAATCTTTTACATCACGAGCACGAGAAACATAACTATAGACATCAAAGAACATACCAATTTTTCCAGATTCAAAGCTTACTTGCTCACCTGCTTTTGGATGTGATGCATCTTTAAACATCATGCGGTCAAGCATTTTAAGTGTCTCTACGCCTTCATTACTGTTCCATGTAAACTTTGTTTGGTCCTTATTAAATAAGTCTCCGCCATAACTCCAAGTGTGCGATAATAAAGAAATCCACGTATTCCAGTCACGGAAGAAGTTTGCCCCATAAACACCGTTTGATGAAATAGCTTTTGCAGATTCCTCGAATTGCTCCCATGTCCATGTTCCAGCTTGAACATGTTCATTTGGAGTTTTTTCGCCGGCCTTTACGAACAAATCTTTGTTATAAAATAAAACCATTGGAGGGGTTGAAAATGGAATACCATATAATTTTTTGTCTTTCTCGAACAAATCCAGTGTAGATGGGAAGAAATCATCCATATCATATGCTTTATCCTTTTTAAACGAAGAAACATCATCTAAAATTCCATTTTCCATGAATTGCGGAACCATACGCTCTGCTACCCAACCCACATCAGGTAATTCCCTGCCTGCAGCTAATACAGTAATTTTTTGCTGATAATCAGGGAAAGGCACACTTTCCATTTTTACTTTGATATTTGGATGTTTTTCATTAAATTTTGCAATTAACTGGTTATACACCTCTTGGTGCGCCTCATTCCCCCACATCATAAAGGTCAACTCTACTTGCTCATCTTTCGATTTTGGCCCGTCATCGGTTGAGGCAGTTTTTTCCGTGTCTTTATTGCACGCTGAAGAAAACGCTACCAAAAGTACGGCTAATAAAATTATTCCTAGCTTTTTCATCATCTCATTACCTCCCTTTGTTTTTCATTTTAAGAAAGAAGGTATCTAAAAAATATCCTCTCAAAAATAGAAATAGTTCGTTATTCTTATATTTTTTGAATATCAAGAAAATTTACGATACTCAATCGGTGTCATTCCAGTATCTTGTTTAAACACTGTCATAAAGTGTTTTGGGCTTTTATAGCCTGATAACTGTGCAACCTCATATACTTTTAAATTCGTTCCTTTTAATAATGTTTTTGCTTTTTTTAATCGTTCTTCTGTGATGTATTCTGTAAAGGTTGTCCCTAATTCTGTCTTAAATAATTGACCAACATATTGTGCATTCAAATACACATGTTCCGCAATATGCTTTAGGTTAATTTCACGGCTTAAATGGTCATCGATAAATTGAAGAATATCTTGAAATTGTTTTGAAACATTCGTACTATCTGCCTTGGCTTCCTTAAATATGTTTGAAATGGTTCCAGACAATTCAACTCGGTTAATTGGCTTTAAAAGATAGTCCGTTATTCCAAAACGCATCGCAGTTCTGGCATACTCAAAATCACTATGACCACTTAAAATGATGATTGGAACATCTTTGGATATTTGCCTTACTTTCGAAATAAACGTGAGACCATCCATTCCCCCCATACGGATATCTGTGACAATTAAATGGGGCATTCGCTGGTGAAAAATTAACATCCCTTCTTCGCCGCTTTTTGCTTCGATGACTTGAAAACCTCCCATAACTTCTTCAAGTAAAACTTTGAGACCTTGTCTTATAATCGCTTCATCCTCAACAATTAATACCTCTTTCAATATCCTCAATCCCCTTTCGCTGAATAGGCATTTTGAGCGTAACAGAAAATCCATATTGTTCATGGCTCTCAATTTCGATTCCGTACTGTTCCCCATATAGCAGCTGTATTCTTTCGTGAACATTTGGCATAGCAATTCCATTATGGTTTTTCGTCGGTAGAGTCTGACCTGTTTTTAAAGACTTCTTTAGCTCCTCTAACTTTTCAATAGAAACACCTTTTCCATTATCATGAATGACTATTTCTAAGATTTGATTTTTAGTAGAAGCTTTCATGAAAATACGGCCTCCCTTTCCAAACAGGCCATGGAGAATGGCATTCTCGATAAAAGGCTGCAAAACTAGTTTTGGAATGAGTACGTCAAGTAACGATGGCTCAATGTCCTCACCATACTGAAGTTCCTCCCCCATCCTAACCCTCTGGATGGCTATATATGAATGTATAAAAGACAATTCCTCTTTTAATGTGACAATTTTAGAAGAGTTATCAACGGTATATCGTAATAACCGACCAAGAGACGAAACCATATCGGATACATCTAAATTCCCCTTTGTGATAGCAAGCATATTAATGGTTTCCAATGTGTTGTATAGGAAATGAGGATTCATTTGACTTTGCAGTGCTTTGATCTCCGCTTCCTTTTCCCGCAAGCCTGTTTTATATACCTCAGTAACAAGACGGTCAATTTCGTTAACCATATGGTTGAAGCCTTTTCCAAGCTGACCAATTTCATCATAGGATTGAATGGATACTCTATGATTCAGATTGCCTTTTTCAACATTTTCCATTGCACTTCTTAATTTATGAATCGATCCTACCAGCGGCTTTGATAGAATAAAACCTAATAACAAAGAAATTAATATACCTATTAGAACGACCATAATCACCACTTTTCGTAAATGGTTCACTTCAGTTAATATGACATCATCTGGAGTTAACATGATCGTTTTAACGCCTGAATAAGGTGATTCGTTATAGACTACCAAATAGTTCACACCATCAATTGGAATATTCATATAATTGTTTTCTTTAAACATTTTAATTTCAGATAGCATCGAGCTTCCAATGAGTTTATCTTCTTTATTCGGATAAATGAACTGATTTTCTTTGTTCAGAATAAAAATGCGGCTTGATTTATTGGTCTTGCTTAAGATTTCTTGTATTAAATCTTGTTTTAAGTCGATTTTGATAATACCAAGCGGTTTATAGGTTGAAGGGTCTCGAATAAGTCTGGCAACGGAAAAAACCGTAACATCCTTATTTAGATAATAACTGGGTTGATGGAGGGGAAGTAAAACCCATTCTCCATCAGCCTTTTTAATTTTCCCTACCCACTCATTATTCGTATCAAATACTTTTAGCATTACCGTATTAGAATCCAAATTACTAAATATGGTTCCATCATTGGCCATTATATGAATTCCTTTTATCTCATCTCTCATATGGATGAAACTAGAAATATATCGCCATAACGTGATTCTTTCATTTGCTGGTGGAAATATGGTTTTAACACTTGAAGTTTGGTGATTTTTTAAAATATCCATTACTTCTTGATTGTAGAGGGGAGATAGTGAAATGATTTGCATTTCTTTTAGATATCGATCTAGATTTCGATTAATTTGATCAGCTAACTGGATTTGATATTCTTCTGTACGCTCTTGACTGGATTTTGCAAATTGATAATACGTAATACTGCCAAGAAGTGTTGATGTAATCAATATTAGCAGCGAAAATATAAGAATTAATTTTACCCGATACGGCAGTGATAACAAAGATCTTTTGAGGTTTTGATTTAAAGTTGCTAATTCCATTAGAATCCCCTTTTTCTCTATAATTACTAGTAATTGCTTTCTACATTTTTCGAGGAATTCCTTTGTTACTAAATTAAATAGAGTGAAGAAGGAAGACAGTTCTTTAGCTTTGATTAATGTCGTAATTGGAGTAAAATGCAACGTAAAAGGGAGCTACGTCGACTTTTTTGATTAAAATCTGGAGAAATCCTTTTCTAGAGGGCTTCTACATTTGTGTTTTGGCTTAAAATCTGAGGAAGATCCTACGTAGAACGCTTCTACATCGATGTTTTAACTTAAAATCCTGGGAAATCCCTACGTAGAACGCTTCTACATCTATGTTTTAACTTAAAATCCAGAGAAGCCCCTACGTAGAAAGCCTCTACATCGATGTTTTGGCGTAAAATCCAGAGAAACACCTACGTAGAAGGCTTCTACATTGATGTTTAAGTAAATATCGTTAAAATTTTTAAAGTAGAATAACAAATGAGTGATTTTATTAAAGCAATCCGCCTCGTTTTTATTACGAGGCGGATTTTTTAGATAATAAGAAAGTAGAAGTGCACGAAGGAAGGCTTCGTGAGCATATGCATCGCAGTCGAAAAGCAGCGTTTTTCGACGAACTACGCCTCATGAACCGCCCTTAGGGTCTTATTAATCGGCGATTTTTCTTTATGATACCACGGGATGGAGGATAGATATTTAAATTCGAATACCCCAAAAAATTAATCAGAGGAGGACTTACTGTTTTTTTAGGTAATCATTTTAGTATTATAAATATTGGATACAAGAGGGAAGTGCAGTAGTGGTATCGAGGAGCAGGCAAGCCCAATGTAATAAGGTAAGATACGGTAAAAGCAATGATATGGTTCTTTAAGTACCTTAAAAGTAAAAAATGAAAAAGGCAAGACTGCCTCAATAAGGTAACGAATTGAATACCTTTTTGAGGCAGCCTCATCAATTACATTTCCGACGATTGATCGTGTCCTACAGCCAATGTTGTCGATACAATTCTAGAGTTACCTGCCATGTCCGTAATGGTATAGGTGATTGTATATATGCGGCCTGTTCCCTTGCCTGAACGTTCTGCACGTAGATCAAATTCAAAATCTGCTGTTCCGTATTCAGCATTTTGGATATCGTCTGTCGTTTGACCGTCTCCTGTTTCGTCATCCGATTCATTGCATGTAATGGACGTTAAACTAATGTTTTGTACTCCAGACCCTGTATCCATTACCTCCGGTATTACTTTAACCGTTACCATCTTGTGATTAGGCGGCCAAAGCGTATTGTCGCTCAGTTTAATTGTCAATTCTGGTGCAGTTTTGTCAATATTCACTTGGAGTGACTTTAAATCCTCCACATTTCCTGCTTTATCTATACTGCGATATTCAACGATATGACTACCTTCTTCAGTTAACTGAATAGGGGTAGTATAGAGTGACCAGTCACCGTCGTCAATACGGTATTCCGTCTTCCATGCGCCTGATCCTTCATCTGTTGCTGTGAGGGTGATCGTCAACATTTTTGTATACCAGCCGTTTTCTCCGCTTGCAGATGAAGGGTCGACAGTTGCCAGCGTGCTAGGCTTCGTCTGATCCAGATATACGTCTACTGACTTTGCCTCTTCAGTATTACCTGATAAATCTGTGCTACTGAATTCTATTATATATTTACCATCTGTACTTATTAGTAATTCGCCAGTATACTTCTGCCATTCACCACCATTGATCCGATATTTCGTTTCAGCAACACCTGACTCATTGTCTGATGCATGAAGAGTTACCTGTACGGGTTCCGTATACCAACTATTTGTGCCAGTTGGCACAGTCGGATTAATAGTGGCTGATGTAACCGGTTTTGTTTGATCAAGCTTCACTTCTACTGCCTTTGCCTCACCAACATTTCCTGCGGCATCAATACTGCGATATTCTATCTTGTTTATTCCTTCTCCAGTCACCGCAATGACATCAGTATATTCCTTCCACTCACTGTCGTTAATCCGGTATTCCGTCTTTTCAATACCAGAGCCTGTATCGAAGGCACGGAGGATGATACTTGTAGCCTCAAGATACCAACCATTTTCTCCATTTGGCCATGTTCTCCTTTCCGCGGTGGTTATAGGTTTAGCTTTATCAACCTTTACTGAAACGGTCTTGTAATTTTCTTTATTTCCTGCTTTATCAATACTCCGGTAATCAATTGTGTAGTCTCCGTCAGTGTCAACTGTTATTGGAGTAGAATATATTTTCCATTCTCCGTCATCCAGGCGATATTCAATCCTGTCGATACCTGAGGCATCATCTGTTCCAGCCAGTGTGATGCTTACATTCTCAGTATACCAAGAATTCTTTCCTGTCGGAGCAGGGGGGTCTACTTGTGCTTTCGTTTCAGGAGGAACCTGATCTGCCGGTTGTTGGTCATTTTGGTACAACTCCGAAATTTGCTGCTGGCTAAGCGGATAGTTATAAATCCTTAAATTATCCATATAACCACGGAAGTATTCCATTACACCTGGTGGGTCGTACCCGATTAAAAGCTTACTGGATGAATTTTGGAACACACCTGTCCAAGGAGTTGTACCTACCGGTTGCTCATTCACATAATAACGGATGGTGGAACCGTCCCAAGTAACTGTGTACATATACCATTCCTTCATTTTCGTAGCAGCTGTCGAAAACATATGATCAGGCCTATTCGTCAGACCGTCCGTGAATCTTACACCAGGAGTTGATCCATCAGGGGTATGCAGCAGTGCATAAGGACCATAATCAGACGTGTCTCCCTTTGTTAAAATTTTTGCCCATCCACCTGCTCCAGCATCTTCTTTATATACCCACATTGAGAATGATAGAGAAGTAGAGAGGTCAAGGGATTCGGAATCTTTTACATCAATACCGCTATGTCCGTCAAACTTAGCAGCCTTTCCTTGGATTCCGTCAACAAATGTCATATTTCCTACCGGTGAACCGTTGTTATTATTCCCTGAGTGATCTTTAAAGTCGTTTTCAAAGGTGAAATAGGCGACTATAGCTGGATCGCGATCAGCCCGGACTGTAATGCTTCGGCTGTCGATACTTGTTCCGCCATCATCATCCGTTACCGTTACTTTAGCACTATAAGTCTTGTCAGGTGCCCCATTTGCGAGTAAGGGATAAGTATGATCTGGATTACACACATCAGAAGTCGTTCCGTCTCCGAAATCCCAAAAGCAGGATTTACTATCAGCTCCTGGATCTGTGATGTAAGGAGAGAAGTTCACTTTCTGATTTGATCGAACTACCATATCTACCCCAGCATCTACAGTTGGTGTGACATTCACAGGGGTAATGTCCTTATGGCCCTTATATTTCTTTCCATTCTTGTCTGTAATTTCAAGTGAAACCGAAAATGTTCCATTATCTTTAAAGGTATGCCTGTGAGTCTCGCTAGATGCAGAAGTCGCTGGAGAGCCGTCACCGAAATTCCATTCGCGGGCTGTAAGCTGCCCGTTATCTGCTCCGATTGAATTATTATAAAAGGTAACTTGTTCTCCTTCCTTTGGATTCTTTGGCAAGAATTCGAAGTCAACAGGCTGAATCGTTTGTTCCATTGTGTAAGCATCCATATTCCCATTAGCATCGATTGCTTTTAAAGTAACGGAGTAAGTTCCAGAATCAGGAAAAGTATGTGTAGGGTTCTTTTCTGTGCTGATAGGGCTGCCATCGCCGAAGTCCCATTCCCATGACACGATATCATTCTCCGGATCTGTTGACTGATTTTCAAACGTTACAGTCGGTACACTAATTTGTGGTGTTTTGACTCGGAACTGCTGAGTCGAAATGTATTCCCCGCCACCTTGGGAATTTAGCGGTCGATACATGACATATTTGGCCGGTACTGGCTTTTGTAACTTGAATTCTTGCACATTTCCGTTATCATCTGCAGTAGCCTTGAGTACTGTAGTGAAGGCGTCATGATCCAGAGTCGTTGTTGAGACTGCTACCTCAAAGTCCTTAACCCTTTGATGTTGATAATAGTATCGAGGCATGACTTGCACACGATCAATCAGGAATGTTTTGCCGCCTTCTAAGCTTATTATTACCCACTGGTTTTCATTGGTTCTGGTCGACCATGGAAGCCCATATATATTACCGATGTCAAGCAGTTGTTGTGGTGCATGGTAGTAGTCATATTGACTAGAAGCTGCTTCGACTTTTGCACCTGAGAGAGAAAACGCGACGTTTTTTCCATCCCCACCAGGATAGAAGGCTGCCTTAGGAGGCTTGCTGATATCCGAAGTTTCGGGATTACAATCATCATCCTTGCCGTTTCCGTATATTTCAGAAGCCCCCGGGTTCACTTGTGCATCATTGTCTTCACAATCAACGTTGGCCCGCCATTTATCTCCGTCATTGTCCGGCAGCAAAACTAATACTGGCCAGCTGATCACTTCGTGTTCCCATGGCTGTTCGGAATCCGTTATGATGGCTTCTATGACATGCTTTCCGACTTTATCGTTTGAAGGAGTGTAGGAATAGATTTTCCCTGAACCTGCATGAACCCGATCGATATACCACTCGATCTTAACCTCCTCACTCTCCAAATCCTCAGCTTCAATAGAAAAAACCTTCGTTTCATTGGCAATGACCTCTACTCCCTCCCGGTCCGGTGCAAGAGAAGTAACACGAGGCGCCTTGTTGCTATTTTCAATAAATACGGAAGCATAATCGATATTTGACCATCCCTCCTCGTTTGTAACCTTTAAGCCGATTAGTTTATTCACATTTCGGTCATAGGTAAAAGTCGGTTTTGCCCCGGAAGCATCGTCGAAAGCCCCATCTCCATCCAAATCCCACTCATACTTGACTATTGAACTTGGGCTCTTGGAATGGGATCCGTCAAACATAATCTGACTGCCTTCACTCCCGCTATACGACTCACCTGCATCTGCTATAGGAGCAAGATCATGAACGGATGGCATGGCAGTCAAATAGGGGATCCAATTCTCTTGCAGGTTCGTTGCTAGCTTATCAAAGGATGTAATTAGACCTTTATTCGTATTGATTAGAGAGTCAAGCTTTCCCAAAACCTCGGCTTTGTCGAAAGAGTAACTCTTCTTAATAAGAGAAGACTTCAGTTCTTCAATTTGGGAATTCGTATATCCTAGATTCTTTAGCTCTCGTACAAAATCAGCCGGGAATCCGTTAGCTGCCACTTCATCACGAAAAGCCTGAAGTTCTTCAGCCAGTTTGTTAAGCTCGCTCGGATCCTTCTCCAGTACTGTCTTTGCATAATCGATAGCTGTATTCGTTCGTGTAACCTGCTTCTTTAGCTCTTTCGCGTATTGCTGTGCGGCACGTGCATGAATTAATGACCAGTCACCATTTTTCTCAAGAGTGCTTCCTTGGTACCTTTCAATGGAAGTCAGGAATGCTTCCAGCAATGGAGCCTCGTTCCCAAGCTCATTGCCAATACTGGTAATGGCAAGGGTTTCTGGGTTATTGCTTTCTGTCTCTATTACCTCCCGGGAAGCAAGAGGGGTGATTTTTTGAAAATCCGGATTTGGCGGATCATTTGCAATCCCGCGATAATGCGAGGCAGTTGATAAAATTTGTTTGATTGCCAGCTGCTTCGGATTGACACCTGTTGCCCATTCAACCCCCATTGTCAATCCAGAGAAGAAACTATCCAGAGCCGCACCATGCTGGATATCAGCCGGGTTCGGAATTTTTGGATAAGAATCTCCTCCCAGTTTTGGACAAATAAATGTCAGATTCATGCTTGCGGTAAACCAGATGATCCCATCCTTTAAGCCCTCGCACTGCCATACCTTTCCGACTGTACCAAGTTTGGATTGAATATCAAACAACATGTCATAAGCAACCCAGATCTCTTCCCAGTATGTTTGAGCATCTCGAGCCTTTCCCTTGATTTCAGCAATCGCAGGATCAGCCATAATATCTGGAATATCTGTTGGAAAAATGACTTCAAAGGCATCCTGAAACACCTTATCCTCAGGAGACACCTTGCCATCCTGACACTCGTCATATACGACCGTATATTTTCCGGGACCAATTTTTCCGCCCGGTGCTGTATACCCAATGACTTCAGATATGAACAAACCGCCATGGGCAGCCATTACCGTATTCGGAGATCCTGACACATCCTCCAGTTCTTCTCCAGGAAGACCATGCCCGCTTGGAACAACATAGATATCAGCAAAGGGTTCAATAAAGTCATCTGCACCATCTTCGGAGCATCCCTTCATGAAACGAACGGATCCTGTATGAATACGAATCTCCTCATTAGGTCCAAATGTTGTAAATGAATCCCCGCCTTCACTCCACAATAAAAATTGATAGTATTCCTCTTCTGCATATGCCGTGGATATTGGTATTCCTCCTACCAGATAGAAGAGAAAAACTTGAAAGATTAATAATGATGCTATCATTCTCTTCATTCTTATGGTGTGCCTCTTTTTTTTCATCCTTTAAAACAACTTCTTCCTTTATAAAATGAATGCCATATTAAATTGCTAACTTAAGTGAAGAAATGCAAGTTTTCTTTCAGAACGCGTTTAAGGTGGTGACACAGCAAGTATAACCGTTAGGAAATCTAGGATATTATCTAATATTTCCATTTTTATCATCTCCCCTTATACTATTCATAGAAAGGAATTAAAAACGGGTTGAATACCTGCTCGAAGATACAAAAGGGATTATTGAATGGTCATGAGTATCATCTCCTTGTTGGAAGTGAATAATATGACATTACAGGAAAAAATTAGAATATAATAGGAACCTAAGTATAATTAATGGTATACATTTTTATAACCAATAGGTTTCGAAGGTCGTTTATGAGGAGTTTTGGTGAAGAAATTCAAAAATTAGAAGATAGCTTTTTTGTCGGACGAAAAACAGAATTAGAGTTGTTCCGGAATTTTATCTTAACCGAGGAAAATAATAAACGGATTTTAACGTTTGTGGTACTGAAGGTATTGGGAAAAGCACCTTGCTAGACCAGTTCAGGAGAGTTAGCGAACAAAACAGAGTACCATTTTTTTGTGTAGACAGTTTAGATTTTACCAAAACTCCAAAGGGCTTTACCACTAGATTACTTACTATTTTACAGGTAGAAGTATTGGACGAGAAATCGGAAACGGAGCTGCTGCAGGAAGCAATCAGACAGTTAAATAAAAAAGCTGAGGCAGGCGGAATTGTTCTTGCTATTGATACGTATGAAGAGATAAATGAGTTAGATGATTGGATTCGCCAGTCTTTTTTGGTCGGATTATCTAATAACATATTGATTGTGTTATCGGGCCGGTTTCCTCTAAAAGGAGGCTGGGTTTTATCACCGGCTTGGAGAAGATTAATAAAATTTCTGCTATTGCCATCCTTTGACTATGAAACCTGCATGCAATACACATCCAGATTTGGAAACTACGATGATTCCTTTGTGAGGAAATCATTTATGATTACAAAGGGGCACCCGTTAACGTTTTCACTCTTCATGAGCTTAATTGAAATGGAAGAGATGACAGATACCCCAACTTTTAACAAAATTAGATTCGATTCTCTTGAACCTACACAATTCTTTGAATTCTCCACTATATCAACACTAAACAAATGTTTGATTAAAAGAGGCCTTAGCACGCTTCAAATCTGATTTTCCCCCTTAAAATGACTAAAAAGATTGTCGGATCTTTTCTAATCCTTTTCAGCTCACATAAAGCTCTTCTATTTCCTCGTGGAGTAATCATTCCGATCATTACGGATGGGAAACCATCAATTCACAGTCCCCATCTACTTCAAATTCACCTAATCCCACTGGAATAATTAAATGCGTTCCTTTGTTCAGTGAGTATTTCTCTCCATTATGAACAAGGACACCGTCACCCTTGATGACACTTAAAAGCAGATACTGATCATTAAATGAAAAAACAGCTTTCCCCTTTATATCCCACTTGTACACTGAGAAAAAGTCTGATTCTACAAACGTTACAATCGTCACATTCTCCTTCTTCTCAACTATAGGCGCAACCCCAGTGTCATGATGTGGCACAGTTGTTACATCTATGGCTTTTTCTAAGTGAAGATCCCGTAAGTTACCGTTGTCATCCCTACGATCATAATCGTACACCCTGTAGGTTGTGTCAGAACTTTGCTGTGTTTCTAATACTAGAGTACCTTCACATAATGCGTGAATCGTTCCGCTTGGAACATAGAAAAAGTCACCAGGCTTGATTTTCACTCTGCGCAGCAGCTCGTTCCAATTTCCTTTATTGATTTGCTCAATTAATTCCTCTTTTGTTTTCGCATTATGGCCGAAGATCATGTCGGCTCCTTCTTTGCAATCAAGAATATACCAGCATTCTGTTTTGCCAAGCTCACCATTCTCATGAACCTTTGCATATGAATCTTCTGGGTGGACCTGAACGGATAAATCCATATTCGCATCTAATATTTTTGTTAAAAGAGGAAAGACCTCATCTTTTGGATTGCCAAATAGCTCAGGATGGTTTTTCCATAACTCGTCCAACGCCATACCAGCATATTGTCCATTTTCTATGATCGAAGGTCCATTTGGATGAGCGGAAATTGCCCAGCATTCACCTGTTTTTGCATTTGGAATATCATAATCAAATTCTGTTTGTAAAGCTGTTCCACCCCAAATTCGTTCTTTAAAAACTGGCTTTAAAAATAAAGGTTGCACTTTTATTACCTCCTGAATTAGGTTTAACTTTGCTTTTCCTGTAACTAAGCTAAAAAATTCTTAAAAAAAAGGCCTTCTTTAGAAAAATAAAAGCAGGCCTTTTTGAACTCTTTATTTTTAATTAAAAAATATTTAATAGAACACCGATAATAGAAAATGCTACTAAAATGAGGAGAACTTTTGTTCCACTATATTTTTTCTTTGAAATTAAGTACCAGCAAAATAATACCGCAAGAAGAGATAATATGCCTGGGAAGAAACCGTCTAAAGTTTTTTGCAATTCAATGGTTTCATCACCATTTGGTATTTTTAAAGGGGTTGTTAAATGTACGAACGAAGCTGCTAATCCCCCAATAACAAGTGTACCTAACACACTAAAGGCATTTCTTAATCGTTCAGAGTTTGCTCCAATTAAACCATCAACAGCATTCACACCTAAATGGTAACCTCTAAAATATAAAAAGTAAGACAATGACAAAATAATAGCTAAGTAGCCAATAATATAAACAAATACTCCTAGTGGATTACCATTTGATGAAATCCCCATTCCAATAGTAAGTAATATCGGAATAATAATTCCCTGAATAGTAGAGTCACCAATTCCTGCTATTGGACCCATAATCCCCGTTTTTACACTATGAAACATTTCATCATCAATTTCTTTTCCGTTTGCTTTTTCTTCCTCTAATGAAGCAACAATACCATTTACTAGACTTCCAGATTGAGGTTCAGTATTGTAAAAAACAGAATGTCTTTTTAGAGCTTTCTTGTATTCCTCTGGATTATCTTTATATAACTTATTTAAAATAGGAATCATAGAGTGAGCAAAACCGTGGGCTTCTAATTTTTCGAAGCTCATGGAAGATAAGTGGTACATTGCCCAATATATCCAACCTTTTCTTAAATCCTTTTTATCTAACTTCTTCATGATTAGATCACCTCATCTTCAGTTTCAGTATGATTAGAAGACCCTGCCCCAAGATAAATAACATAGGCTATTAAACAAGCTATAACAGTAAGCGCAATCATATTTTGAACAATAAACGCGATTATAACGAATCCGGCAAGGAAAAAGATAAGCTGAAATTTATCCTTAATTAATAAGTTCATTAATAAAGCAATCCCCAATGCAGGTAACAAACCACCTAAAACATTCATTATATGTGTTACGTCTGCAGGAATAACATCCAACGCCTTAGTAACAAATCCCTGTCCAAAGTAAATGGCAAGCGCAACTGGCACGACACGAAGCAAAAAGTTCACAATCTGTGGATAAAAGGCATTATTTAGGATAATACCACGGCCATCTCCATTTTCGGCTGCTCGATCTGCACGTTTATTCCAAGCAGAGTTTGTAACCATCATTACGTTATGGAGAATTAGCCCTAGAGCACCAATACCAACAGATAGAGTAACGGTTACACCAGGTTCAGCTTTCGTTAGGATTCCAAGCGCAATTCCACCATAGGCAGCATAGGTAATCTCTGAGTTTTGTGTTCCCCCTGTTGAAATTGTTGCAATGAAAGCCGCCTGAACAGCAACACCTAAAATAATACCAGTTGTAATGTCACCTAATATTAAACCAACAATAAGACCAGCAACTAATGGACGGCCGACTACGTAATATCCACCAGATACACCCATCAGCCAAGGAGATGAAACTGATCCTAAGTAACAAAAGATCCCTATCAAAATTGCTTGTATTAATAAAACAAAATCCATATAATTCCCTCCCTTTATTAGTAATTTTGTCGGACTTTTTTCCAATTGATGGCGGTTTCATCCGGGATTAACTGGAAGTCAATATCAATTCCTTTACTATCCATGAAGTCAAATGCACTCTTTTCTTCATCTGTGATTGCTACATTTTTTGCAACGGTTTTTGCATTGCTTCTTGCACTCATAGGACCAACATTAACTTCCGTACCAAAGTCTCCCCCTTTCTCGATAATTTCCATTAATGTAACCGGAGTTTTAACAATAACAAAATAGCTATTTTTCGCTATTTTAGCCTTACTAATTTTCTCTAACCCTTCCTCAACACTATAGACCCCTACTTTTACACCAGTCGGTGCTGCATTTGTAAATACCTTTTTTTGTAAAGGATCTTGGGCGATTTTATCATCAATAACCAAAATTCCATTACATGGCTTAAATCTTGACCATCTTGCTACAACTTGACCGTGAATAACTCTGTCATCAATTCTTACAAATGAAATCGGCATCTTTATTCCCCCTCTAAATGTCCAAAACTTCGATTGATTGGATTCCAGCATTGTGACCAATTGTGGCTAATTCATTTATATCCTTTACAAAACCAGTACTGCTAACGACCTCTAAATACATGGGCAAATTAACACCTGGAATAATCTTTATTTTGCTCTCATTGTAGAGAACATACTTTAAACTTTCATTACAAGGTGTCCCTCCCTTTAAATCACATAATATTAGTACAGAATCAAAACGACCCACCATGTCATTTAGTGTTTCTGTTAACTTTTGAGAAAACGCTTCAATACCATCCTCTTCTAACGCAATACCTACTACATTTTCCTGTTTTCCTGCTATCATTTCACCTGATTTTATTAGTGAGTGGCAATAATCACCGTGGGAAGTAACCAAAATACCGATCATTTCTTTCAACTCCTCATCATTTTATACTCGTACAAAAGCTTTTATAGTAGCGAGTAATTTTCCTTCAGATTCTCCATATGGTCTAATAGAATATTCCTTTATACATTCAGGAATGATAAAAGTCTCTGCATAATGAACAATAAATGGTTCAAATTCTCCAGTAGGACTTTCGATAATGGCTTCTTCACCTTCTACTAAATTAAGAACGTTAACGCTTCCATGTGTTTCATGGATAACCTTCTTTGAAAACCAATGCCTTCTTGTTTCAATGAATTCCCTCTCATGCAATCCTGTTCGTTCTTCTTTCCAGCCATCACCTTCAGCAATACTTTCAAATCGGTTAATAAGATTATCCTTTACCCAAGCTGTATTACGATCCCATTGGATGACCTTTTCACCGTGGTCAATATGGACTGGTCTTGGTAATCCGTCTAAACCTAAACGATCCCAATCCCATAATTTGAAGGTAAAAATATATGGAGTTGCACTTATTTCTAATACCATTGTATTTTCCCCAGAACAATGGATCGTACCAGCAGGGATCAGAAAATGATCATGTTTTTCCGCTGGAAATTTATTAATATATTTTTCATCAGGGAAAGAAATAAGTCCCTTTTCTGCTTGTCTTAAATCCTCCATCATTTCATCAGGACTTATATCTTCTTTAACTCCTAGATAAACAACTGCATCTCCTTCTTTATCTAGAATATAATAGCTTTCATCCTGTGTATAATGCATTCCAAACTTCTCTTGAATATATTCCGTTAACGGGTGCACTTGCAAGCTTAAATTTTGACCGCCCATCGTATCTAAGAAATCGAATCGAATTGGAAACTCTGTTCCAAACCTCGCATGAACTCGATCACCTAATAATTCAACCGGATGGTTAAAAATTAGGTTAGTAGACGGAACTTCAACCCTTACTTCACCAAATGTTAAATATAGACTATTTTCTTCTGGAACACCGTCAAAACTCCAAGCAAAGTTTTTTGCTGAACGTTCCAAACCGAACTTTTCTTTCATCCATTGACCACCCCAAACACCTGGGTCAAAGTATGGAACCAGTCGAAATGGACGCTTAACTGCTTGATGTAATCCATCAAGAAATGCATTTCCAGTTATCATTTTAGGATTATTTTTTTCATTGGTATCTAAAAGGAAATCAATTTGATGATATAACCCTTTCTTATGTCGATCTGCTACACGCCATTCTACAAAATAGCCTCGTTTATATTTTTTAAGTACATCTTCTTCAAAGTTTTCCATTTTCCAATTCCCAATGGATTTCGCCCGGTACCGTTGCTGAATTTCCCACCTAGCTAAATCAGCATAAACTAATAGATCCGGCTGCTCAATGAGAGTTGCACCTACACCATATATGATAACCAAACCTGATTGTAGATTTTCAATCTTCTCTTTTGCTTCTCTAACCTTTTCTTCATCAAAAAATTCATCCATTGTACGAGAGGATAAAACACCAAAGACTCGGTCATCCGTTAAATTACGTTCAATCATTTTGGTAATATGCTCTCCAGAGAAAGCTAAATCATCCGAATGGATCAATAGTTCTGGATTTAATGGCCTAATCAACTCTTGTAAAATTTCAGAATATATTACACCTGGATAGCAATCTATTACTAATATTTTCTTACCTGAAATCGTTTTCAATTTATAATATAAAGTTGAAACAATCTCGTCATATCCTTTCCAAGCCTCATTGTCATGATTATTTATAACTATTTCGGGAGATTTATTGTATTTAGACATTTCGTCCTCCTCATGATTGATATAATGTTATGACATTGATAACCAAAATATACATACTCGAAATAAAAAGGTGCTGTTTAAGGTTATAATGTTATGACAATAGAATACCTAAAAAATTTATATAATTCAATACATTTTGTAAAAAATTTTTTTAATTTTCTCCTTAAATGGTAGAGTTAAAGTCAATATAATATCGATATTGATCTCCAATGTAAAAGCACTCCGTATATTCTGCAAAATCAAATTCCTTACAATACGACTTTCTTACCCGCTTTAAAACTGGAGTGTCTGCTGAAATATTTAATTCCTTTTGTACTTCCTCCGTAGGCATTCCAGCTTCTAAATACTCTTTAAATTTCGAAATTTTTATTCCCTTATCATTTAACAATTCATATAACGACCCGTAATAATCTTTTGGATTGGCTGATAAGTTAATAGTTGTTTTAATATATGTTCTAAAGTAGACCATTATTTTGTCTTCTGTCCCTCGGACCCTTTTGAGTAAATACACATTTTTCCCTACAGTGGTGTTTAATTGTTTCGCAACAGTGGAATCTACTTTAACCATTGAAATTTCTGCTTTTTTGGTAGTTGCCTGCTTCCCTAGCTCATTCATTTCAAAGGTAAAGCCTTTAACATGTGTATAATAGTTATTACTTTTTTCAAATTGCTCGCTTTGGTCTAATACAAAAGTTCCCTTAGGTCTTTTTCTAATTAAATACTCTTCCCATACTAGTTCATTTATGGCTTCCCTAACAGTAATTCTGCTAACATCATAGGTTTTACAAAGCTCTAATTCAGAAGGTATTTTATCCCCAGGGTTCCAAACTTTATTTTCGATTTTCATTTTTATATCGTTCTTAACCTGGATATAAAGGGGTGCTGCTTCTTTACTTGTATCAAGTTTCATTTTCTGTTTTTTTCACTCCTTAAATTCAAAAAATTCTTTTCTTCTCTAAATATACGATACTTTTGAGTTCCAGTAAAATGAAGTTTGTAAATGCCAAACTTTTTGAATGACCTAACCCATAGGAGAAGGAAGAAAATTGAAGTGATAGAGATCCTCACTCTGTAAACCCAAAGTGGACAAATCTTACTACATATTTTTGGGTATTTACTACACATTTTTAGATATCTACTACATATTATTAGCCACTTAATACATATTTCCTTACACTTACTACATAATTTACGAAATTAACGACATTCCTTGGATATTATTTGGTAATTACTTCGTACCCTGGATATTTACTACATATTTTTAGATGTTTATTACATATTATTAGCCACTTACAACATATTTTCTCGTACTTACTACATAATTTACGAAACTTACGACATTTCTTGGATATTATTTGGTGATTACTTCATACCCTGGATATTTACTACATATTTTTAGATGTTTATTACATATTATTAGCCACTTACAACATATTTTCTCGTACTTACTACATAATTTACGAAACTTACGACATTTCTTGGATATTATTTGGAAATACCCTTAACCTATGAGCTATTTTCATCCTCTTACTACATAAATTTCAGGAAATTTCACATTAGCTACTCCCATAATATGTTGAAAATATCAGTACTTGAAACTTAGTAAAGTAATTTATAAAGCTACCATGTCCTTTTTGCTGACTTTTATCTATATAGAAGGTGAAAGGTGGTGAGAGACAATGGCACAAGCGTTATTAGAAGGTACGAAGCTTCGCCTGGTATTTGAAGCTGGCATGGATGACAAAGGAAATCCGATTCTTAAATCGAAAACGTTTAGCAACGTCACAAAGGTTGCGACTGCAGATCAATTATCGCAAGCAGCACAAGCAATCGCTGTTTTATGCAATGACACGCTAAACAAAGTGGAGCGCAATGACAGCTCCGAAATCCTGGCATAAACATCCAGCATCAAGTAAGACCCACACTGTCCACCCCACACGGACAGTGTCCATAAAGGGTGTCAGGCACCAATTTTAAAAAAGGAGGTGAATGAAATGGCAAAGACATTGGAATTACAATTTGGAACTGAATTTGGGAAGACTGCACGTATTTCTGTTGATAATCCGAAAGAACCGATTGATGAAGAGGTCGTAAAACTATCGATGGCACAGATTATTGCATCTGACGTTTTCACAACATCTAGCGGTAGATTGGCAGTACCAAAAGGGGTACGAGTCATCGAACGCAATGTAACAGATTATGAACTTGCTTAATAGTGAGAGAGGCCGGATTCATCATGAAGCCGGCCTCTTTTTATAAAAAGGAGGTGATTATCGTGGAACAGCTCATTCCCATCATAAGCCAGGTAGGATTTCCGATCGTTGTGACCCTTTATCTGCTTTATCGAATTGAATCAAAGCTTGATTTAGTGGTCCAGTCTATTCAGACCCTGCCTGACCGGATGAAAGAGCGGATGTAAAAAGCTGGACCAGGTTGAATATATCCTAACCTGGTCCAGCTTACTAATCTCCATTATCTATCGAAACTCGACCATTCTCTACTAAATTCCCCTTCAAACAAACGTTTAATTAAACCCCCTAAAATCCTTGTTAAATACACCTTTACTCATCCAAACCAATGAAAAATTTGTTGAATCATCCAACAAGATTTAGAAATTAATAGAGCCCAAGAAACTAGTTCCATTAGGTCTCTACGATGGTGTTACACTTCAAAAAAAGGGCAAACATCGATGTAGAAGGGGTCTAAGTAGGCATTACGCTTAAAAAAGAGAGCAAACATCAATAGAAATAAGCGACATCCATTCGACTTAATTCCTTATATACTATACTAATCAATCGATTGATTAATATTGCGTTAAAGTACCGATTTATAAGGTTTATCAATGCCAATCAGAAAAGAAATTTGTCGAGAGCTAGGGGTGGGATCTAACAGGTAAAACCCATCGTTCAACAATAGTAGATTGGTTTAAATCCATTGAAAAATGTCAGGCTCATCGGGCAGTGACAGGCACGGGTTTGTCCTCAATTTGCAATTAGTAGTTTACTTTATCCGGAAATGCTTGTTTTACAGATAAGACGGCAGAAACAAAACTAAGGCACAACTAGCTCGTCCACTAGCTGTACCTTTTTCCGCGCAAAATTTCCGACTGTCCATTCAAGAACCGTCCCCTTGCTTCCTTTATGCCTGCCTGCTTTCAAGTCTGCGAGCGATTAATGACAAGCAATAGTTAACAATAAAGTACATGAAAGCAACTACAATAAAGATTGGAATAATGTAATTGACATTTTGAGCATAGAGGATTTGGGCATTGTGCATGAATTCCGGTAGCGCAATAACTACGCACAGTGAAGTATCCTTCAATAAAGAGATAAATTGGCTGACAATCGGAGGAACCATTCTCCGCAAAGCTTGCGGCATAACAATATGCCTTAATGTCTGCATATACGTTAGCCCTGATGAACGGGCTGCCTCAATTTGTCCTTTATCAATGGAATTCAAGCCACTTCTTACAATCTCAGCCAGCATCGCTGATTCAAATACAGTCAATGCCGATATCGCCGCAACCGTGATGCTTGGCTTAATTCCTACTTCAGGCAGGGCAAAAAAAGTAAAGAAAATAATAAGTAACAGCGGCAGATTCCGAATCGTTTCAACAATCAATGCCACGACCTTCGATAGGAATGGAATTTTTGCATATCGTAAGGTCCCTAACACGATTCCAATAATAAAGCTTAGTACAATTGAGACAAAGGCAATGTAAAGCGTCACCTTAAAACCATCAGCGAGGAATTTTAAATGATCGACTGAGAGAGCTCCTGCAATATCCATAATTCCCCTCCTTAATGGCTTCTAGCCAAGCGTTTTTCCAGATAACCTACGCCCAGACTTAATGGTATTGTTAACACAAGATAAAACATCCCTACAAAAATATATACATCAAATGTAACGAATGTTTGGGAGGATACAAGATCACCGAAGTACATTAAATCTAACCCAGCAATCATTCCCAAAATAGCGGAGTTTTTTACAAGATTAATAAACTGGTTGCCAATTGGAGGAATAACTATTTTTATCGCTTGTGGCAAAATAATTATCCGCATCGCCTGCAAATAGGTTAGACCTGATGATCTTGCTGCTTCCATTTGTCCTTTCGGTACAGATTGTATTCCAGCTCGAATCGCTTCCGCAATAAATGAGGCCGTATAAATGGCAAGGGCAATCGTACCCGCCACAAATCCGGATAGCGTAACACCGATTGCAGGAAGACCGATATAAAAGAAGAAAGCTATTATTAGAAGAGGAATATTTCTGATAAACTCAACATATGCGCTGCCAATCCAATTTAAAGGTTTAATTGGTGCGATTCTCATAACTGCTACAATCACACCAATAATAAAGCTCCCTATCAGGGCAATGATACTTGCCAGCACTGTGTTCTTAAATCCTTCTAAATATGTATCCAAGTTATTTATCAGTATCGAAAAATCAAGCATATAGATCTCCCCCCTTTTCTTAAGAAGTAATCAGGATGAGCATGGTCTGCCCATCCTGATATCAGTAGCTGTTAGTTCGATTTGATCCATTTTTTGTGAATTTCATCGTACTTTCCGTTATCTTTCATCTTCTTTAAAGCGCTATTAATCGCGTCAACTAATTCTTTATTTCCCTTTTTAACAGCAATTCCGTATGGCTCTTCCGTAAAAGTACCACCGACCAACTCATAGTTTGAATCTTGGTCAGCCATTCCGTATAGAATAGAGTCATCTGTTGTTAAGGCATCGCCCTGACCGGATTTCAACGCTGTGAAGGCTTCCGTATAGTTTTCAAATTCTAATACAGTTGCGTCTGGGGCTTTTTCACGAATATTAATAGCGGATGTTGAGCCTTTAACTGCAAGAACCTTCGTACCCTGTTTCAAATCTTTAAGTCCTTTGATCGGGCTTCCCTTTTTGACAAGCAGTGATTGTCCTGCATCAAAGTAGACATCTGAGAAATCAACCTCTTTTTTACGTTCCTCTGAAATCGTCATCGTTGCAACGATCGCATCAATATCGCCATTGTTTAACATCGGGATACGGGTTTTGGATGTAACCTCTTTAAACTCAACCTTTTTCGCGTCACCAAGAAGGTCTTTCGCCAACTCTTTTGAAATATCAATATCAAAACCTTCTACTTCGCCGGTAGATGGGTTTTTAAGTCCAAATAATCTTGTATCAAATTTTACACCGATAACAATTTTATCTTTCGCTTTAATTTGTTCTAAAGCATTTTTTGCTGTACCTGCCGTTTCTTTTTCTCCCCCTTTGCCGCATGCTGAAAGAAGCATGGAAGCCGATAATAATAGAATGCCGGCTATCTTACTTGTTTTACTCTTAAACATATAAATCCCCCTTTGTTTTTAATGATTTAATATACGGCTGAGAAATAGGCGCGCTCTTTCTTCCTTTGGATTCGCGTAAAAATCAGCCGGATTTCCCTGTTCAAGTATTTGCCCGTGATCCATAAAAATAATGCGATCAGCAACCTCTTTTGCAAATCCCATTTCATGGGTAACGACGACCATCGTCATCCCCTCTTTTGCTAGCGTTTTCATAACATCTAGCACTTCACCAATCATTTCAGGATCCAGAGCAGAAGTAGGCTCATCAAACAGCATAATTTCAGGCTTCATTGCAAGTCCTCTTGCAATCGCAACCCTTTGCTGCTGGCCCCCTGATAATTGAGATGGATATGCGTTTGCCTTATCGGGTATACCTACTTTTTCTAGATAATATCTTGCTACTTTCTCAGCTTCCTCTTTTGATTGTTTTAATACCATCAAGGGTGCAGTTGTAATATTTTCAAGAACGGTTTTATGCGGATATAAGTGAAAATGCTGAAATACCATCCCGATATTTCGTCTTAACTGATTGATATTTGTTTTTTTGTCATTTACCTTCAACCCGTTAACAGTTAATTCCCCATCAGAGATCGTTTCCAGATGATTAATACAGCGAAGCATCGTACTTTTCCCCGATCCAGAAGGACCTATGACAACGACTACTTCACCTTTATTAATTTCTAGATTAATATTTTTGAGAACATGAAAGTCTCCATAATACTTGTTTACAGAATCAAATCGAATCATACCAATCCCCCTCTCTGTTGTTTTTTATAAGTATGTAACCCACCCAATTGTAGGAAAAGTGCATGCTTCATTTGCGCGGCGTATAGACTGGAACGCTTCAAATGAGATAAAGGAAACACGGAGAGTAATAGCTTTTCCATGTTGACTTATCATAGGGAGAAGAGTGAAGTCTATTAGCCGGTGGGCGATGAAACTGGACATTTCTCGAAGTCGAAATTCATATTTTCTTAATCTTGTAAGAAAAAATAAACTTTCGATTGTTTAGAATAAACAAACAATTGATGGTATATTAATATACTACAATTCATTTTTAAATTAGTAAACATTGATTCGGAAATTTATAAATATTCAAAATGAATCGAAAGACTTACTATCGCAGGAGAAAATTGGAAATATTAAGATAAAAATAGGCATAACTAACTAATCAATTTCTCTTTATTTACTCTCTATAATTAGACAACACTTGACCATTCTCTACAAATTTCCCTTTCAACCAAACGTTTAATGAAAATGACTGTAATCCTTGATAAATACATCATTTCCCATCCCAATCCACAAAAATTGTGTCGAAGTGTGCGCGAATGTTTAAGATATGAATAGAGTCCAAACATCTATTTTCACTAGCAAACATCTAAGGGTGACCTTTTTCCTACATTCATTATCCCAATAAAACGATTTAGGGAATAATCCCTATTTTTTTGCCTTCTTTGATAAACTTTAATTATATTATTATTTTCCTTAATTGAATTTTTCCTCGGCTATATATTCTGCATAAGGTGGTAACATCTATGGTATTTGACGGCATTATCATATCGTTTATAGTAGGATTTCTTTGAAAAAGCAACTTGAGGGCACTAGCACAACTAAAGCTAAAGTGGGGTTGGACCTTTCCTCTGTTATTAGTCGTTCAATTAGCCGTTTCACATCTATATCGTTATCATTTATTCCCATAGCAGCAGCTTCTTTTAGTATTCCCTCTCGTGAAGAATGATCATCGATGGTTTGATTCTTAAATCGATGTTATATGAATAACCTGGAGGTGGAATGATTCTTTTTTTAGCCACAAAAAAACCACCCAACTAATTTAGTTAGGTGGAGTTATGCTAATTCGTCTAATAATACTAAACACCCTAATTTTTGTAGATATTTAAATTAAACCCACTCACGCCGATTCCTTACCAGTTACTTTATCAGTAGTCTTCTTAGATAATCTCCCTTTTACCGATTTCATTACATGATACGTAGTCGGCACAATCACCAAGGTTAATAGAGTAGATGTCAACAATCCTGAAATAACAACAATCGCTAGAGATCTTGAAATTAATCCCCCTTCACTCGAGAGTGCTAATGGTAATAATGCACCGATTGTTGCAAAAGCCGTCATGAGAATTGGGCGAAGACGCGTTTTTCCAGCCTCTAGTAAAGCTTCTTTGACCTCTATACCCTTCTTCTCATTTTGCTTCACTCGCTCCATCAAGACAATCGCATTTGTGACAACAATACCTATTAACATCAGAAACCCAACTAATGCCGGCATACCAAGTGCTTGATTAGTAAGATATAATCCTAGTAACCCGCCTGAAAATAAGAATGGCAACGAAGATAGGATTGCTACTGGCATTAACATATTCCCAAATGCTATAAGCATCACGATAAACACAAGTACAACCGCAACTGCCATAGCAATCATCATATTGGTAAATCCTTCATTCATCGCTGCCGCTTGACCTTCTGAACGATAAGTTACCCCTTTTGGTAAATCTACTTTTTTTAGCCGTTTATCAACCTCCGCTTGCACACCGGAGGAATTATCCGTCGTGATCCGGCCAGTAACCTGTACATATGGCTGCTGATTTAACCGATACAAAGCGGAAGGACTAGGTGCTTTTTTTAGGGCTGCCACTTCTAAGAGACTTACTTGCTGCCCTAGCGGATTGGTCATCTTTTGACTCATAATATCATTAATGGTGTTTACGGAAGAGCTATTCAATGACAAATTTACACTAGTTGTTTTCCCTTCTACTTGCATATCTAAAACTGTATCGCCCGAAATGAGTTCTCTCACGTATCCCGCAATCATGACCGGACTTACACCTTTTTCCGCCGCTTTATGATCATCTATTTCCAATTGGAGCTGTTCCTTCACTCCTGTGAGGTTGGATTCTACATTTTCTAAGCCATCGATATCTTTAATCTTATCGGTAATTATTTTCCCGGCTGTTTCTAAGTCTTGGGCATTCCCGCCCTCGATAATTAACGCTAAACCACTGGTTCCCACAATCCCAACAGGAGCAAGGGCTACCTGCATTTGATCATCCAGTTTTTCTACTTTTGATCTCACCCTTTTTTCAAAATCATTTGTTTGAGCTTTCGTGATGTCATCCTTTAAATCAATGGAAAAACGAATATGTTCGCCATTCACAATCGTTTGTAAATGTTTAATTTGCTTTTCTTTTGCTAAGATATCTTCTACTTTAACAGCAATATCGTTCGCTTTATCCAATGAAGTTCCATCTGGTAAATCTCCTGCTAACCGGTAGGAGACATCTTTTTCTTGAGGTAAAAAATTCTTTGGAATCATAGGAACTAGTGCCAGTGACCCGGCAAAAAGGATGACGGCCAAAACTATCGTAACAGCCCTCTTATTTAATACCCATGACAGCACATTCTTATAGGCTTTTTCAAAAAATGTTTCTTTCACCTCTTGATGTTTGATCCGCAGTAAAAATAGCTTTGCTAATAATGGCACAACCGTCAAGGAAACAATTAAGGAAAACGCGAGTGCAACAATGACTGTAATGCCAAACGGCGCAAAAAAACGACCAATTATCCCTGGAACAAAGGAAAGCGGCCCGAATACGGCAATGGTTGTAAGGGTGGAAGAGGTAATCGCTCCTCCGACTTCTTTTGCGGCTGTCAAAACCATTCTTTCATCACGTCTTGTGCTTGTTAACGTTCGACGGTAAATATTTTCAATGACGACAATCGAATCATCAATAACCCGTCCAACGGCAACCGCAATTCCGGCCAGGGTCATCATGTTTAAGCTATAGCCAAAATATTTCAATGTAATCATCGAGGCTAATATTGATAATGGGATGGAAAGAACCGCAACAATCGTTGCTCTTATATTACGAAGGAACAAGAACGTAACAATAACGGCAAACAATGTACCAAGCAAGACTTCCCGCAGCATCCCATCAACTGATGTTTTCACTTCTTTGGATGTATCATATAATTTCGTTAATTTGTAGCCGGAAGGAAGCTCTAATGCATCCAGCTTTTCCTTTGCTTGCCCCACCACTTCAACGGTATTGGAGCCTGGCTGTGCCTTCATCTCAACCAAAACAGCTGGCTTTTCATTTAATCGAGTGTAGACCATTTCCTTTTTGTTGCTATAAGAAACGTCGGCGATTTCTGACAGGCTCACTTGTTGCATTCCAGCAGGTCCTTGAGCCAATATTTGAATCTTTTTAACATCCTCAACTGAATCCAGTTTGAAATCGGCCTGCACATTGAATGTTTTATCTTCAACATTTACCTGCCCTGCCGGGAATGAAAAATTGTGTGCTAACAGCGTTTGCTTGACTGTCTCATACGTCATTCCAAGCTGCTTCATTTTTTCCGGATCGAGTTTGATCGCTACTTCTTTTTCGGTCTCACCCGAAATATCAATGGTTCCGGCTCCATCGATTCCTGTCAACGCCGGCTTGATCCGTTCATTGATAAACTGAGTCAAGTCCGATTGATTAGCTGTTTCAGACGAAAGCGCAAATGTAAATACAGGCATAGCAGATGGACCGTCCTTTATAATATCAGGCTTTTCTGCACCTGCAGGCAGCTTCATGGCAGCGACGGCCGTTGTTACATCCTTTTCTGCTTCGTCCATATCCTTGCTCATTTCAAATTCAAGAATTCCCACTACTATATTACTGTGTGCTTCAATATATAAATTATCTAATTTCTTGATACCTGAAAGTGTTTCTTCTAATGGCTTACCAATATCCTCTAATCCCTGTTCAGGAGTTGCCCCGATATAGGGAACCTGGACAACAATATAAGGAATGTCAACATTAGGCATTGATTCCATCTTCATCGTTCTGACTGAATAAATCCCCCCGGCAATCACCATTAGCATGGCAATAAAAATAACCCCTGCGTTCTTAAGTGAAAAATTAATCCATGATTTCATCCCTTCTCTTCCCCTCCGCTTGTTTTACACCATCCGCTGTTTTTTCTCCCTAGCGATTGGTTAATTTACCCTTTTCAATATAGAATTTCCATTTTATCATCGACATCGGTCAGTTGCTGTAATATCATCTACATCCTGAGACCTAGGAAATTCATTAGCGGAAGCGTTCGGATTCGGGGACCCAGCGGCTATGCTGCTTCTAAGCGACCGTATCAATGGAAAATTTACATGTCTGGGCGTTTATAATGACTATAAACATTTTTGTAGAGATGTGTTTTACCTCTAAAAGTTATACAATACCAACTGATTTGTTCTATTTACATCTTATGAGGGACTAATCTTTCTGTTTATTCAATCGTTTTGGCCTTCATCCCGCTTATGAAGGTCTAATCTTTCCTTTTTTTCAATCATTTTGGCCTTCATCCCCCTTATGAAGGTCTAATCTTCCTGGTTTTTCAACTGATTTGGCCTTCATCACCCTTATGAAGGTCTAATCCTTCCTTTTTTTCAATCGTTTTGGTCTTCATCCCCCTTATGAAGGTCTAATCTTCCTGGTTTTTCAACTGATTTGGCCTTCATCATCCTTATGAAGGTTTTATCTTCCTGGTTCTTCAACTGATTTGGCCTTCATCACCCTTATGAAGGTTTTATCTTCCTGGTCTTTCAACTGATTTAGCCTTCATCCCCCTTATGAAGGTTTTATCTTCCTGGTCTTTCAACTGATTTAGCCTTCATCCCCCTTATGAAGGTTTTATCTTCCTGGTTTTTCAACTGATTTGGCCTTCATACCCCTTATGAAGGTCTAATCTTCCCCTTTTTTGATTTGGATCCTGAGAAATCCCTACGTAGAAGGCTTCTTCATCGATTTTCACAGTATAAAATCCACTAAAACATCTATGTAAACATGTAAACAAGCGAGGGAGATTGATGTATCTAGAGATCAAATTAAAACGAGGGTTTTTATTAATAAATCACCTGTTTTATTTGGTAAAATAACAAATATTTTACTTTTTATACTAAATGTATTATGATATAAATGTGATATCACTTTTATATCACTTTTACTATAGGGAGGGGTTATTAATGAAAGAAAAATCGATTTTTAAAATGAATGGTTTTGCAGCACTTATCATTGCTCTGTTGTGTATTGGTTTTGGAATTTATCTAATCGTTACCGGAGCGGCAATTGCGGGAAAAATAGCCGGAATAGTCGTCGTAATTGTGGGATTAATTATTGGTACGAGTTTAACCATTGTTCAGCCAAACGAAGCAAAAGTATTAACGTTCTTTGGAACCTACATTGGTGTCATCCGGGATCAAGGATTATGGGCAACCGTTCCCTTTACTTTCAAACGAAGTGTTTCATTACGTGTGACGAACTTCAACAGTGAGAAGCTAAAAGTAAATGATTTAGAAGGAAATCCAATTGAAATTGCTGCTGTTGTTGTGTACAAAGTTAGGGATGCAGCAAAAGCATTGTATGATGTAGAAAACTATGAAAAATTCATCCAGATTCAAAGTGAAACTGGTATTCGTCATATTGCGAGCACATATGCCTATGATTCGTTTGGAAATAATGATAGCACCTTAACCCTTCGTCAAAATAGCGATGAAGTAGCTGATGTTCTTATGTATGATTTACAAAAACGGCTTGATGTGGCTGGGGTAGATGTCATTGAAGCACGGATCATGCATCTTGCCTATTCTTCCGAAATTGCTTCTGCCATGCTTCAAAGACAACAAGCCCAGGCTGTTTTATCTGCTCGTAAGGTGATTGTCGACGGTGCTGTAGGGCTTGTAAAAGCAGCGATTGATCAGCTTACAGAGCAAGATATTGTCGAGCTCGACGAAGAGAAAAAAGCACAAATGGTCAATAACCTGATGGTTGCCATTGTTTCCGAGAAAGGAACACAACCAATTATCAATACCGGAAGTATTTATTAAGGTTGTGTCATCATGAGTAAAAGAAAATCATTTCCGCTGCGAATCGACCCAAAACTATACGAAGTACTGGAAAAATGGGCAGAAGATGAGATCAGAAGTGTTAATGCTCAAATTGAGGTAATATTAAAAGATGCTGCAAAAAAAGCGGGAAGATTAAAAAAATAATAACTAGATGCCAAGTTGTTTACTAAAGGATAACTATGAAGCCTGTATTTAAGATTACTAAGTAATTATAGATACAGGCTATTTTTATTAAAGCCTCCGTTTGTACAATTCCAATAACCGACATCCTTACGACAAATTTCCATATTGGATATACTATTTAATCGTTCGTTTAAAATGGCTGCAAATACTGATCTATAAGAATTTCCACTGCAAATAACGGGAAAAGATTGTTGAAAGATGCAAGAGAATTTCCCAGACAATAACCTAAATTTTCACAAAATTTGAATAATTTTTTTGTATGAAAATCTATATGACAAACGAATTATTGTTAAATACCTGAACTTGCAGGCAGAAATCCTTAGCGAGTGATAATTGCTTGCATAATGCTCCGTATAGGAATACTTAACTTTATTACCCCTGGATATCCCGTTTTTTATAGCCGATAAAACCTACAACCATTAAAACAATTGCTATAATTGTCAGTATGGAAACTTTCATGAGGTCCATTTCTTCAATAGGAAGTTGCGGGATATAACCAAACGGCGATAGTTTCCCCATCCATTCTGGGAACTGAAGTAAACCGCCTAAATAAATTACGAAAAATGAATAGGTCAAATAAACCCAAGTCAAACCAGATAATTTTGGTGCCAAACCGATAAACAACACCGCGATTCCAATCATGATCCACACCGCAGGCAGATAGGCCATTGCTGCACTATAAAAGGTACCAAAAGGAATTCCTTCCTCCATTACCGAATTCCCGACTGCCCCCAGACTAATAGCAGCAAGCGACAGCATCACAAACGCACTTACCATGGATACGATACAATAACACGCCATAAGCCGCGAACGAGACACCGCACGACTTAGTAAGTGTTCTGTGCGATTCTTTTTCTCTTCCCCTTTAAGCTTGAATATGGCCATTAAAGGTGGAATCGTACAAATCATCGAGATTATTTTCATCAACATCGTTAAAAATTGTTCTGTTAACGAAAAGCCTGCTGCTGGTGTTAACATTTTTTCCATCATTTCATTATTGGAAAAATAGGACTCTAGATCACCTAATACTGACCCGTAAGATGCTCCAAGTATTAACATTCCAACTGCCCAAGCAATTAGTCCAGTACGCTGAAGTCTTAGCGCAAGACCAAGCGGACTTTGTAAAAAGGAAGATGCATATTTTCTGCCCGGCTTAGCCGGTATGAATCCAGCTTCCAAATCACGGATGGCATTCAAATATAGCGAAGTGATAACCAAAATAAGCGCCACTCCGATTGTTAGTAAAATTGGCCACCAGTAATTATTCACATATACTTCTGAACTTAAAACCCAACCTAATGGTGAAAACCAAGAGAGTGCTTGATTGCTAACATCCCCAATGGCACGAATTAGATAAGACATGAGCAATATAGCGATGGAAAAGCCAATCGTCCCTCGTGATGTCACCGTCAACTGGGCGAATAATGCTGTGATTGCGGTGAAGATGATACCTGTCGCTCCTAAAGCTGCTCCATATAAAAGAGACCCATCTAAATCCATGCTTTTGATTCCAAGAGCGTATAACCCAAAACCGATAATTAGCGCTAATAACAGATTTGCTCCAACCGAAACGAAGATGGATGCCTGTAAATTCGACAACCGTCCAACAGGCAGCGAGCGAATCATTTCAATCCGACCTTCCTCTTCATCTGCTCGTGTATGACGCGCAACAAATAAAATGCTCATAATCCCAACAGCCAAAGCAGTGAAAAGTAACATTTGATGGGCCATCATAGCTCCGTTTGTATAGTTATCCAGGCCGTAACTTGGACCAAGCATCGCTGTCATAGCAGGGTTCTTCATCGTTTCTGCTGCGATTTGTCTTTCTTGCTCTGTAGAGTACAATCCCGTAAATGCATTTGCAACGATAAATGTAAGAACGGATAAAGAGAGTAACCAAACAGGAATACGAATACGATCTCTTCGAAGCATTAATCGAGAGAGTCTCCTTGTATTAATGTATAACTGTTTTGACATTATAAAGCACCCCCAGCTCCTGTATTGGAAGTTTTTCCTGCACCTTCATAATGGCGCATAAATAAATCTTCTAATGTAGGCGGCGCGCTTTCTAATTTCACGATTCCGAATTGACTTACATATTTCATTACATTGTCCAATTCCACTGAATCTACCTGGAAGGAATATGTTTGACCTTTCTTCTCGATATTATGAACTCCTTTTACTTCGTGTAAAGAAGATAAAGCCTCCTTCGTTTCGACAAGTAAGTTTGTTCTGGTTAAGTGCCGCAGTTCATCTAATGTTCCGGTTTCAATAACCTGCCCTTGTCGAATAATTGCCACTTTATCACACAACTTTTCTACTTCCGATAAAATGTGGCTGGATAATAAAATGCTTTTTCCCTCTCTTTTTGCTTCCATCACACATTCCTGGAAAATTCTCTCCATTAATGGATCCAGACCCGATGTTGGTTCATCTAAAATATAAAGATCAGCGTCAGATGAAAAAGCTGCAATTAAGGCAACCTTTTGCCGGTTTCCTTTTGAATAGGTTCTACATTTTTTCGAAGGATCTAAATCGAATTTTTTAATTAGTTCTTCGCGCCTGCTTTTACTATTTGTTCCGCGTAATTTCACAAATAGATCAATTACTTCCCCGCCTGTTAAGTTAGGCCATAAGTTCACATCGCCTGGAACATAGGCAATTCTCTTGTGTATTTCAACTGCATCTTTCCAGACATCCATGCCAAAGATCTTCGCTTCTCCTTCTGTTGCTTTTAATATACCGAGCAGAATACGAATAGTTGTTGATTTTCCCGCACCATTTGGACCAATGAATCCAAATACTTCACCATTATTCACTTCAATGTCTACACCATTTAAAGCTGTAAACTTTCCAAACTTTTTCGTTAAATTCGATGTTTTTAAGACAGACATTTTTTATTCTCCTCTTCTCCATCAAAATTTTTGAACGAGTTATGAAATATTTTAACTTATATAGTTCATAATATATAAAATGTATTTATTTTACAATAGGTTATGAACTATTTTAATTGTTTTATTACATAAATTTTATTAAACTTAACAAGAGGTGAAAGATATGGATGGGTTTCAACGACGAAGGGAGCAGAAGACAAAGAATATATTAGAAGCTGCTTTAGCCTTATTTATGGAGTATGGTGTGCAAAAAATTTCAATTGCTGAAATAGCTAAAAAAGCAAATGTATCTCAAGTAACGATCTATAATTACTTTGTGAGTAAACATAATTTAGTGCATGAAGTTTATCTTTATTATTTAGACAAGGCGTCGGATGAATTTGAACAACTTCTTCATAGCAATATACCTTTTCCTGAAAAAATAAAACAGATGATGTTTACAAAGAATGAAGAAACAAAACAGATCAATGAAGATTTTTATCAATATATAATGATGGAATATTCGACCAGCGCCGATTATTTTAAACAACTATATGTAGAAAAGTCTCTTCCTCGTTTTATTGATTTGTTTAACCAGGGAAAGGCAGAGGGATATGTTGATCCGAATTTGTCTAATGAAGCGATTATTTTTTTCATTCAAGCGTTGAATCAATATTTACAACGGGAAGAAGTCTATCAAAAAATACTACCGCTGACCGAAGATATTATGAAGATTTTCTTTTATGGAATCGTTGGAAAAAGAGAAAATTGACGGGAAGCAGGAAATTGGAAACAGGGATTGAGCTTGGAAACAGGCAAACTGTGCCAGTCACTGTTTGCCATAGAAGTTTTTTATACTGAAAGTGAGGATGAAGGAGCGAGAATAAAAAAGAGAAACCTGCTTGAAGCATTTCTCTAAGCTGGTTTCTTATCTCTTTCCTATCGTATTCCTCGTCAAACAAACTATGGCCCCCTATTGTCTGAAAGCAGGTATCATTCAGACAAGGCAAGGCTTAAAATGCTAGATCCTGTCTGAATTCAGGGCTCATTCAGACAGGGATAGGCTAAAATAGTGCAAAAATGTTTAGATCTTAGGAGTGAAGGAACCACTAGTTCCACTAACCGACATCCTTACGACAATAATCCATATAAGATATACTATTTAATCGTTTGGTTAAAAAGGCTGCAAATACTGATCTATAAGTATTTTCACTACTAACAACGGAAGAAGATTGTTGAAAAATGCAAGAGAAATTCCCAGATAATAACCCAACTTTCCACAAATTTAGATCATTTTCTTTTAAACCTACATTACTCTACTAATTACCCACCCTTTCCCTACTACTCAAACGATTGGTTGAAAATAACGAAAGGATGCACCAGTTCTGGGTTTATCCTTCAAAAGAAATAGATTTTAGTTATTCCTGATAGAAACCATACTTTTCAAATATGGCTAAAAGTCCTTCATACATCGCCATGCCTTTTGATTTATAGTAAGCGGCAACCCTGGCAACAAAAATAGCTGATTGGACAGAATCCTTGTCACGGACAAAGGAACCGATCGAATAACCATAGCTTTCCACATACCCAAACAGAAAGGTATGCTCTCCCGTTTATTCATATTCATTAATCTTTTCGCCTAGCTATTGGAACTATCATCGGATAACAAAGAACTAACAAATTTCGACAAACTTAGAGCGGTACCAGGCACCTCAATTTTTACTGCCCGTTCAAGAGGGATAAAATGAATCCTTCTAATTGGTAAATCCTTCCCATATAATCTAGTCTTTCATGACCTTCCTCTCATTTACAGTAAAAATATAGATTGATATATTCTAATTATTCTAAAAAATGAAAGGAGTTCCAAATGGGAAAGTGGTATAACAAATTTATAGTTTTCTTCACTTCTCTTGTAATGGCTTTGGGGTTGTACGCAGCTCCAGCAGGTGCTGTTTCTAATTCAGCAAGTCCCTTCGCTGAAAGAGTTTTATCTGTTGAGATTGAGGAAGCGACGATATTTGAATTGCAGCATGCGATGCAGAGGGAGATTTTAACCTCTGAGGAATTGGTTCAATTCTATCTCAATCGAATTGAGGAGTACGATGACAGCATTAACTCCATCATTACGGTTGACGAAAATGTATTACAAGAAGCGAAACAACTAGATAAAGAACGCAAAGCGGGAAAAGTTCGCGGTCCCTTGCATGGAATTCCGGTTATTTTAAAAGACAACTATGATACATACGATATGCCTACTACTGCAGGATCCCTGTCACTTGAAGGTTCTATCCCTCTAAAGGATGCTTATCAAACAAAGAGATTAAGAGATCAAGGTGCAATCATCTTAGGGAAAGCGAACCTGCATGAATTTGCTTTCGGATTCCAAACAATTAGTTCCCTTGGTGGACAAACTTATAATCCATATGATTTGACAAGATACCCAGGTGGTTCAAGCGGAGGTACTGCAGCGGCGGTTGCTTCCAACTTTGCCACTGTCGGATTAGGGACAGACACTGGTGGGTCCATCCGAATTCCTTCGTCCTTTAATAACCTGGTTGGACTTCGCCCTACTATGGGACTTGGCAGCCGCGATGGAATCATTCCACTTGCACTATCACAGGATGTCGGCGGACCGATGGGACGAACGGTTGAAGATGTGGCTGTCGTGGCCGATGCAATTGCTGGCTTTGACCCATCAGATCCGGTTACTGAGGCCAGCATCGGGAAAGTTCCAAAAACCTATACTCATTATCTTAAGAAAAATGGATTAAAGAAAGCTCGGATAGGCGTTATTCGCGACCTGTTTGGGAATGATCCTCAAGTCAATAAAATGATGGATCAAGCGATTGCGGACATGGAAGCGCTTGGAGCAGAAGTGTTCGAGGTTACAGTTCCAAATCTTAGTCAAATTCTTTCTTATCCAAGCTTAAGCGGATACGAATTTAAATTTCAGTTAAATGATTATTTGGCTAGCCTTGGGCCGGATGCACCTGTAAGGACGTTATCAGATATTATCGAAAGCGGGAAATTTCATCCAAGTTTGGAAAGTGGATTAAAATCCCGAAATGAAAGAGAATCATTAGAAAATGATGAGGAATACCATGACATTATTACCAATCGTCCTAAAATGGCAAGGGAAAGCTTAATGGCAACGTTTAATGAACATGACCTTGATGCACTACTCTATCCAACTTCGAGTGCTTTACCGGCACAGGTGGGCAGAAGCCAAGGTGCAGGAAATGCTAATCGCTTAAGTCCTTATTCAGGCTTCCCTGCAATCTCGGTTCCTGCCGGCTTCAGTGACAACGGCCTTCCAGTCGGGCTCGAGCTGCTAGGAAAAGAATTCGACGAGCCAACATTGATTAAACTAGCCTACGCTTATCAAGAAGGAACTAACCATCGAAAAGCGCCTGAACTAGAATAAGAACCCACATAGAAAAAGGTTCAGTCCCACTAGCCTTGCAAGTCTTGAGAAAATAAAACAAGTTTTGCTAATGAAAAAAACTCCTATTGTAGAAATTGTTAACCTTGTTTTGTTCTCTAAACGAACAAGTCTTCTACAAAGGAGTTTTTTCAATGAGTGATGAAAGTACATCATTTTTTGTAAAAAGGAACTGAGCAGAGTACCAAAGGATTCTTACTTCAATTCTTTATTTCTTATTCCTAATTGGGAGCTATCTTCAATAATGAAGAACCGCTTTTTCCTTAACGGAGCAGGATAAAGAATGTGTTAATCCAACAAGGATTAACACATTTTTTTAGAAGTTATTGTACTAACGGTTCAGTTTAGTTCGATAAAAAGGATAAGTTAATCTTAATGGAGAATATATATTTAGCTTTACTTCTTAGAGGGAGTAAAGCGTTTTTATTATTTAGTTTCGGAGACGATTTAGTAATAAACTAAAAGGAGTACGTCGTAGAATGAGTGTTTTTAAGAAATTAAGAGATGAGTATGTAATTCGGCATGCAAATCGAATTGAGTTTCCTAAATTTGTTTCAAGCACTATATTAAGAAAGAAAGTAACTTTTTCTGGAAGAGTGCAAAAAGTAGGATTCCGCTTGGAAATTTATTGTATTGCTCAAAGAATGAAATTAACGGGATGGGTAAAAAATTTAGAAGATGGAAGTGTGGAAGCTGAAATACAAGGGGAAGAATCAAAAATTTATTTTCTAGTCAATTGCATGCAGTCATTAAAACGGGCATCTGTAAAAAAAGTGACAATGATTGATGTACCTATTAGTGAGGATGATGAAATTTTTACAATAGTGAGATAAATTGCGTTCCACAATCGGGGGATCAATTCTTTCTAAGAGTGCTTTAATTTAATAAGAAAATTAGAATAAATGCAAAATTAGCACGGTCATTTGACTGTGCTAATTTAATTTAATACAAAAAACACCGTACTAAATACAGTGCTTTCTTTGTACGATTTAACTTGTGATTTACCCAACTTTTCTAAATTTTGTACTTCAAAGCGGAACCGTTACTAATTGAGGCATTTTTTAAATTTTGATACCTTTTTAATTTATATGACACCAATTTCATAATTAGAATATCTAATTGAGTGGGTTTCCCTTTTGTACGGGACTTTTTCCATATCGAATCAAGAGACAATCAGATTATTGATTAAAATTTCCTTATCCAATTGCGCCCTGATTATTTGTGGGAGGACATCACGAATTCACCCCATCGTTTTATACTCACTCCGCGGCTGCTATATTCCCTTGGTCCACTTCATAAACGGAGCTTGGAATAAATCACGTAGCGGCAACAGCCACTTCCCCTTTTGCTTTAAGCTGAAGCAAACATCCTTGATTAACACATGAATCAATACTGGAAATCACGGCACCCTTTTGGATGACAACCGGCAAAAATTTTAGTAGATTCTCCACAAATCAAACGTTTGATTAAATCCAATAGAAACGCTTTCCCCCTTAATTACAAAAAGAGGAATGGATTCTTACGCCATTCCCCTTTCCAATCTTACTTCACCTGATAATACTCACAATACCATTCCGCAAACTTCTGTAAACCATCCTCAATCGATGTCTTCGGCTTAAATCCAACCGCCTCTTCCAACAATTCAGTAGAAGCAAAAGTTGCTGGAACATCCCCAGGCTTTATCGATTCAAATACCTTTTCAAAAAGCACTTCCCGCCCCATAGCATTACTTAAACACTTCTCCAATGTTTCAATAAATGCCATCAGTTTTTCAGGGTTATTGTTACCTATGTTAAATACCTTATGAGGTACATTATTCTCCCCAACCGAAGGGTTGCAAAGAAGTCGCTCAATCCCTTCCACGATGTCATCAACGTAGGTGAAATCGCGATATAGGTCGTTTTCAAAATCACCATTATTAAAGATCCTAATTGGTTCACCGGCAAAATACTTATTAGCAAATCCGAAGTATGCCATATCTGGTCGTCCCATAGGACCATATACAGTGAAGAATCTAAGTCCAGTCGCAGGTATCTTGTAAAGATGGCTATAGGTGTGAGCCATCAATTCATTGGATTTCTTAGTTGCCGCATAAAGAGAAACAGGGTTATCTACCATATCAGTTTCTGAGAACGGCACTTTTTTATTTGCACCATAGACAGAGCTGGATGATGCATAAACGAGATGATCCACTGGATTATTTCTGCAAGCTTCAAGGATGTTAAAAAAGCCAATGATATTACTTTGAATATATACATCTGGATTCTCTATAGAATAACGCACACCCGCTTGGGCAGCTAGATTCACAACAATGGTAGGCTTGTACTCTTCAAAAATGGCAGTAATCATAGCCTTGTCTGAAATATCACCCTTAATGAAAGTAAACTTTTCAAACGCCTCAAGTTTCTCTAAACGAGCAAACTTAAGATTTACATCATAGTAATCATTCATATTATCAATACCAATAACACAGCAGCCCTGCTCTAACAGCTTCTTGGACAAAAAGTATCCGATGAAACCTGCTGCACCAGTAATCAAATACGTTTTACTTTTATCTAGTGGTTTGAAGTCTGTCTTCATTTGGGTCGATCTCCTTTGTTCTTATTGAGAAAGTCTACCTGTACCAATGCTTCTTCCAATGGAATGATACTCAACTCCAGCTTCCCTCATACCTTGCAACCCATAGATATTCCGTCCATCGTATACCAACGGAGTTCTCATCCATTTCTTATACTCATCTGGTTTCACAGCTTTAATTTCGTCCCACTCGGTAAAGATAAAGCAGACATTGGCACCGTCTAATGCATTTTTAACATCATCGACGTATGTGATACTTCCATTGCTAATCTTTCCTTCTGGATATCTCCGTTTAAAGTTATCCGCTCCAACCGGATCAAAGGCAAAAATATCTGCGCCATGATCCAATAATGATGGTACATTATCAAGTGATGGAGCTTCCCTTAAGTCATCAGTTCCAGGCTTGAATGTTAGACCTAGTACCGCTACTTTCAGGCCACTAAAGGTAATTAGCCTTTTACTTGCCTTCCTAAATAACATTGTCTTTTGTTCCGTATTTACATCAATGGCAGCCTTTACTGTTTTAAGCTCATATCCATGTTGTTCCGCAAGATACTTTAGTGCCTTAGTATCTTTTGGAAAGCAGCTCCCCCCATAACCAATCCCTGCATTTAAAAACTTACTTCCAATCCGCTCATCAAAGCTCATACCCAGAGTGACATCTTGAATATCAGCACCTACTAGTTCACAAAGATTAGCAATATCATTCATGTATGATATTTTAAGAGCGAGGAAATCATTAGAAGCATATTTAATCATCTCTGCTGATCTTCTAGTAACAGAAACAATTGGAATATTAAATGGCTCATAAATCTTCATAAGCATTTCTTCCGCCCATTTACTTTCAGTTCCAATAATAATCCTTGAAGCATGTAACGTATCTCGAACAGCCGTACCTTGTGCCAAGAATTCTGGGTTGGATGCAACTTCTACCCTTATTTCTTTACCGTCATTTCCGGTATATTTCTCACCGTCATGCGGAAGGAAGTCATATATAAACTGCTCCACCTTGTCATTTGTCCCAACTGGAACAGTCGACTTTACAACAATTAAGCAATCCTTTTCGATTGTTTCAGCTATTTGTCTTGCAGCTGTAGCAATATATGAAAGATTAGCTGAGCCATCAGGCTGTTCCGGTGTCCCTACACCTATGAAAATAGCGTCTGCTTCTTTGTAGGCTCGAGTATAATCTGTGGTATAGTTTATTCTCCCAGCAGCGAAATTCTTTTGCATGAGTTCCTCAAGGCCTGCCTCATAGATTGGGGAAATTCCTTGTTTCATCATACTTACTTTATTCTCGTCGATGTCAACACAGGTTACTTGATGCCCAACTTCTGCAAAACATACACCTGCCACCAAGCCGACATAACCAGTACCCGCCACTGCTATTTTATACATTTTCACGCTTCCTTTACTGGTGTTTAGTATGAACGAAATCAAAAAAATAGCTATCGCCTTCAATAACTCATATTAAAATTAAAGTATTTCAATGTCATAATACGGTACATCCTTTATTTTCGCTTGTACTATAGTAACATAATCTTTAAAGTTTTATTTAACAATAGACCCCCTGTTTCCATATGAGGAATAAATTTGTTCAGTTGTGAAATCAACTCAGTCAAACAACCTTCTCACGAACATTCGAAATACCTCGCAAGCAGAGGAACGGTTTTTATGTTTTAAAAATGAACCCTTCCAATATGTTCGGCCAAATCGGTCTCTGATAATAGATTTGCTTCCAGCCTTGAGCCATTACCCCATTGTAATCAAGATCATACGAGACCCCACCCTGCTTCAGTCAACTGTTGTAACCCTTTATCTGCTTTAGCGTATTGAATCAACACTTGATTTAGTGGTACAGCCGATCCAGACTCTTCCAGAACGGATGAAGGAGCGAACAAAAAAATAGAAACCAGCTTTAAGGTATCTCTAAGCTGGTTTCCTATCTCTTCTCTATCATATTCCTCGTTCAAACAAAATTCGACCATTCTACTCTATTGTCTGAATTCAGGCTCATTCAGACTGGGAAAGGCTAAAAACGCTTGACCTTGTCTGAATGCAGGGCTCATTCGGACAACTCAAGGCTAAAAACGCTTGATCCTGTCTGAATTCAGGGCTCATTCGGACAACTCAAGGCTAAAAAAGATTGATCCTGTCTGAATCCGGGGCTCATTCGGACAACTCAAGGCTAAAAAAAATTGATCCTGTCTGAATTCAGGGCTCATTCGGACAACTCAAGGCTAAAAAAGATTGATCCTGTCTGAATCCGGGGCTCATTCGGACAACTCAAGGCTAAAAAAGTTTGATCCTGTCTGAATACTGGGCTCATTTCGGACAATAAGAATGTTCGCGAATAATATCTCAAAAGGGGAAATATGGGGTGGTTTTTTGAAAAAATTAATTGGGATTGTAGTAATATTAGGAGTTATTTTTATATTGTTACATTCAACACCGAAAGTGGCATTAAGGTTTCATATATTATTTATGGGTTATCCAAAAGAAGCTCTAATAACAGACATAAGTGGTAATAAAATCGATAATAGAATCGATAAGAAAAAATTGGCTACGTTAAATGCAAAAACATACACTTTAACAAAACCACCATTTGAAAAAGATACTGAAACAGAGTTAGACACTTTCCTTGTGCAGAAGGTTGGATTTTTATATTTTGCAGAATATTATTCACTTTTATAAACATCCTTCTTAACGGGTTGCAAGAGTTGAAGTTCGAGGCTGACATTTAGACAGCTTTTCTTATTGTGCTAACGTGGCAGTTTAGTGAAAGAAGGAAATGAGTTATTTTTGCTAGAAATATATATAGAAATTATAATTCTTTCCAGCTAAAGATCGGGGAATAGTTTTTTTCAAAAGTAGGGGTTGAAGAAGAAAAGTTGAAAGAAGTTCTTATTTCAGTTGAGGAAATTGCTAAGCCACTGAACCTGTTTTGAACAATCCTTTTCAAAACAGGTTCATTTAATTTAACGTGAAATGTGGATTTGCGGGGTGCTTTTAATCAATTTTTATTTTAAAGCAACATTGATAATAACTCGCCTAAAACAGATTTTATTGGGAAACTGCGAATTTCTATAATTCTCCCTTCAAGGTTGGCCCCCATAATATCACCTCTTTACCATGGAGATGGTTTGTGATCTGTCGAGAAGGGATAAATTTGAAAAAATGGATCCCTTTCATAATCATAGATCCCCGGATTCTGATGCGTTAGTGGTTAAAATGTGGTCAAGTCACTCCCGTCAGCTTCTTTAAAATGGCTTAACGACCATAAGCACCAATATGGCAATCATCAGCAGTTGTGCCGCCGTCTCGATTGGTACGATCTTTTTCATCAACAGTCCGAACTCGGCGGGTATTTCATTACCCTGGTCTTGACTTTCAGATACGATTTTTATGATCTTCTTCATACGTGGCTCGATGAATCCGTCGATCATGACGACAATGAGCAACGATAAAAGGAAGGATACATTCAGCCACATTTGAGATAACCCCATCTTGGTTATGATCATAAGCCAAACCCCGGTTATAATAAGTACGGCTCCGCCAATTTTAGGTATTATGGCAAGCTTGGTCGTTATACCAAAAGCAAAGCGCAGCTGACCGACGGATCTAGCGGATCTTCGAATGATGGGCATCACGAAAGCTGGACCAATTAAGGCGATCGAAGCCAATATATGCAAAACGAGCAGTAATCCAAACAAACCGATTATCTCCCTTCTCCTCGGTGCACCAGAATATCGCTCTGATAGGCAAGACCGACCCTTTTTCTTTTAAACGATCCCCCGAGCTCTATATGGTCCAGCATACATTTCGCGACATCGTCATAAGCAACATCTAGCTCTTGAAGTCGGCTGAACAAGTGACGGGCTATATCTGCCTCGGAATATTCCTTGATCATCTCCGGAATCGGAATGGGCAAGGTTTCCGTTGTTACATGCAGATGAACAGGATCTGGATGCTCTATCGAATCAATCATTGTTCCCGGACACATAATGGACCAATCGAGTTGAGTCTGCTGTAGCCGTTCGATATTCCGGTTGTGATTTTTATACTCAGGCGGGAAGCCGGGTAAATTGTTGCCGATAAGATCGGTATATGGAATACCCAACAGACCGGCTCCTCCCATTATCCATACCCGCCCAGAGAAACTAGGTTGGAATTCACATTGGGTTATAATGTTATCGACGATACGAACAAACTCTTCTCCCTGGCCCGCATGGCCGGCTGCAATAATAGCGGCGTCTTGATGCGCGAGAGCCTCACCGACGCTGACCGGGTCCATAATATCCGTCCACGATCACCTTCACAGGCTGTGCGGAATGCTCAGCTAATTGATCATAAAGCTTCTCAGAATTTCGCACAAATGCGGTCATTTCATGCCCCATTTTTATCCCTTGCGCCAACACTCTTTTTCCTGTATTCCCCGTCGCTCCAAAAACAATAATTTTCATTGTTTTTTCCTCCTCTTAAAAGGCTCCTAATATTTGGTTAACTCAAGCTTAGCATCGTTTAAATATTATGTTAAGAACCCACTTTAAAGTAAGGTACTTACTTTAAAGTAAGCATGACAGAATGGGATGACTAAATTGTTCACGCAGAGTTCGGAAGGACAGGAAATTTCTAAAGACATATTGGCGACAATCCTACACTATCAGGAGTTTTATTTACTCAAACCCGAAAATTAATTCATAACAGGAGTGCCGACTGTAGGTAAACAAAAGCTGCCCGGTATCTCGTGGCAGCTTTTGTTTGAGTTGATTGAATTAGTGTACAAGTTTATTGAACCAGCTTTAAGACGCTGATTCTTTATATTTCCGCTTATTATGATTTTCTCCCCAAGCACACATGACTTCTGCTACAGGGATCAATGTTTTGCCGTATTCACTAAGGGAATATTCTACTTTTGGAGGGATGGTAGGGTAGATTGTTCTATCGACTATGCATTCTCGTTCCAAATCACGGAGATGTTGTGAAAGCATTTTTTGTGAAACATCAGGTATAAGCTTTTCCAGATCGTTGAATCGCTTATTGGATTCAATCAAATGCCATAAAATCAATGGCTTCCATTTGCCACCTAAAACATGAATGAGTGTCTCAACTGGACATTCACGCTGATGAATCATTGATAAATCCTCCCCTTGCTTTTAAGTAAGTGCATTATCTGAAGTAAACACTTAACAAAATTTTACAAGAGATTATACAACCAAGTCAATCAAATGAAACTAAAAAGGATAAAAAAGGATTGTAGAAGTAGCTTTGAGGAACAAATATAGATCTGGGCTTTTACGATTACCGAAATTAGTTCATGGTAGAAAAAAGATGGATGTCCATCTTTTTTTGTAAGCTTAGCCTGAAGCACACACGTGTTTTAGGCTACTCGTGTTGTATCGTATAAAATGCATAAAAATAGACCTACCCTGCGTTGCTGAGAAGATCTACAAGCGTTTGATTAAAATTTGTTTTTACAGGATTTTTTTCTTTAACTATAGGGGCAGCATTCCTGTAATAAATGAAATTAGTTCTAAAGTTTGTGAAAAAATGCACTTAAGCTAACGGGTGCAAGAGTTGAAGATCCAGCTGCCATTTTGGCGGCTTTTCTTATTGGACTAACTGGCAGTTTAGTTGATGATTGTATTTAACCTTTTTTCAATAGTTCCATTAAATTGACCAACTGTTTTGGGCTAAGTTCGCCCTGCACATAAGTACATTCCCATAAAATAGTGCATACGATAATTTGTATAAATCTGTGAAGGGATTGAATAAGATGTACTATACCCCTTGGATGTATCAATACCCATATCAACCTTATGTTTATTGTGCTAATGTCCCAATGAATAATAATTATATAAGACAGCATGATTACTGGAATATTTATGATGACGCAAGAAATAAGGTAAAAGATTATGGGCGGAAACCATTTGTAGTCAATATTAATGAGGCTGCGAAGCATAACAATACCTATCGTACAGCTTTGTGGACAGGAAATCATTTGCAAGTTACATTGATGAGTCTTAATGTTGGTGAAGACATCGGTTTAGAAATTCACCCTAACGTTGACCAATTCTTACGGATTGAACAAGGTCAAGGGGTTGTGCAAATGGGCAAGAGAAAAGATAATTTAAACTTTGTTCAAAAAGTTTATGATGATTTTGCCATTATGATACCTGCTGGCACCTGGCATAATGTAACCAATACAGGTAATACCCCTTTAAAACTTTATTCTATATATGCTCCTCCACAACATCCATCTGGTACGGTTCATTTAACTAAAGCACAGGCTTTAGCGGCGGAATAATAGAAATCAAATAAATACTTTTTTATGAACGGAGGCTCCTTGGTCATCTTAAAATTGATTACGGATGGGATGGGAAAAAATATTTTGCTAAGTCAATTTCATTTAAACAGGCTGAGCCTGAACAATAATGAACTCACCATTTGTGGGGAGTTCATTATTGTATGCAATATAGCAATAACTTGAGTTTACTTTCTTTTTGGTTTAATTAAGTTTTGCAAATGTGGAGGAAGCTCATATGATTCGAGATGTTCAAAATTCTTTAACTTAACTTGACCGGGTATCGTTGGTGCTATCTCAAATGTTAATCTGTCCTTTCCTACTGGGTTATGAGCTCCAACTACCGGTGTTGTTTCTAGTGTGATTAAAAAATGAAACCTACGGAATCCACCGATTCTTTCTACATTTACGATTTCGACTTGGTAAGGATAGACCGATGGTGAATGAGTTAAATAGGCATAGTAATAATTGTTAACAGCTTTTTCTATTTCTGGACCCAGTAAAATCATTAATATATCATTGATCAACAATTCTTTCGAGTCTTTGGGAGGCTCTGTACTTTCATATTTCCACCCTGCCAGGAGCCAATCAAAAAGCTCAACTGATCTCAATCGTTCTTTTTGATTATTTCGGGTATAAATGACATCGCTATCTGCCAACGTGCAAGTTTTTGTTTGGTTTAGATCAAGGCAGTTATATACAGGTTCTATTAATGCAACATTGCCGTTTTTCATTTTTATTTTTAATACGGCGATTGGTGGTTTTTCATTAACTATTTCTGTTGCTTCTTTTACAGGATTTGCAGTGTTAATCCATTCAACAACCTTCCTGATAACGGGCTCTTCATAACCATCGGTTTCTTTAAAAACACGTGATCCTCCAGATAAGCGGTTTATTTGAATAGAAGCAACATCCTCTGATTTTATTGGAACATTTGCCTTTGCTAATTGAACCGGAAGAAAAAATCCAGAAAAGACCAGTATTAATATAACTAACTTGTTCATTAATTTTTCACCACCATTGCACTCTCTCTATTACCTTTTATTATTTTTCCTCAATTGAAAAGCTTTATAATTTCCATTCTTATGTAATAAAGTGTAAGAAAAAAAGCAACTTTGTAGCAAAGCTGCCATACTTAGGGTTGATTACTAATTTTAATTATCAGAAAAGTGATATTATTCACTGAATTAAAAAAACAAATAAATTAAAATGAGATTTAGTTATTCAGCTAAGGTTGTTTCACTAAAAACACATATTCTACTAAATCCAAAGACGTAATAGGGGAGGATAGAACTGTGAAAAAAACTGATTTACCTATTGTATATTCATGCTCTGGATGTTCATCAGCTGCGCAAACTGCTAACATGATTGCTATAAAAATGGATCGCGAAAAACTAGCTGAAATGTCCTGTATTGCTGGTGTTGGTGGTGATGTCAAACCACTTGTAAGAACAGCAAAATCAGGAAGAGATATCATTGCAATTGATGGTTGTCCCTTATGCTGTTGCAAAAGTTCTTTAGCTAGACATGAAGTTCAACCCAAACATCATTTTATACTTTCTGACTTTGATGTACCAAAGATAAATGGTGAAGACCCTGACCCTAACCTTTATATAAGTACTTACAAACGTATTTTGGAACTCACTAATAATTATTCTTAATCGTTGATTTTATTTCTAAACAACATAATTGGGCCAAGAGAGAACAGCTTCTAGAGAAGTATTTGTTTTATTTTCTAAATATTCTAATTTATTAAATGGTGTTATTTCATTTAGGCAGTGCATAATAATAATCGCAGTTTTAGACATTGCCCTTATTAATGTATCTCTTTTTCTTTTTCAAATGCAAACTTGTGAAGTAACTTAAACTAACGGTTGATGACTAAGCTGCCGAAGTTGCTTTACTTTAAGAAGGAATGCTTTTTTTATTTTCAATTTCATTAAAATGATAAATAATTAAGGGGATTATATTGACTATTTCAAATGAAGAAAGAATTATCATGATTATCTATGTGCAAGATCAAGAAAAGAGTAAGCAATTTTATAAACAATTACTAGGTTTAAAACCATATTTAGATGTACCTGGTATGACTGAGTTTCAATTAAATAATAATTCTACGTTAGGAATCATGCCTGAAGATGGAATAGTGAGGCTATTAGCTGGAAAAATTCAAAATCCTAAGGAGGCAAGAGGAATCCCACGGAGTGAGATATATATTTATGTAAATGATCCTGATACATATTTAAGAAACCTAGTTGAATTGGGTGGCATGGAAATTAGTAAAGGTGAAATACGTAATTGGGGAGATTATGTAGCTTACGGCTCAGATATTGATGGACATATAATTGCTTTTGCAAGGAGAACCTAAACCGAGATTTAGTGGACTAATTTTTGGAAGTGGACTAATTTGGAATTTTAGTAAATGACTTTTTTACAAAGTCGTTCATCTTGTTTATTACAGTTATTACAATAAGTAAAGAACTTTCGTTTGATTGTTAAAATTTGAAAGGTTGATTGGGAATGGATTTACAGGAGAGTTAGTAAAGGTCTTTTTTTTCAAAAGACAGATATTTGTTTTATCCAAAAAAGTCCTTTACATTAAAAAAATGTTTTTACCCAAAATAAACTATTCAAAAATTTATCAAAAGAAAAACTGTTCCTTAAGGAGCAGTTTTTCTACGTTTTGTTCAAAAAATATAAAATCGAGTAAATATTTTACACCGATTGCAAGTGACATTTAAGGAGATATAAATGAAGGATATTTTCCACAGCCCTATAAGGGTGAATTTATATATTGGGTTGAAAATAAAACAACCTTGTCCGATGGTTTTTGAAGGACAGGGTTGTTTTTTACTACTAAGATGGGGATTTTGTTAGATTATAAAAAAGGAACGACCTCGATCAAAATGTACATTTTTATTTTTTATATAAATAATTATTCTTTTTCAATTAATTCTACAAGCTCAAGGATTTTCATTGCTACATTTCTTTCTGTTCCTTTGAAAGGATAAGAATGTATATGGATTGCAGGATTAAAATTCAATTCGATGATTGCGTAAGAGGAGTGTTCATCGTCTAAATCTTCGATCATCATATCCACTCCACAAATTTTTGCTCCCACTGCTTGTGATGCTTTAACTGCAATTTGTTTAAATACATCTGGTATTTGATCTGTTACATCTATACTGTCCCCACCAGTTGAGATGTTTGAATTCTCACGTAAATATTGTAATTTACCTTCAGGAAGCACTGTATTGATTGTAAGGCCTTCTTGTTGCAAGAAGAGTTTCATGTTTTCATCTATTTCAATCTTCTCTAACGGAGTTTTGTAACCTTTACCTCTTAATGGATCTACGTTTTTTTTGCTTATTAGTTGTTGAATCGTAGCTATTCCATCTCCAGTAACATTGGCAGGGACTCTATGCAAGACAGCGACTGTTTCATCTCCAATTACCATAAAGCGATATTCTTTTCCTTTAATAAAAGGTTCAATAAGGATAGTGGAATCTTCACTAAAAGCGATTTCTAAACCTTTGATAAAATCTTCTTCATTTGTTCCATTAGGAAAGATTGATATGCCCAAACCAAAATTCGTTGATTTAGGTTTTATCACGAGTGGAACACCTATCCAATTGCTCAGCGATTCCTTTGCAGAATTAATATCAAAAAATTCTTCGCCTTCAGGAACGACTATGTTATTTCTCATGAGTATTTGCTTAGTCACACTTTTATTTTCCATAATCAATACAGTGACATACTGATCTTTACTCGTTTTGGTTGCTTGTTTAATGTATTGTGTATTTTGCCCTTTGGTTAATTCGATAAAATTATCTTTTCGATCTAGAACCTTGAAATGAATACCTCTTTTAATACTTTCTTTCAAAAGTATTTGAGTGGAAAGTTCCATATCCGTATAAGGTTTTAACTTGAAACGTTCTGAGAAAGCTTCTTTTTTGTGTTTTTCAGCTAGTTCCAAATGAGCTTTTATATATCCTTTTTCTTTGCACAGGCCAGCAAGACGATAAGAATAAGTTTTTTGATAGTTAATCATCAATTCCTCTTTTTCTTTGAGAAGATTATAAAAAGGCAGCCCATACTGTTGATTCATTTCTAGAAGATCATGTAAAATGCGAATACCCCAACTTTGTAATGAAATTGTTGAGCCATTTCGAATGAGACTTAATTGCAGATTTTGTCCTTCAATCGCTACTTTTTTGCAGTTTAGTTCACTCTCAAGTTGCCAGTTATTATACAATGTTTCTTCTTTTTCGAGGCAATATAATAAAAATAGATGAATAAAATTCAAATCCTCAATAGATAATCCACTCTTTACAAAAGGATTAATATCGATAGTGCGAATCTCTAAATATTCAATACCATTGTTAAGTAAATTTTCAGCTGAGTATGGAGTTCCTTTACTTTTTAAGCGTATTTGTGAATATAGCTCTCTTATATCTTTAATCACACCTTTATCGATATAGGAAGTAATGGAATGCACATATTGATCAATGGAAGAATAATCGAGCGTAATGAATTCCTTGTTTTGGTAACCACAGATACTATTTCTGTATGAGATTGCTTTTTCATTAGAGTAGGTTTCCTCTGATATTTCTTGAAGTGTTTCTACACACTGTTGCTCATATGTTTTATGAATGGAATTAGCAGCACCAAGAAAATAGACTAAGAGCCAATGGTGACGTAAATAGTTACGTGTAAGTTTTAAATATAGTTCTTGTTTAAAATCATGTAGTGACGTTTGCTTTTTAGTTTTGCTATATAAAGTGTGTATCAATTTTTCACCTAATGAGAAATTGATATGGATACCTGAGATTAGTTGTTTTTTTCCTCCGTATTTTTGTTCTAAATACTCACGATAACGTTCATCTTTTCCTTGATTAGAGAAAGTAGCGATTGGTATATCTTGATTTTCTGGTGTAACAGCAGGCATAGATTGTGGCCAAATAAACTCATTATCTAGCTCCAATGCGGCTATATTATACAAAGAATCTAAAAAATCAATGGTATCCCTTGTAGTATGAAATACGGGCGTGACAAGCTCTAATTGACTTTCCGAAAAATCCGTAGTGATATAGGGATTTTCTTTTTTATCGCCGAAAACTTTGGGGTGTGGAGTTAAAGAAAGCATGCCACTTTCAGTAACACGTAATCCCTCTCTTTCAATCCCGAAGTTAGCATCTAATATTTGCTTATTTGAAAGGTTAGAAAACAGACTAAATTTCATGTTGGTATTTCCTCCTATATATAACGTTAAATATAACGATCGACAATATGCCTTTTATGAAAGAAGATATCGCGATACTCCACCAAATTCCGTTTAATCCGAAAATAGGAATAAGGAGTAGTGCTAAAGGTATTCGCATAAGGGTAAATACAATGGAAATAGCTGATGGGATTTTAGGCAAACCTATGCCCGTGTAAACCCCATTGCAGATAATCTCCATAGCCATAAATATTTGAGATAAGCCTATAATTTTTAAATATGATGATGTAATAGCGATAGTCTCTGTATCGTTTGTAAATAGTTGAGCTAATTGCTCAGATAAGAAGAAAAAGATTACGCTAGTGAGAAGGGCATATAAAATGCCTAAAAGTAAACTTACACGATAACCTTTTAGTATTCTAAGATATTTTTTTGCTCCGAAATTTTGACCGATAAAGCTACCTACTGCACCATTTAAGCTACCCATTACAATAAAAGTAACAGATTCAATTTGAAGACCAATTTTTTGTGCAGCAACTGCATCTGTTCCGTAAGAAGCAATATATTTAGCTAAAATAATGTTTATTACGGTGAAAAGCACTCGTTGTGTTGACATTGGAATACCCAGTTTTATTATTTCTAATGCCTTATGGTAACTTAATAGAATAATGTTCTTTTGAAATAATACATTTCTGGCGAGATATACAAATAAAATAAACATAAGTACTTGTGCTATTAACGTGGCAATGGCGGCTCCAATTACTCCCCATTCCAATGTATAGATGAAAATTGGATCAAGAATGATATTGAGTAAAAGCCCAAAAGCACTGATATAGAAGCTCTGTTTATTGTTTCCGAAACTGCTAAACATTCGAATGAAGAATGTGTTGAAATAAGAAAAAAGCAGCATAAATCCAGATACAGCTAAGAATTGATAGGCATTGGATTGAACGGTATCATTCTGTAAGTTCAAAAAGTCTAAAAGTTGGTTTCCGAAGAATAAGAATCCAAATATCGTTATAATTCCTATGAGAAAGTTCAAAAGTAGGGAAATCCCGATATACGAGGTACTTTCTATATCATTTTTACTTCCCATTGCATGAGCAATTTTTATACCTCCACCAACAACTATCATTGCTTGAATCGAATATCCTAAGTTAATAAAAAAACTTGCAGATCCCACCGATGCGATAGCATCAGGCCCAAGTCCGCCAACAAAGAGCATATCAATAAAGTTATACAAGAATTGGAGTAAGGAACTTCCTATTAACGGAATAGATAGAAGGGAGATAACTGAAAGTTCTTTCCCAGAAGTCAAATCAATTTTTCTCATGTGTATTCCCCTAACCATGAAATATAAAAAAGAATTTATATAATTAATTACTTATATTATAGAGGATTACTTGCAAATTGCAAGTAATTGTTTTATATTCAAAATAATAATTGTAACTTATAAGGGTTTTACAACGTACTAAGATAAGAGGTGATATGTAGTGGAACAAAATTTACGAGAACTTTTCCAAGTCTTTAGTCGACGTTTTGGCTTTTTAAATAAAGATTGCTGTCAGGCATGTGGTCACAATATTTCTCTTGTACAGAGTCATATTCTATATGAGGTTGAACATCAGAACCATCCTTCCATGCAACAAGTGGCGGAAAGATTAGGCACAGATATTACAACTTTTAGCAGACAGGTACAATCTTTAATTAAAATAAATTTAATTTCTAAAACACCTGATCCAAAGGATCGAAGAATTTCCATTTTATCACTTACAGAGGAAGGGAAAGAAGTAGCAGAAAACATTAATCAACAAATGAATCAGTATTTAGATGATGTTTTCTCTAATATGAGTAAAGAAGAGAAAGAGATGGTTGTTCGTTCTATTCAGTTACTAAATAAAAGTATGCAAAAAACAAGTAAATGTTGTACTACCCCATTAGGATAATATAATGTTGGTTAATATTTGCACAAGTATTTGAGGGGGATTGGCGTGAATAATAAAATAATAAGCGAGTCCCCTACACATACACTAAACTGTATTACTTGGTCTGATTTGAAGAGTCAATTGGAATAGAGACTACTTTAAATTCAATTGACTTATGAAATATATAAATTGTAAAAAATGGCACTCAAAGAGGGTGATTATTCAATTAGAGATAATAGTTTTATTAAGCTACTTTGTGAACAATTACACTTAACCTATAAGGGTGCTTTAGTTGAACATAGGATTACTTCAGCTAAAATTCGGAAACATAGTTAACGACTTTTTTATAATGTACCCAGTTTGTTTTATTACAATTATTACATTGAGTAAACAACTTTTATTAATTAGATAAAAACTTAGATATTATCGTAGTCGGGGTTTACATTTGTTGTAAAAAACGACTTTTTTTCAAACAACAGATATTATTATTGTTGAAAAAAATCGTTTACTTGATAAAAAAGTAATTTACTGATGTCCTCTATTTTTTCAATAGGGGGCATTTTTATTTTGTATCTTAATTCTTTGTGTTATTCAGCAATCTATCCAGGGAGAATCCTGAGATTGTGAAGTTTTGTACTTAAACTAACATGGCAGTTTAGTTCAATAAAATATATAGTATGATGGTAAGTAAATGAGAAAAGAGGTTGAACAAATGGCAGTCGGTTTTCAGTTTGATTGTTTCTTTTATCAGGTAGGACACGGTGATTTCCTTCATTCTTTCTTTTCAACAATTAGTTATCATTTAGAACCAGATGGTTGGGGAACAAAATACCCTAAACTATTGAAAGACTTATATTATAAAAAACTAAAATATATGGATATACCCAAAGCAATCAAAGAAACCGAGGAAATTCGGGCTAAACTTGTTAATTTTTCTCCTTCTCAAGTTGTTTGGGATATTGACGATTTAACTGCCCAACCTCCTTGGGGGAATAGGGTAAGTGAACAAATAACAAATTTATCTCAATATTTTAAGACTAGTGATGGTCGTGATTTATTTGATTTATTACTTATATCATTAAATGGAGCTTATGACGATAAGTTTGATTTAGAAATTCGCTCTTTATAATGTTATTAAACTACCATGAAAATAGGTTTCGTTAAAAATAGAAAAATGACATTACTTAAGAAGACCCTACTCAATCGTTAAAAAAAGAGGAGAGTATTAATTAATAAGCTATGGATTAGGGTCGACTGGATTAAGGTCTGTATCAGTATTGACACTTCCTATCCATTTTCATTCTCTGTGGTGCAGCTCTGCTGCATGGATGGCTAACGGGTAGCTTTAGTTGAAGAAGAAAATATAATAAATAAAAAATAAGCACGGTCATTTGACTGTGCTTATTTACTTGCATACAAATAACTCTGTACTAATTACGATGTCATTTTGTGTGCGATTTAACTTGTAATTTCCCCAACTATTTTAAGATTTGTACTTCAAAACAGAACGAGTTAGCCGTAGCAGCCTTGCCTTTTCTTTTTGTTTTACGAGTCACACAATCACTATATTGTAACTAAGCTTCATTAAAGAGCGCAGTATTGGCGTATAACGATGAGGCTCCGCCAGAGTGCACAAATAGGATGTTATCGTCCGGCTTAAAGGTGGATTTTTGGATTAAATCAATGAGTCCCGCTGCTGCTTTACCTGTATACACTGGATCCAGCAAAATCCCTTCTGTTCTTGCCATGAGCTTGACAGCTTCTACCATTTCAGGCGTAGGTAAAGCGTAGCCTGGTCCGACATACTCATCAAAACACGTAACAGCCTCACGTGGGATTGAATTTGGAATACCAATGTGTGCAGATGTTTCTTTAACAAGCTGAAAAACTTTCTCTTCTTGTTCCGCTTTTCCTCTGCTTACGTTTATTCCGATTACCGGTATTTTGCTTTGATTTCCATAAAAGCCTGTAACCAAGCCTGCATGCATTCCCCCGCTACCACTTACACATACGACCGCATTTATATTAACTCCTTGATCAAAGGACTGCGCCAAAATCTCTTGAGCACAAGCAGCATATCCCGTTGCGCCAATGACATTTGATCCCCCAACCGGAATGATATAAGGTTTAGATCCTTTATACGTAACTTCTTTAGCTACTTTCTCCATTTCTTCCATCAAGTCCGTCCCATTAGGCACGATCTTGACTTTTTCAGCACCCAGTAAATGATACAGAAAATAGTTACCATTAAAATCTGGCTCAGAATTTGTTAGACCTTCTTCTAATACAAGAATACACTTCATTTTCTCTTTAACGGCAGCGGCCAGTGTTAAGCGGCAATGATTTGATTGAATACCTCCACATGTAATTAATGTATCCGCTCCTTTGTCTAATGCATCGGCAACAAGGAACTCTAGTTTTCTTGTTTTATTTCCACCAGCCGTCAGCCCAAGTAAGTCATCTCGTTTAATATAAATGGAAGGGCCCCCAAGAACTTCAGAGAAATGATGTAATTTCTCAATGGGAGTATATGTTGGTGTATATCGCTTTCTGGGGAATTGTGCTAAATTCATATTATTTCTCCTCCTGTAATCTCTGTTTTAAGACTAGCCTGATGAGAAAAGAGAATATCAATCTGACGTTCTCTTTTCAATAATTATGATTAAATCATAGCAAACGCTTCGATTTCAATCAAAGCATCTTTAGGTAAACAAGCAAAGCCAAGGAAGAGCCGTTATTGTTAAGCTAACGAGGCAGAGTAATTGAAAAAAGAACAAGAAGTTATCGATACTGATAAGCCACTTGTTCTTCATTTTCTATATTTAGGTTTCTATAATGGACATAAAGCCTCAATAATGTACTAATCAAATTATAGCGGTTTTACAGGTACACATATTTCGCAATAATCATTGTTAATCATTTCACCCGTGTATCTTTCTAAAATCGGTTTGTTGTCAATTTGATATCCACTATTGTGTAAAGCTGGAAAAATTTCAGCCCATGCTTTTTGAATATCTTCTGCTGTATGTTTGACTTTCCAAATAACATATTTTCCACCAGAAAGTTCACCTTCGTAAATTGAATCATCAATTTGATAATCCTTTGAAATCACAATACAAGCATCATATCTACAGTTATCAGGAAATGTTGTTTCAGGGTTATCTTGCGGAATTCCAAGTATTATTGCCGATTTAACAAGATTTTTCTCCTTAGCCCATTTCTTTAACTTTTCCATTGCTTGAATGTTAGCAGGACCATATGGACCAACTTGTCGCACATATGCAATGCGATATTTGGGAAGAGTTTCGACTTTAATATTCATAGTTTCTTTTTCCTTTCTCCATTATTATTTACTATATTTCGAATGCTATTATGCTATAAAAATATAATCAATTATTTTTTTAAAATTGATAATTTTCTTATTGAATAAACGAGAGCTTTTCTTAAAAAGGAGCTCTTAATTACTCAAATCTCTAGGTCGATTAAAAAGTAGGGATTTTTCTTGAATTAATTCATCCAGTTTTCTTCACATAGAAAAGGCTGCCCCATTTTTTCAATTGGGTGCAGCCCTTTTTCAACTTAAATTCATTTCATAATAAGGCTCTTCCTGATTTGTATCATCAAACCATTTCATACCTTTATACTCAAACCCGATTTTTTCTAAAATTTTCAGTGAACCAATATTTTTCGGATCAGCTGATGCGTAAATATTCATTACTCTTGGATGTTTTTTTGCAAAATCAACACATGCTCCTGCAGCCTCTGTTGCATAGCCTTTCCCCCATGCGGATTTAGCAAAATGGTAAATCAATTCAACTGTCTCCTGTGTCGTTCTTACATTAAATCCTGCTGCGCCGACAATCCTTCCTGACTCCTTTTCTATAACCGCATAAACCGAGAGACCTTTTGTCTCGTGGCAAGATGCATATGCTTCTAGCGCTTTATCTAGATGCTCGTGAGGAATAGCACCGGAGCAATGCTCCATAACTTCCTCATTTCCCCAAAATGCCTTTACATCCTCCACATCGTTTTTTTCAAAAACCCTCAACAGCAGCCGTTCCGTTTCAGCAATCACATTCATATTGCCCCCCCCTTTTCCTCCGTTTTAAATTCTTTAACCTTCGGGTGAATTGTTTTTTCCACTAACCTGACCTTTAACTCGATAAGAAAAACGCCTGCCGAAGCAGCCCTTCTGTTAAACTCTAGCACCTGTTACTTTAAGTGCAATTCTTTACAATCTGTTTAGATAATCTAAATATTTTCACGACAAAACATCAAAGAGTGAAACCCTGCATACGTTTTGCGCATTCCTACTTTGATTTTAAAAAAATTTAAAGATGCTCAAAAAGAAAATATTTAGTTTCACTGGGCTAAGCTGTAGCCTATATAATGTTTTGAAGAGTTAAAAGGGTGGTGTCTTCCAAATGTTACTTACGGTCATTATCATCATCGCGATAATAATTATCATCTTTTGCGTTATAGACGTTGAAACGTTCCAGAATACACTTGTAAGGAACGTTGAGTTTGCAGCAAGCGGTGGAGCGCCGACAATAGATACAGCGTTAGCGGCAGCAGCAATAGAACAACAAACAGCAGCAACAGAACAACAAACAGCACTTGTTGACCAACTAATGCTGGTTATTGATAAATATATGACTAATGAGAATAACAGAACTTTACAAACAAAAGAAAAATCCAAGTGTATGGTGTAACCGTTGAAAATGAACGGTGACCTACAGGAACAGAAGCCCTTCCGCTTCCATATTTTCGGAATTCTAAGCTGTTCCCTACTCCATTATTAAAAAGGGAATAGCTAGACCTGTTTCTTGTTGAGCTACTCCTCCCAAGTAGATGACCATACTTCGACAGACCTCTTATTAAGCTATCTACCCGTTAGCAAAATAAAAAAGTGTTACTGTTTAATGCAGAAACACACCCATTTGTTTATCGTCGTTTTTGCACGCGGATCGTGGAAATTTCTATTTTTCTATGAAAAACTGCCTATTCGCTCATCAATCTTTCTGCCATTTCAGGAAAGTCAATAAACGGATTCCGATTTCCTTGTAATTCAAAGATGGCCAGGTTCCTATGCTTTTCATATAGGGACACTGGAAATTGCTTATGCCAATTAATTAAAACCCGCAGGTTCACATAATCTTTATTGATGATCCCTTGATACCTGGTTAAAAAATATAATGTGGCCCTTGCTACAATTCCCTTTCCGTACTCTGGTTCAAACTTTCCTTCATCTGACTTTCCACAGCTTTCCTTAATTCCTAAAGTAAGTTTTTCCGGAACATACTCAGGAAAATCATCATAAGGATTGTTTCCGCGTCGGCTGTTACATGCGGGTTCACAGGAAAATAAATGATGCAAATCTCCTCTCATTGGTTCTTGCTTCTTAAACCATGACTGAGGTACCACATGTTCGCAATTTAAAGTCATTTCATCAGATAAACTAGTGATGTTCCCGCTAGTTATATGTTCAAGAATACGTATGTCCTCCTCAATGGCAGCGAGCGGATCCATTCCTTTCCCGGAATAGATACTTTTTAGTTTCCCGTTCTCCTGAAGATCAACCCACGGATAAACATAGCGATGAGGAGCGTAATTTAGCTTATTTCGGTGGGTTCTTTCTACTAAATGATGGATACTGTTTTTGTCAAATGAAATATTTTTATAGTATGATTGTTGAATTCCCAAATCCTTTTGTTCGTCATAGTAGCTGCGGTTATTGCAGTATTCCAAATAGGCCGCCTTTAAGTTCTCCCGTTCTTTAGCCAATAATTCCATCTGGTTCATCATAACCTCACCTCTTTAGGGATAAATAGTTTTTAAAGAACTAGAAACAGAATCAATTTTTAGCTGTTTATATTGTCCACTTACAGGATAAAATTGAAGCCAGCCCATGATGTTATTAATAGTCTAACAATTGAAAATTTGATTTAATAGCTACTTATGGGGTGTTTTATTGCTTGACTTCTCCCCATGGATAAATCCAGGGGATTCTTTTTTAAACCTTCATCAAAGTCGCCTGTCAGCCGGGGCTTTCAGGTCTTACTGCTTCTCCAGTTCATTACGACATGTAGGAAAGACCACATACCGCAACCCAATCATAGGCACTACGCCACTGCCCTTTTAGCCCCAGTGTGCGTGACAATGGGAGTTAAAAGGACTCGGCGATACTTTGTATCTTCTAATTTTGGTAGTTCTCGATTTTTCATGAACTGTTTATGAACAGACTTATCCAAAATATTTATGGCACCTACTATATCCCGATGTCCTTGTACGCCACACTGACAGTGGAAGGTTCGATTCCGTTGTTTGCGGAATTTTCCGCATGATGGGCATGTGCCAGAAGTATAGGACTCTTCCACAAGTAGAACATGAATCCCTCGAAGTTTCAGTTTGTATTTTATTTTTTCAATTAATTGCCCAAAGCTCCAATTGGACAGCTGTTGACGGATTTCTTTCCGTGCTTTCTTTTTCTTCTTCGCATTCTTTTGAACGCCATCTGGTGTTCCAATATAGAGTGTTATAATTTGGTTTTCCATACACCAATTGGTGACCATTTTCGAAATACTATGCAATAGGTACTCGATTCTACGTTCCAGTTTTTCTAAAAAACGGCGTTTACGCAAAATGAGTTTTTTCCTTTTATTCGACCCTTGCTTTTTCCGGCTAATTCGTTTCTGTAACTCTTTCAACTTTTTGTTTCTGTAGCGCTGTAATGAGCGAAGTTCTCTTCCTGTAACAATTAAGTGACTTTTTCCATCACTTAAAACGGCCGCATGTATGAGCCCTAAATCGCAGCCCGCTGCCTTTTTACCTTGTGCCTGCTTCTGTTTGGGTACTTCCACTGCTATATGCATCCAGTATTGATCTTTGTGCCAAACAATTTCGGCACTTTTTATTGTATGGAAATCAATGTGCTTCGGTTGAGGGATCACTAAGGAGGATTGTTGTTTTCCATTGCTAAATATAAGCTTTTTACCATTCGATTTAATGGCCGTTTTTTTATATTTGACGGTAAAGAATTTTTTATATTTCCAAGGGTAACGCCACTGTTTTTCACCTTTAGACCGTAGCGCCCTCGTTCTTTTGCATGTTTCTTCATGTAATTCGATGATGGATTGAATCGTTTGCGAGTGTAATTTATGGGTGATGGCATTGTACCATTTCTTTTTTTCTGATGCACTTGTCCAAACCTTATATACATCATATAGCCACCAATGGAGATCTAAGCAGTCATTCCATAGATTCGCTGCTTCCTTCCGGAGAGTATCAACTAATCTTCTCTCCTCGCTGGTTAAACGGAGGGGAAATTTCCGAATGATAATATCACCTTTTGACTCTTTTTTCTTCTGTTCTTTCATGTTCTTTTTGTAGAGTTCCATTTTCCTTTTCACCTCACTAAGGAACATTTGTTCTACATTTTTATTATACGACCATTGCAAGGTAATTGGAAGTATAAAGAAAAAAATTTGGCTTATATCCCCATTTCTGAAGAAAGGGGTTTTACGCCAAAATTATGATAAAAGTGCCTACCACCACTCGGAATTTGTCGAATTTAATTCGACAATTATCCGGTAGTGGCAGGCACTATTTTATTTTTGAACCAGTTCTAAAAACGAGCAAATCGTTAAGATTCCTTTATCGAAGTTTTCCAAATGAAAATGTTCATTCGGAGCATGAAGATTTTCTCCTGGTAAACCAAATCCCATTAAGACAACGGGAACATTTAGTGATTGGCTGAAATCCGAAACAATCGGAATGGAGCCACCTTCTCTTTTGTAAACAGGTGATTTCCCATACACGTTTTCATAAGCTTCGGCAGCTTTTTGAATCATCGGACTGTCAATCGGGATTAAAAGTGGATTTCCCGCATCACCAAGAGACACTTTTACCGAGCATCCTTTTGGTGCATGTTCTTCCAAATGCTTTACAATCAATTCCTGAATCTTTTTGGGATTTTGATTATTGACTAGACGGCAGGTTATTTTGGCATGTGCCTCGTTAGGGATGACGGTTTTTGTTCCTTCCCCCTGAAATCCGCCCCATAGGCCGTTCATTTCTAATGTCGGCCGGGAACTGATTCTCTCGCGGTAAGGATAATTTTGTTCTCCACCAGTTAAATCCGTTAACCCTAACGACTGTTTTAGCATTTCTTCATCAAATCCCAATGCAGCAATCTGTTCCTTTTCAAATTCTGTAAGTTCTACGACATCATCATAAAAATGGTCAACATTTACTTTTCCGTTTGCATCATGAAGGGTAGAAAGCAGCTGTATCAATAGGTGGTTGGCGTTCTGGACTCCCCCGCCGAACATGCCCGAATGCAAATCAGAATTAGCCGTTTTAAGGGAAACTTCCAGTGCACATAGCCCCCTTAAAGAACAAGTGATGGCTGGGACTCCTTTGTCCCACATATCAGTATCAGAAATAATGACCACATCACAGGATAGTTTTTCTTTATTTTCGGATAAAAAGTGTAGAAGATTGGGACTTCCAATCTCTTCTTCCCCTTCAATACAAAATTTTATGTTCACAGGCAACTTTCCATCTAATTCCATTAAAGTTTCCACTGCTTTGATATGGAGGAACATCTGTCCTTTGTCATCTGTTGCCCCTCTGGCAAAAATCTTTTCATCACGGATGGTTGGTTCAAACGGAGGCGTTTCCCATAAACCAACAGGGTCAACCGGCTGTACGTCATAATGGCCGTACACTAGGACTGTTGGAGCATTTTCCTGATGAATCCAGTCGGCATATATAATAGGGTGACCTTGTGTCTGGATGATTTCAACATGTTCCATTCCAATGCTTTTTAATTTGTTGGAAATCCATGAAGTTGCATTTTGAATGTCTTCTTTATGTTCAGATAAGGAGCTAATGCTTGGAATACGAAGCAATTCTTTTAATTCCTCGACATTTTTATCATAATTACTAGATAAAAGCTCGGATAGTTGACTCATGTTATCACCTTTTCTATTTTTATTTTCTATTCTATTTTATACAAAAAAATGGAGAAAACCCACTATCGACAATGAAAATGTCAAGGAGTAAATTGGCACACAATAAAATCTATAAAAAAATTTCAAAGATGATGCTTTTGTATAAACTATGAAATAAATGTCCATCCTGTAGCTATATTAACAGATTGGGAGAGTGGGGAAACGTGATGGAAGAGAGATTATCTATGAGCACTGAAGAATTAAATAAAATGATCGCAGTGAAAAAAATGGATTTAGAGGAATGCGAACAGGAGCTTCATAATCGATACTACCCATCAGTGGTAAGAGTAGCCATGATGCGTTACATATCGGAGCTGCGACATCAATTAGAAATGTTCAATGCTGATGATTTAAAAAAGATTGAGAATGGATAAAAAGAAGAACCCGGGTCACTATTTTCAATAAAATACGTAAAAACCGCTTCCGGGTACTTTTATTATATATTAATCAACTTTATTGTCACCATACACAAGTAACAGCAAGTTTTAAGCACTTTTATTACACAGTCAATTCTAAGAGATTGCCTTCAGGATCTTCTATTACACTCTCATAACAGCCGTCTCCAGTGACGCGAGGACCGTTAACAAGGCGGTAACCATCATTTTGCAAGCGATCTGTCATCTGATTAACGGACTCTCTGCTCCCCAAGGAAATTGCAATATGAGCCCAACCAATCCTATCGTCCTGATTCGGTTTATCGATGCCTGACTTACGCATAATCTCTAAACGTGCACCCCCGTCAAACGTTAGAAAATAAGATTCAAATTCCTTATCTTTATTATGATACTTTGAGTTTGCATTTCCATTAAAGTACGTTACATAAAACGCCTTCATAGCTTCTAAATCTTTAACCCAGATTGCTACATGCTCTATTTTCATCTCGCTTCACTCCTTAAATGTAGTTATATTTCTACCTAAAAAAATTTTTTGCGGGGGTTCACCCACTACTACCTATGCACCAAGAACATTTACATTAATTAATCTATAAAAACCCTTTAAAGGTTAAATTTCGGTGAAGTTTTTATTTTTTACACTTAATAGTCCGTTTCTATTCAATATGGCATTTAATTTTTCAGAACCTAGGAGCATTATTGCAACAAATCCTGCAATAACAAACGGGAAGATTCCTATTGTTGAATGTGCTGCAATGAAACCAAGGAGAGGAGGCAAGAATGTACTACCTGTATAAGCAACAGCCATTTGATACCCCATAATTGTCTGAGAATGTTCCTTCCCAAATCGTATTGGTGTTTCATGTAACATACATGGGAAAATAGGTGCTAATCCTAATCCAATCATGATAAAGCCAATAAGTGAGAAAATTGATGGCAATGATAAAAATAAAAGTGTCGTACCAGTTAATGCTGTTATTTGCCCTATTCGAATAAGAGTACGGTTACTTATTTTTAAGGTAATAAAACCTGTAATAAATCTTCCTATTGTTATTCCCGCATAATACATGGAGACCCATTTTGCGGCTACATCTACGGATAATCCTTTAACATTTACCAGGAAACTACTTCCCCAAAGTCCCATAGTTGCTTCTGCACCACAATAAAACAAGAAAGATATCAAAGCTAGCTTAACTCCCCTAGTTTGCAAAGGTTTTAGATTTTTAGCATCTGCTCCATACAATCCACTATTTGTATTTTCTGGCTCTTTAGTTGAGATAACATTGCTGTTTCCTCCAACCTTATTCCATAAAGGCAATGTGAAGAAAAGAATGACGACTAATACAAACTGGAGACCAGCGATGGCAAGATACCCGTTTCTCCAAGAATGTTGCCCTGAAATAAACTGAGCCATAATTACAGGACCGAGTGTAGCCCCAACTCCCCAAAAACAATGAAGCCAGCTCATGTGATGTGCTTTGTAATGTGTAGCCACATAATTGTTTAACCCCGCATCAACTGCCCCTGCACCTAATCCAAGTGGTATGGAACAAATAAATAACCAAACAAGCGAAGGAGCAAAATAAAAACCAATCAGTGCTACAGCTGTCATCAAACAGCTGAAAAATGTGACAATGCCAGTCCCGAAGCGTTTAAGTATAGCTCCGCTAGCAAAACTTGAAATGATCGTTCCTCCTGCGATAGTCATAAAGAGCAATCCAGCAGTCTCAAGCGGTGCTCCAAAATCCGATTGCATCATAGCCCAGGAGACTCCCAACAATGAATCAGGTAAACCCAAGCTGATAAAAGCCAAGTAGATAATTAGTAAAAAGAAAGTAGCTATGAATAACCCCTCCATTAATTTTTATATATAGGCATGGATGCGTCTTAGCTGCTTATTCCGGTGATCATGAGATCAAGACCAAGACTTTGTAATCCAAGTAGATAATCTTGTTTCCAATCACTCATTATAAGCTCTGGAAGATGTTCTACTGGTATATACATTGAGCTTCGTTCTACAATTTGGTCTATGATAAACTGGTTGACTTCATCATCGCAAAAAATGATTGCATGAGGGTTAATGATAGCTACAAATGAAGCTACTAACCTGCTAATGGCATCAATCTCATATTCCTCACATATAAATGCTTTCTTAGTCCCGTTTCCATTTTCCAAAGCCTGCCGAAAATTTCGGTCATCATACTGTGGAACGAATGAAACCTCTCCTGAAAAATTAGTGCTACCTCGTACCACAACTCCATTTACCATAATTCCAGCACCTGGACCATTTTGACCTGAATATAAATAGATTAGAGATTTATTTTTCTTAGTTCCCTTACTATCGTGATATCCAAGCACTGCCGCATTCATATCGTTCTCTATTACAACAGGTTTTGAGAAGCGATTTTCCAAGTATCCCTTCAAATCAAAGTTTTGAAGATGCTCATACTCTGGTATATAAAAAATTCGTCCATTATCAACCGAACCAGGTACACCAATGGCTATAGAACTAATTTTCGGATGTTTCTCTATTATCCCTTCAACACACTTGGTTAATAAAACTAAATTAACATCTACTAATACACTTGAGGTTTTTCCAACATCCTTCACTTCTCCTAAACAGTTAAAAACAATATAATTTGTCTCTGTTCTCTCCAAAAAGATTGCCAACCCTAACATATACTCCGGATTGTATATATATCTTTTTGCCCTTCTTCCACCACTCGAATCATCAAGACCAACCAAAATAATTTCCTTATCTTTTTCCATCTGAGCCAAGAATTTACTTACTGTAGGGAAACTAATTCCTAATTTATCGCTAAGTTCAGCTTTTGTTGCACTTCCAAGTTCTAAAATAGATTTTCGAATTCCACTAAGGATTACCTTCCTCATCGATTTTGGAGTAGCATTCATAAGGGTCACCACCTTTTAAAATGGACTTATTAAAGATGTTTAATAAGTATCTAATAAAAAACTTATTAAACATCTTTAATAAGTTTTGTTGATAATATATCATATAAAATCACCGAAAACAATGGAGATGATAATTTGAATATTGTTAATTAGAACGAATATTAAGGCTATTTTGGTTCTGTGTTATACAAGACTCAGGTACCTATCTTAAACCAGTTACTTAAAGAAGAAAAGAGCATTACCGTTGTTTTAGTTACACACCGATAGTTGAAGAAGACCAATTCGATTTATCAGTTTCTAATCCCAATAATTAAAGATTACATCTCCAATTCTTTTGGGTTTCCAATACGCTAATTATATCAATTCAGCACTGTTCAATTCATTTTCACTTTGTATGGAACTTTTTGAATCCAAATTTATTATTATTGGTTCATTTAGTTCCTTTGTAGCCGGAACACTATAAAAAGTGCTAAACTCTTTTTTTAATTGAGGTTCATCATGGAAGCCACTCTCTCGAATTATATTCCCTATTCTTCTTCAACTATCCATTTAGTTCAAGAACAAAAAAGCCACCAAATTGGCAGCTGGATCTTCAACTCTTGCACCCGTTAGCGCAATAACAATGTCTAAAAACTTTATTATTCGAGTCCTATACTAAGCTTTCTTCCCCCCCATTTTATTATAGAGAGACATGATGACCCAAATAGCAGTTGGAAGTGCGATTGCTCCAATAATCATAGATATTAATATGTTAACTGCACTGCCATCGACATATAACAATATAAAAACAGCTATTAAGAAGAGAAGGACTGGTATAGTTTTAATAAGATTAACTAATCTTTTTTTTTCTTTTACCTTCCATTTGTTAGTGTATGTTGCGATTACAGTCCAAGCTGTTGGAATGGCAATGGCAGTGAAAATAACAGCTATTGCAAACAGTATTGATTGTAATGTACCAGAGCTTATCACTGCTCCAACCCATGCAAGTACTGTTATTAAAACGAACGGAATGGCAAAATAATTCATAGAACGAGCTAAATTTTCATACTTTTCAACGGATGTGTCACGGTCACTATAAATCGGTTTAGTATTAGGTTTTGCTCGAAATAAATGAATATCTCCTTCTGAAGCAATATGCGACCATCCAGAAGTTGAAAAAAAGTCAAAGTATTCTTCTTCTTCATCCTCTTTTAATGAACGATAATCTACACTGTAGATATAATCTGAGCTTTCCCCTTTTTTAAGCGTATATCCCATAAACTTAAAATCACTGACATGCCAACCCTTCAAAGAAAATCGGCGTAATTTTTCCATATCCTTATCCTCAGAAAAAGCTAACCCACCTGACATAACATACTTTGTTTGTCTCATTCTTTACCCTCCTTCAATCCCGATTCTGCTAATTGAATCATTAGTTTTCTTATCTTCACATCTTCTTCTAATACTTCTCTGCCTTTGTCAGTAAGCAGATACGTTTTACGCCTTGAATCCGACCCATCATGCAAATAAATCCACTCTTGTTTTAATAACTTTTTTATAATCGTGTACATTGAAGCAGGTCCTATAGTAATTTCCCCATTTGTTGTATCTTCAATTAAGCTCATAATTGCGTAACCATGCCTTGGTTTAGTTAAAGCAGCCATAATATAAAACATTGAATCCGTTAATTGCTCCGTTTTCTTCAACCCTTCACCTTCTATATCTTTTTATGATATATCACAATGTGATACATCTATCTAAGAACAATATATCATGATGTGATATATATGTCTAGAGTTATATCATAATTCGATATATCAAATTATGATATTTGTCCTTTATACTCAAAAAAGAGCCCTTACAATGGCTCCTCGCTAAATCTTCAAATACATGATATTCTTTTACATTATCCTTCTATAACCTGCATCGTTACTTCAATAATGAAAAAGCGATCCTCCCTATCGAAGGATCGCACCCGTTAGCCATCCATGCAGCAGAGCTGCACCACAGAGAATGAAAATGAATAGAATGTGTCAATACTGATACAGACCTTAATCCAGTCGACCCTATTCCATAGACTTATTAATTATTGCTCTCCTCTTTTTTTTAACGATTGAGTAGGGTCTTCTTAAGTATTGTCCTTTTTCTATTTTTAACGAAACTTATTTTCATGGTAGTTTAAGTGCAATCCTTCACATTCTAATTTCTTATTAAATCAGTAAAAGACAAAATTCTTAAACCATCAATGTGTTTCTGTCTTTCTAAATTATAAGGGAGTTTATTTCATAAGTGATAACTATGGATTCCTCTTAACAATATCCCCGCTTGTTCTGCCATCACACGAGATGGGACTGTAATTCCATTCTTAAGCTACCATCCAACTATCCCTACGAAAGCTGAACTGAAAAATTGAACAAAAAATTTTTAAAAAAAGACAAACTGTTAGTGACATATTACTGTCGATAACAGTATACTGTTATTAACAGTAAGGTGTTGCCTAAAAAATTTTACATTTAAATTAGGAGGTTATATATTTCATGAAACATACAGGGAGACATACTGGTGCATTTCTTCTGCTGTTTTTAACAGAGGGAGATAGCTATGGAGGGAAACTCCTGCAGAAATGTGAAGAAGAGCTTCCCATCAATCCAATTGATAGTGCCATTCTTTATCGTACATTAAAAACATTAGAGAAAGAAGGTGCTGTTGAGTCTTATTTGGACACATCTAATCAAGATAAGCTGATAAAAATGTACAAAATTACTACAGTTGGAAAAAGAAAATTAGAAGATTTTCAAATAGATATAGAAGAAAAAATGAAGAACTTATCATTTTTCTTAAATAAATACAAAGAATGGAAGGAGTCTAATCATGATTAATGGTGCTATCCTTTACTCTATGGCTATTATTCTTCTCAGTATTTCTTTTATCAAAGATCGAAATAAAACCAGAGATGCTCTATTAAAGTCATGGAAAAGCTTTCGTAATATTATACCTGACATGTTATCAATTATGCTTTTCGTTGGACTATCACTATCTATATTAACTCCAACCTTAATTTCTTCAATCATTGGAGAAAAATCTGGATTGACAGGTATTGTTTATTCGGCATTAATTGGCTCTATTGCACTAGTTCCGAGCTTTGTTGTATTTCCTCTTGGACACACATTAGTCCAAAATGGTGCAGGACTCCCTCAAGTGGCTGTATTAATGTCTACATTAATGTCCGTAGGAATCACAACTTTACCTTTGGAACAAAAGATATTTGGGCGAAGTTTTGCCTATTCTCGCAACGTATCTGCAGTGGTAATGTCACTAATATTTTCATATATTATTTGGGTGGTGATGGGATGAATAAATTAAAAAGGTATCGTTTCTTTTTCATTTTATTATTTGGGCTCATTATCCTTACCTTTATAAACCAATCGGTGGGATGGAACGCATTTCAATTAACAGGAAAAAGCATTTTAGATATGCTGTTTCTACTCCCTCCTGTCTTAATATTCGTAGGTTTGCTTGACAAATGGGTGGAGAAAGAAACACTTATAAGATATATGGGAGAAAAATCCGGCATCTATGGTATTTTGTTCTCCCTATTATTAGGAGTAATTGCAGCTGGTCCCCTCTACGTAGCTTTTCCAATTGCAGCACTATTATTAAAAAAAGGAGCAAGCATACGCTATATTGTATTTTTTTTAGGAGTTTGGACAACTGCAAAATTACCGGTTATTGTTTATGAATTTGCTTCATTTGGAGTTAAATTTACACTCATTCACATTTGTTTTGGATTGTTATTTTTCTATTTAATGGGTATTATTTTTGATAAATTTTATAAGCATCGACAATTGTTAAAGTATGATATAACTAAAGACGTTTAGATTAGATCGATAAATCTTTAACCACTCAATCCCAGATTATTTTGTAGCTGCACCTACAACGGACTATACTGCGTGCAGCAAAAGATTAGAGGATACAGTTTGCACTGCATCCTCTTTTTAATTCCCTTCTTCAACTCCTGCACCGTTTGCCGAACAAGAAAAGCTGCTAATATGACACCTCTGATCTCTAACTCTTGCACCTGTTAGTTAAATAAGAAGTGTTAAACTATAAAGATTCAGCAAAACCATCTAATTATTCTTCACTTCTATTTTCAGCTTCATCCTCATCCAAATCTTTATCCCCAAACCATTGTTGATAATGAATAATCTCCTGTTCCATACTGCCTAAAATAGCCCAAAGGGCATCAATTTCTCCTCTTTCTAATACTAATTCTTCATAGTCACCAGTAGCTATCCTTATATATGGCTCAACGTTTTTATCAAATGGTGCAAAGAATGTTGCACTTACCAACTATTTAGTAAATCTATTTTTTATTTGATAGTTCTTTTTTAGGTAAACAACCACCCTTATTGGAAATTCCATATTTAAACGTAACCAAGCTGCGAAGTTTAAACAAGATTGTCTTACTTTTGGATTTATACCTTTTTCACACCTGATTCGTAATCCTGTACGTGGATATTGTAAATTCACTGTGGTCATAACGCTTCACCTTTAATTTCTTTTAACTACTATTTTCGTTACCCACCAAATAATTTCCTTCTTTAACTCCAGATAGTTTAAGTGCAACATTTCACAATTTTTCTTGTAGAAAAAAGGCGACCTTTTTCTTGAAGTATCGCACCCGTTAGCTTAATAAGAATTAACTAATCCAAGTCTCTTTGGAATCTTTAATTTGCCATTTATCATCTTTGTAATAGACCGTACTCTCTACGCCAACAGCCCCTTTTCCAGACCTATATTTAGAACCTTCAAAGAAAACATCGTTATTTAATTTAAAATCAACTTTTTCTATACGAAGAAGTACACCATCCAAAGCCAACGTAACTGGATTGTAGTATCCTTTTTCTTCTAATTCCTCAAAAGTGGCATCCATTACATCAACTTTATACTTTTCTTTGAAAAAGTTTATTATTTCTTTTCTGTCCTTTTCACTTAATTCATCGAAATTACTCATATCAATAGCTATAAATTCCATTCCATTACTTAATGCTTCGTCTTTCTCCATTATTGAATCTAATGCAATACTGTAAATTCCCCCTAAATGCTCCTTCGGATTTACTCCAATCTTACAAGCAGATAGTATCAATGAGAGGAAAACAACGAAAATAAAGAGCTTTAATTTCATTATAAATCACCTTTTTAAATTAATAGACGCATTTTCCACTTACAAAGTTTCGAATATTTAGACTTCAACTAAACTGCCAAGTTAGCTCAATAACAAAAAAGGAACGCAGCTGCGATCCCCGTTCTTCAACTATTGCACCCGTTAGTTGAACAAACAGGATCATTTATATATCAGCAAAAACTCCTAATTGTCTCATCAAAATGTGATTTGTATTTGTTAAATACTCCATCATAAGGTGGAAAAAGTTTCCCTTGAGGTTCTTTTGGTAAATTCCCGATATTTTGAAGAGATTTAATATGGTGTTCCAAACAAAAATTAACGCCCTCAAGTGATTTATTATTACAATTTTCTTTTTTACACACTTGATTTGATTTTCTAAAGGCATTTTCTTTTAGATACCGCTCCATAAGTGCTAAATATATTAATATTGTATCTGGTGCTATATAATGTTCATTCTCCCATTCAACCATTTCAGTAAACGGAACTTTAAACAAATACTCTCCATTTCCAAAATTCCACGCAAAACTTCCTTGCCAAAATTGATTACATATATCACATTGATATAGTTTTTCATTACTATTTTTAGGTTTAACAATGGTCTTTAGGTGTTTCTTTAATAGTTTACTTTCTTTTATTCGCTTTGAAATGTCATTTCTTTGTAAATCTAAATCGATATAATTATCACAAACGCAGTTCATTAGAGTCTCCATTTCACATCTTCGTTTTTACTATATTTTAACATATCCTTCTTCAACTAAACTGCCAGTTAGCACAATAAGAAAATGCTGCCTGAATGACAGCATTGATCTTCAACTCTTGCACCCTTTAGTTTAAGTACATTTTTTCACAAACTTCTTTTTTGGAATGGCTATGATAAACAATATTGTAATGCTGAACATACATCCCCTATCTGGCCTTAAAGGGGGGCATTACCTAACTCTTGGTGATATTGAAATGGATAGAGAATAATCAATTTATCCATTCCTCTACCAATAATTACACACCTTCGCACTTCTTCCTAAATAAGAAAAACTACTTATAATAAAAGTGATATACATAATTTTTGTTTCCTGAAGGAGTACTGAGGGTTATTCTGCCTACAAAGTAACCAGGGTCTTTGGGCAACGTAACTGTCTCCAGAAATTCATCCTTCATATCCTTGACAATAATTTTCATTTCATTAGGCCCCAGACTCTTGCCATCTTTTGTATAACCGCCGCTAACTATCCTTCTAACTCCATTGGCAGGGCCACCCTTGAATTCGAGCTCCCCAGAGGGCTTGATATTTTTTATAGTTAGCTCAGATTCTTTATTAAATGAAGCCGCTGTTTTTCCTTTCAGTGCTTCTTCCTCTGTTAAAGAGTCACAAGAACTTGGACCTATTTCCGCCTTTTCTTCTTTATTGGAATCCTCTTTACACTGGCCATATTCATATATTTCTAACTGTTGCTCACCTACACGAACAATAGGAATGTAGTTCAAATGTGCCAAGTCCCTCTCCCTCTCTTTCGCTTCCAACACCTGTTCATAACCTAAAAAAACTACTAATGCTGCTATACCTACTATTACCCCAAACAAAAAATATCTTCTCATAAGCTCCCCCTATATATATTATTTATAGTTACAAATTCTCTGCTAGCTGGCTATAAACCTTCAACAGAATTATTCCACTTGATGAAAAGCTGGTCTTAGCCGTTTTACTTATTGGGGACTTTCTTCCCCATTGGTAACTTATAAATACGAGTATCCATTGAAAAAGTTTCCATTTCTAATTAAAACTAACCTGTTACTTGAAGAAGAAAAAGCGACCTTCGTTATTGAAGTATCGCACCCTTTAGTTTAAGTACATTTTTTCACAAACTTCTTTTTTGGAATGGCTATGTTAAACAATATTGTTGTTATTTCAATCATAAAAAAAGAACCAAATTAGGTCCTTTTTGTGTTTAACATGTTAAATTGTTCAATTGCTCGTTCTTAAAATATCCCATAAGCCGTTGTCTTTCACGTATCGAAATCCCACGATTTTCCCTTCTTCCTTTTCCTTTGTAGAAAAGACGACTTCACCTTCTACACTTGCAGTTTTTTCTTCATCTCCATTTTTCTGATAACCGACCTCTGCTATGAAGGTATAACGATATGAAATATTCTCTTGCTCAATCGTGATATTCTTAAGACTTAACTTATAGCCATTATCGTAGGCACCAGTGTGGTATTTAGTACCACCATCTGCTGCAATGAAGGTCTCGATCCTAGAAAAATCTGCAAAGTAAGGTCCGTATACTTCTGCTAAATATTTATCTAACTCTTGGTTCTCTGCTTTATTATTCACAACAGTCCTATATTTAGGATTCCATAATAGATCCACTAACTTCTCATTCGGACCAGTAAACTCTTGCTCAAGAACTTTTTTAATTGCTGTCTTTTGCACCCAGTTATCTTCATTATTACTTTGTTCTTCTGTTTTGGTTCCATTTCTTTGTTCTAATTGTGATGGTTTATCAGAGGAATTTATGTTCTTTTTTGTTATATCTGTAATAAATATTATGCAGCCTATGAATAATGTCACCGTTAAGAGCTTAGGAAACCACTCTAATCTGTTTTTCTTACGCGGATGCTTTATGGTACCTCTTATTTTCACCTTATGTTCTTCCGAAAAATGGTTTCCCTTATATACAGTATCATCCATTGCTCTTTTAAGGTTACTCAATTGTTCTTCCATAAAGTTCACTTCCACCTAATATTTTTTTTACCAATATCCGACCCCTCTTTAATCTTGTTTTTACTGTATTTTCATTAATGGCTAAAAGTTCAGCAATTTCGGTAATAGTCATCTCTTCATAATAGAAAAAGATAATTACTTCTCGATATTTTACTGGCAAGGAGAGGACTGTTTGAGAAAGCTTTTCTTTTTCGTTTTTCAACACCAACCTCATTTCTGGAGACAAATCCTTATTAATAAAGTGTTTGAGTAAGTTATTGTTAAAATAGTATCTTTTTAAAAATGAGCTTTTTAGCATATCTTTACAGCGATTAATTGTGATACGATAAATCCAAGGTTTGAAATAGTGTACTTCAGATGCTTTATAATATTGGTTATAACAAGTAACAAAAACTTCTTGGACAACATCTTGTGCCAAGCCCCAATCCTTTAAGTAACTAAACGCTAATCTATTTAATCGTTCTCCATACTCACTCATTATTATTTCCAACCATTCATCTTGATTATTTTTGGTAAAATGATTATTTTCCGTATTTTCTTTTGCCATTTACTCACCACCTTAATTTTCTATAGCTACAACGAGATACAGTTTTTAAAAGTTTCACTTTATTAAAAGATTAAGTTAATTTATTTCATTTTTAATTTTTTGGCTCTCTTAGTCCAATAAGAAAGCGATACTCTTATAGGAGTATCGCACCCTTTAGTTTAAGTACATTTTTTCACAATCTTTACTTTCATTATATAAAAGAGTCTACATGCAATATAGAGATTTTTCGTACTCGGCACCACTATTTTCTTATTTACTTAATACCAGTAGCAGCCTATTAAACTCCTTAATAGGGGTATCTCCCTTGTTTTTCCAGTCAATCCATATTTTCAAGCTGTAATGTAAAAGGATGAAGTTAAAAAACCCCATCCCATAACCAAAAGTTAAAAACTTTCATCAAATTCTCTACGTCAACGGCTCGTACGTCTACGGCTCGTACGTCTACGGCTGGTACGTCTACGGCTCGTACGTCTCTCTTCTTCAACATCAACATTAACATCAGTATTTTGATCTTGGTCGTTTTCTTGCTCTTGATCAGATCTTACACGAGCATTACTTCTGCTATTTATTGTAATATCAACTCTTGAATTTCCGGAATTTGATACTGTTGAGCGAGCTTCATTAGTATTTTTATCAACGTTCCGTACTTCTGCCTCAGCCTCTGATTCATTTCTATTTCTTACTTCATTATCGATATCCGTATCGACATCAATATTTGTATTATTATTCCGCCTTCTTGTCATTCAAAATTCCTCCTTATTTTGCACTTTCAAAATAGGATATTCTTTATCAATAAATAAGCTTGGTCACATGTCCTAGCACAACTACCCGTTTTTAGTAAAACGAAATACTTTCGAACCCGTATACCGATTTATTTTTGTGTTGAGTTGAAAAAGATGTTTATAAGCCCAATGCTACTCAAAAAAAACGATTATGTTTCAGGATTAAAAAACAAAAAAGCCCCTTCTCTTAGTTGAGAGGGGGTCACTTATTTAGAATCTTATTCAACTATAGCACCCTTTAGTTCAATAAAAAGCCTTGAATGGCTACGAATAATGAAAATAGGAAAACAACAACCATTAGCCAACCATACATTTTTCGCTCTTTTCGAAATTCCTCTAACCCCATAATTAACATTGTAAGACCTAAGAGAAATATCATAATATAGTTAAACTCAAAATTTTTCGTAATTAGTCCATAAGAAGCAAATAAAAAAGTTACTATTGATAAAACATAACGTAGAACTTTTAACAAAAAGCCCCCCCTTTTCTTCACTATCCAGTTAGTAAAAAAACGACTACCCTTTTGGGACAATTGCTCCCTTTATTTACTACTCCCCAATAAAATATTACCATATAAATCCATCCCCTTGTTAAACTATCCTGCCAGTTAGTTAAACAAGAAGTAAACACCAAAAATAACCAACATTAAAATTAACCCTAAAGTTAATACCACTATTAACTTTAGGGTTAATAAAATAAAAAGGTAAATGATTGTTGAAATATGCCTGTTCTCAACAGATGTGGCCTATGATAAACTTAGGTTATCAAAATTTTCCAAATGAGCAACAAAGCGATAATCCGCTAAAGGATAGCATTGAGGATGATAACATAGGGAAAGGGGGAATGAATTATATATGAATAAGTTTGGAGTTTTATCAATTCTAATGGTGTTGATTAGCGTACTTACATTTTTTATTCTCAGAGGACCAAACGCAGATTTGCCGTTAATAATTATAATTTTAGGTTCTCTTTCACTACTCGGAATAATTTTTGCTGTAATTTCTAAGAGGTGGTTATCGGGGGTAATTGGCGTTTTATTTAATGGTGCAGTGTTAGTTTCTGTATATTTCTTATTTTTAGCTTACGGAATAGCTGAATAAATTTCACCTTGCTCAACAATCAGTGGCTTTAATGGAATAAGGGAACTCCAAGACAATATGGAGTTCCCTTTCATTATTTCAAAAATCAACATTATCCTTTAACATAGTTTATAAAAAAGTACAAAAAGTGATTTTTGATATCATTTAGGTGTAGCAAAATGAACTAAAACGATTCTCGTTTATAGAAGTAACGCTACTCGTTAGTTGAACAAGAGTCGTTTAAGTTAATCTTCACGTATCCATTGAAATTTTTGATCTATTAAATCAAAGAAAAGATGTTTTTTTGTTAAGTATTCACATTCTTCAGGTGTAATCAGAACATAATGTCCTTCACCCATTTTTTTAGTTGGGTATTTATAAAATTTTAGTTCCAAACTAAGTAAATGGTCAATTTCTGATAACCATTCTTCTTTAAACCAATTTCCAAATTTTAATTTCCAACCCGTAAGGTGCATTCTTGCGTCATCTACACTTATCTGATAAGAACTTCCTTGTTCAACGTAAAAATTGCTTTGTGAGGAAAAATCAAGAATTTGCTTGAATAATGCTTCTTCAAAGGATGCAGCATAATAGGTTTACTAAAATTAGCAATATCAAAGAAGCCTTGTTTTTCCATTTCAATATAGATTTGTGGAAAGGAAAAATTGAGTGGCAGATTCATATTGACCATCCTTAATTAATAATATCTAACATATATTCAACATCCGTAACTCTTTTCCTTCTTCAGCTAAACTGCCATTTAGTTCAATAAGAAAAGGCTGCATTTTTAGCAGCCAGATATTTTAGAAAAGCACCCGTTTAAGTTCAATATTTCACAATCTATCTTTTGGTATAAGAAAAGGATCTTTGCTGATTTCCCACCAATGATTGACACATCATTCGTTTATTGTTTTTCAAACATTTTATTTTTTAAAAAATCCATAAAAACAGATTTAGGTTGACCTTTTAAATAAATAAAGTCAATACTAATATTCGTTTTCACAGGAGGAGTCATTTCTACTCTGAATAACTCTTTATTTTCTATTTCTTTTCGTACACAATGCTCAGGTAAAAAGCTAATGCCCAAACCTTGTAATACTAAATTTTTAGCCGTTTCCATATGATCAACTTCTACATATATATTCGGATTTACACCATTACTTTGAAATAGACGATGAATAATAAGCCAATCGATAGATCCATAATCAAAAAAGATTAGAGGCTGTTTACTTACATCCTCTACTGTTATTTTTTCTTCATTTAAAAAAGAATGATTTGAAGGTACAACAAGGCTAATAGGGTCATTATAAAGACGAATTGATTCTACTTGTGGGTGGGTTTCTGTCCGTATAATACCAAAGTCAACCTCTTTGTTAATAACCTTGTGTAAAATATCTTTAGAATGTCCTGTTATAATTTTGATTCTAACATCTTTATACTTAGATTTAAAAGCTGGCAAAATATCAGGTAGAATGCTGTTGGAAATTGACAAAGCACTCCCAAGCACTAGCTCAAAAGGTCCAGTTACTTGTTGTAATCCGTACTTTGCTTCATGGTAAGATTGAAGTATTTTTTGTGCGTGTGGAAAGAAATATTCTCCCTTTTCTGTTAAAGAAATCTTGTTTCCATTTCGATGAAAAAGCTTTAAATTAATTTCACGTTCAAGGGATTGAATACGTGCTGTTACAGAAGGTTGAGTTAAATAAAGAGCCTCTCCTGCTTTATTGAAACTACCTAGTTGACAAACATAAATGAAGGCTTCAATATTTTCAATATTCATACTTACTGCTCCTTATTTTAGTTCACCAATGCGTTTAACTAATTATACCATTACTTTAGTGGATTCTGTCTCAGTAGCTAATTTAATTGCCGATTTGGCTAAAATTTCTGTTGGGTCAATGATACAAATATCTTGGGATGATTTAAGTACAAGAGGAATCTCTGTACAACCTGCTATTATAGCTTCTGCCCCTCTTTCGATTAATTTATCAGCTACTCTTGAAAGGTATAAACGCCCTTTCTCTATATCACTCCCTTTAATTGCATATATTCCTTCCATCACTACTTTTTGCATTTGCATATCAGGCTCAATGACATTAATATCGTAGGATTGACAAATATTTTGATACAGTTTTGTATTTATTGTTCCATCAGTAGCTAATAAACCTACGCTCCTCATATCATTTACGTGTAAAAAGCGAGCTGTTTCTAAAGGCATATGTAGAATCGGGATACTAACAGATTCTATTATTGATTTAAAGTAAAAGTGAGCAGTATTGCAAGCAATTACTAGAAAATCCGCACCAGCTTTTTCTAGCCTTTGTGCTGATTGTATAATATAAGGAGCAGGATCTGTACCTATTCCCAAAATAGCCGTTGTTCGATCAGGTATTTGTGAATAATTATCCACGATAATATGGATATGATCCTGATCCTTCTTTGCAGGTGTAAAAGAAATAATTTTATTCATTAAATCGACAGTTGCTAATGGTCCCATTCCACCAATAATCCCAACTATTTTTTTCATTTTTCCACCGCTTTCTTCATTATAAAAGTTTTAATAAACTGATTTTTACTTTATTATAATTTTTATAATAGGTGCGGAGTTATAGAAATAATCTATACACGAATAGAAACAATAAATTGAGAACCTTGCTAATGATAAAGCTTCGTTTGAACCAAGTTTATTTACCAACTTTTCACTGAAACATTTCCCATCAAATTCTCGAAAGACTTCTTACAGACCATTAATAGTTATTCTCAGGTATGTAGCAACCCTCTTCAAGTCCATCCAAACTGTTCCCTTCCGCAAATTTTTCTATACCTTTGTGAAGTTTTGTACTTGAACTAACTGCTTCGTTAGTTGATCAAGAAAAAAAGCGGCCAAAACAGCAGCTTAATCTTAAACTCTAGCACCCGTTAGCCATCCATGCTGCGCAAAATCAGCGCTGCACCACAGAGAATGAAAATAGATAGGAAGTGTCAATACTGATACTGACTTTGATCCAGTCGACCCTAATCTATAGACTTATTAATTTACGCTCTCCTCTTTTTTTTACGTTTGAGCAGGGTCTTATTTAGTATTGTCATTTTTCTACTGTTGAAGCAACTTATTTTCATGGTAGTTTAAGTACAAAGCTTCACAATGTTTTTTAAAGCTCCGTACACCTACTTTAATCTTTTTTCTCTACCCTAATTAGAAAGTTTTGAAGATCCTTGGAACAACCACTTATTAAATACTCGATTTCGCCTTGAGTATTTTCTTTCCCAATTACCTCTTTGCAAACATCAGTCTCTTTTCCTTTATCTTTTCCAGCATATTCATCATTTGAATTGTCAAATATGTAATGAATGACTTCCCCATCAAATCGTAAATCTTGGAATATAGGGTCTCCTTCGTCAGTATAGCCTGTAACTCGTATAGTGTCTTCTTTCTTGTTAGATAAGTTAATTAAGAACTGTTCAAACCTTTCTAAATTAACAACTTCATTTTTGTAAACAATATCGCCTCTTTTAATCGCTTCCTCTGACCCATAAGCCTCACTCTTTGAACAACCAATAATACCAATAGCAACCAAAGATATAATTACAATAAATATAAATTTTTTCACTTGTTTCCTCCCCAGATTCAATTATCTATTTAAATATATTTCTTCCTTCTTCCCGTATATACCTTCTTTCACTCCCTGCCCGTTAGCCATCCATACAGCAAAGCTGCACCACAGAGAATGAAAATGGATAGGAAGTGTCAATACTGATACAGACCTTAATCCAGTCGACCCTAATCCATAGACTTATTAATTAATGCTCTCCTCTTTTTTTTAACGATTGAGTAGGGTCTTCTTAAGTATTGTCATTTTTCTATTTTTAACGAAACTTATTTTCATGGTAGTGGAAGAAGAAAAAGGGCTGCCACAGCAACCCAAGTGTTAAACTAAGCACCCGTTTGTTTAAGTACATTTCTACACAATTCATTGGTCGGACCCCTATCAGTACTAAATTTTTTCGAATAATCTCCTTCATAAGCACAAACAGCTAGTCTTGTTTGTGCGTAGAATATAGTAACTTAAAATTTACGGTTTGGGTTGCGACCGAAATAAGTGTGAAAATAGGTCACAATCATGCTATTTAGGTATTATTGTAAAAGTATTTGGGAATTTTTCTGGACATGTTTTTTGGTAATAAACAAACTCAAGAGAACCAATAGTCGAAGAAATGATTAAAAAAAGTACGGTTTTTGGGAATATCCAGGGCTGTTTTTTTATTGTTTAAAAATAAATCCAAGCTATGACCTAAAATTACATGATCTCGGTTGAACTCCCATACAGGGAGAAATCTAAATGATAGGAGATGGTTCATATTCCATCCAGGAAATTTCGTGGTAGAAACACAACAAATATAAAAAAGAAAAGATCCACTATAGATAATTCGAAGAATCAAAAAGACCTTACTAACAACAAACCAGAAGGAAAAATGAAACGTGAAAAGATAATGACAGAAATAGGGGTAACTGTGGTTCAACTATCCGAGCCTAAACAACAGTTTAACAAAAAACAACCCGAAGATTCTTTGGATATAACGTGTAACAGACGGGTAAATGCATGCTGTACCATTATAATTCCTGAAGGGTTTAGAGTTATTGAGGATTTTGCTTTTGCAGAACTGGCTTTTAATCCAGAAGGAGTAAAGTGTATTATAGAACCTGTCCTTATCCCTGCCACTTCGAATGATCCCGTTTGTGGAAAAACATTCTCGGGTTCAATTTCGGTCAACCAGGTTAGACTGGTAGGCTCTATCCCTTTTCTTGCAGATGTTTTTCCCGTACAAGGGAGTGGAAGACTCCAAAATTTAGCCTCAGCCTGTTGCACTGGTTCTATCAGCGTAGACCAATTCATTTGTGTGACGACCTTTACAGATCCATGCCCTAACATTGTACAAACTCTTGGTGCTGCAACGATTCGAGAAATTGTACAGGGACCTTGTGGCGAGACGTTTGTTACGCTAGATATTGTTATAGAATTTCCCGAGTGTGTCATTCCAGAATCTATTACACTTAATATCGAACAACCGGTTTGCCTAGATCAACCAGCTTTTGTTTTTGGTGAAGTATTAGATGAAAATGGTAACGCTCTTCCAAATATTTTAGTTGATCTAACAATTCAACCTTTAAGTGGATGCATTCTTCCACGAGTCGAGACCGATTTTGTCGGACGATTTTTTACCACTTTCACTCCAGATTCTATTTCAACTACTACGATTACGGCTACTGTTTCAAGGACTGATATCTCCACCAGCATAACGTTTGATCCCATAATTTGTCCAGAAGCGACTGCTGATTAGAGGAATTTAGTTTTCCAATGATAATTTAAACTGAAATGTGAAGATCTTTGGATCTTCAAACAAAAGATCCAGTCGAAATCTTTGTTAAGGGGAACAAATCATTTATAAAAAATATAAGCTTATAATGCATGTAAGGTGACTGAGGAGAGTTCAGGTATTGACTATAATATACTGAAAAGCTATGAGCAGAACCTTACAAAGAGAAGAATCATAATAATGATCAATAAATTGTTAAATGGATAAAAGAGTCGCTTAATAAGAATTAATTAGTACTTTTTTACCCCCGTTTATTGATATTATCCCTTCTGTGTAGACAGTATGAAAAAACCCATACTTCTAGATAGGAGGGATTTATTTTGGCTAAAAAAGGACAAACTTTCATAAACTATTCAGTTGAGTTCAAATTATTTGCTTTAAATAAATATTTTGAAGGTGAAATGGAATGAAGGGCCGTTTCAACACTTTTTGCACATTCAGAACCATTATAATGGGCAAAATGATGTGCCGTCTTTTCTCCTTTTCTTGCAATTAAAGGATGGTTACAAGCCGGACAGACACATTCACATTTTAATCCCTTTTCTACATCAGAAATATGTACTAGTTTTCCATCTTTTAATCCATAAGGAAGCTTAAATTTCAAAGTATCCTCCCCTTTTAGAACCTATTGTTAATAAAAAACACCTTGGTAAATATTCTTCCGTGTATTTACCAAGGTGTTTTGCTGTAGAAACTTATTTAGGTGAACATAATCCTCCCCTAAAGACTTTAACCGGGTAAGGATTGTTTTGTATGTATTTACTTTTGTTGATCTTTTCTCTTCTTTCTTTATTTAAAGCTTTTAACTCCTCTTTAGTAAATCTTTCTGGTATTTGCGTGTTCACTCTTTTTTGTATGTGGAGAACAAATATAAATTCATTAAGTTCTTTTCTTACACGATAATTCGTATTAAGATTTCCTTTTTTTCTTACAATAAATATTTTACTTTTTTCAGCCTCTAAAAAAGCGGTCTGGAGCTAACATTAAGCTCCAGACCACTGTTTTTGTTTCTAACAAATAGATTCCCTGTTTAGATCAAACACTTTTTCGATTCCATGTTCCACGATTCGCTTAATAAATTGGTCTTTCCCCTCTTTAAAATAGTAATTGATTTCTTCCCTGTAAAGAGGAATAAGCGTATGGAAATAAATTGGCCAATCTCCTTCAATCACTTTTCCGTCATCTAAATACGTCATTTTAAAGACATCAATTATGGATGGAAAAGGCGGGGCAATCATCACACCGCAAAAATCGGTTCCCGGGCTGTATGGTTCAATCTTCGAATCAAAATTAAACGTTTTTACCCCAAATTGCGAAGCATACGTATTTTTCAAATCTTCATCCGATTGGTTTGGGTATACAAACCACTGGCCCAGCCAGAAACCCTTTCGCATCACATTTTCCCCAAAATTCTTCAGGAGGGTTAATGGCCAGCCATGTACGTCATCCCGGAAGGGCTCATTGGAAACATCCCAATCACTGGGCACATGCATGATCAGTTCTGCGTACCCGCTATCCACTGTTGAAGGGGATGGCATCTTAAAATAGCTGTTTCCTTTTGTGATGATCGTGTTGGCTTTAATGTTTGAATTCGGTCCTACGCAATACAAATCTACTTCTGTAAACAGGTTCGATGGGTCTTTTAGTACATTGGTTATTGGACCGACATGTTTTTGAATATGCGCTTCTAAATCTTCCCTCGAGATCACCCGCAAAAATGGATTCTTTTCATCGTAAATATCTTTCTTTTTAGGTTCAGGTTCCGGACTCCAGATTTCCCCAAACCTAAATCCTCTCAATCCATGATCCTCTACTCGTTGCTTGAATTCGTCAGAAACGATAGGAATGAGTGAGGGGGATGCCGTTTTTCTTTTATAAGGAAAGAATATATGCTGCCCCTTCACTTTCTCCTTCAGGAAATCATACTTTTCAATGACACTCCATTTATTGAAGTTCGTATTTGCCTCATTTAAGCAATCTACTACATTAATAATATTGACTATATAACAATGGTAATGGTCATGGTGGACAGGTAAGAGTTCGACCGAGTCCCGAATAAGATCATTGAGTACCTCTACTGCCTTATTAGTAAAAATGGGATATTTGTTACTTCCGCCGTAGCTTAGCATGTCTCCCACGTCACCCGGTGCAGTGGTGAACAGCTCTATGGGCTCCCACCCATTTTTCATGGAAGTTCCTGTTAATCCCCTTCGATTACGCATGACTTGATTGGATTGTTCATCTTTCCCCCATAGTTCGTCAACGGCAGGATCAACAAGTAGTTCCCATAATCTCATTAATATCACTCCCGGTCTTTATATAAGAAATCAAGTCTCCATTTAATAATTTTTTACGTGTATCGTTCAAGAATTCAATCAATGCATCTCTACCCAATTCATGTTCATCAATTTCTTCAATATTTTTCTTTAAGTATTCCATATATTTCTGACCGCGTCTAAACATAGGGTTTCCTTTAATCTTTATTGAACTCCCTGCCCGTTACTTGAAGAAGAAAATGGCATTACCTCATTGTTAAAGTAATGCACCCCTTTAGTTTAAGTGCAATCCTTCACAATATATTGTTTATATAGAAAAACCGATATTCCTAATAGGAAATCGGCTTTTTGGTTATCCGTACTTCATTTACTAGTGTTGTGTAAAATCATTGTCCACTATCCAGTTTCTATTCAATTAAATTTATACTATTTTTACTATTTAAATAGTCAATTATCCCATCAACTATTGAATTTGTTGTGTTTGATTGAAATTCTTCTGATATCATTCGTGCTTCATCAGATGAATTTGAAATGAATCCAAGTTCAAGTAAGATTGCTGGACTTGAGTTTTCTCTTAATACATAGTAGTCCCCTAAACTTACACCACGATCTCTTGCATCCAACCCGTTTTTAAAAATATGATCTTGAATTAATGCTGCTAAAGGCTCATCCGATTTTTTCTTATAATACGTTGTAATTCCCTCAACATCAATCGTTAAAAATGCATCAAAATGGATACTAACAAATAAGTCTGCTTTCTGTTCATCTGCAACTTTTACACGATCTGCAAGTGATATATTTACATCATCATTTCTCGTTAATATAACATTAGCGTCAGTACGTTTCTCTAACTCATTTTTTATATTTTTAGCCATTGTTAATGTTACATCTTTTTCATTTGTTCCATTTTGTCCACTTGCACCTATATCTATACCACCATGACCTGCATCAATTACAATTGTTTTACCAGTTAATATCTTTTCAGAAGTTGTAATTACTTTATTTCTATTTACAGTTGATGCTTGGGCTGAATGTTCTTTATTTATTATTGGTTCATTCTCTTGAAGGTTCATGATTAAAACTATCATTAAAATTGATATTATCAATAATAAAAAAATTCTTTTCCACTTATCTTTCTTTCGATTCATGAAATTTCCCCCTAAGCTCCATATTTATCTTGCTGATATTTAATAGTCTAATAGTTGTGAATGAAGACAAAATCAAAATTATATAAAGATGAAATGAAGATTTATCAATTTTAAAGACGTTGTTCATTCCAAAAATTTAATGAAAAGTGCTCATTTGTGTTATATACCTTAAACGCATATCCATTAGCTCTTAAAAAGAGATAAAGATGAGATGAATAATCAATCAAGATTGATAAAAATTGATAAAAAAGACTAAAATTCTGTCTGTTACTATTCATAAAAACTAAAAGATAATTAATTTGGATATGAAAAAGAGACCATTTTAAAAATGGTCTCCAAGAAATTTCTTATCCTTCTACTCGTTTAAGTAGGTCATTACTCTGTTCTGTATAATATCAGCAACACTTTCCGCAGATTTTTGACCACTAAAATAGCTTTTCGATTCTTCTGAGATAATCGCTTGAATCTTGTCATTCGATCTCACTTGCGTATTTGCTTCAGTAATCATTTGCTTAAGTGGTTGAAGAGCTTCTTCTGAAATCGTTACCTGATCACCTTTTGGATTATCAAGTTTTGTTCCATTTTTCAATTCGGCAAATTCCTTTTCATTGGCAGCTTTATTAATTGGAAACATATCCGTTTGTGATTGTAGTTGCATATCATAAGACATTAAAAACTTTAAGTAATCCCATGCTTCCATTTTCACATTCGAGTTCGCATTCATCGCATATCGATCGGAACCTACAAACGAAACACCTGATTCTTTGTCAGAAGAATGTGGCATTTGATAAATTGTTGCATTCTTATAAAAAACTGCTGAGCGTAAAAAGTAATCTTTTGGAGAATAGATTTGAGAACTTCTGAAATAAGTACCATCCTCTGAATACTGTTCCGTTAATACATTTTCGTCATACAATTCCTTCACTTGCATTAATAAGTTGGTGAAAAATTTCGACTTAAAATAAGCTTCATTTTTTCCTATATTCACAAGCTGACTAAAATTTTTATCCTCAAATACTAAGGTATTTAAGAGTGTGTCGGGTGTTTCTTGCATTGTGAATTCAAGTGTTCCTTTTTGTTTTAACTGCTTACTAACTTCAACAAACTGACTCCATGTCCAATTATGTTTATCATCTATTTTGACACCAGTTTTCGAAATCGCTTCTTGATCCGCAAATAAAGCATTCAAGAAAAAACGAGTAGGTAATACATAAAGTCCACCATTCATTTTGGAATTTTGAATGATATTCATATAATATTGATTTTTATCAAATGAAGTATCGATATTAATATAGTCATTTAAGTTGACAAAAGCGTTTTTATCAACAAATCGATCCACAGGTAAACTGCTATCATTCAAAACAAATAAATCAGCACCTTTTCCAGATAAAACTTCTGTCGATGTCGTTTTAAGATATTTCTCCAATAAAACGGGTGACAACATATTTTTTGTCGTAAATCCTTTTATCTGAATCGTAATGTTGGGATGCTTTTTTTCGTATTCTTTTTTTGCCATTTCAAAGAATGGTGTATTTCCCATTACTGAGATGACTATCGTTTTTTTCTCGTCTTTACTTACCTTTAACGTTAGATCTTCTCTATTCTGTTTTTTACCATTATCATTAGTACTATTTTTTGAATGATTTTGTTCGGTGTTTTTGCTTTCCTTGGTTTGTGTGTTTCCACTACTGCATGCGGACAGACAAAACATTACGATTAAACTCATCATTAAAGGCAATATTTTTTTCATTACTTCATCTCCCATTTCTCTTCGTCATTGATTGTAAGATACCCACCTCAAATAAAGATTAGATGAAGATGAAATAAAGATTATTAAAAGATTGAAAAAATTTTCGGGAACGCTAGCTATAACAAAAAAAATCGCCCTGGTCAAAAGGGCGATTAATTAGAAAGAAACTAATGAGCAGTTTCTTCAACTATTTTTATTTAAGGTAAAGTAAAACAGTACGCCATCAGAAGTATTCACGACACCATACTGCGCACCATGTAGTTCCAATATATTTTTTGATATGGCAAGACCTAACCCAGTACTACCTTCTGATCGTTGACGAGACGTATCACCACGATAGAAACGTTCCCAGACTTTATCTAATTGGTCATTTGGAATGTGTGTTCCTTTATTTTCCACACACACTTTCACTTGGTCATCTTCTATTGTCGTTGAAATATAAATATTTTCATGAACAGGGGTATAACGGATCGCATTTGTTATATAGTTCGTGATGACTTGTTCAATTCGAGGTTGATTAGCGAATACTTCAATTGTTGCTAAATCTTTATGAACCGTGAGTTCCTTTTTCTCAATTTCTAAAGATAATTGATTACAAACATGATCAATTATTTTATCAATAAAAAAAGGTTCCATTTTCATTTTATACGTTCCAGACTCGTATTTTGCAAGTTCAAGCATATCGACAATTAATAGATCCATCTTGTCGACTTCTTTTTCCATCGCTTCAAAATAGTACTCCTTCTTATGACTAGCAACACCGTCTTTCAGTATCGAAATACAGCTTTTCATAATACTTAAAGGTGTCTTTAGTTCATGCGAAACACCTGAGATGAATTCTTTCCTAGTGTTTTCTAATTGTTTTTCTTTCTCAATATCTTGTTGTAGTTGAGTAATATGTGAATGTAGCGTATTTGAAAGCAAATTAATATTCTGTGATAAATCACCAATCTCATCTTTGGAATGATATTCAATTCGTTCTGAAAAATCTAAGTGTGCTATTTTTCTAGTTGTATCGTTTATTCTTAATAATGGTTTTGCGATTTTTATTGAATAGTAAATGGACGCCAAAATTGTAAGAAGTAAAACAAACGCAATCATATAGACAAAATAATCTTTTACCATCCGCACAGCTTCATCTACTGGTTGTAAAGAAGCCATTGAAAAAATATAATTTGTTTTACCATTTTCATCTTTAATCGGATCGATAAACAATTTATATTTGATTCCATTTTGTTCATAATCAAGCGTTTTAAACGTTTCGTATTGGTTTTGTTTATCCATGAATAAATTCGTTTGGAATTCATTAATACGATCCATAAATAAGCTATTACTGTATATGATGCTTGAAACGTCATTACGATCAGGAATGCGTACATTTTCTACTGTTCCTTTTAATTGATGGATTTCCTCATTATATTTTGTGGATAAGTCCAATTTTTCTTTTAAATCGTATTTCTCATTATCAACTTGAAAGGAGTTATCAATATTTTTCCACATGGATTGATTGATCCAGTATGAATTACGCTGAACCACATAAAGATAAAAAGGGATTGATATATTATTTTTATCAATCGTTTTAACATCCACTATATCTCCTTTTGAAATAGGTGGAGTATCTTGTAAAAGGTCGTCTTCTTTTAATAAATGATACAAAGGAATCTTTATTATTTCATTTGTATTTTTAATGGCTTCTATTTTAATTTCTACATAAAAATCATTTGCAGTTTTCATATTTCCATTGTGATCAAGCGTTGTAATCCATGTATTTTGAGCACGATAAAAGTCTTGTTCTAATTGCTGGATTGTTTGAACATCACCATTACTTTTTAGGTATTGTTTCTCAAACGATTTGATACTTGATTTCAGTTCATTAACTTTTCGATTTGCATAGTATTGCTTAAAAAAGATTGTTTGACCTATATAAATGGATCCAGTGATTAACAAACACAAAGTTGTTGTTAATAAAAACAGTTTTGAGACAATCCCGAATTTCATACGGTTTCCTCAAACTTATAACCTGTTCGAATAATCGTTTTAATCACTTTTGATTTACTACCTAATTTCGTACGTAAATTCCGAATATGTGTATTGATTGTCCGTTCATCACCATTGTAGTCATAGCCCCAAACCTTTTGTACGAGTTGTTCTCTTGTAATCACAATCCCATGGTTTTGCATTAAATAAGTTAATATTTCAAATTCAGTATGGGTTAAAGCGATATTGTTTCCATCTACTTTGACTGTCCGAGAAGAAAAATCGACTGAAATACCATTTTTGGTTAATGTTTCGTTTGAAGGCTCATTTATTTTATATCGACTTTCAAGTAATCGTTTAACTCTGGCAAGCAAAATTGGTGGACTATAAGGTTTTGTAACATAGTCATCGGCGCCTAACTCAAACCCAAGCAGTGTATCATCTTCATCAACCCGTGCTGTTAACATGATGATAGGAACATTTGAAGTCTTTCGAATTCTTCTACAAACTGCCCACCCATCAACCTTCGGTAACATAATATCAAGAATAATGAGATGAAAATCTTGTTCTTGATATAATTCCAATGCTTGTTCACCATCAATCGCTTCAATTACTTCATGACCTTCATTTACTAAATAATCTTTCACAATTTCACGTAAAATCGTTTCATCTTCCACGATTAAGATTTTGTATTGCATGATCTATCCACGCTCGCCTTCTATGCTCTCCCATACTACTATTTTATCAAACATGGAATTATAATAATTAGTAATGTAACCATTAATCCTTAGCACCTGATAACTGAATTCCTTTGATTAAATATTTTTTTGCAAATCCGAAAATCAATAACATTGGTGCCATATAGAGAATAGATGCAGCGAAACTAATGCCTCTTGTATCTTGTATGATTTGCGATAAATAAAGTGACAACGGGAATTTTGATGGATCATCTAGAAAAATAAGTGGTTGTTCAACCATGTTCCAATAATCAGCGAATAATAATACGACTAATGCTGCAAGTCCTGGGCGAATCAGTGGCAAGATGATCTTCATAAAAATCGTAAAATGACCTGCCCCATCTATTTTTGCAGCCTCGATATATGAATAAGGAATCGTCATGACGAATTGTCTGAGTATAAACACACCAAACGCACCAAATACCCCTGGAAAGATGATCGCTCCAAAGCTATTTAAGAGCCCCAATTTGTCTGCAATAAGATAATTAGGTACAAGTGTTACTTGAAATGGCATCAACATAGTAACCATATATACCAAAAATAGCGTATCTCTTCCTTTAAACTTTAGTTTTCCATAGACATATGCTGCAAGGGATGCCACAATCAGTTGACCAAGTATGATTGGGATCACCATTAGGGCTGAATTTCCATAAAATTTCATATTTGATTGTTCCTTGTCAATGAAAGATTGTTTCTTAACAAAGAATGCTTTATATTGTTCAAACGAGAACTGGTCAGGAATCAACTTCAAATGGATGAAGGAATTTTTATGCGCATTATCTTGTTGACTCTTACTTTCTGAAGGATAGTGACGGCTAATTTCATTCTCTGTCATAAAAGAATTTGATAATGTAAAAACGACTGGAAAAACCATGATTGCCGCCATAAGCAATAAGGAAAAGGTTAAAATCCCTTTGCGAATTAACGTATTTCTTTTCATCTTATTCACCCCTCGTTCCTAGCTCATAAATTTTCGATAGCGACGTTCGATTACGAAGAAAATAAACACTAAGATTAAAATACATAAGACCATTAATGACGCAGCAGCGGTCAGTTTTTGAACATGTAATGAAGTAAACATATTGTTCATATAGTGCTGAATCATATAAATTCTATCATATGGATAATCTCCTGCGATTAGATAGGTTTCACGGAATACTTTGAAGGAGTTAATAATGCTCATTAAGAGTACAAAAAACATTGTTGGTGTTAAGTAAACCAGAGTGATTTGTCTAAATTTAAAGAAACGACCTGCGCCTTCCATTTCAGCTATTTCATAATAATCTTTGGGTATATTTTGAAGACCTGCTAAGAATATGATCATGTTGTAACCAATGTTTTTCCATAAATAAACTAGAGATACAACGACGATCGACCAATCCGATTTCATCCAATCAATTTGTGAAAAACCCATCTTCACCATCCATAAATTAATTGTTCCGTTCCAATCGAATAATATCTGCCATAGCATAACAATCGAAGCAACTGGTACAACAATTGGCAAAATAAATGAACTAATAATTGCATTTTTAAACATGACGGTTTGATGCAAGCAAAGTGCCAATATTAAAGAAATGCCGATTACTAGTGGAACATTGATTGCTGTAAACCAAAATGTGTTTGTGGCTGCCTTTAAAAAAGAAGCACTAGCTAACAACTCTTTATAATTAAAAAGACCAACAAATGAACCACCAACCGCCCCATCATTAAATGAATAGATAGTACCCATTACAAAAGGGATTAGATAGAAAAGGGAAAAACCTATCAAACTTGGTAATAAGAAAAATACTGCAACCTTACCATCATTATTTAATTGTTTACGTATTTTCATGTACTCACTTCTTTCTATATTTGAGTATTTAATTAATTGATTGATTAATAATTCTGTTCGGAAAGAAGTATAGCCTAATGAAATAAAGATGAGATAAAGATTAAATAAAGATTAAGAGGAAAAGTGATTATTATAAAAACAAAAAAAAAGCTAACGGATTTGTTAGCTTTTTAAACTTTATTTTGAATTTCTTTTTTCTTTTCGATTACAATAAATAGTCGCTCCACTCTACAATTTGGAGAACCAGCATTCAGTTTTATTAAATTTCATTAAAAAGTGTATTAATCTTTCTTGGATAATGCACAGCATATTTCTACTCTTATTACACTCCCGTTAGCACAAGAAGAAAGGGTCGCCGTAGTAACCTCCGTTCTTCAACTCTTGCACCCGTTACTTTAATTAAGAATACTCCATCATCGAGAACTGTTGGAGGTGGATAAAATGAAAATCAAAGACGAAATGACGATTGGGGAAGTCGCCCAGCTAGCGAATGTAGCAACCAGCCATCCGGCACTGGGAGAAAGAAAATCTCATTGTCCCGAATCGACGTCCAGAAAATGGATTCCGCCTCTATACAAGAACGCAACTAGTCTCATCATCTGGAATATCTCAAGGTTCTTTATATAGGGCGGTCAATAGAAAAAAGCTTGAAGAAATAAAAAAATAAGGGGCATTCTTCTCCCGTCCGATTACTTTGCGGTCTAGAGCAAGACCCCTGTCACTTTGCCTTTAAGCTCCTGGATCGATCTCAAAAAAAGCAAAGCCAAGGCATAGTCCAATTTATTATTTGTAGGCTATTTTCGTAAACATTGCTTTTTTTACAATTTTAAAAAAACTATTTCACTCAATAAAAAGAAATACTATAAAATGTTGATTTATAGCTTTTTTTAATATCCTTTTGTCCTTAATTTGTTAAGATTCCTCCGTAAAAAGGAAGAACCTTGTGGTATGGTCAAATTAGATAAATAAAGGCAGACATTCACAAAAAGGGAGGCTTATGATCATGAGTAAACAACGAAAACAACCAAACAATGGTCCAAATATTCAAAAGGAAAAAGAAATTGTCAACGAGATGATCGGATTGTATTGTCGGAAAAAGCATCATCGTGATGTGCTCTGTAAGGAATGCCAGGATTTAAAGGACTATGCCTTTTTGCGACTTTCTCTCTGTCGGTTTGGTGAAGAAAAATCTGCTTGTTCAAACTGCAAGGTGCACTGTTATAAACCAACGTATCGGCAAAAGATGAAGGCTGTCATGCGTCGTACAGGACCATGGATGCTTTTGTATCATCCGATTTATTCGGTAAAGCATATGTTCAATAAGTAATAAATTCCAACCTGAGTGTTTATTAGATAAAAAAGCCACACTCTTGTACAGCAGTTTTCTTCTATTAGGGGTAGTGACAGTTTTGCTGGTACTGCACCTATTAGATTTCCAAATGAATGGGCTGCATGATGTAATTCAGGTCATAAAATTGGAAGTTGGACAGGGCTATATTTGTATTCCTTCCACTTTTGAAGCGATTAACCAGCGCTTCTTTTTTTCGTCTTTTGTGTCTTTTACGACTGAATTTATTCGCCATTCGTGCAATATGTGTCAATTATGAAGTTAATAAACAACTTTTTCATCAACTAACCTCCCGTTAGCACAATAAGAAAAAGTGATCCTACGTTATTGAATCATAGCACATGATTTATTCCAGTCTGTTTCTATATTGCCAACAGAGTTTTTCTCTTAATAAAAAATAAAAGGAAATTAGGAGATCCACAATTTATATGCTACACTTGGTTTACCATTTGATTTACTGTTTTCAAGTACCCTACTCATTTTTGAGTGGGGTTATTTGTTTTTCTAAGAAAAATAAAAAACAGACTCTAAAAAAGAGTCTGTCCATGTTTGGCATTTTATTTAAGCTTTACGAACGTTAGCTGCTTGTGCTCCACGTTGACCTTGCTCAACATCAAAAGTCACTTCTTGACCTTCTTCTAATGTTTTGTACCCTTCGCCTTGGATAGCTGAGAAATGAACGAATACGTCTTCTCCACCTTCACGTTCGATGAATCCGAAGCCTTTTTCGCCATTAAACCATTTTACTTTACCTTTTTCCATGTTTGTTGCCTCCTAGTGTGCTAAGCACACACAATGTATTACTATCCTTGCTCTCAGTGATCATCAAGACAAAAAGTTTTTACTAATACTATCCTTTACACCGAACAAAAATAATTCTTCTTTAAAATAGCATTTTTTGAAGTTATTTGCAAGGAACCCTAATTCTTTAACTATAGCACTCCTATAGTCTAAGTAGAAACCTTCACAATCTTTTCTACACTTTAACATAATCCATTCCCTTAAATGTGAGGGTTCCAGAATCTGGACTATTTAGAAAAGAAGCCTTCTTATTAGAGAAAAGCGCCCTTTAATAGAACAACTGTATTTTAATGATTTTAGGTAAACCATCTTTATCGTTTGACAAAGGCTAAATTTGCCATTATCATCAACTCAAACTTATTTACGGGGAGAGGTAAAGATGAAAATTTATGTTGATGCAGATGCTTGTCCGGTAAAAGATATCATTATCTCTGAAGGTACGAATGCTGAAATTCCTGTTATCCTTGTTACTAGCTTTTCTCATTTTTCTAATGCGGAACAACCATCAGGAGTGGAAATCATTTATGTTGATTCTGGAGCAGATGCTGCGGATTATCGCATTATGAAATTAGCGGAAAAAGGAGATATAATCGTTACGCAAGATTATGGTCTTGCTTCGCTAGGTTTAGCAAAAGGGTGTGCGGTACTTCACCATAATGGGTCTAGCTATACAAATGAAAACATTGAACAATTATTACAAACACGTTATTTGAGTGCAATGGCTCGAAAAAGCGGAAAGCGTACAAAGGGGCCAAAACCATTTACATCAGAAGATAGGGAGAAATTTAAGGGGCTTTTTAAAAGAACAATTTCACATTAAAAAAGAACCGTTCATTTTTAAGAAAAACCTAGAAAAATAAATTGTGACAAATATTAAAATAACCTGCCCCGTTAGCTGAAAAAGAAAAAAGCGAGCTCCTTTAAAGGAGCTCGCACACGTTGGGTCATTAAATAATTGTATTTATTCAGCATCCGCTATATTTCGGATAAGTGACTTTAACTATTGCTCGTGGGGTCATTTTCAACATCCGTTTTTTTTGTACCTTTACTTATATAAGGTTTTGCACTCTTTTTTTTGTTTGCACTAGCTTGCCAACGATTCCAACCCTTCTTGTCTGTTCCTCTCCCGGTTCCACCTTTTCCTTTAGCTTTACTCATAAAATCACCCCATTATTATTCTAGGTTGAGTTACCTATCTAGTTAGTTTTAGTCATTTTACTCGGTTATTAACCAAGCATATTGCAATAAATAACATCCTTCCAGTCACCCATACTATTGTGTAGAAACAATAAACTAATATCGACTTCACGGAATTTCCTTTTTTCGCTAAACTCCCGTTAGCACAATAAGCATTTATACCAATTTATTGATTAGTGTCTTTTTCCAACAATTTAATAATCTTATTGTTTTGCTCAACTTGGGTGTCACTATTTCTTTTTATCTTATAAGTCCATACTAAAAGAAAAACCACTGCCAAAGGCATTCCAATTGTAATTAGCAAAGACCCAAAACCCATAACACCAATCATAAAGAATCCCCCTACTATTTTTCCTAAATCATACCATTTATTACATTCCAGTCCCTTACATAGTATGAATTTTTCTTGAACTAATCTGCCCGTTAGCCGAACAAGCAAAAAGACCGCCGCAGCGATCTCAACTTTAACTATTGCTACCCGTTAGCTGAATAAACAAAGGTGTAATTCACTGCTCGTTGGTGAATAGCATTATTCCTCATCTACAAAGTCAATCATCACTCCAACAACCTTTTTTGAAATGTTATATTTTACTTTCACCTCGTACAATCCGTCACCATAACCAGACATTGAAACCGCACCATCTGAGACAACTCCCCCCTGTGCATCTGAAGCAACTACCTCATCAAATTGGATGGCTTCGTTTCTACCAAATGTTTTAAAATCAAAAATTCCTGCTTGTGCAGAGTCAACTCCAATCTGTTTATCGCAAACATGCCATTTTCCACTTGGTTTCTTTTCCCCATAAAATACAAATAAGTTTTTAACAACTTCATCAGGAGTATAAGAAATGGAAGCTGTCCAATTACCATTTTTCACATTTAAAAGCACGATTTGCAACTCAGCTTCTTCATCCACTTTATAGTATGGGTCAGTAACAATTAGCTTTCCACTTTCAACCATAAAAGTGCCAAGTTTATTAGACTTATTAGTATTCACTTTCGGCACATGCCGATCAATAAATTCACTTAATGATAAAGACGCATATTTGCCTAACCCAGTTTTGTAATTCCAAGTATAAATTAGTTCCTGCATAAATCTTTTCCTAATTCGATAGCAAAGTTTGTCACCACTCATTTTTTCACCAATACAAACCATATCACTCGGTAGATTTTTGGGTCTGTTCTGATTTTGTTTTACTATATCAATTATTAATGCCGTTTTTTCATTAGTTTGAATAGGGAACAAAGTCCAATCGCCAAATTTTGCTCCATTCGTTTCTAAAAAAAGTTCCTTGTATTCATCTGGAAAAATAGCACCAAGTGCTTTTTCTTGTTTTTTCAATTCAACTAACGACACGCCAGCCACTTTCGAACTTGGATTAATCATGTTTATTACTTTCTTCATCTCTTCCTCCATGATACTTACGGATTACTTTGTCATACTACATTCAAATTAACTATGAATGTTTTCGATATTTATTATAAAAAACCCTCTATTTATTCAATAATATAAAGCATTTCTTCTTCAACCAAACTCCCGTTAGCTCAAGAAGAAAGGGTTGCTTGTAGCAACCCCCATTCATTAACTCAAGCACCCGATACTTTAAGTCCCCTTTAAACTTGGGGTTAGACTTTTATTAGCCTTCTAACTAATAATTTCATTAGGAGAATACAGATATAAGAGATTACGGTTATTATTAATATTGAAAAAGAATAATTAAAAACCAGTAAATCGGTTGCGTTTTCCTTGGGATTTAGTAACCCTAATGTAATAGGAAAGTCTCCCTCCATAGGAGTTAACGATGTGTTCTGTTCAATAATCGGTAGTGGAAAACCAAGTCTAAGATGGGATAAATCATTAGAATTTGACACAATCACTGTATCTAATATTGGGGAAATTGAAACTGCAAGCCATCCAAAAATTAAAGAAATAAAAAAAAGGCGACGATTCATTTGGATTCTCCTTTAGTTTTCATACTTAAATTTTACATAGAATTTCTATGTATGTGAACCCATATTATATAAAGTTTTATTAAACTATCCTGCCCGTTAGCTGAATAAGAAAAAGACCCACCTGGTTTGCAGCTGGATCTTCAACTCTTGCACCCGTTACTTTAAGTACAACATTTCACAATCTTTCTTTGTATAAGGCTATGTTTATTAATATTGTTGATTTTTCTTTAAAAAAGAAAAAGTACATTGTGAAAGTTAATCCACCTAAACCATTAAATAATCAATTAGAATACCTAAGAAGATTAAACCAATACCAATCGTAAAATGAATCTTCTTTTCATTTAATTTTGTCTTTTCAAAAATAGTAAAAATAATTCCAATTACACCAATAAAGACTGCACTTCTTAAGAAATACGATGTATTTACAAGAAAGAATTCAGGAAACTTTTGAACAAGACCAGAAATTGTACCTAAAACAAATAAAAATAGAGGAATCCTTAGTTTCCAATACATTTAATCACCTCAACTTTATTTTCCAACTAAATACTTATACGTTTTAAACGAAGCAGAAGTTTCTCTTATTGGAAATAAACAACAATCAATTATCACTTTTTGTTAAACTAGCCTGCCAGTTACTTGAATAAGGAAAAAGCGATCCTTCGTTTATTGAAGCATCGCACCTTTTAGTTGAAGAACAATTCATATGATGGAATTCTTTATGTCAACTTTTTAAGCAAATCATGTTCTAATAACAATCAAATGTTAGTACACTTTGAATAACTTATTCAAATAAACATAATAAAATTACTTTATTTCATAGTTTAACCAAACTTGTTTTTTTGCTCTCATCTTGTCATATAACTTTTGAGCAACTTCATTATCATGAGCAGTTTCCCAAATCATATGAGAATAATCATTTTCTCTAACGTAAGAAAGACAAGTATTAAATAATCTTTCACCAACCTTTTGACCCCGTATATTGGGTGTTACAAACAAATCATATAAAAAAGCCATCCGTTTTACCTCTAGTGTATTAAACGTGAAGTATAATGTAGCAAATCCAACTAATCGGTTTGTTTCCGTCTCGGCAACAAACTGGATACCTTCATAAGGATTTTCAAGTAAATGATTAATCAATTTTTTGAGTGAGTCTTCACTTGGACGAGGGCACTTGTAGAAATCAACGATGTACTGGTTCATTAATTCAAAAAGTTGTGGGATATCATCTTTTGTAGTAGTCCTAATATTTACTGTTTCCATTTTTTGTTACTCCTCCCAATTATATTCATTAATAGGTAAAGCAACTTTCGTGCCAAAAAAATAACAAACAATATAAATATGTATTAATTCGTATTTTTTTAATTAACCTACTTCGTTATTGAATAACAACATTTGTCTTCAAACACCATAATTAACCAATTGGTAGGCATAAAAAAACCACCTCCTAAAAGGTGTTGCTGCTACGTATTATCGTCCGGAAGCGATAGAAAAAAGCCAACAATTAATTTGTTGACTTCAATATAAAACAAAAGCACCCGTTACTTTAAGTACATTCGTTCACATAGTATTTTATATGATGAAAAACATTCCTTATTAGCTTACAACTTTCTTGTGCTGGTCTTTTCTAATGAATTCCGTCGGGCTCCATGTTCATTTTTACTTCGAACATATGAATGGAATCATTCCAAGGTTGCAAGGAAAATAAAATGTACATTGGAAAGAATTTGGACTATTTCACCGACATGTTTGCATCATTCTACCCTTTTCAATCCTAGCTAATTATCCGTATTATCCGGTTAGGATTAACAAAAACATCTTGGAAAAGTATGATAATAATGATTATTAAAAAAAGGACAGTGACAATTAATAATTTTTCTTTATTTTTAACTTTTTCATCCACTCTTTTTTGCTCTATTTCCTTCCTGTATTTTTTTTGAAGCTGACTCCTTTTATCATCCATTCTCATAAGAATCACCATTATTAATTTAATTTTTATAAAATTATATAAAAAAGAGTTCTATTTACAAAAGAATTGTCACATTGAAAGTAAAAAATAGAAACTTGCATACTATTAGCTTCATAATAATTGGAGATATTGAACAAAAGCACCCGTTCGTTTAATTAGTTTAATAGGTTTGGTTCCCTTGATATGCCTTCTTTACCCGTTCAATTTGATCAAGGTGGTCGCGGACATGTTGCACTCGGTATTCCAACAATTGCTTAAATGTGAACCGCCCCTGATCGACATACACCCCCACTCGCTTGCTTTGTTCACTAGTTAGATGGTCCAGAATAATCTGCATACTGGAACGTAGCAATTTGAAAATAAGTAAATGCTGTTCATGGTCCAACAAATCATACCCCAGGTTATTAGCCCATGCGTCTTGGTCAAATGAAATCAGAATCGGCTCATCCTCCGCCAAGACTTTTTTTAGCCGAGATGTGGACGAGATCTCGGAATCCGTTACATGTATGAGGATTTGATGAATGCTCCATTTGTCCGGTGCGGGCTTGTAACGAAGCTCCTCCTCGGTTAATCCTTCGATGGCTTCCCGAAGCATTGTGTATCCTAAGGTGTACTCCTTAATTAACTCCTCCAATTCAATACCTCCTATTTTCAAGTAGTGCTTATTAAAATACCAATAAATATATATTCTTGTTTTGGGTAAGAATCCTTTTATCTATTCTTCAACAAACCTGCCAGATCGTTCAATAACCAATGTTTTCACTTCTATAATGAAGGCAATAATTCCTCTAAATATAGCCATTTTAGGAGGGATTTATTTTGCTGTTATCAAAAGCTTGGGAACTTTACGAATCAGATAAAAGGATTGAAGGGTTCTCTCCACAAACACTAAAAGCATATAGACTTCAATCAAAGTTACTTATTCACCATTTTAACGACGTGAGTATTGAATCTTTAACGACGAATCATTTGAAAGAGTACTTAGCAAATTCCAGCATACACTTAAAACCATCAAGTTTAGCTCATCGAATTCGATTCATTAAATCAATTTTTCGCTGGTCACACGAAGAAGGGCATATTTCAAAGAATCCAGCGGCAAAAATCAAAGAACCTAAACAAGGTAAACGAATTCCAAAATTTTTAACAGAGGGGGAAATTGAACTTTTGAGGGAAGCGTGCTTAACTCCAATGGAGAAGGCGTTATTTGAATTTATGTTTTCAACAGGGTGTAGAATAGGTGAAATTGTTTCTCTTGATAAAAATTGTATTAATTGGTCAAATCATTCCGCAATTGTGCTTGGCAAGGGTGATAAGGAAAGGGAGGTTTACTTTAATATACGGTGTGAAATCTGGCTCAAGCGATACTTAGACCTTCGATACGATAAAGATCCAGCTATTTTTGTTACTGAACGGCACCCACTTAGAATCAGTATTGGAAGATGAGGTACATCATAAAACGAATTTCAAGTCGGGCTGGGATTAACAAAGAAATTCATCCACACCAACTACGCCACAGCTATGCCACACACTTATTGAACAACGGAGCTCCCATTGATGTTATTCAAAGTCTACTAGGACACGAAAAAAGCGAGACCACTAGGATTTATGCTCAATTAAGTGGAAGCCTTAGAAAAGAATTTTATAGAAAGTATTTTTAAAAATGTAGTGAAAAAGGCAACGGATTTTCCGCTGCCTTTTTCACTATTGCACCCGTTTGTTTAAGTACAATATTTCACAATCATTATTATGGAATAAGAAAAAAGCGACCTTCTCCTTGAAGAATCGCACCAATTGCCAAAAGCACCATTGGATTATACCCTATGACCCATTTTCTATATTAAATATTCCAAAAAACTACTTACTAAAATTTATTGACCAGTAATGATTAAACAAAATTAAATGCTCATAGTTAGTCAGGGGAAAAACAATTCATCTACTTTTACACCAAGGATTTTTGATAAACGAAATGCTAATTCAAGAGTAGGATCATATTTGTTATTTTCAATAGCATTTATGGTTTGTCGCGAAACCTTACTATACTTAGCTAATTCCTCTTGTGAATAGCCTAGTTTTTTCCTTAAAGTACGAATGTTATTTTTCACAAAAATTCACCATTAAACACCTAATTTGCACTCATTTTTCTATTATTTATAATGAAGAAAATAAAATAACTTACAACTGCAACAAGGAAATAATCAACCTCTGGGTAAACCAAGGGTACATTGTCTAAACGCTTATCATTCAAATGAAAGAAATTAAGTAGGAAATTAGTGATGAAGAACAAAATTAAAGTTGTCCAACTTTGTACAATTGCTTTTTGTTTTATTTTCTGTTTTCTTTCGTCATCATTGGTTTGAAATACATAATCCTTGCTTCCAGTAAACCAACTTACAACAAATAGCCATAATATCGGAATAATTAGATAAAAAATCCATTTCAAATTTCATACCTCCAATGTAAAAAACATTTTACACAACAAATGGTAAACTATGTAAAAATAAATGTCAAATACTTTTTACATTTATAGAAATTCTTTATTGCACTAAACTGCCAGTTACTTGAATAAGAAAAAGGCGATCCTTCGTTATTGAAGCATCGCATCCGTCAGTGAAACAAACAAGGTTATGTACTCAAATCTATTTTTTCCCATTCTTCACCAGGAGTAACGACCCATTCGAGTGCTTTTCTTCTTTCCATAATCGTGCCTTCGTCAAGCTTATTATGTTTTTTCCCATTTAACCGTGCATCAACTAAATACCAATGAAGCCTATAATATAAATCGACTTGTTCATATATTTCCTTATCATTTCTCATAAGTGTTTGAGCTTCTAATGTAGAAAAATCCTGCTTTTTTCTAACATCTGGAACTATTTTGATTAAGTTATCGCCTACAGGTTCATCTATGCGAAAGTTATTGTTTATACCTAAGACCCAAACTAAAGCCCATAGGCTTTCAACATACCATTTTAACCTCATTATCTCTGTTGGCGTAACTTCTATCTCACTTTTCTCTAAAATACCCTTTTCAAACTCTGTGACATATTGAAACAAATCCTGTTCTTCTATCCATCCTTTAATTATAGATGGAGGAGCTTGATGTGCAATATAAACCATTCCAGCCATAATGGTTACTCTTTTAATAATTTCATTGCTATTCCGTACACCTTGATAATCCATTAAAGGTAAGTTTGGGTTAATTTCCGCACCATATTTTTTGATTTTTTCTTCTGATTGTTCCTTTAATTTAAAGAAATTTAATTCCATAAACTTCACCTTATTTCCGAAGTTTTTCAATTAAAACTTATTTCGTTAGGTCAATAGTTCTACAAAAAGTGCGTTAATCCTTCTTCAAGTAACCTGCCATTTAATAAAAATCAAACTTCTTTTAGAAACGAATTAAAAAATACTTGTTATGTCCCTCTTTTTGTATTTATCCAGTACACTTTGGGTTTTGTAGTAAGTTGTAAAAACTTCTATAGCATCGTCAAGATTTAATATCTCATTGCTTTTCAATATTATCTCGCCGCCACTATACTTAATAGTTGCATCAATTATTGCAGAACTCTCAGTTCCTAAAACACTATGTTCGAAACTATTACCAGATGATTTTCTATATTCAATAGTCATTTTCTCAATTGAACCAGCACATTGAACATAACTATAATCATCGTAAGACAACGTACAAAAAGAACTAATTTCATGATTCATTTGTTTTAAAAAATCTATTATAAATTCTAAATCTACATTCACTTCTTAGTGTTTCCGTTAGGCTCATAACATTTTGCATTTTAGGGTGCCAACGGAAAAAGTCATTTACATCGTTTGTATCCAAATTATCTAAATGGAAAATCTTATTGCTATTAATACCAAAGAAGTGTTCCATTGAGTAAAAATCAAACTTATCATCCAGTACAATATAGGAAACTATTTCGAAGTCCTCCCCCCTTTTTAAATCATTAGCGAAAAAATAATCTTCAATCATTGATACAACGCTTTGTTTCAATTTCGTAATCCCCAATCCCCTTTCATATATTATTTATAAAAAAAAAGGCTCAAAATAGAGAGCCCTCAAAAATTCTTCATATATACTTATCTATTTGAATGATAAAATCACACGCTAAATTCCTTTTTCTTAAAATTAATAAAACCCAATTCGTGGTTCCCAGCTGCTCGAAAAAAGAGCTTTAAAAGATTCAAGCAGCATGACTTGAACTGGAAAGTTAACGAGTCAGGATAAATAAATGCGGAGCTATGATTTATGTATGCGGAGGTTCTACCAACAGAGACCGAATCAGTTGAAACTTCAGCAGACGATTATAGAACTGACTATTTTGAAAAGTAAGGGGATTTTCACGGAATCTTTTTCCATTGTTAACAATCATACATAGCGTTGTTATGTAGTGAATTCTTAAAAAAAGTCTGAGTCTACCGTCTTTTTTTCTTTTTAACCTTCATTTTTGTAAAAATCAAGGCTATAAAAAAACCTAAAGGTAATATAATATCAGGATTTTTTACTATCATAACTACACTCAATACTGCGATAAATAAGCCGATTATTCCTAAGCATCCTCCGAATGCGTCAGATGTAGATGCTTTGTAACGAGCTTTTCTAAAAGTTGATTTGTAATGCCTTTTGTAAGGAACGTAAGTTCTAAGGTCCATGTTACTAGGTTTTTTATAGAAATTATTATTTCGTTTGCTATAAGTATTTCCCATACTTCTTTTAATAAGTGGATTTTTTCTTCTGGTCATAGTTGCACCTCAAGTAATTTAAAACATAACGCTATTTAATTATATTAAAATTGTCCAATTAAATATATGGCTTAATGTTCCGGATACTACCTGTTTTTTCGATAACGAGTGAAAAAGCATCCAAATAGATGGGTGTTTTTTCATGTACATAATTGTACTTATGTAGTGAATCTTCAAAAAACAAGTAAATTTTTTGATGAAAGATAATATATTTCTGCAGTATTCTCCAATAAATACTATTTTTTGATATTTTTTTGAATAATTTTCTAAAACTTTGGAAACATTGTAGATTTATAGTAAATTTATAATTGATTTATACCAAAATAGTAATAATGGAGGTCTATTATGGGAAAGATGGTAAAAAAGTTTCTTTTAATTACTATTATTTTAATAGTGTCTATACCTGCTAATCTAACGGTATATCAAGGGAATTTTCTAGGATTACAAAGTGTCAGTGTTAAAGCTGCAACACTAAATGGATGGGTGTTTAGTGGAAACTTTTGGTATTATTATGTGAATGGTGTGAAACAAATAGGTTGGCAATCTATTAATGGCAAGTGGTATTATTTAGATCCTTCTTCAGGTGCAATGAAAACAGGTTGGCTAAAAGATGGCGAAAGATGGTATTACTTTGATTCAACAGGTGCTATGTTAACAGGTTGGCAATCTATTAATGGCAAGTGGTACTATTTATTGCCAACAGCAACTAATGAAAATGAAAAAGTCGGTCAGATGAAAACAGGTTGGCTAAAAGATGGCGAAAGATGGTATTACTTTGATTCAACAGGTGCTATGTTAACAGGTTGGCAATTTATTAATGGCAAGTGGTACTATTTATTGCCAACAGCAGCTAATGAAAATGAAAAAATCGGTCAGATGAAAACAGGTTGGCTAAAAGCTGGCGAAAGATGGTATTACTTTGATTCAACAGGTGCTATGTTAACAGGTTGGTTAACATTAAATAACGAAATTTATTATCTTAATACTAGTGGTGTTATGGTAACTGGAATGCAGTACATAGAAGATAAAAGAAAGTGGTTTCAATTTAACGATTCAGGTCAACTTATTAAGAAACAAGGATGGCAGACTCTTAATGGCCGTCAAGTTTATTATGATTTAGACGATTATGGGTTACTTACTAACAGATGGTACTTTGTAGATAATCAATGGCGTGAATTTGATTATAATGGTTATTTAGTAGTAACACCAAATGATAGTGTTACACTAGGCGAGCTTGAAAAAGCGTTATTGGATTATTTTTCACAGAATAATATGCCATATAAAGTAGGTACACCAGAGTACAGTCAATACTTAATAAAGCAACTAGAGCAACATGATGATCCAAAATTGGCTAGACATCCACAATATACGCTCATACTGGCATATGCAGCTGAGTATTTACATGAACAGACACTCGCTAAAAGCCAGAGTACCAGCTCAAATGATATGAATAAGACAACTATGGCAAAAACCCAAATGGATACGGAACAAACCTTTAATATGAATGAGGTTGCTAATAAAACTATTAAACAGATAAAAGAAGAAATTGCGTTAGAAGATGAAGAAGTTCAACAACAAATCGAAAATAAGCAAAAAAATACCACGAATTCGATTACAACTATGGGTGTAGTAGATCCTTATCCATATGATGCAAATGCAGCAGTTAATTATGCTTTAAAGTGGGCTTTGTACCGAAATTTGGATTATAGAGACTACGATCCTATTGGTTCAGATTGCACTAACTTTGTTTCACAAGCAGTTTATGCAGGTGGCAAAGGTATGGTGGTTTCTCCAGGAATTGATTTATTCAGTCCTTGGGTTATTGATAAAGATAATTATTGGTTTACTGTCAAGGTCCCTATAGCTCTTGGTATAGTCGATATTAAATCAAGTGCATCATGGGTTAATGTAGAAGCTTTTTATAAATATTGGGCACCACGTGTTAACTATGTTGAGGAAACTTGGAGTCCTATGCAAATTTATTATGATGCACGACCTGGAGATGTTCTCCAGTATAGATATGCTGGATCTGGTCGAAGGTGGCATAGTTTATTTGTTACAGGTAAGGATACTAATTTAAGAACTTTATATATTAGCCAACATGTTACAGATAGAAGAAATTACGACTATGGTAAAATTAATAAAGATAAAAATGGAGATTCGAAGTGGATATACTTAAGATTTACTGCAAACTAAATAATCACTACTCTTTATAATTTTTCCGTCAGTATAAAAATAGGCTGCTCACATTGGCAGCCTATTTTTATATATATTTTTAATATAATTTATTCATCTTCAAATATATATATGAAATTTTCACCGGTATGCTTAACAACTATCACTTCTCTATCGTTTTTTTTAAAAACGGTGGAATCACCTTCATGAGCGACTTTTTTCCAACCATTAAACCATAATGTTAAGGAATATAGAATGCCGGTTGAAGAATATTTAAAATCTTTAGAATTTTCATCTTCAATATATTTTGCTAGAAGAGGAACAGGAAACTCCTTAATTTTAGATTCTTTACCAAGACTAAAATAAAAAAAAATTCCTACTAATAACGTTATAAGAAAAAATATTAGAATGTTTTTTCTTTTTATCATCACTAATTTCCAGCTCCATTTCTTTTATCTTAATTATAGAACTATATTATTTTAACTATCAACTTGTTTCTTTAAATCCTATTGCTTATTGCTATCCTGCTTCAATAAAAGGGCCTTGGAACTCTAAATAGTTTTTAATTTAAATGATGAACTACTCACCTTTATTGGTAAGTATTCTGTCTTTTTAGGCTCAAACATTTTTACTAGGTGTTCAATGTGCGGCACTTGGTGAAATTTTATAAAGGGGCTATCGATTTTGTATAGTGTATCTGTAATCATAATCACGGCCGGGAATACCTTTTTGTTTTGCGGCTGCCACGCTTCTTGTTTCCATTCGTTGCTAAGGTAATAATCCTCATATCGTTTCACCTTCTCTTCCATCACTTTATCCGAATAGATTGAACGTTGGATTTCCACAAAGAACGGCCCTCTCTTCCATAACATAAAGGCATCCGGTTCCATATACCCTTTTCCGTACTTAGGCTCGACTATGAAGTATTTAGGTGACTCATATTTGATCAGGCTTTTATAGAATTCAGCAATTTTCAAGAAATGCGGTATCTTTGTGGAGTCCTTCTTGATCGGAGACGGTGAAGCGAAATAGATATAGGGTAACTGCTTAGTACTTACCTCAATATATCCATCTCTTCTCAATCGTTTCAGGACCGTATTACAGCACGTCACGGGCTGTTTGAGGCTATTAAAATGCAAATTGATGATGTCATCCCTAGTAAGGCATCTAAAACGCTGCAGGTCATTTAAAATGGCCAGGTCTCTCTTTTTCATTCGTCCAACACCCCGAATACTCCATTTTCGTTTTCTTTTAAATCAATCACGTTGTTAAAAGCGTTTGTAGGCTGTTTAAAATGGCCTTTCTTTTTAGGAGACTTATAGCCTTCTAAAATCTTTTCGCCCTATCTAGATCAAGGTCATCAATCCATTGATAATAATGCCCCATCTCGTGGGCAATAGAACCAAGAATTGCTGCAAGTGCATCATCTTGTCCGTTCTCTTCCAATAATTCTCTATAGTCACCTGTAGCTATTCTTATGTATGGTTCTTCTCTTTTATCGAAAGGTGCACAGAATGTTGCAGATACTAATTCATTAGTGAATTTATTTTTAATTTGATAGTCTTTTTTGAGGTAAACAACAACTCTAATGGGAAATTCAAATTCTTTTCTTAGCCATTTTGCAAACTCAAGACAAGCTCTTTTTACTTCTGGATGAACTCCTTGTTCGCATCTAATTCTTAATCCAGTCCTTGGGTAATCAGCCATTTTCTCTGCCTCTTTTAATAGTTTCTACATATAATAGAATCAATATAAAAATACCTTTTCCTTCTTCAACTATGCTACCATTTAGTTAAATAACAAAATTAGTCGGAAATGGTTGCCGTTAAAGGATTATTTACACAGAATTAAGAATATAAAGTAATAAAAGTCAGAAAAACTGGAGAGTGGCGACATGATTCATGATATTAAGGAATATGTAAAATATTTAGATGGATGCAATATCTGAAAGCAATACCTAATGAACTCCTAGATTGGAAGCCTTCTGAAGATAAATTTTCTACAGGTGATTTATTGCGACATATCGCATCATCTCGATTGATGTTTCTTGGTATATTTGAACATGGTTCCTGGACATACACAGGGCATGATACTGGTAAGGGGTCTTCTCTTGAGGATATTTCCAATTATTTAGAAGCATGTCAGATTAAACTAACAGAGGGTCTATTACAAGTTGGCAACGATTTGTTGACAAAAAAGGTTTTAACCCTTCATGGTCATGAAGTTAGTGTGTGGAGAATACTTATGGCAATTCCTGAACATGAAATCCATCATCGTGGACAAATCTCTACATATTTACAAATGAACAAAATTGAACCACCTCAAATTTTCGGATTAAAAATTGAGCAAGTTAAAACATTATAATTTTATGAACGTGCTTTGGACATAACCGTTTATCCAAAGCTTTATTTTTATGTCTTGTTACACTAAACTGCTCTTTAGTTTAATTACAATATTTCACAAAGAAAAAAGAACTTTCATTTAATGAAAGCCCTTTTTGTGGCATAGAGTATAGGTTCGAGTTTCTTTAATAACACGCTTAGTTTTTTACACATTTGATAGGATCAATTCTGATGGATTCCCAGTTTCCTTCAGAATCCTTTTTAAATTGAGAAATTAATACATCTGTATCATTTGTTAATTGATAAAAGATAAACCGATAATCGGCTCCATCCGTACCAATATAATTAATGGTTTTGACGTAACCATCTTGTTTAGTAGGCAGCTGTTTTTTTATTAACTTGCACCAGTTTCCATACATAATACCAACGACTGCTTCCGCATCATGCTGCCAGAGATGATAGGGTGCACATAGGAAGTCCTCTCCGTACAATTTCATCTGGTCAATTTTATACAGGTTTTGAACTTTTTTTAATTGGACATAGCCGTAATAATAAGCAAAATAGGTGACACCTTTTGATGAACCTTCGATGCTTTCTAGCTCAATGAAATAAGGAACAATGCCTTTTTCATCAGGAAGTCTGTTCATCTTAATTAAATTAAGATGTCCAATTCCAGCAAACGACTGAAGATATTCATTATAGGAAACCCTTTTGTGATAGTCTTTAGTAAAAAAGTTATAAGCAATTGGATAGGGCAACTTTGCCATCCCCACAGTTCCGCACCCACCCAACTGGTTTTGAGTGAGGTTTTCTGCCTCTCTTAATATACTAAAGTAGTTTAAAACAATTTCATCAGGAGTCCGAGTTAATGTTGCAGGGAGTTTAATTTCTTTGTAGTTTTTTTCATAATAGGGATCAAAAAATTGGATGTTCTTGACAAGGGTATTTTTAATAGGGAGGCGGGAAGGACGAAAGTATTTCTCGGCATCACTGGTACTTATTAACGAAGTTTGGTTTCGTTCAACTGGTTGACCAAATATTTGCGGTTCGTATTGAGATCCCATAACGAGAGTCAATTTTTTTCTGGGATAATGATTGAACGTCCGATTTATCCATTTTGTAAAGTGTTTCAATTAGACTCCCCCCTTCAAGAATATACTGTTTTACCTTATTCACTTTTTTGCAAGATTATTAATATTTATGATATTTTAAAAGTAGCCACTAAAGTAGAATCGGACCTCCATTCTTGCGCCCATTAGTTTAAGATGAATTATTGTAGTTGGGAGAAGATTATTGATTTTTATTCCTTAATCCACTTTTATCCAGGTCATTTATTTTCAACAATAACTCAATAAGCAAAGAACATATAATACCAAATGCGATGAATCCTCCATAAATCCCCATTAAAAATAATCCATATCCCAAAAAACTCATAAGAATTACAAGAGATACAATACGCATATGCAATCCCCCTTCTACAAAAAAGTATTACTCTAATTTATGTTGAGGAATAAAGGTTTAGGAGGATAATCTTCAACTAATCTGCCCCGATTGGAACAAGAAAAAAAGTCGCCGCAGCGACCGTATTTAAGCACCCGTTTATTCAACAAAATATGAATCATTACAACCTGTTATTTTTCCCATAGCTCAACTAGTCTACCTTCAGGATCTTCAATCCAAATAAACTTACCAAATTCACTAATCTCTTTTTCCTTTACAAGAGGTACACCAATTTGTTCCAGATGTTTAATAGTCTCGTTTAGATTATCAACTTGGAAATTTAACATCACTTGCTGTTCTGTTGGGAAATAGCTGTCATCTTCAGTAAAGAAAGAAAAGATAGTTTCATTTCCTGAATGGGGTTTGATAATAGTCCCATTCCAATTTTCTATTTCAATCTTCAACACTTCACTGTACCATTTTTTTATAGCATCTAGATTTTTAGTCCTCCAAAATATTCCCCCGAAACCTTTTATCATAATAATTATCTCCCTCACTTCTCTAATTTCATTAATTTTTCTACTAAATTAGAAATTCTAGAAATAAAAACAAATTCCTTCTTCCACTAACCTGCCAGTTACTTCAATAAGAAAAGCTACATAATGGCAGCTAAATCCTTAACTATAGCACCCGTTAATGAAATAAGGTAATTTATTTATTATAATCTTACCAGTGTACTTGAAGTTTATTACCATTTGGGTCATAAAAGTGGAAAAAGGCATGACCATTATCTTCTTTTATATCCTCGACCTTAACTTGATTATCAATTAAGTGTTGATGAAATTTGGATAATTCTGGACTTGTAAAGCCAATGCTAAATTCTTGTTCATTATCAATTGTAAAATGTGCAAATGTTTCATCTTCGGTAGGAACTAAGATAAGTAAGAAAGGTCCTTCATTTACTTTTAAAATCGCAAGTTCCTCAGTAATGTTTAATAACTGGAGCCCTAATACATCTCTATACCATTGTGCAGACAGTTCTAAATCTTTTACAGGAATTCTAATATAATGTACTTGTTCAATAAATGATTTACTCATAGCCTTCTCTCCTTTATTTAATCTGGTATATCAAATAGTTCCCTTTCTATATACCTTTTTCCTTCCGATTATTGAATTAACCTGCCAGTTACTTCAATAAGAAAAGCCACCTAAATGGCAGCTGGATCTTCAACTATTGCTACCCGTTACTTTAAGTACACTTTTTCACAATCTTTTGCTTCCAACCATTCTGGTAAACCTCAATCTACAAATCAAAAATTGCATTCAATACATAAAGTAAAAGCAGTATAAAAAGACAAATGCTAACAGTAGCTGTCCCTATTTTATTATCATTTTGAGCTTCTCTATTCTGTTGTTTTATCTTTCTATATATGCCTTGAACCTTATTTTTCTTTAGGTTATTAAGTTGACGGTCTTTGCCCACTGATTTCTCTCCCCTTAAAAAAGCTCTAACTAATTCATTCACCTCTTGAATCATACTTAGATAAAATTTTTAAAATTGATTTATTTAAATTATTTAGTAAATACAATCCTCTAAAAATACTACCCACAATAATACCAAAGGCAATAACTCCACCGACCTGCGGGGGACCTATCATAAGTAATATGAACCCTAAAATTGTACTTAAAAGAATAGATAGAAACAAATACATAATAATCCTCTACTTTCACGACATTTTATATTAGTTAATATTTCTTCTACAATTACGGAAACTCCTTCTCCAATTAAATTCACCGTTAGTAGAATAAAAAAAGGCTGCCATAATGACAGTCCTGATCTTCAACTCTTGCACCCGTTAGCTTAATAAGAATTTCTTTAATTGTTCATTCTAAGAGAAACATGGAATGGAGGATTTTTATGAAAAAAAGCCTTTTAATATTGATTGCCTGCTTCTCTCTTTTCTCTTATTCACCTGTCAAAGCTGAAACCGTAACTAAAAATGATGTACAGTTGCGTGATGACTTGATTTTCATTATGCTTTATCCCTCAATTCAACAGGAATTGAAGAAGCAATATGGCGAAATCAAACAAAATATGTGTGGTAAAATAACCCAAATCAAGCAGCTGCCAATAGGCAGTTACTTATTTAATGTCACAGTACAGGTAACAACATTTGAAGGTGCTCATGGTCCTCCCAATGATTTAATGACGATCACTTTTAGCAATGAAAAAACGATAGAGTGGCAGGCTATTGATTTCAAAAGAAGAAGGTTAAAGCCAAATGAAATAACTAAATGCAGGCATCCTTTGTAAAAAGGGTGTTTTTTTATTCGGTTATATACTTAAGCTAAACTTGTACCGTTAGTCAAATATTGTTATTGAACATCATCTGTACTATGTACGTTTCCATTATTCGATTACTATACTATAAGGAATATTAAGTTTATCCCAAACCCAAGCCTGAAAAATTCTATCCATTTCTATTTTTACTGCTTCATCATCCAAATTCTCCACAATACCTAATTCTTTAAAAGTAAATGTTTCTATCGCCTCTGTACCTTCATATTTTGAACTACTGAATGAAAAAGTAACTGTCTTACCCATTGGTTCCTCCTTCTATTTTAACCTTGCATAAATTTGTTTAATTACAGTTTACCGTATTCCTTCTTATTGCACTCCCTGCCAGTTACTTGAAGAAGAAAATGGCATTACCTCATTGTTGAAGTAATGCACCCGTTAGCTTAAGTGAAAATCATCACAATTTTTTTTTGAAAAGTGAGGCATACCAGCGCTTTGGCCTTTTATTGTCTTTAAAGCTTTTTTTGGATGTACATTCTGTACTTATTCATCACCCATAACATACAACGAGTATGTGCATAAAAAATTCTTGTTTGGCTTGCCAGTCTCATATATTCTCGTCGTAGTATTTTTTATATACTATACTCTATTGTTTCTTTCCATAGATATTTAGCAACATAGTACGTTCATGCTCTTTGTCCATACAACTGACACCAGACAAACATATACTGAATAATACCTTTGATTATAATAGAGAGGAGAAATCAAATTTGACAAGATATCGGATCATCTCCTTTGATGGAGGCGGCACCTTAGGTGCATTAAGTTTACAACTTTTGAACAGACTGGCTCGACAAAAACCACAATTAATTCGTCGAACCAATATTTTCGCGGGGAATTCAATCGGTTCATTCACTGCCCTTGCGTTAGCAAGTGGCAGATCGCCGAAGGAGACACTTCAGTATTTTAAGAATAAAATCCTACCTGCATATAGCGTCTCCCGACCAGGTGGACCTGTTTTTAATCAACAATTACCATATTCCGGTTTTATCGAAGCGGTAGAATCATTTTTTCCAGCAGATCTTCGTCTCAAAAACTTTAAAAAACGAATTGTTGTCCCTTCATTTCAATTATTCTCACCGGAGCTGAATCGTTGGACTCCTGTGTTATTCCACAACTTTCCTGGCTCTCCCTATTTAAATGAAAAAGCAAGTGATGTAATACTACGGAGCAGTGCTGCTCCCGCTACGCAACGAGCCTATCAAAACTACGTGGATGGGTTTGTCATAACCACTAACCCTAGTACAGCTAGTATCTCGTTTGCAGTGGATAAAGCCAAACAGCCATTGGATCAAATTGCGGTCTTATCCATTGGAACAGGTGAAGCCCCAATTCAGTTAAGAAGAGATACGAAGGGGTGGGGGATGGTGAGTGCAGATAACATACGCCCCGAAAATCTGAACAACCTTCCTCCAAATTGGGGTGTCCTTTTCGACCGATCGCCCAATGAACCCTTACTACCATTCCTTCAGCTTGTCAGTAATGGAACCAGTTACTATGAATCCATGGTCAGTTCTCAACTTTTAGGAGATCGTTTTTTTAGGTTAAATCCACGAATCCCTAACTTCTCCAAAACAGATCCTTCCGTGTATCCTGCTCTGATTGAAATTGCTAACAATACCAATTTACAACCTGCAATTCAATTTATTGAGAAAAATTGGAGCTAACTTTCGTTGAAGAGCATACATCCTCCGGGCATTTCTGAAGTCTAGCTACTTGCTAGGCTTTTTTATTTTTTTTACGTACGCAAGGGGAAAGTCGAAGGAAATCATGACTTATGAATGGTTTAGGAAAATTTGAAGGGAAATGCCATTTGGTGCAGAGTTAGTGAAAGTCATCGCGGATGGAGATGATGTCACTAAAAAAGTAAGGGAATGGTGAAACCAGACAAATTTAATGATTACTTCCGAAAACTTCATTATACCTTTGTTAACGAATGAAAAAGGCATCCAAGATGGGGCTGATGACAAATAGCTATTCAATACAAAAAGAAGACAAATCCCTACTACATATAGGATACATCTTCCGTATTATTTTCTATATCTTGTGCTATCAACTCTAACTTATTAGTTTGTCAACAGCCCCGGGTGGATGCCTTAATTTAAGTAACGATGGATATTAGCTCTTGCTTTACTCCGCAGGACGAGTGAGCAACTTCTCCCACTAACGCAACCGTTAGTGTAAGTACATTTCTTCACAATAAATGTTTAAATGATTATGTGGTGGAATTTCTATACTCTACAATTACTCCTAAAGCGATATTCCTGAATGGAAGACTGTTAATTACAATTGTTATCTTTCTTCATAAACAATACGGCTTTGTAGTTTTTTCTATTTTCTGTTTCTGCTTCTGTCGCTCTCGCCCATGTCTCTTACAGCTCTTCTTGTGCTCTGTTAATATAAAACAGAAGGCTTATCCCTTCTGTTTACCTAAAAGCTTTAATGATATCCTTTATTTGTTCAATATGCCTTTTTTCATGTAATGCTAGAAACTCAATTATTTGATCAAGGTTTAAGACACCGAGAGCACCTATTTTGCCGATTTTGTTTCATTTTTGTGTTACATGTGTATAAATATCCGATTTGTCTACTCACCCACTAGTCCATCACCATCTCGATCGTCCATATATTTATAGAGCCATGAATCGCGCGTAATTGGCATTTTAAAGCCAGCAGCTTTGGCTTCAGCGATCGTAACACTTCCATTATGATTGGTATCCACCTTACTAACATCTTCATTACTACTTACCGTTTCGTTTGCTGGTACATTGTCTGTTTTCGGTGGCGTACTGCTCGTACCTGTCGTTTCCCCTAAATTTTTGTTCACTTCATCTGGGTTTACATTGTCAAATTCATCTGTAATGGATCTGCCCTGAATTTTGTATGTGAATTTATAATGGTTAGGAATTTGCGTGTGAGTATTTGGATATTGAATCACTGCTACGAAATCTGTACAACCTCCTGCATCTCGAATCACTTTTTCCATATAAGCTTGATCGCCGTGCCTATTGAGAATGCTGTCTTGAGGTGTAATGTTATATGCGTTAGATACTCCCCCAAGTGAGTCAGCAATCACATGCCCTTCATCAAATTCTTGACTCTCTGTACCGGGAACCTTTGCTTCATCAGAATAGTATCTCCCAGACGATAAAACATGATCAGTATTCGGATTTTGGAGTGTTATATTTTTTGCCTCAACACGAATTAGCTGTCCGTATTCATTTGTAAAGGCCCAATATTCCCTGTCGCCAAACCCGACATCAACTCTGACATTCGGCTTTCTATATCCTGACATATCTCCGCCATCTACTACAATTAGTGTATATTTACTGTAGTCAAAGTCACCATTAACACTTGTTATCGTTGGTTTACTAGTGGCAGGAACGCTTGGACTGACTACGCTTTCACTAGTCGTTTTTTCGGCTTCATCGTCAGGTGTACTTTTTTTGCTTTCAACAGTGGCTGCTTTCTTTTTGCTTACTTCTTGAGTTTTATTTATTTTGATTTTTGTATTATTTTGTTGTGAACAACTAGTAAATAAAATAAGTAGTGAAAGGAGTAATAAAATAATCCCCCATGATTTTTGATACCATTTTTGTTGCATATTGCACCTCTTTTTATAAATTTAATTGCGATTTTTATCATCTGTCCGCCGAAAAACCACCAAAATCCACACTCTTAAAGATTACTCATTTTCTAACTTATAAACAAACAGTTTCCACGTGCCCTGTATATGTAAACAAATAAAAAAACCTCATTTACTGATGGCACGGTTCCCTACTATTAATCCTAAACTACAACCTCGACAATCTGTTCCGATTGTTAAATTAGAGTATAGGACTATTCTTCAACTCCCGTTACTTGAATAAGAAAAAGACGATCATTCTTATTGAATAATCGCACCCGTTAGTTTAAATGTACTTCTTCACAAAAGAATTGTTGACATATATCTTTTAAGAAGTAATTCAAAAAGAATTTAAAACATTATTAATGTAATTCCACTGCAATCTTATTCCGCGTTATCTTTTCCTTTTTCGGTAAGTAATTTCCAAATTACTATTACACTAAGAATAAACAAAAGAAAAGATGTGGGTGCACCGGCAAATTGTACTTTTACACTAGAAATAATCTGAATTATAGAAAAGATTAAACATAGAAAAGAAAAAATCAGACCAATTAATCTTATTATATTATGTTCATTATTCATATTTCACCCTCTAAATTTACTTTGTTATCTTGCACTCCCCATAAATTAAATAACCATTCTTTATAAATTTTTCCATAAAAAACCATTATCCTTGTTGAACTATTCTGCAACGTTGAACAAGAAAAAGACTTTACTCCTTATTGAAGTAAAGCACCCCGTTCGTATTATAAGGACTCTCCTATTTATTGTTCAATTTTTTCGTAATAGTCACTAACACATTGTATTTCTTTAATGTATTAAGTATATTAACATTTTAAATTACTATCCTTATGCTTATCAGTCTATTTTATAACCGTTTACAAAATACTCGATTGTTTCTAGTTCTTCCTCATTTAATTCCCTATTGCGAACTTGCCTGTATTCAAACCTTATTTTCTCCGCATTACCCTTACATTTCTCAGTAAAGTGTGCAATTGTTTTTAACATCTGAATTTCTTGCAGAAACTCCTCTTTCGTAATAGGTCTCCAATGTGAAAGAATATATGTATCCGCATCAAATTCCTCTAATTGTTCGATTAATTCTACCGTTCGTTTCGTTGTATAGTTCCTTTTGAAGGAAAAGATATCTGGATAAATACAATCGCTTAAAAATAATATTTTTTCTTCCTTTATATAAACCACTATAGAATCGGTAGCATGATCTCCACCCACATGTTTCAATAAACATGTCACACCACCAAGATTTATTTCGATCTGGTGATCAAATGTTACTAAGGGTAAAGTAATATAAATATTCCTTTGTTCACGAAACTCTTTTTTAATACAACTTGCACAAAATTCAATTTCTGTCCCTTCTTGAACTCGTTGGTCCAATGCCTCATCTGACCACATATAGGGGAGTAGTTTCATAATCTCTTTTTTAGTCTCAATAGATGAAATAGACAGCACATTTTTTAATGCGGACATCCCAAAAATATGATCCCAATGCCAATGTGTTAACACAACAAAATTAGGCTTTCTAATATCTTGTGTTGCTAATTTTTCTAAAAACAGCTGGGTATGTGCTTCCGAGTTACCTGCATCTATCATCAAGTTCATTTCATTACCCACTACCATACCTAAAATTGGTCTGTCCGTCTCAGATAAAGGTGTCATGTACCAAAATGAATTTCCAATTCTCTTTAATTGCTGCATTAGTATTCCCTCACTTTTCACCACTTTATTGTTTCACTTTAGTATATCAAAATTTATTTCACGCTAAGCTAACCTGCATTAGTTAGTTCAATAAGCAAAAAGGCTGCCGACTTCAACTCTTGTACTCGTTAGTTGAATATCCCTGAATGTTTCAATGGACCGTAAAAAGGATTTTTATCAATTAAATCGTGTGATATAAAATCAATTGTTTTCTCTTGATACATTTTATTATGGTATTCATAAACAATAATAATATCTCCAATAAACATTGCTGGTGTTATTTGTCCGCTTACTCTGACCATAAGATTATTGTTAATTACTTCATAATCAATAATGCTACCAAATCCTATTTCCTCAAATAAATGCGAAGGTTCTATGGATTTAGTATCGACAATGGATACTTTGTCCCCTACAATGATTTCGGCTTTTTCAGTAGTTAATTTTGTTTTTACGTTTTTATAAATAATTGCTAAAGGATTATCAACAAGGACTTCAATCAATCCGTTAGTATATCTATAAACATAAACTTCTTCATCTCGTACACCAGAACCATATCCTTTTGTTAAAGTTATGGTTAACTCCTTTTTCCCATCTTGGTTTATGTCTTCGTAAAATAGTTCAGGTGCATAAGTAGGATTTGTAACATTCATCCAAAAAGGTCTGAAGTAAGTTTCTCCTTTAAAATGAATTCTGAAATCTTGAAATAAACCGTTCTTTTCCTTAGCATATAAGGTTATATTTTCTTTAGGTAATTCTGAAACGACTTTATATTCTTCTGCCTTAGCTTCAGTAATTTGAGGCATAACAAGAAGAACAATCACCAATAGAAAGATAATGTATCTTTTCATATAGACAACACCTCATTTTAGTGTTCCCTAACATGTATCCTTCTTCCACTAAACTGCCCTTCGTGGAACAAGCAAAAAAAAGGCTGCCGCAGCAACCTTATTTCAACAACTCAAACACCCAGTTAGTTGAAGAACTTATCATAATGTTCCTTTGGATTTGTTATTTTATTTTCAATTAAATATTCAGCCTCACCTTTAATGATTTCTATGTAATTGTGCTTTTTAAAAGGTTTAGTATACTTAAGAATTCTTCTAAGACTCCCTTTTGCCACAGTTTTTTCATTAAGAACATTTACAATGACAGTCAAATATACCTTCTCATTATGTTTTACTACTCCAGTAACTTGACCTTTTTCCAAGTCGACTGTATATTCAGGCACTATCTTTAACGGGGCAAATGTTGTCCAGCCTACATTTTTAGCTTTTATTCCAAACAACCTAAATAACATATCCCTATAAAATTCTTTAAGTTTATTCATTTACATCCACCATCATAACTTTATCAATCTAATATTCAAGATGCACTTTGTATTTCCCTGCTTATTGTACTAAACTCCCTTTCGTTTAATAAGAAAATCCGCATAATGGTACTATAAAAGTTCCCTCTCTTTTAGTTCACATTTTAGTCGGATTGCGAAACAAAGAATAAATTATATTTTTTTACAAACATTAAAATTATTGGTGGTGAAATATGATAAGATTCAAAAGATCACTTTTTCTACTTGTTATAACTTCCTTTTTTTCTACACATTTTGTATGTGCAGAAGAGTATCACCGCAAAGGTTATAGTGATGATTTATACCGTGTAACAAATGATGTTACACAAGAACAACATTTTAAAAATTTTATGCTAGAACTTCTGATGGACGAAATAATTAAAGCAGCCCAAACTAAGTACAACGATAAATCTATAAGTGGTCTATCCTTTGATTGGGAGAATACATATAATGTTGTGGAAATTAATGAATCACGTCTACAAGGTAACTGTAATGAGTATCCATTTATTGTTTCTGTCACTATTACTCCACATAACGGTGGTATTAAGAATCGTAAATTTTATGGTACCGATAAATTAACTTTCGGCATTGATCCAAATCTTTTTGGGAGAAATATCAAGGAGCATCCAGCTATTAAGTTAATTGATTATCATCATTTAAAATCTTCTAAAAGTTTTTAGACCTCTATTTTAGAGGTCTTTATTTTTGCTCCTACTTCGCATTTTGTCTCAATTGCGAAGTTAATAAACAACTTCTTCTTCAACCTGCCCGTTAGAATAAGAAAAGCTGCAAAAATGATAGCAGCTCTTTATTAAATTCATTCTTTAGTTTGAAAGCAAGTTTAATCTTAACTAAGTTCAACATCCCTTCTCTTGTCACCCATCCACTCTCTTACATCACGCCTTTTTACTCTTTGTAAAGAAATCCAAGAAACTTCTTGATCAAGATCATTCTTTTTACTCATTTACAACCTTTTGATTGCGTAAGATCGTATAATTCATGTGAGATACCACCGTATTTTTATTTTCATACCCCAGATAGATTTGCGAATCCTTGGACATCTCCACAAGGACGCTATTCTCATTCACTTTGTATACAATACCTTCATGTGCCCTATCGTTCCTATTAAAAGTAATGCAATCTCCCACTTTTGCTAATTGTTGTATTTTTACTTTAGACATTTTATTCACTCCACTTAGATTAATTAAATAAATTGACCACTCTCGGTAATTTTTGTTTCTAATTTAATTTGTTCAAATAATTTATGAATTCTTCGAAAAAAGAAACTCCAAAATTTTATCTTACCTGGCATAACTGATAGTTCATCATAATAGGGTCTTATATTTTTATATAAGTTTTTCACTTGCAAGGTTAAGATTATTTACACATTCTTTTATTAAATCTACATCACAAATAAAATCATTCATTAATTCATATTTGATTTCGGAGTGAATTTTCATAACTTGATTAGGTGACAAAGTTATTAAACTTTTCCTTTTTGCAAAACTCATTATATCTCTTTCAAAATATTCAATTGAACCAAATAACACTTAATCATTACACCCACTCTTCCCTTTGTTTTTATTTTAATAAATAAAAAAAGCCTCCAAAAAGAGGTGACTAACAAACCTTCATGTTAAGAAGTTTAATTCAAACATTAGTATCCGTTCTTTTTGGCAACCCGACTATCATAGTCATAAGACTTTAGACTCGTGGCTTTGCGTCCTTTTCTTTCGAAAAGTTTGCCTTTTTCAATTTTTATACCTTAATAGTAAAATCTAACCAGGAATATTTCAATGTTTTTCGTCAAATTTTTACAAAAAAATTAGGAGATAAGTTGTGTAAAATTTAAGTAAAGATTCTCACATACGTAAATTCGACATAACATTTAAAGCTTGCGAACTTATGTACGATATGGTACAACTGAGGTACGTCCCTATTAGGGATCAGTGTAATTTAAAGGAGTGATATCAATGAATAAAACAGATCTTGTTAGTCAAGTGGCTCAAAATTCCGAACTTACTCAGAAAGATGCTGGTAAAGCTGTCGATGCGGTTTTTAATTCTATTTTGGAAGCATTAAAAAATGGAGATAAAGTTCAACTAATTGGTTTCGGGAACTTTGAGGTTCGGGAACGTGCAGCTCGTAAGGGGCGTAACCCACAAACTGGAGAAGAAATTGAAATCCAAGGTGGAAAAGTACCTGCATTTAAGCCTGGAAAGCAATTAAAGGATGCAGTGGCTGGTAAATAAGATACTCTACTACATACAAAAAAGTGGTGATTCATACATCACTTTTTTATTTTGCTCTACATAGTTAATATTTAAGCAATGACTCTTATTAAATGCAGCCAATAATCTACTATGTTGTTCGATTAAAGCACTCCTTTCGTTTAAGTACATTTCTTCACAAACTAAGTACGATATACATATTATCTAATGTTTGTCTAATCCTTTCTTACCTTTATACAACACTAACGTCATACCAATAATCAGACAAATAAGTCCTCCTAAACCAGTCGTAATTATTGATAATTCTTCTCGAAAAAAGAACTCACTGATACCCCAAAATATTATAAATACCCATCCTAAAACGTTAAATTTATTAAGTTTCATTCCACCAACTCCTTTACTAGAAAACTATATCCGTTCTTCAACTCTTCTGCACGTTAGCACAAGAAGAAAGCCTCCAAAAATGTCAGCTTGAACTTAAACTCAAGCTCTCCGTTAGCTTAAGTACATTTCTTCACAATCTAGCCCAATTCTTGAACATTCTTTCAAATTATAAGCTGGTAATAATAAACAAAAAAAGTTATTTTAGACGGTTATCAGTTAATATGTTCATTTTTCCTCATATTGTAATCTATAACAAAAAATGTAATAAGCGTAACAATAATAAAGATTGTATTTAGCGTATTGGAAATTAACCCATACTGTGTTAATAATAAGGAGGATAATACAATTAAAGTTCCAATCACTTTTAAAATCAAATACTTTCCTTTATAATACTTTGACATATATATTCCCCTCCTTAAAGGACGTTAGACGATTTTTTTTAATGAAATACATTTACTGTATTAATTAAATAAAACAGGCACTTATTTTAATGGATCAGTCACCTCAAGGCATTTTCCATTATACGCGTCAATCCTAACGGTTGGTTCTTCTCCATTTTTAGTTTTCAGTGTTACACTCAACTCACGTTGATTAGTGAATTTATTAAAAAAACCACTCTTTTTATCAATAGACAATTTCTCCAGTGTAATGTCATAATAATTAATATCAACGGCTTTTATTCCCAATCTTTCTGGAGGAAAGACCAAACACAAAAATGCATTATCTATGGCTTCCCCAGTTGTCAATATTGGCTTTTGGTATTCATATGTAAAACAAATGATAAGTAAAACTAAAATGCAAAAAACATTTTTCTTCAAGTTTGTGGCCTTTAACACGTTTCAATCCCCCTATCCAATAACATATAAAAACGTAATTCGACAACCTCCTCCAAAAGTCCTGCCTTATTGCACTATCCTGCCACGTTACTTCAATAAGAAAAGCCGCCTGGCAGCTGGATCTTAAACTCTTGCCCCCTATAGTTGAAGAAGGATTACGACTGGTTGTATGAATTTAAATCATTCCAACCTTCGAAAGTGTTTCGGAAATTTTTAGATAAGTCTTTATCTTTACTTAGTAATAGAATTAATGAAGAGTCCCAAAGTACCAATTCAGCTATTGCCTTTGAATGTTGGATTTTAGGATTATCAATCCAAAATTTGGATTTCTATCAGCATATGGTTCTTCTTTAATAGCATCTAAATCAATTGTCTCGTTTTTATCGAACGCTGAAAATACACCCGAAATAAAATAAAATTCTTTGTTATTAGCCAGCTTGGTTAGGTTTTCACCCGCTATCCAATAGTTATTAAAAATAATTCAACATACTTACTGAAAAAGTCCATTCAAACGAAATTATATCTCCTACTTTTAATGATATATATATCGTACTGAAGGTTTTTTACTAGATTATGTGTGAAAATCTTGAGGTTTCCATTCTTTCGGCTTTATGTTCCTATTCATCCATTTCTGTTGTGGTGCTTGGTATGGGGTGGTGGCGATTAAATGATTATTGTGCCAGTTTGCTGCTCCGGAACGAATCATTTCATCGAGAAGGATTTGAATAAATTCTTCTGGTTGAAGCTGGAAAGAGTAGCGTGCAAAATCTTGGAACCAACCACACTTTAATAGGTAGTTATCGATTTCTTCTTTTGCCAATCCGTTTTTAATGATTAACGTGAATGAAAAAATCCTCTTACAGGCATGCCATGAAATTTTTTCTGGCATCTTGAGCCACTTTTCAAACCTTTCCCTTGCCGCATCAATGGCAGCTAGAGGATTCTCGATTTGAGGTCCATGTCCTGAATATGCCTTTTGAATCCGGAGCATGGACAACCGTTCCAAACTTTCTATAGATCGTTGGATAGATGTGACACCCTCTCGAAAGATATTTAACCATCCGATATCATTCTTGTGGAAGAGATCCCCGCAAATTAATATCTCTTCTTTAGGTTCATATAAGGAAATATGACCTAACGTATGTCCTGGTGTGTGCAAGACTTTCAAGGTTTTATCTCCTGTATTGATCTCATCGTTATCTGAAAGCTTTGTATCGACTCGATAAGGTTCTACAGGCTGATCTAACCATTCTGCACTACAGGCTTCAGAGTCACAAGAATTAATTAAATCGGCATCCCATTTATGAGCAGCAATCGTAACACCATAATTTTTTTGAAGATGAAAGTTGCCCCCTACATGGTCACTATGATAGTGCGTGTTCACAATAAGGTGTAATTCTTCTGGTGAAACGCCTGCTTCTTTAATTAATTGTTCTGTATCTTTCGCATCACTCCCAAAACCAGTATCAATAAGGATTGGGAGTTGATCCTTAATCAGGATCATGTTTGCACTTGGAAATTTCCTTTCAAAGAAAATAATACTGGATTTTTTCATAAGCTATTCCCCCATAAATTCAATGATTAAACAATTATGATCGAACGTTCGATCAATTTATATTGTTAATAGAGTTGCCGTTATTAGCCCTCGAATTACATGCCCCCCCTGTTTATCTGGGGTTAGATGATGACTCCCTTCATCACTAGAAATCCCGTAAATAATTCAGCATCCCTTACTGTAAAAATCCCTTCAAACGTATCCATATCTCCTACTTTTAATGGCATATATATCTCCCACTGAAGGTTTTATACTGAATGGTTAATTATAATCTGAATATTAAAACTATTTTAAGTAAAATTCAACTATCCTGCTTCTTTAGTTCAAAAAGAAAAGCTGTCAGGATTACCATGTATCAAATTTGATAACTCAGTAATAGCATAATCTAAGTCATCCTTTGTATTATAAAAATGGGGAGCCATTCTTATTACATCCTTTCTTGCAGAAACAATAATCTTTTTTTCTCTTAATATCCCTTCGATTTTTGAGGCATTCCCTATATAAAAAGAGGTCATACCTGAGTTACATTCAGATGATTGTGGACCTATTATTTGTAATCCTTTTTGTAATCCAAATTCCCTTGTTAGTTCGGCTAACTCTTTCAAATATGAATGTATATTATGTATTCCAATCTTAAGTAACAAATTAATCGCTTGATACGCAGCATAAATGCTTATAAAAGAAGGTGTACCGGTCTCAAACCGGCGGGATCCAGGTGCAAAAACAGAGTTAAATACATCAAATTTTGTTTCACTTGCTTGTCCAAACCACCCAGAAAGTCTTGGTTTTAATTGTTCAGCGAGTTCCTTTTTTATATACAGAAAGGCTACACCTGGAATCCCTAGCATATACTTGCGAGTTCCAGTGGTTAATATATCAATATTCATTTCTTTTACATTAATAGGGATATGTCCTGCAGATTGATAAGCGTCAACCAACAACATGGACCCTTTTTTATGAACAATGTTTGCAATCTCTTTAAGGTTTTGCATATATCCATTGTAGTATGATACATGGGGAATACACGTAAGTAATGTATTCTCTTTTACTTCCTTTTCGTATTGCTCTAAGTGTATGATTCCATTGGAAGAACGAATAATTGAGATTTTTGCTCTATCCTGTTTCTGTGCAAGCCAAATATGACCAACAGTAGGAAAATCAATATCTGTTAAAATTATATTATTTTTATTTTTTTCATATGGCAGGCAAGTGGCGATAGTAGAAATAACATCAGATACAGAGGTTAATATAGCAATTTCATCTATTTCGGCACCAATAAGTTCAGCGAATTTCTCTCTAGTTGCCTCCACTTTCATAATTGATTGATCCCAGTTACTTCCAAACTCAAGCAAACTATTATGATATTCTTCAATCGCGCGTGAAACTGGCTGAGCCAATGCCCCTTGAGAACAGCTAGCTAGATGTACATAATTAGATAAAATAGGGAATAACGAACGATAAGAACTGTACGGATTATTCATTTTTCTTCCCACCTTAAAACTATATAGTATTAATTATTTGGCCTTTAATATTACCAAAAACTCAATTTCCTTATATTTCTATTTCCCTCTTGAGAGCTTCACCACAGAAATGTACGAAAAAATAGCTCTTACATAGTAGTTGAATAAACAAAAAGCCGCCATCGGCAGCTAGGTCTTCTTTTATTACTTATTTAAATGTAGTAAAATATTACAATCTTAACCAATTCGATTATACTAAAGATTTTCCATATATTCAAAATTCCCTTTTGAACTAAACTCCCGTAAGTCAAAACAATCTTGCTTTTTTTGCCCTTCCCTGTCCGAATGAGACCCGCATTCTGAAAATATGCAAAAAAGCTTACTCAAAGAGTAAGCTTATCCGCTATAAACACTATCACATGTTCCAGCTTTTGGTTCATAATAACAATGATTTTTAAATGGACCAGAATGAGGTTGACCGTACCATGTTGGAGGGCATGGAGCATGTGGATTAAAGTACCAAAGAGCATATTTCGCTGGGTGATCTCTCCAATAATCTAAATTCTGTTTGGCTAATCTTTTTTCGGAAGTCCTTGCTCTCTGGTAAAATACATTCCCTTTTTGAACAGCTTCAAAGGAAAAATTTCCTCCTTGTACCTGAAAAATAACTTGATCAATCGTTCTTAAACCTTTAAAGTCTAAACAATTTGCTACAAGACGATTCACAATTACATTTCCAACATATAACATTCCTTGTTTTCCTTCGCCTTCCGCTTCTGCTCTCATCATCCTTGCCATTAAGTCAACGTCTGAACTTCGGTAATTTGCTCTTGGCATTTTCTCACCCCAAAAATATAGTATGAAAAAAAGCTTACATTGATGTCATTGTTTATAAAATAAGAATGCTTAGTTTTTAAAGCTTACAGTTTTGTTTTGTCTATACTTATAATATGCGGTCCCCTTTATTCTGACCCCCGTAAGTTTTTTTCAGCTAGGTACTTGGACAATCATAAGCCTTTCTTAAAAGTATAATGGAGTAAGGACGGTGATTGAATTGGCCTGCTCGATCAATATTAATAACTTCAAAGTTAATACTATTTCTAATAACGCAAACATTAATTTTGGTGGTACCGTTCAAAACAGTCATACTGCCAATAGTTCCATAATCGGCGGCAATTTTAATTTTGGTGATGGCTGCATAATCTCAAGCAAGAGTATTAACCTCGGTAAAATTAATAATACGGTCAAAGATTCCTAGTTGACTTCTCCCCATGGATAAATCCAGGGGATTCTTTTTTAAACCTTCATCAAAGCCGCCTATCAGCCGGGGCCTCCAGATCTTACTGCTTCTCCAGTTCATTACGACATGTAGTGAAAAACACATACCGCAGCCCAATCATAGGCACTACGCCACTGCCCTTTTAGCCCCATTGTGCGGGACAATGGGGGTTAAAAGGACTCGGCGATACTTTGTATCTTCTATTTTAGGTAGTTCTCGATCTTTCTTGAATTGTTTATGGATAGACTTGTCCAAAATATTCACGGCACCCACTAGATCCCGATGTCCTTTCGCACCACACGGACAGTGGAAGTTTCGATTCCATTGTTTACTGAATTCTCCGCATGAAGGGCACGTACCGGAAGTATAGGACTCTTCCACAAGTTGGACTTTGACGCCTCGAAGGTTCAATTTGTATGTTATTTTTTCAATTAATTGCCCAAAACTCCAATTGGACAATTGTTGACGAATTTCTTTTCTTGTTTTCTTTTTCTTCTTCGTATTCTTTTGAACGCCATCCGGTGTTCCGATATAGAGTGCTTTAATGTGGTTTTCCACACACCAATCGGTGACCATTTTCGAAATCGTATGCAAAAGGTACTCGATTCTCCGTTCCAGTTTTTCTAAAAAACGGCGTTTACGCAAAATGAGTTTTTGCCTTTTGTTCGAACCTGGCTTTTTCCGGCCAATGACCTTCTGAAGCTCTTTTAACCTTTTGTTTCTGTAGCGCTGTAACGAGCGAAGTTCTCTTCCTGTGACAATGAAGTGATTTTTTCCGTCACTTAAAACAGCCGCATGTATGAGCCCTACATCACAGCCAGCTTCCTTATTACCTTGTACATGCTTTTGTTTTGGTACTTCCACTGCTATATGCATCCAGTATTGATCTTTGTGCCAAACGATTTCGGCACTTTTTATTGTATGGAAATCAATGTGCTTTGGTTGAGGGATCACTAAGGGGGATTGTTGTTTTCCATTGCTAAACAGCAGCTTTTTATCCTTGCATTTAATAGCTGCTTTTTTATATTTGACGGAAAAGAATTTTTTGTATTTCCAAGGGTATCGCCACTGTTTTTCACCTTTAGCCCGCAGCTCCCTCGTTCTTTTGCATGTTTCTTCATGTAACTCGATGATGGCTTGAATCGTTTGCGAGTGTAATTGATGGGTGGTGGCATTGTACCATTTCTTTTTTTCTGATGCACTTGTCCAAATCTTATATACATCATATAGCCACCAATGGAGATCTAAGCAGTCATTCCATAGATTCGCTGCTTTCTGACGTAGTGTATCGACTAATCTTCTCTCCTCGCCGGTTAAACGGAGCGGAAATTTCCGAATAACAATATCGCCTTTCGACTCTTTTTTCTTCTTTTCTTTCATATTCTTTTTGTGTGGTCCCATTTTCTTTCACCTCCAACAAGAACATTCGTTCTATATTTTTATTATACTAGTTTCTATTGGTAATTGGAAGTAAAAAGCATGGCTTATATCCCCATTTCTGAAGAAAGGGGTTTTACGCCACTTTTTTGATAAGTAAAAAGGGATCGCCGCAGCCATCCCAATCATTAACTCTTGAACTAGTTAGTACAATAAAAACTTAATAATTTTCAAGGGAATACCCCTGTAATATCTCCGTTTTTTCATCACTCATGTACCAATCGTTTAACACAAACTCCAAGTTAGTGATTTCACTTGTTCCGAAATTAAAATCTCTATTTACATTTAGATACCGAAGTAATTTATCAGAATTTATCAGATCTGAGTCTTGAAATCGAAGACACGTCATATGTGCCGTATGCGTCTTATACCGTTGATCCAAAGTGCTTTTAATACCAGATTTCCTAAAATTCTCTCGGATATTTTGTCGCAGCTCTTCCAAAGTCGAATCATTAGGAAAACCTTGTATCATTACACTATCAGGTGAAGCGGTGATTCCACGGTAACTTATATTAAATGATGAAATAGATTTAATGGACTCGTGAAGAACCTCAACATAAGGTGCGATGTCAATTTCACTTAGCTTAAAGTCTGCATTGCAAGTAATAATTGATAAGACTGTTGTATGAAGTTCAGTCGATTTATAATAATATTGGTTTGGCTCTATCTGTTGAGCCTCATTCAAAAACTCCATTACCGAATTTTGTACCCTTTGTGATGGACGGCATATTAATGTGAATCCTCTTCGTGAATCACCAGGCTTGTTCAAAAGATTAGAATCTACTCTTAGTGAGTTAGTCTGAATGGAATGAAGGGCTTGGCTCCATAATCGATTATAAGTTAGGTGAATTTCAGAATTATTCATGTAAATCTCCACCTTTCTTGTTGTATATATTTCAGCAATTTAGTAAAAATCTTCTTGCAATAAACTGACCTATAGTAAAATAAACAAAAAACTGCAATTAGCAGCCGGATCTTCAACTCTTGCACCCATTAGTTAAAGAAACTACACACATACTTCCTAAAACAATTTACATCATTTTTTTTTATGGTAGTAATTCATCAGTGGGAGTAAGATGACCATAAGCCATTGTCATTGATTTTTGTTAAAACTGCAATACTACCGGACGATTACCGTCTTCATATACGCTCTCCTAAAAACATATTTGATTATTATCTTCTTTAACTTCCATTTTAAGCTTTAAAAACCCTCCCTTTTACAAATATTCTTATTGTATTAACCTGCTTTGCAGATTAAAAAACGTAATTTTCGGTAACTTATTTTTGAATTAGGTACTCAATATATCCTTATGTATCCTGTAACATTATTGACGAAAAATTACAAAAAACTCTATTTAAATTTGGTAATTAATAGGTTATAGTATATTTGGGATTAATAATACCAAAAAAAGGGAGGGCTTGAATAATTTGAAAAGAATACTTTTGTCTTTCTTTTGTTTTCTAATTTTATCATTGATATCAACAGCTTCATACGCCTATTCTAGTACTACCACATACGGGGGAACTTCAGGGGTTAGCACAAGGGTAAGTACAGTTTATACACAGAATGGGTGGCAAAATGTAAGTGGAAAATGGTATTTCTTACAATCTGGTATTATAACGAAAGGTTGGCTGTACAATAACGGAAAGTGGTATTACTTAAACTCAAATGGCGTAATGAAAACAGGCTGGCTATTCTGGAACGGTAACTGGTACTACTTAGACTCTACGGGTGCCATGAAAACTGGATGGATATACGACGGGGCTTGGTATTATCTAAATCCTAGTGGAGATATGGCCAAAGGATGGAAAAAGGATCATGGGGCTTGGTATTTCTTGAAAAACAGCGGTGCATTAAAAACAGGCTGGCATAAGGAAGGGGCTAATTGGTACTTGTTAGGTCCATCTGGAGCCATGCAAACTGGATGGAGCAAACATGATGGTATTTGGTATTATTTAGAAGGAAATGGTGTCATGCAGACAGGCTGGTTAAGAAACCTTGGGCCAGATTGGTATTATTTAAACGAATCAGGAGCTATGCAGATTGGTATTACAGACATTGAAGGAATAACCTACTATTTTTATGGTAATGGTGCCATGGCTAGAGATGTAGAGATTGATGGCAATTATTTCGGTGGATATGGACCTATGGTTAAAGACTTTACTTTTGTCAAGACAGTCAAGTTAATTGCAAAAGAATACGGGTTATCAATAGATATAATGACACAAGATAACGTGCAGTTAATAAATCAGAACGGTTATATTGGCTTTGTTCATAAAAAAGGGATTGTTGATGTAAATCGTAATTATCAGAACTTTGCGGTTGAAATGGCAGAAGTTATTGGCGTCCCAGCGAGCAAATCGGAATTGATTGACTTAATTAATAAAGCAGACGCATCAAATGGTCGTAGGGCTTGGACTGACTCCATATTCGTAAAAACCCCAGAAGAATCATTAGGTATCTATTGGGGAGAAATGCGGAATAGGTATTAAATAAGTAACCTTTCACATCTTAAGCGGTGCAAAACGTCTGTTCAAATCGAACAGACGTTTTTTACTATTTTTACTGAAAAACGGTCCCGGTATATTAATAGCAGATAATTGTCTTTGAGGTATTTTCTAAAATAGGATAGGTTAATAAAAATGCCGTTTTAATAAACCGTATAGTGCCTTTTACCTATTCTATTCTCAAGAAAAGAGGATTTTCGATAAAGATAGAAATCCTCTATATCTCACCACTTGGTCTCACCTAAATCGAAAAAAAGGTTCAAGAACACTGATTCTCCTTGATAAACAGTAAGTATCAAGGAAATTCCTTCTAGGGGCATTCAAGGATACGAGTACGAATTATTCAACACGGCGTTTTCTCAACAATTAGGAAAAACACTTCTATTTTCTAGAAAAACAGCTTCAAAATGCAAAAATCGCTTCCAAAATTCAATTTTGAACGTAAAAATGAAGTTTTTGAGCTAAAAAATGGCTCCAAAAGCGAAATTGAGAGATTCGAATTACATTGCCAAACCCGATATCGTAGAAGTGCCGGAAACGTGAGCTTAAATTCACGATTGGCAGGCCTTGAGCATAGCGATGAAAGGGTGGCGCAAAATGATGAATATAAAATCTGGCTGCATTGAAGGATTTGAACAGTTTTCGCAATTCGCAAGTCTTAAAGAATTTAATACCCATATGGAAATGTGGTTACTAGAACACAAGCATGATTTTTCAAAAGGAGAATTGGTCGGTTTAAAAAGACTCGTCCGCTTTGCGGCAAAAATCCCTGGGGTGTGCAATGCCAAGATCGGAACCATGTTAAAAGCGATTCACAAAGAATACAACAATAATGGTATTTCACGCTCTACCTTTAAACGGATGATCATCAAAGCAAAAGACTTAGGAATCATTACCGTCTTTGAAACAGAACGAAATAATGGCTCCCAATCCAGCAATCTTTATGTATTTAATAGTTTTCCCGTTAGTGAACCACGCAAAGAAGAAACGATGAACCACCCTAAAGAAACTATTAATCTTTTAAAAACTGAAAAAGATTAAAAGATAAAAAAACGTAAAGAAGCGTCGACTAATTTAGATCACACCTTTGTTAGTGATCGTGTTCCACAGCCTTTTGTCCAGCTGGTAAAGTATTTCTTTCCTGAAGCAAAGACGATTGAAGAGTATTGGAGAACGGCACAAATCACTGCCTATCGTAATCTTTGGGAAAATGATCCCGATGTAATCCTAGAAGTTGCCATCGAATCCTTTAAGCAGCTCATTCGGAAGCTAAAGTTCAGCAGAAACATCAAGAATCCATTCGCTTATTTTTATGGAATCTCAGACAAGAAATTTTGCGAACGTTTTTACATATCACTCTATGAGAAGTTTAAATTGGACGTTGAATAGAGTATGGTCAGGGGTTAAATTTGGATGCACTATCCTTTAAATCATATAAATGTCAGCAATATTTGAAAAAGAGTTAACCGGTACCAAACTTCCTAATTTTTGGTTTAATTCCATTTACTAAGATAGTATAATGTAAATCAACATTAGAAGAGAACGTGGGTGAGAGTGATCGAAAATAAACAACAGAAATCCCCGCCTCCTTTACTATTAAGAGGCGAATTAATGGGAAAAATTAAAGCAACAAAAGCTCAAATGAGTGCATATCTAAAGGATGGAATGCCTCACTATTTGATAGGCAGTGAATATAGGTTTTTGGAAAGTGAGGTATTGAAATGGCTAGAGTCCTATCAGCCATCACAGGAACGGTTAGAGAGAGAATTTGTAGATAAAAAAGGACGAACCTTAGAAGCATATGTATCAGAAGATATCGTTCTGACAGCGTTACGAATAACGAAAGAAATCTTCGTGTCTCAGTGTAAAAAAGGGCTGCCTTTTGAAAGAGTCGGAGAGAAGAATTTTTTCAACATACAGGATATTTTGGATTATTATCGGAGAGGTTCTAAAGCCACAACGAAAGAAACTTCGTCTACTGGAGGCCTAAAGAAAAAATTATCAACTCCTTTATGTAAAGATGTTCCAAAGGAAGTTCCCATTATGATCATTGATGGTTCTTATAATTTTAACAATTCTACTGCAGGGACCGGATTGCTGCTGGTTGAAAATAGGGATACAGTTACCGGTGTATCCAATGTTAGGAAAATAAAAACAAAGAAACCCATTGTATGTGAACTCCTTGCATTACTGGACGCATTAAGAATGATGAAAAAGAAAAAGCTTAACAAAGCCATCATCGTCACTGACCAAGAATCGTGGACTAAAGGAATCACTATTGATCCGAATCTTTATGAAGGGCCGGTTAAGAACTATTTAATAGAGTTCAATCTGTTGTAGACTGAAATGAAGGGGAAAGTTGAGGTTAAATTTGTAGGAGAACTAAACAAAGGGAAAGAGAATTTGCTATATAAAAAAGCTCATACTTTAAGCAGAGAATATAAAACAGGACTTTTTAAACAATTAGAGATTGAATGAGTAGTAGAAATTTTAATTAAACAAACATCGACCAATTATACTAAACTAACTAATCGTTTGATTAAAAACTATTAGAAGTGCTAACTAACACTTTTTTCTACTATGCATGCTTTAATTCCCTTCCAATGTTCCAGGGTCTTAATTCAGCTGCCTTCAGCTACATCTACGTTAATATCTAGAACGTAATCAGTTCTATCGATGTAGCCTTGTCTTGCATTTATTATGCATTCATTGGCCTTTTTTGAGAAAACTCCCCTATGACAAATTCAGGAATAATCAGGCAAATTTCTAGCGATTTCTCCATAAATCAAACGTTTGATTAAATCTGCTAAAAACGCTTTTAAATTAAGCTTTACTCTTTCAAGTGTAGAAGAAATTTGTTGAAAGATGTATTCAAAATGGATCTTTTCATAACTAATGATCTGTTCCCTCTGAAAATACCAATGTCGACTATTTTCCACATACAAAATACTAACCAATCGTTTGGTTAAAAACTCTGTAAACACTGCTATAAAGGGATTATATCAATCTGGCAAGAAAATATTTTGTCGCTATATCAGTGAGACTTCGCCAGAAAATAAAACAATATTCCCCAGAAAATGATTCCATTCGATTGGACCTACATGTTTCTACTCATTACCCTTTTTTCCAACACTAATCAAACATTTGATTAAAGATGCCTTCAACCTGCTTCTATAAACACTTTTTACTCCCAAACGCTAAAAAAGAATGTCGAGAGATGCCTTCTTATTTAAAGGCTGTTTTCGTATAGATTGTTGCTTTTTTAACATACTGTTTCAACACGTTAATAACTTTCATAACCCTATGAAAACGTGGATGGAGCATTTTCAAGGTATCGTAACAAAATATTTGGACAACTACCTGTTATTTCCGTTGGCTTGAAGTGAGTAAAAAAATAGCATTTGATGAACGAATCAATCAAATGCTTATTTATGCGGGTCAAAAGTCAACTCGTACAACTGTTATAGATTTGCGAACTAGTTAAACTAAACTCACGAACAAATTAACAGTAAGCACTATCCCGATAGAAACAAATCCAGCAATTTTTACGGGGTGTCTGTTTTTATATTCATTAAAAGGAGTTACTCTATGTATGATTTCCCAAAATAACCAAGTTCCGGAACAAATACCAATTAATGCAATTAAAGGATTGTCAATTGAATTAATATGGTTATGGAAAAGTATCCACAAATAGCCTAAAAACGCATTTATAAATATAGACAGAACAAAATCCTTATTTTTCATAGCAACCCCCTATTAAATATTCCTAATATAATAAAATTTTATCATATTTTCAACATTTTGGAAGTTGATTTGAAATCTTCTAAAAAACAACAAAGTTTACGAAAACAGCCTATTTAAAAAAGAACTGGATTTTTTTAGTTTATCCAAGCTGGTTTCCTGTCTTAATTTAATAGTTTTCCATAAGTAGACAACCCTCGACTATTCTCCTCTATTTTCCCTTTCAAACAAACGATTAATTAAAATGGCTAGAATCCTTGATACTTACCCCTTTAGCCATCTTAATCCATGAAAAAGTTGTTGAAAGGTGTAATAAATAGCTGGATAAAAGTAGAGTCCGAGTTTCTCAGCAGGATTCTTTTTTTATCACTTTTTTTCACAAAAAGAGAGACTACAACTTCACAATTGTAGTCTCCCTTTTATCATTCAGTTTAACTATTCCGGATCATTTAACCCTTACTCCACTACTATTGAAGAAGTATCGTTTTCCAGAAATCGTTACCCAACCGGATTGCATAATACCACTGTTGCTGAGGTAATACCATTTCGCGCTGTCTTTCAGCCATCCTATTTGCATGGCTCCGCTCTTATCGAGGTAGTACCATTTCGCTCCTTCTTTCAGCCAGCCTGTTTGCATCGCACCGCTCTTATCGAGGTAGTACCATTTTCCACCGTCTTTCAGCCAGCCCGTTTGCATGGGTCCGCTCTTATCGAGGTAGTACCATTTCGCTCCTTCTTTCAGCCAGCCTGTTTGCATGGCTCCGCTCTTATCGAGGTAGTACCATTTCGCTCCTTCTTTCAGCCAGCCTGTTTGCATGGCTCCGCTCTTATCGAGGTAGTACCATTTTCCACTGTCTTTCAGCCAGCCCGTTTGCATGGCTCCGCTCTTATCGAGGTAGTACCATTTTCCACTGTCTTTCAGCCAGCCCGTTTGCATGGCACCACTTTTATCGAGGTAGTACCATTTCGCATCAACGTTTTTCCATCCTGTTACTTTACTGCCTTTACTATCATAGTAATACCAATTGCCGTCCTCAAATTTCCAGCCAGTTTTCACTTCTTCAACTTCAGGTTGACTAATAGTTAGTTTACCTTGTGCTTCCTGTGTGACTATATTTCCATCGGCATCTGTTAGTTCCACTTCAATAATAGCATTCTGAATCTTTACATCTGGAACAGTCCAAATGCCTTTATAAACACCTGGCTCTACCTCTTCCATTTTATTTTTAGAAGAAGATTGCGTATTCTTTTGCGCAGGGAGTTTCACTTCAAAGTTTGCTTCTCCGCCTATTACATTACTTTGGAAAGATATTTCTAACTTCTCACCTGGGAACACATTTTGGTCAATTGCTGGTTTTAAATCTTTAATGACAGGTTTTTCTTTTAGTAGTGAAACGGTAACTGGATCCGATTCTCCGGTCAATTTACCATTTAACATTGAGACGGCTATTAATCTATTTTCACCTTCTGTCATTTTTGTTGGGATTGTAAATTTGCCTTCATCACCAACTTTTGCAGTACCTACCTCTTTATTATTATTCATCAACTTAATCGTTGTTGTCGGTGAGGCAGTCCCTTCTACCATGATGTTCTCGTCTTTGAATACTTCATCCTGTTTTGGAGAAGTAATAACAGGATTGTCTACTTCATAACTTACACGGGCACGAATCATATAGTTACCGTCTTCAACAAATGCCGGATAAAATTCACCGTCAAGATATTGATAGCTTCTCTCCGTATATGGATTACCATTATCGGTTGCTAAACCAAGTGCAATTGGATAATTCAGTGTTTGGACATACACCATATAAAAATCTCCATCAACCTTGATATTGTAATCTCTTAAATCTACAACCGTCCAATCATCTAATAAGGCTTCAGCAGCTATCGGTCCAGCAAGTTTCTTACCCGGTAATCCATTGCTTCCAGAAGCATCCCATACTTCCACACTAAATTCCGTTCCAACCGTGTCTGAGTATTTTTTGTTTTTGAAGTGAAACACACCATCTGTGACAATGGCTGATTTTTTATCCTTTGGCAATGACATTTTTACTGCCCATCCAGCTCCACCGCCAAAATACATACTGCCACTATCAACAATTCCATTGTCATAGCCAATTTCGCCACCCGGATACGTGAAAAAAGGCTTAAAAGCGATATTTACTTGGCTATCTCCATTAATTGTAATTTTAACATCTTGACTGTGATAGCCACTTCTCATTGCTCTTAATGTATAAGTACCTTCGTAAGCTGTAATAGTATATTTACCGTCCTTATCCGTGGACACAGGTGCAATATTGGCATCTTCCATAAGGAGTAATGTCACACCTTCAACAGCTTCCCCTGATTTTTCATCTGTAATGACACCACTTACAGTTCCTTTTGGGATTTCTTTCAAAGTGAAATCTGCTTGTAGTACTTTATCTTTTTCGAATGTTACTGATTGCTGTTTAGATTGATATCCATATGCTTCAGCTTGAACTGTATAATTACCGATAGCATGTGAGAGTTTATAAGCGCCGGTTTCAGGATTTGTGTTTACGTACTGTCTGCTTTCAAGGACACTTACTTTACCTCTTATCGGCAAATCAGAATCCTCATTCGTTTGAACCACTTTTCCTTCTAAAGTCCCCAGACCTTCTCTAATAGAAGATACAGCATTGTATGCATTGACTAATCCATACCCGTACCCATCATTTGGTGATTCTGGATATTCCTTATCTGTTAAAGGCGTTGCTGTTTTTAGTAAAATGTCTTCTATTTTATCAACTGATAAACTTGCATCAACTTGATATAACAATGCTACAATTGCTGATACAGCGGGGGCCGCCATCGATGTGCCATCCCAGCCGCCTTCGTAATCACTACCTGGTATTGATGAACGAATATTTGCTCCAGGCGCTGAAATATCTGGCTTAATTTCATCATATGGTGAAGGTCCACGTAATGAAAAATCTCCAACTATATCATTACTATCAGTTGCTCCCACCGCAAATGCTTCGGGATAGTTTGCTGGATTGGCGACTGATCCAGGTCCGCCATTATTAGTCATGCTCGTGTTCCCGGCTGCAAATGTAGGAAATATCCCAGCATTTCTCCACTCTCTTACTACATCTCGATACCATTCATCAAGACCAGGTCCGCCACCCCATGAGTTGTTAACAATATCTGGCGCCATGTCAACCCGGGTATTCCCCTTTGAATCTGTTGGTGCTAAAATCCACTCTGCTGCCGCCAATAAATTCGCATCACTTCCGCTAGTCTCTGAGAATGCCTTAACAGCAATCCATTTTGCACCCGGCGCTATCCCTATTTTGTTCGATCCATCAGATTCACTACCGACCATTGTCCCAGTTACATGTGTTCCATGTGCTAAGTCATCATATGGTACAGATCGTCCGGCAGTGGCATCAAACCAATTAAAGTCGTGATGAACTTCTCCAGTTGCTGCATTATAGCCTCGATACTTTTCCTTTAATGCGGGATGATCCCATTGAACACCGGAATCAATACTCGCTACAACCACACCTGTACCGTCGATTCCCTTTTCACATAAAGCCGGAGCTCCAACTCTTTCAACGTTCCACTCTACATTTGCTAGATTTGAATTAAGACTATTCTCTTTAGTTGGTGAAACAAATAATTGTCTTGTTTCGTTTGGTAATACTTTTTCAACTTCAGCAAAAGCTGCTACCTTTTCTGCAACCTCTTTCGTTGCTGTTACTGCCATACCATTGACGATAAAATAGGACTTAAAAGATTCGACATTCCCTCTATGTACTTCTTGTTCAAGATATTTAACAACCTTTTGTTGTTCCTCGTGTGCTGTAGCTTTTAATTCAGATACAACTGCAGAGCGCTGCATAAACATTTCTTTATGCGCAGATAGTTTTTCTTTCTTCGCAATCGCTTTTGTTTGCTTTATGGCATATGTTGTATCTGCTTTTTCTTTAAATTTAATTAAAAAGGTTACTTTGTCATCTTTTTTAAACTTTCCTAGTAACCGATTACTTATCTTTTCTTTTTTAGTAGTTTGGGAATCATTTACATAACGGGATGATCTCTCAATTGATTCAGCATTCGCAAGTCCTGGTGTTAGTAATGAAAATACCATGATCAATGATGCTACAATACTAAATAATCGGATGTGATGTTGTTTCTTTCTCTTCAATTCGATTTCTCCCCCTCGATTTCTAAATTCTTAGCTTGTCATTTCGTGAAATTACAGCCTTTGTTTAACCATCATTTTGAAACAGAAAGACAAAAACTTCATTTTACCCCTCATCAATTTTAAAGCTGAATAGTTACTATTATAGGTTAAATTGTAATATGTTTCTAGATAATTATTTCAATAGTTTGAATAAATATTCAAGTTGAAAAATTCATTATTCAACATCATCCTTCATTTCTCTCCCTAATTCGATATAAAATTTTTACGATTTTACTGATAAAAAGACAAAAAAAAAAACAGAGAGACATGCTCTCCAAATTACCTTCACGCTTTACCTCTTTAAACTTTAGCTAAATGGGGGTCTAAACCTAAGATTCTAAGATTACATTTTTGACAAATATCGCGGCAAACAAAAAACCAATTTGTTAACAAATTAGTCAAATATTATCTAATTTTGTATACTTTAGTATATATTATAATGTTCCTATTTATATTTAAATAATAAATAGATATAAACGCTTCCAGTTCTTATTCCAACTCCAATATATTGAAATAGCAACTTTTACACCAGGCGGAAAATTTTTCAAAAGCAGGTCCAGATAATCAATCTCTCGTTCCCGCTGATAATCCGTGCTGCATAAAATAATTGCATAACCGGTCTCCTGGGCACTATTTTCTAATGCCCGGGCAACCTCGACAAAAAAGGGGTAGGAACAGAATTCTAAAAAGTGGTAGGTAATATGAATGAAAATCTTCAATTTATATGATGAAGTTCTGGTGATTTGTTGGTAATATATAATTATTAAGTTCTGTTGAAAGCGGTAATGGCATGAGTATGATTTGAAATTAGAGGGTGAGCAGGTATGATTAAAGATAAACGGATTAATAAAATTGAGGAATATATTATCGAACAAAAATCAGTATCTTTAGATGAACTGATGACGGTGTTTAATGTGTCTAAAAATACGATTCGGCGTGATGTTCAAGAACTTGTTGAAAAAGGAGATTTCAAAAAGGTTTATGGCGGTGTAGCTGTAATTGATGATAAGCGTGCGAAGTTAGAATCTTTCCATGACCGCCAAGTACGTAACCAATCGGAGAAGGAGATGATTGGGAAGGCGGCAGCGAATCATGTAAATGATGGTGATATCATTTTTATCGATTCTGGTACAACCACCATTGAAATGATTGAATATATCAAACAGAAAGAGGTCACGATTATCACCAATAGTCTCGATTTTATCGTTCGTGCTCTTCCTTATGAAAATTTAAATGTAATAACAGCTGGAGGCATCCTCGAGAGAAAAACGAATTCTTTCGGAAGCTTAAAATATATGGATATTTTAAATGCCTATAATATTAATAAGGCATTTATGGCCTCAACAGGTATTTCCTTATCAAATGGTGTTACGAATGCTTCTCCGCTTGAAAGCGAATTGAAAGCGTCTATTGTTGACAGAAGCTCTGAAGTATTTTTACTGGTAGACCATGATAAATTTGATAAATACGGGTTAATGACCTATTGCAGATTAGATAAAATCGATTACCTGGTAACGGACATCACGCCAAGTGAAGTCTACCAGAATTACGCAGAAAAGAACGACATTCAACTTGTTATAGCTGAGTAATTAAAAATGGCCTTTCCTCACATGAGAAAAGGCCGTTTTATTTTTAAGTTAGGCTCTTTTCGTCAACTTTGTTGTTCTCTGTACTATTTGTGATCACATAGAGGCGAATTCGGACAGTTTTTTTGAATCCAAGGGCAATCGAGTCCGAATGAGGGTCCCATTCGGACTGGTTGGGTGAATCCAAGGGCAATCGAGTCCGAATCAGATGCCCTTCAATAAAAACTTAATATTATATCTTCGAAAAACAACAATCTTTGTGAAAACAGCTTTAAGTTAAAAAGGGTTGCCAAACTTTATAAGGCAACCCTTTGTTTTTATCCCGCATTAACGGACAGTAAGACCCCCACCTCAAGATTCAGAGAAAAGTGAAGAAGATAGGTGGGGGACAACTGTCCGTAAAAGCCCGATATGTTCAACTAACCATCAGTGGGGGTGAAGAAAACCCCCACTGACGGAAGTTTCACTGTATCTCGTAATGTTACGATAATTTTTCTACCTTTACTGGAAGTCCAGTTTCTAATGACTTTTTGGCAGCCATGGCAATTCTTTGTGCCATGATACCGTCTACAAAATTGCATGTTGTTTCTGAATCATTCTCGATTGCATCAAAGAATTCTTTCACTTCGCGAATGTATGCATCATTGTATCTCTCTAAAAAGAAGTGTAATGGGTTATCCCCCTTCACGCCTTCTTTAGATAGCACTTCTACTCTTGATTCAGTTTCATTGTTTGCGATGGCTGAACCATTTGATCCGAATGCTTCAAGACGCTGGTCATAGCCATAGACAGCTTGGCGGCTGTTGTCAATCACACCGATTTCTCCGTTTGCAAATTTCAATGAAATAACCGCTGTATCAATATCACCTAATTCAGCAATTTTCGGATTGACTAATGCAGCACCTTGAACATACACTTCTTCAACTTCAGAACCCGTGATAAAACGTGCCATATCAAAGTCATGAATAGCCATATCAACAAATATGCCTCCAGAACGTGATACATAATCTAATGATGGCGGTTCAGGATCTCTAGAAGTAATTTTTAAAATATGCAAGTCGCCAATTTCTTTCGTTTCTACTAAACTTCTAACTTTACTAAAGTTGCGGTCATATCTTCTATTGAAACCAATTTGGAATTTCACACCTGTCTTTTTCACTACTTCGTAAGCTTCCAATGTTTCTTCATCAGAAAAACTAATTGGCTTTTCACAGAAGATGTGTTTTCCACTATTAGCCGCTTCTTTTATAATACTTGTATGTGTATCAGTTGGAGAACAAATAAAGATAGCATCGATTTCCGGGTCATTGATAATATCATGATAATCCGTTGTCATATTTTCAACACCAGAAGATTGAAACCACTCCTCTAATTGATCAGCAAAAACATCAGAAACGGTTTTAAGGCGTACATTTTTCATATTTTTCATGTTATCAATATGTAATTTTCCAATTCTACCAGCACCAATTACCCCGACGATAATTTTTGACTCTATCATAATATTAGACTTCCTTTCCAATTACCTCAATTGTTAGATTATTATATTTAATTTGCAATACCAAGCGGAGAGAAGAAAATATACATACCCACCATTGCAATAATAACCAAGGCAGCTACCCATTTTCTATGCTTCCATGGGGTTAAATCAACTTTATTAATATTTTCTTGGAACTCAAAGGGAGTATCCAAAGGTTTTACTTTTCCAACTAACCACATAACTAAAACATCTGCTAGGAATAGGAATCCTAAAACATATAGATAATGAATATCCGCTAAAACTACCTTAGACAGACCATAAATTACAATGTGGAAGACAAAGGTTACTTTCGCGGCCAGCGGTGTTACACGTTTAGAATAAAAGCCTAATAAGACAAGGGCTAATAACGGCATACTATAGATTCCGTTAAATTCCTGCACAACAGCATACAGCCCAGCTGGTGCGAATGAAATAAATGGAGCAATTATAACTGAAATGAAACCAACGGCAATGGTAATGAATTTTCCCGCTCTTGCTACCTGCTTATCCGTTGCATTCTTTTTAATAACCGGTTTATAGAAATCTAAAGTAAACAATGTTGCAGTTGCATTCAATGCCCCGACAAATGAACTTAAAATGGCACCAAAAATAACAGCAGCAAAAATTCCGTATGCCCAATCTGGTAATACAGCCGTTACTAAGGACGGATAGGCATCATCTGGTGTTGCAAGGGTATCACCAAACATATTAAAGGCAATAATTCCTGGGAATACTAGGAACAATGCACCAAAGATTTTAAAGAACCCGACATATAATGCGCCTTTTTGTCCTTCTTTAAGGCTTTTTCCGGCTAATGTTTTTTGAACAATCATCTGGTTCGTACACCAGAAGAAGAGGTTGTTAAATAACATCCCCATAAATAGAGTTGGCCAAGGAACAATTTTCGAATCGACATCACCAATTGCATTTAATAATTGGGGTGTTTCATTTTTAACCGTTTCCATTCCGCCAAAAAAGCTGCCATCTCCGAGGATTGTCAAGCCAATAATCGGGATTGAAAGACCTCCGATAAGCAACCCGACACCATAGATCGTGTCACTAAAGGCACTTAACGACAGTCCGCCGATTAACAGATATAAAAGACCGACAATACCAATCACTGCTGATATAAGGCCAACAGCTACTAACGGATCAATACCTAATGCTTTATCAATATGGAATATTTTATTAAAAACTAATGAGCCTGAATATAAAACAACAGGTAAAAATGAAGTCATATAGGTAAAGATGAATAAAGCAGATACAATTCTTTTCGTTGTTGTATCATAACGTATTTCAATAAAATCTGATACAGTATTTACACCGTATTTTAAATATTTGGGAAGGAAGACAAGTGCCAAAAATACGCAAGCAATCGCTGCGGTAACTTCCCAAGCCATTACTTCCATACCGCCAACAAAACTTTGACCATTCTGTCCAACAATTTGTTCCGTTGATAAATTGGTCATAATAATCGTACCAGCGATCGTTATACCTGTTAAACTTCGCCCACCAAGGAAAAATCCTTCCGAACTGGTATTATCAACTGCCCTACTTCTCTTAAAGGCGTAAATCCAAATGACCCCAATAATGATAATAAACGATATAACTGAAAAGACACCCAAGGGTTTACCCTCCCATTGTATAAAAATCATACAGCCTTGTAAGTATTAATTGAAAACATCCCACCGAACCTATAAAACTAAGTTTACTAATCAAGTAATCTCAGTAATATATAAGTAACCCGGCTCATTAATATTAAATCTTGTAGGTGAATAGGAATGAGCCGAATAAAATAATATATGAGTTTTAGATTAACTGTTTTTGGGGCATTAATTGATCAATATGTCTTCTTCCCTTTAAAGCGTATTCAAATGGATTCGCCTTCGCCGGGTCTTGCTCTGCCTCAACAACAATCCAGCCCTCGTATCCGCTTTCAAGAATCGCTTTCATAATAGGTTCAAAATCAATCATTCCGTCTCCAGGAACCGTAAATACACCCTTTTTAACACCGGTAAGGAAACTATCTTGATTGTCCTTAACTTCTTTCGCAACAGACTCCCGAATATCTTTAAAATGGATATGTTTGATACGTGATTGGTATTTTTGATAAATTTCAATTGGATTTTCACCTGAGAATACAAGGTGGCCTGTGTCAAATAGCAGCGACACTTTATCAGCAGAAGTATTTTCCATTAACCGATTGATTTCAGCAGTTGTTTGAACGCCTGTCCCCATATGGTGGTGGTAAACGATTTCCATTCCCTTTTCGTTAGCTAACTCCCCTAATGCCTCTAGTCCATGTGTTAATTTATCCCAATCAACATCTGTGAACACTGGCTTTTCCTTGAATACCGGTGTATCCATTTGTCCTTGAACACTATGTCCCTGCTCAGATACAACAATGACTTTTGCACCCATGGCATGGAGGAAATCACGATGTTCAAGGAATGCTTGTTTCGTTTCTTCAAAAGGTTTTGTTGTTAAAAATGCACTAAACCAGGCACTTGCCACTCGAAGATTTCTGAGTTCTAAATATTTTTTTAATGTCTCTGGATCACGGGGATACTTATTTCCAATCTCTGTTCCTGTATAGCCGGCTAACGCCATTTCACTAATACATTGTTCAAATGTATTTTCTCCGCCTAATTCAGGCATATCATCATTTGTCCAAGCAATAGGTGCACAACCGAACTGAATTTTTGTTTCCGCTGTCATTATTATTTCCTCCCTGAAAATGAATGGTGAATTTGCTGTTTATTTGAAATTAGGGTATATTATTGTTTACATATATTTTTTTATTTTCAGGAATCCATTGTGCGATGGATTCCCTTTTTTATCTTCTATAATTTGGATATTACTTTACTTCAACAATTTGATTTGCTTCAACAGATTGTTGGCATGCAATTGCTACTTTAGTACTTTGCAGACCATCAATAGCACCTACTTCAGGTTGGCGTTTTTCTTTAATACAAGAAATAAATTCCTTCATTTCATGAACAAACGCATCTCTAAAGCGCTCAGGGAAGTTCTGTGATGTAGGTCTTACTGCACCATTTTCATCAAAGACCGTTACAAGGTTTTTCTCTGGCGCAGCAGCTACACGAAGCATTCCCTTTGTTCCAATTAATTCTGTTTCTACATGATAACCATGTGCCGCATTTCGTCCTGCAACTAAAATGGCCATTGTTTTATCTTCCAGCTGCATCATAGCTGCGCCGGTTTCTAATTCATTTAATTCATCGAGCTCCGGATAAGCAGCGTTTTTACCCATCGCCCACACACGGCTGACTTCCTTTTTCGTAAACCATCTTACCAAGTCAATATCATGGATGGACATATCTGAGAATAGCCCGCCGCTATTGCTGTTTCGGGCGAAATCGACGAAGCTCTCCAATCCAGAACTTGGATCAATACCGTAGCAACGAACAACTGTTAGTTCACCTAATTGCCCTTCGTCTACCATCTTTTTAGCATATTGATAGGATTCATCGTATCTTCTCATAAATCCAAGCTGGAATACTTGATCAGGATGAGCGTTGATAACTTCCATTGTTTTTTCAATATCTTCAATATCTAATCCAATTGGCTTTTCACTGAATACATGCAGGCCTTTTTCCATCGCTAATCGAATTTGTTCTGGATGGTAGCCGGATGGTGAAACGATACATACTGCATCAAGATTTGGGCTTGCAGCCATTTCTTCAAAGGATTTATAAGTTTCTGTTACACCTAGTTCCCTTTTAGCGTATTCCAGTTCATCTTCTACAAAGCTGCAGGCTGCTACTAATTTTGCACCCGGAACATTTTGAGCTAGATTTATTGCATGTGTTCTTCCAAGTCTACCTAATCCAACAATCCCTACTCTAACTTCGTTCATGGTGATCCTCCTCCTTTTAACTGCTTGATAAGCGCTTTCAAAAATTATTAAAAAGATCAGTTTGTGATATGAGATATGATAGCAACCTCAAGTTTCTGTCAACTTTTGGGTATATTTTGATTATCTCTACATAAATCTTATTATTAATAACGCTTTCAGTCAATTATTTTTGTTTAACATCACTAAAAACATAATTATATGTAAATTTAGAATTATCAGTCTTTAACCTAGGCTTTTGATGTACTTTTTACATCGTTTTTTCTTCCGAATACCGCCTTCTGCCACCACATTTGCAAATGCTTCAGAACGCACCTCACCTCTGCTCCAAGCTATACTGAAAACAGTAGCTAGTATGCAATTGGCCAAAAACCATCCACTAAAACAATTCTTGGTTCCTAAAAAAGTGAAAATTAGAGGATGCCTTTGAAAAATAAATCGACATCTTCCCCTTCTTTACGCTTTATTATTTGATTTAAATTCTCTAATTTTTCCTACGACAGTTTGTTTTACAGCTTCTTTACCCGGAGAAAGGATGGTACGTGCATCATATACTTTTTTGTCCTTATCCAAAACTTCGCGAACAGCTTTTGTCCATGCCTGCAGACATTCTGTATTCACATTAATCTTTGCATGGCCAAGTTCAATTGCCTTTTGAATTTGGTAGTCAGGGATACCTGAACCGCCGTGTAGTACAAGCGGCAAATTAGTCATTTCTGAAATCTCCTTCATTTCCGCAAATCCTAATTTGGGCACACCTTGGTATGGACCATGAACAGACCCAAGAGCGGCTGCTAATGCATCAATCCCTGTTTCTTTGACAATACGTAAACATTCCTCCGGATCTGCATATTGAATCCCGCCGATAAGTCCATCTTCATTACCGCCAACAGTTCCAACCTCTGCTTCAACCGTCACTCCATATTTTCCTGCATAATCTGTCACTTGTTTGGTCATTTCAATATTTCTATCAATTGGATGATGTGATCCGTCTATCATAACGGATGTGTACCCGGCATCAATCGCCTCCAAGCAACGTTCCACACTGCTTCCATGATCTAAGTGCAAGGCAACTGGAACAGTAATGTTCTTTGTTTCTACAATACTATTAACCATTGCGGCAATTGTCTTAAACCCGCCTAAGTAATCTACTAGTCTGTCAGAAGATGATACAATAACAGGAGCTTGTTCTTCCTGTGCTGCCTCTAGAATCGCTTCTGCCCATTGAAAGCTGTTTATGTTAAATGCTCCAACTGCATATTTTCCTTCTTTAGCTTTTGATAGCATCTCCTTCATAGAAACCAATCTTGATGATTGTGCTGTTGTCACCTGTCTCACCTCTCTTAATCGTGAATAGAATTGTAGGAAGCGAGGGTTTTCAGACCCTCGCAACCGATTCTTCACTCTATTAGTATTGTTTTGCCGTTTCTAATTTTTGCTTTCTAGATTCAAATGCCTGTTGAATGCCCTCTTTATTAGATACTTCTGCCACTCCAACATTCCACCAGCTGTCATAACCTTCTGTCATTGTTTTTGGAAGCACTTTAATCTCAATTAAAGTAGAAACTTCCTGCTTTTTCGCATCTTCTAAAGCGACTTTCAATTGTTCGATAGTATTAACACGGTATGTTTTCGCACCATAGCCTTCAGCCACTTTTGCATAGTCAATATTTAAAACTTTATTGTCATGTGTTCTGAACTCTGTGAAATATGTTCCCATGCCATTGCCCATTTGCAGGTTATTAATACAACCGAAACCAGAGTTATCAAAAAGAACAACATTGATTTTTTTACCATACTGAATCGCTGTGATCAGCTCAGAGTGCAGCATTAAGAAACTGCCGTCACCAACAAGAGAATAAACTTCTTTATCCGGATTAGCTAATTTAACGCCTAGTGCACCTGAAACTTCATATCCCATACATGAGTATCCGTATTCTACGTTATACGTGTTCGCTACAGTCGGATTCCAAATACGCTGAACATCGCCAGGAAGGGATCCAGCAGAAGTAATAATCGTACTATCCGGATCAATCGTATCATTGACAGCGATTAATGCTGTTGTCTGCGCTAATTCGGTGTTTAATACATCGGCATACTCATTTAAAACCTCTTGTGAGAAGTGGTTCCTAATTTCCGGTTCAAAGTTTTCACGAGTAAAGGTTACTTTGCTTAAGCGTTCACGCTCGGAATTCCACTCTTGCTTCAATTCAGCAATTGTTTGTCCGAACTCACTCTCATATCCATCTAATAGCGGTGCTAATTGCTCCAATGTTGTTTTTGCATCAGCAACTACCTGGAAGGCATCCAATTTATACGCCTGCAGGCGGCTGACATTAATATTTAAAAACTTAGCTGTTTCAAAGTTGAATGCTGTTTTAGATGATGTTACGAAATCTGTATAGCGGGTACCGATTCCGATAATTAAATCTGCCTGGCGTGCTGCTTTATTAGCTGCCAGCGTACCAGTAACGCCCATACCACCTAAGTTATTTTTAAAAGTAGATTCAACAGTTGCTTTACCAGCTTGTGTTTCTACTAATGGAATACTATGTTTTTCAGAGAGAGCCACTAAAATGTCACGTGCTTCTGAATATTTAGCTCCACCGCCAACAAGGATTAACGGCTTTTTACTTGCTTTAATCATTTCGGCAGCGCCTTTTAGTTCACGTTCCACCGGTGCTTTACGATCCAAATAGTGTACACGTCTTTCGAAGAATTTTTCATCATAATCATATGCTTCACCTTCGACATCCTGCGCTAGGCAAATCGTTACAGGGCCGGCTTTGCCTGGATCAGTCATGACTTCAAATGCACGAATAAGACTTGACAATAACTGCTCAGGACGGGTAATACGGTCCCAATATCTGGAGACAGGTTTTAAGGCATCATTTGTCGTAACCGCTGCGCTATATTCCTGTTCCACTTGCTGTAATACAGGGTCAGGCTGTCTTGATGCAAATGTATCCCCTGGTAATAGTAACATCGGAATATTGTTTGCAAGTGCTGTTCCGGCAGCAGTCACTAGATTCGCAGATCCTGGTCCAACAGATGTTGTCACAGCATAGATTTTCTGGCGTAGCATTTGTTTGCTGTATGCCATCGCTGCAAGTGCCATCCCTTGTTCATTTTTCCCCTGAAAAACCTTTAAGTGTCCTGGGTCTTGTTCTAATGCCTGGCCAATTCCCAATACGTTTCCGTGTCCGAACACACTGAAAATACCTTCAACGAATGGGAATTCTTCTCCGTCAACATGGATATATTGCTGGTTTAAAAATTTGATTAGGGCTTGCGCAGTTGTTAATCTAGTTTTCCCCATGACATTTTCACCTCTTACTGATTTGTCACTGCTTCTTTAGAGCGGTCAGCAATTAATTGCTCAATTTCTTCTACTGTTGGCATTGCTTCAGAAGAACTGTGCTTACTTACAACGATTGCTGCAGAAGCACTGCCATATTTTAGTGCTGTTTCAATATCTTTTCCAGTGATTAAAGCATAGAGGAAAGCGGAAGCGTAGGAATCCCCTGCGCCGAATGTCTTTAAAACTTTCGTTAAATAAGCGTGGCCTCTGAACGTTTCGCCTGATTTTATATAGGCGTATGAGCCTTCGACACCGTGCTTAATGACAACTAGTTCCGGAGAATGGTTGAATAAAGCAGAAATGGTTGCTTCGTTGCTGCCTGCTTCGATATTTTCCATGACATCAAATTCATCCCGTGTACCAACGACAACATCAGCCTGCTGGGCAACCAATGTATAGTAAACAGATGTTTCTTCCTTCGATGCCCATGTATAACCGCGGTAATCCAGTTCAAAAATAACTTTCACGTCATTTTTCTTTGCAAGCTGTACAGCTTTTAATATCGCTTCACGTGATGGGCTTTTTGCAAGAGCTGTTCCTGAGACTAAAAGGATTTTGGATCTTTTAATGTAGTCTTCACTTACTTCAGAAGGATCTAAGTAAAGGTCGGCCACTTCATCACGGTACATTAAGATACTGCACTCTTCAGGGCTTTTAATTTCGGTAAAAGCTAAGCCTGTTTTATGTCCTTCTTGGTCTGTTACCATATTGGATGTGTCGACACCGACACCAGCCATATATTGTTTAATAAAACGGCCATGCTGGTCGTCTGCTAGTTTTCCAATAAAGCCTGCTTTTAAGCCAAGCTTAGATGTTCCAATCGCAATATTTGCAGGTGATCCGCCGACATATTTTTTGAATGTCATTGTTTCTTCCATTGGACGGTTATATTCGACAGCGTTTAAATCGATGCATGCACGGCCAATAGCGATTATGTCAAATTCTTTCTCTGAATTAAATTCAATTTTCATGTTGTTTTAGATCTCCTTATTATTTATTTGCGTTCTAGGATCCATTCATGTGCCGGTTCATTGTGGAATTTCCAAATTCGCTTCGGTCCGGCCATAATGTTTAAATAATAGGATTCATACCCATCCGGAACCGCTACAGGATGATACCCTGCAGGCACTAATACAACATCTCCATTTTCCACTGCCATCGTTTCATCAAGGGAACGATCATCTGTATAGACACGTTGAAAAACAAAGCCCTGTCTGGGATTCATTTCATGATAGTAAGTTTCTTCTAAAAATGATTCATGTGGCAAATTGTCTTGATCATGTTTATGCGGCGGATAGCTTGACCAGTTTCCGCTTTCAGTGAACACTTCTACTACCAGCAAACTATTGGCAGATGGGTCTGAGTCAGGTAAAATATTGTGTACTAATCGTTTATTATTATATTTTCCTCTATGTTCAATGCTGTTGTCTTCAGCTTTAATAAGTCTTGTTGGTAATTGCTTCTCTGAAGGAGAGTAGCAAAGAATAATACGTGCTTCTGTTACTGCTTCAACTGCAAACGTACGGTCATTTGAAACATAGACACTATCTGTCGGTTTCTTTTCGAAAACACTTTCCCTCGTACCGATCTTTTTAAATGTTTCTTGTTGGTCTGTTACATTGATTTTTCCAGTTAGAGCAACAATGCAGCATTCTACTTTTCCTAATTCTTCTCTGTAGCTGGCTCCTGGTGCTAAATCCACTACTCTCATTGCTACATATTCTAATGGTGAATTTTCACTTGTTACTTCATGGATTACTTTGACTCCTGGTGATACTTCTACTTGATTCGGTTTTCGGAGTAATTTACTCACTTTTCTTCAACTCCTATATCATCAATTATGAAGACTATTACCCTGACTTAAGATAGTCAGGATAATAGCCTTCATTCCAAGTTCTATTAAAATGATGGTGCTTTGTAGTTTGCTGTTACTACTTTCTTGCGAGTGTAGAACTCAACGCCATCTTTTCCGTTGGCAGGTAATGTGCCGTAGAACGATGATTTCCAGCCAGAGAATGGGAAGAATGCCATTGGTGCCGGAACTCCTAAGTTAACTCCTAACATACCAGCATCGATATTTTCACGGAAGTAACGAATAGATGAAGCATTTGATGTATAAATACATGCACCATTTGCAAATTCTGATTTATTTGCTGTTTCAACTGCTTCTTTTAAGTTTTTAACACGAACAATTGATAATACAGGAGCAAAGATTTCATCTTTCCAGATTTGCATATCAGTGTTTACACCGTCAAAAATTGTTGGTCCAACGAAGTATCCTTCTTCTGGTTGTCTTTCGCGGCCGTCACAAACTAGTTTCGCGCCTTCTTCAATACCTTTTTGGATGTAGCCTAATGTACGTTGATGGTTTTGTTCACGAATAACCGGACCTAAGAACACACCTTCATCAAGGCCGTTACCAATCTTCACATCTTTTGCTTTTTCGATTAATTTTTCAAGGAATGCATCAGCAACGCCTTCTTCAACTGTTACAACAGAGCAAGCCATGCAGCGTTCGCCAGCTGATCCAAATGCAGAAGCAATTACGTTTGTTGTAGCATGTTCTAATTCAGCATCATTTAAAACGATGGAATGGTTCTTAGCACCTGTTAACGCTTGAACACGTTTTAGGTTCTCGCTTCCGCGTTTGTAAACATATTCACCAACTGGCTGTGAACCAACAAACGAAATAGCTTTCACTTGTGGATGATCAAGAAGTCCATTTACCACATCATGTGCACCATGAACTATGTTGAATACGCCTTTAGGGAGACCTGCCTCTTCTAATAGCTCTGCTAATTTTTGTGCCAATAATGGAGTTCTTTCAGATGGCTTCAATACAAATGTATTACCTACTGCAATTGCCATTGGGAACATCCAGCAAGGTACCATCATTGGGAAGTTGAATGGTGTGATACCGCCTACAACCCCGATTGGATAACGGTAGTTCGTAACTTCAACATCTTTCGCTATAGTTGTTAATGAATCGCCCATCATGAGCGTAGGAGCCCCTGCCGCAAACTCAGCATTTTCAATTCCGCGTCCCACTTCACCTAATGCTTCGGAAAAAGCTTTACCATTTTCGATGGTAATAATCCGCGCTAATTCATTTGTATTTTCTTGTAATAATTGTTGGAATTTAAATAAAACTCTTGCACGCTTTTGAACAGGGACATTTTTCCACTCTTCAAACGCCTTTGCTGCTGCTTCTACTGCATAATCAAGATCTTCTTTTGTAGAGATTGGAACTTGAGCAATTACTTCTTTTGTAGCTGGGTTGTATACATCATCGTATTGAGTAGTTTTGCTTTCTACCCACTCACCATTAATATAGTTTTTTAGTTTTTTAACTTGTACCATTACTTCAGACATTTCTAGTTCCTCCTTGATTAACGGTTGTTTTATGAATAAGTTGTTTATGCCTTTTAATATGTTCTTATAGTTTGATAACCTGCTAGCACCCTTTAATATTATTACATTTTGGTTATGTTTTGGTTATCTTTGATTATATCTTAATACTAAAAACGCTTTCAGTCAACCTTTTTTCAAACTCTTTGTAATATGTTGAGTACTTTTTAATATTAATCTACTTTAATTGAATCTACCATTTTCAAAGGAAAAATCCGGGGAATTACAGCTCCCCCGTTAAAAATTGTGCTTCCCCAAATCCAAAGCTCCAATCCGCCGCTCCGTTTGTCGCAATGGATATCATAATATCATTAGGTTCAATACCGCAGCTCTCCCCCAACTCTTGAACAACCAATCGATAGAAGTCTTTTTTCTGCTGGTTGCTTCTTTCTGTGCTTGTTACACTAATCACGACAAGATCGCGGCTTCTTTCAAATCCTAAGCCCGTATCTTGAATGACTAATTCATTTGCAGGATGCTGGGTAACAATTTGATATCGGTCTCTTTCCGGTACATCAAATGCTTTAACTACAGCTCGGTGTGCTGCATCTAATAATTTTCTTAAAGACTCCTCATTTCGTCCTTCTATAACATCAAATCTAATTAACGGCATGGATATTCCTCCTAAGAATAGATCGTTTGGTTGAATAAAAGATTATTTTATTGTTAACTTTTGATAATATTTTGGTTATATCTAATTCATCTTAATACGAAAAATCCATTCAGTCAATGTAAATGGATGGGGGTCTGCTAAATTTAGATACCAATATAAATTCATTGTGGACAGTTTTTATTGTAAGTTTATCGGGTGAATGGAAATGGCGAAGACGCTAGAATTGCAATTTGGAACGAAGTTTGGGAAACTGCCCGAATGTCAGACGATAATCCGAAGGAGCCGATTGATGAAGAAGTCGTAAAAAATTCGATGGAGCAAATTATCGCATCGGACATCTTCACATCAAGCAGCGGCAGATTTGTGGCACCAAAAGGAGCAAGAGTAATCGAACGCAATGTGACAGATTATGAACTCGCTTAATCAGTGTGAGGCTGGCCTCTTTTTTAAACATACATATAACTACAAAGATCGACCATATTTCGCTGGTAGAAAAGTAACTAAACGTTTGATTAATTGCAAAGTAAACACTGCTATAAAGGAATTATATCAATCTGGTACAAAAATATTTTGTCGATATACGATTAGGACTTTCTCAGAAAATAAAACAATATTCCCCAGAAAATGATTCCATTCGTTTGGACCTCCATGTTTCTACTCTTTACCCTTTTTTCCAACACTACTCAAACATTTGATTAAAGATGCCTTCAACCTGCTTCTATAAACACTTTTTACACCCAAACTCTAAAAAAGAATGTCGAGAGATGCTTTCTTAGATTTAAAAGGCTCTGTTAAATATTATTATTGATAAATAAATGACAAAAAGTACTCCTATTTTTTACACGAGTTCCGTTTCCTATCTCAAAATTTTATATTGCATTGAAAAATGAAAGGGAAAATGGATAATTGCACCGTATTTTGTGGTGCTTTTTGTAATTTGACCATAAAAAAATAGCTCAATCAATGATTGAACTATCCATACTTTATTTTAGAGGTGGATATTTTAATTTAGTCAATTCTCCTTCAAGTCCCCTTCCCCCCCAAATTTTTTGTTTTATGGCTTCAGCACCGCCATCATAGGCATCAAAAAAGACTTCTCCATCTCTATAAGAATATTCATAAAAAATATCAGGTTTTTCTCCTTCTACATAAACAGCAAGAATATAGCCACCCTCTTTATAATCTTTATAAAAATCAGCATATTTTAGTTGATTTTCATTTATTCCTTGTCTCGCTATATAGTCATAAATTGATTTTTTCGCATTTTCTTTGTTATATTTGTTATAGAACATAAAACCCTTAAAACCTGCAATTAAAATTATTGGTATAAGGATAATCGCAGTTATTACTGTATATTTTTTCTTCATTTCAATCCCTCCTTTGAAATAAGCATCGTGGCTAATTCCTCTGTGCTTAGATTTACCTTCCCCACAACTTTTAAAATCCCCCCCATTAATCTAATATGGTGTTCAACTAAAAGACGCATCAACTATGTCTGCTTTTTAAAAAATAATTTTTTAAACGTTTTGCTATAGATATTGCTATGTACTGTGGTACCAAATTAAATAGGCTTACAACTAAGATTAATTGGGATGGTGTTAATGGCTTAAAATAACCCTCATCCCATCCATCAGCCATTCTACTGTTAAAATATAAAGAGATTATCGAAGAGACAATATTTCCGACTATGCAGGGGAGTAGGTTGCAAAATAATTTACCTAGGAACGCAAGAAGTGTAGTTGCCGCAATCATCAATAAATGTCCCATCATAGAACCATTATCAAAGTCTGCTTTTATAGAAAAAAATGCAAATGGAAAACAGTAAAAACAGCCTATTATGACACCTGTTAATTTTTTCATCAAATTTCCACCTCTTTATATATCACCAAAACGATTTTGGTGTAATTTTACACTAATCGTAACACAAGACACTATTTTTGTATAGGAATTTTCAAAAATTCAGTTGAACGATCTTGTCCTTTAGTTCGTAAGAAAAAAACATCCCGAAGTCTGTATACAGTATGGAGAATTAAAGAGCCAACTTGCCGAACAGTATCCAAATGATATTCATGAATATGGAGATGGGAAAGACAATTTTGTCAAAAGTGTTGAAAAAGACGCTATTAAATGGCCGCTGATTTTCATCTCTTGCTACCTTTAAGTAAATCTAAAATCTTCACATTGAACACTATTTCGTTAGATTCTTATTTAGAAGATACTTCGTAGTTAGGTGATGGAAATGAGGAATCCTACAAATTATAGGTTACAATGTCTTAACCATTTGATTGACTGTTATCATGTGCCCTACTCATTAGTGAGTGGGGTTTTTGTTTTTGAAGAAGACTTTGTTAAATAATATTGTTGATAAATAAATAAAAGAAAACCTCCCTTTTGGAAGGCTGATAATTACTTAATGGATTAATCATTGAGTCCTAATTTATTTTCTATCAAGTGGATTTCTTTTATTGAAAATTATCCCTGAAGCAGTGAATACTGTACCCGCTTTTACCTTTGTGCCTCCAGTAAAGCAAGGCGATTCTCTTCACTAATGGTGCCATCATCTGCCAGTAAGGTACCGTCTAAATCAATTGCTTTTAGTTTCATTCCTCTCCACCTTCCTGAGCATAATATATTTCTATCAATTTATTCCTGAAAGGGAAACCATTCAAAACCCGAAAGTAGATTCAACGAGGGCTATATTAAAAAAATGGCCGGATTCCACACAATAAATCCGGCCGTTCTTCGCTAAAAATCCCCAATTAAGTTCAAGCAGACCCCATCACAAACTACCATTCAGGATAGCAGCGGAATTCTTCTGCGGTATTTTTCTACTAGTTGGTTGTTGTGGTTATCCGCTCCGTCGATGTTGCCACTTAAGAATACAGGCGGCTCAAAGTCGTTGTCGGCCATGATCTTGATGGCTTCCGCTAGTACCGCATTTAATATTACCGCCCCAACCACCGTCGAGGTTGGCCCAAATGGAACAGCAACTTTTTCGTAAGAAAGGGCAGCATCTCCTTTTACGGACTGATTATCGATAACTAAATCAACGGAATTGTATAAATGCTTTCCGCTTTTATGGCGAGATGGCTGACTTTGTGAGTATTCAAGTGAGGTAATTCCAATCACAAAGGCTCCCTTTTCTTTTGCATGCAATGCTACATCAACAGGTACTGGGTTACGGCCTGATGTAGATAAAACAAATACCACATCCTCTGGCCGAATATCCTGTACTGTTAAAAAATCCTCAGCATAATCGTTTTGCCGTTCTAGCTGTGAAGAGCGAAGTGCCCCCTCATGAAGCATTAATGGTTCGACTAGTATCGGCTTAATTGGTACCAATCCGCCTGCACGGTAAAATACTTCTTCTGTTAAAATATGAGAATGTCCGCAGCCAAAAAGTTGAATAATTCCGCCTTTTTGAATCGTCACTGCCACCATTTCCGCGGCTTTTCTTAAATTCTCTTTTTCCATCTTTTCAACTCGTTCAAGCTTTTCTTTCGCGATATCAAAATATTGAGTAAGCACCTGTATCAACCCCTAACCTGTTTAATAATCTTTGCAACCTCTTCCGGAATCGTCCTGCCGGATTCTTTATCAATCGTTGCCCCAAATAGATGAGGCATGAAGACCGAAATTCCTGTTCCCCTAACCGAAGCAACAATTTCCGCAATATTTTCGTAAGAAATTCCACCCGCAGGCTCAACAGCCGTCAAGCCTTTTTCAGCACCGACCTTACATAAATACACCAATTCCTCTAAATGCACGGTTCCCTTTAACGGCATGAACTTAATCGATTCAATCCCCATAGCCAGTGCAAGTTCCACAAGGTCCTCAACCTTCATTTCCAGGCTGTCCAGCTTAACATACCCGACCTTTCCAGTCGGACTAACCAGTCCATTTACCGTTTGCTCAAGTCCTTTCGCGCGTAAAAAACCACGTGAAAAACTTGATTTCTCAAAAGGCTGGTTAATATGCCCAGGGTTGGATCCTGCAGCAATCGTTAAGACCTTTTCCCAGTTGCCGGGATTCCCCCCGTCGCCTAGTCCGATGCTAACTACTGGGGCAGCTTCTTTAAGTTCAACTACTTTTTTGATTCCATCTTCAATACATTCAAAATCAGACGAAACAATCCCAGGCACTACAAAGCCCGCCCCAGCCTCCATAATTTCCAAGGCATTTTGGAGGTCCTTAGCTAAAAAATTTAATAGTAAAAAGTCATCGATTTTATTTAGGTTTGCTAAGTTCATTTTTCGCACCTTCTATAAGCTGAACCATGTTCTCGATGGCAACTTCAATTATCTTTTCACCTTTTTCCTTTGAAGCCAGTGTAGCATCGCCTAAAACTGCCGAACTGGTGAACTTTTCCCAAGGCATCGGGGTCACATCCGCATGCATCGGGATATTCGGTATATCAGAAATTGCTTGTGACATATCCACGAATTCCTCAGCCAAATATAGCATGTAGGAGGTCTCAATTTCACAGGCATGAAAATAGCTTACATGCGACGCAGCGGTTTCGCGAACTTCATCCGTCACTTTTTTAACGCCCGGATAAAACAAGTAAAGAATTTTAAAATCGGAATATTGGCTGAACAGCCTTCGCGCCGCCTCCTTCATCGCCACTGCATTACCGAGATGGCCGTTAATCATGGCAAAGACACGGAAACCCTGCGCATACAGACTCACACCGATATCATAGATAAAACAAATGAGCGATTCATTACTGATATTGATGCTGCCTGGGAAGTTTTTCAAACTCCATACCTGCCCGTATGGCAAGGTCGGCAGGACAAAGGCACCTGTTTTTTCTGCAACTCTTGCGGCTAAACGTTCTGCTAAATAGTTATCTGTGCCGAGCGGCAGATGGGGTCCATGAGCCTCAACGGCTCCAATCGGTAATATCGCTACCTTACTTTTACTAATTTTCTCTCCAACCTCGAAGGAGTTTTCATTTTGAAAAATCATCTTCATCGCTCCTTACTTTTTAAATGCAAAGCATTTTGCCGGGTTTTCAACGAAGAATTTATGGATAAGTGTTTCACCATCAAAGCCTTGGCGATTGGCATCATCGATAAAGCGCGGCACCCACTTGGCAATAATATATTCCAGTCCCAAACCGTAATCATAATGCTTGTAATAGCTTTTTCTCGCGGTATCACCGCTGACAAGAATTTGATTTTCATAGCCTTTTTTTACAAGCTCTAAGACGCACTGAATTCTCGTACTTTCAGGTGCATATTTAATTTTTGCGATTCCATCAAAGCTTAAATAGGCACCTGTTTTCGCAATTTGCTCATGATAGTATGGGTCCGGATTGCGATCCATATGGCCAAAGCTCATATAAGAAAGGTCCACTCCTTCACTCTTTAGCAATTCAATTTGCTCAAGGCCCATCGTTCCTGCTTCTGTATGGGAGTGCATGGGTGCCTTTGTTTCATGGTGGGCACGCGCCACCGCCCGCAGTGTTTTTTCCTCTAACGGGGTGATTCGATTATAGCCAGTGCCAAACTTGACCTGACCGGCCTGAAACGGTGTTCCTTCAAGCCCGTCCTCCACCTCTTTAACAACAAATTCTGCCAGTTCATTGATGGTTGCTGCCTCAATCCACTCTGTATAGGTTTGATAGTTTCCGATAATCGGCTTCAATGATTCCTTAATCTTTGCATCCCAAAGAAAGCTTTTATTAAAACCAGCTGTGCCAACAATATGAATATCTAGTTCATCGGAAATTTCTTTGACGGCTTGTACATCGCGGCCATAATCAACGGCTGTTGCATCAACAATCGACCGCCCTCCAAAACTCTTAAAATCCGCGACATCGAGTTTTGAATTCTCTTTATCATCCAGTAGAAGGTCATCTTCTCCCCGTTCAGCCCAATAAGCAGGACAGCAGACAATATGTTCATGTGAATAAGTAAATCCTAATTCCTCAGGATTAATATCTCCGCGAAGCGTTCGAATAAAGCTCATGCTGATTCCCTCCATTTTGTGTCTCAATAAGTAAAGGGCAATATAAATCTGCCCTTTACCGAAAATTATTAGATTAGAAGAAAAGCTGTGCTAAGAATTTAACAATTGGCCCTAAGATGAACATATCGTTATCCGCGGCCCACATTGCGGTATCCGGAATAGTTGAGGAGATAAGCATTTTTACCATAAAATATTGTCCCCAAGCGACAACTGTTGAGGTGATAAAGCCGCCTATTAATGCGCCTCTCACGCCACCGGTAGCATTACCGAAAACACCGGCAGTTGCTCCATGGAAGAAGAGAACGATCATGGTAGGCACGAACACATAAGAAACCGTGTTACCAAGGATCACCAGCCAAATCAGCGCCCCAACGAATGCTCCAAGGAAGCCTAGGATAACTGCGTTTGGAGCGTAAGGGAATACGATTGGACAGTCAAGTGCTGGTCTTGCGCCAGGTACTAGACGTGTCGCAATTCCGTTGAAAGCAGGAACCATTTCACCAATGAACATCCGAACCCCTAATAAAACGATTGCAATACCACCCGCAAAAGTAAACGATTGAATAATTGAATAAATGATAAAGTTTTGATCTCCTGCTTTGGCAATTAATTCTTCTGCGCCTGGAGTCCCTTTAGTAGAGAGAATGATGGAACCAATTAAGAACAGAATTCCCATTGTTAAAGCTGTAATAACGTTTGAATCACGTAAAAACTCAAGACCTTTAGGCAATTTAATTTTTTCAGAGTCATTATTTTTATTACCTAAATATTTTCCTGCAAGCGCACTCAGTAATGCTACTGATGCTGAGGTGTGGCCAAGGGCAATATTGTCGTTTCCTGTCACTTTACGCATAAAAGGCTGGACGATTGCCGGTTGGAATGTCCAATATAACCCCATGAAAATGGCTAAAAAGATAACCAACTTGCCAAAAGAAACATCGCCAACAGAATGGACAATAACCCCGGCAAAAATCGTAGTGGTCCAGAACATCATATGGCCAGTTAAATAGATATATTTAAACTTCGTAAATCGTGCTAGTAATACGTTAATCAAGAATCCTAGAGTCATCGCAAGAGTGACAGCGCTTCCATACTTTACATTAAACTTCTCCTGTCCCATGAAATCCCCTAAGGAACTAGCCTTTAAGTTAAAGACTTCTTTCCACATCGGTTCAAAAATATTAAGAGCCCCGACAATCACACCAGCACCAGCATTAATGATTAAGAAACCGATAATAGCTTTAAACGTTCCACTGATAAGCTGACTAGTACTTTTCTTTTGTAGCAGCAAACCCAAAAACACGATAAATCCAAGTAAAATCGCAGGTGTACCAAAGACGTTGGTAGCAACCCATTTTAACGCATCCATTTTGCTTCCCCCTATTTTTCTATTAACTTTTCAATTTAAAATTATTCTAGAAGACCTTTTAATTTAATTGACTCTGTAATGCTGCCTTGATTTCAGTTAAATCAAAATAATTATTGACAATGATTACCTTCGCTGATGTTCCTGCCAAGGTTTGAGCCAATTCATTGCTTGTAATAATGTAGTCCGGCGACATACCAGAAGCTGAAGAAACATCCGTATTTTCAACATCGGCAGAAATTCTAAGTTCTCTTAACACGGTTTCCACATTCATCCGTAAAATCAAGCTTGTTCCTTGTCCTAATCCACATACACATAATATTTTCATTGATCGTTCCCCCTAATTATGTTGTGCAATTCTTTATAAGTATGAATTTCAGCTAACTTTTCCACATTTTCCTTGCTATTCAATAGGAGCATTAATTTTTTCAAGAGGGTTAGGTGTTCTTCACTCGATGATGCACCTAGCGCAAAAACGAATTGAACAGGATCATTAGCAGTATTTCCAAAGACAATTGAGTGTTTTAAACTGATAAATGAAACAGATGCTTCCTTTACCCCATCTTCCGGTCTTGCGTGCGGAAGAGCAATTTTAGGAGCAAGTACAAAATAGGGACCATTTTCGTGATAAGACCGAACCATAGCTTCTATATACCCTTCCTCTACCACCCCTCCTTTCGCTAGTAAGTTACCGGCTGCCCGAATTGCTTCTTCAGGAGAGGAAACCTCTACATCAAATGCCACTAGATTTTCTTCTAAAAACTTCATGTTAAAAACCTCTCTGCTACAATTTACTTATTGATTTTTTGACTTAGACCGAGTAGGCTTTAATAATGTCAAAAATATTTATTGCAAATTCTGCCTCCAGTATTTTATTGATTTGATTCGGCTTGGATAGTAAATTCGTTAATTGTGAAACCGCTTTTAAATGGGAGTCCCCATCTATTGCTGCAAGGACAATTAATAGTCGAACCTCTTTATCCATAAAAAGAACCGGCTTATCTAATTTCAACAGGCTCATTCCCAGCTGCTGAACACCATCTTCAGGCTTGGCATGAGGTAATGCCACCATTGGTGCAATTACAATATACGGCCCCATGTTTTTGATATTTTGAACCATCGACTCGATGTAATGGTCCGTAACAAATCCACCCCTTTTTAACGGCTCTGCCGCTGCCCAAATCGCTTCCTCCCAGGTAGGAACTTCCTGTCTTAGCTGAATATGTTCTTTCATTAACAATTCTTTCAAAGAAGGCCTTGGCCGTTCTGCCTGAAGTGACAATGGCTTGGCTAGATACTGTTTTAATTCCGTTTGAAGCGCCGTTTCATTTCGTACATCCGCATATTTTTGAATAATATCCATTAAAGTATCAATCGCTGAAGTTTGTTTTGGATCGAAGTCCAGTTGTGCATTGACCTTCTTTAGCAAGCTTTCCTTTTCTGCTTCCGTTAAAATGGGACTTACAACAAAAACAGGCTTCGTTTTTTTCTGAAGCGGTATGGTTGAGATAATGAAATCTGCTTCAAACTGGTTACTCTCATACTCTCTTAGTGAAACACAGCCGATAATATCAATGGTTGAAAAAAGACCTTCTAGTTGGCGCTGCAATAGTCTAGAAGTTCCAATCCCATTTGTGCAAACTAGCAAAGCAGTTTTTCTCTTAACCGCCTCTGCTCCAACCCGTTTCATCCAACCGCCAAAGTGCATGGCTATTAAGGCAGTTTCATCATCATTGACCGCTTTGCCTATTAGATTTTCAAGGTGAAACATACTCTTCTTGGTAATGAGAAAAATGTCATGATATTTCTCTATGATTGCTTTGGTCATATCATTTTCTACTTCAAGGCCATATTTGACGCGAAAATAGGCCGTTTTCACATGAAGCAGTAAATTTCGTTCAATTTCCTGCCGATTTTCAAAAAATACACAGGCAAATCGTTGAAAATCAGAAACCATATTAGTAACAACGTCTTTTAGGAAATCGTTGCTTGTACTCTCCACCTCTTCAGAGAACTGAATGCGAGAACCAAGCAGGTGTTTCGTGATATAAAAAACTTCTTCCTCGGGGAAGTCAACTTCAAATAGCGCAGAAAGCTTACGTGCTATTTTTTCTGCAGCGCGAAATTGTTTTGTGTCTCTTAAGACATCTTTTTCAACTGGGTCAATCGAAACCTTTTTTCCTTGTGAAAACCTTTTATAAAAGAACAGCAGCCGAAGAGCAAAGTTATCCAAAAACTCATCAGTAAATTGAATATTCAAATCCTCTTCACTTTCAGCAATAATCAATTGAACTGCTTTCCATTTTTCAATTTCAAAAAAGTGAAGAATATCGGGACCATTCTCTTGAAGAATTCCTGGTATTTTTATTAAAAGCGCTTGCCAGCCTTGCTCCGGGAGAACATGCTGAAGATAATAAACAATCGCCCTCCGCTTATCATCTTCCTTGCCTATAATCACATATCCATGTCTACGTTCAAACTCGAGCACTAAATGGAATCTTTTCAATTCCTCTTTTAGGCCTTTTAGATCCTCAATCGTGGTATTACGACTGACGCGGACTTTTTTCATTAAGTTATCTAAGAACAAAGGAATATCCAGTACCATTAAATAAATAGCCAGCCATGCCTTGCGTTCCTTTACCGTGTACTCATAATGCCACTTCTTCAAGGTAACCAATTTTCCCGGCACTTGATGAGCTGTTTCTTCATCTAAATAAAACCCGGCCGACCGAACCTGCTTCACCGACTGTAACCGATTTTCCTTCAACCAATCATTGATCTTTTCAATATCGTAATAAATGGTTCGCCTAGAAATATTAAACTTTTCAGAAATCTCCTGTAATGAAACATACGTCGACGCCTTAACTATATAAGACAAAATAGCCATACTACGCTGATCAAGTGACACAAAGTCACCTCCTTTGCACTCATTAGCCTGTGCAAAAAAGTACATAAAACTTCTTTAGCAATTGCTTAACCTTACTATACCCCCAGAAATATCAAATGTGGAGACCAAATCCCGCCCATCCCGTCGTGCAAAATTCGGACTGTTGAAAAAAGTTGTGCATAATGGGGCTCTGAAACTGAGATTTCAAAATTCCCAATTACGACAAATATTACGGCGGACACAAAACCATTTTGTTAACAAATTAGTCAAATATTGTCTAACTTTGTATACTTTAGTATCTAGTATAATGTTCCTATTTATATTTAAATAATAGATAGATATAAACGCTTCCAGTTCTTATTCCAACTCCAATATATTGAAATAGCAACTTTTACACCAGGCGGAAAATCTGTAGCAAAAGAGGTGATGGACAGATTAGGGTATTGAAGACTGCAGCCTTGGTTATACACAACTGAAAGTTAGCAATTCAAATAGCATTCATTAAATGAATATAAGGAGCAGTGATTATTATTATTAACCATTTTTATTTAGTCGATGGAAACGTGATTTTAATGACAGGTGAATATGACAAACGTGGGAAGCTTTGCACGAGAGTTATGATCGGAAGTGAAACTCTTCTAGTAGACAGGACACCGGTCCAACTATTGGATGATACATTGAAATACATAGGATTTGAATTAAAAGGTGCCATTAAAGGTGCCAAAAACATAATTGGTAATAAGTATTTGTGCCCCGTCATTGTCAATCCATATAAAGACATTTGCTTTTTTCCTATTAAGTCTCCTAAAAAGGAAGATTGTATATGGTTTAACCCCGACCATATTGTAAAAACCAAAGCTAGAGCCTACAAGACAGAAGTAGAACTTAGCAATGACCTTTCAATGATTGTGGATGTAAAGCTACACTCTTTTAATAATATGATACAGACAGCGATTCAATTGAAGCAGATTTCAAACGATCGGGGGAACCATCCTAAACCGATTACCTTTTTTCTTGTTCCGAAAAAACGAAAGCTTCTATCCAAGTCAACAACCGGCAGATATAATTTTGGTTCTTTAGCTAAGTATAATGGATAGCGGAGAACACAACACGTTCAGCAGGACAATCAGCCTCTATTCTTACCATTTTCAATCATTGGAATGTACGTTGAATGACTCAGGGGGAATGAGGTTGTGGGGGACAGAAGCGAAAGAAGAGGCATTAATATAAAGGTAGTCATAAAGGAGAATTTCATTGAAAAATCAACGGATCGCTCATATTGGAAAGGCATTAAAAAAGGCGAGAAGAAAAAGAAAAATAACACAAGAGCAATTAGCTAAGCGTTGCTCTATCCCACGCCCCTACATTAGTATTATAGAAAGTGGTATCAAACAGCCAAAACTCAGAATTATCTTCTCTCTTGCTGAAGGTCTTGGGATGAAGGCTTCTGACCTTGTAAAAGAGATTGAAGAATACTTAGTAGAATATTCCTACGTATCATGATTTGTATTAAGAGTTAGCTGGCTGATCATTTTAATTCAGTTTATAAGGGCAACTACTACCAATGCAACTAGAATTCTCGGTAAAAATTCATTATAGTAAAATATTTATTATCAGTTCTTTTGGGAAGTTTGTTACGTGAAGAGAAGGTAATTTTTGTTAACTAATAGCCTTAACAAAGGAGAATATCTCTTATGAACCATAAGATCCAAATTGGTGAAGTATTAAAAAAAATAAGAAAGGCGAAGCGCATAACACAGTGGAAATTGGCTCACGACATCTCAATCAATCCAACATCACTGAGTAAATTGGAGAGGAATATTTGTGAACCAAGTCTTGAAACAATCTTTTTAATCGCTTCCGGATTAGATATGAAAGCTTCAGAGTTTGTCAAAGAAATTGAAGAAAACTTAGAATTGTCTCGTAAACATGAATAGAGATTTCTAACCTACAGAAGTAGATCCATTGATCGATTAGCGGGTATGACAATACCTTCATTGACGAGTGACACAAAACTATAGACAATATGTGGTACCGTTAGGAAAATGCGGATTTACAACGTTAAGGAAAATCCAAATTAAAAAGCCCAACTTCTCTGCAAATTAAAATAGAGAAAATGGGCTTTTCCGTTACTTCATTATTTATAAGAATGTGTATTGGACTAGCGATTTGGGGAGCTGTATTCGTATTGATACTTCAAAAGATGATTAATAAAAAGAAGAACACTGTTGAAGCATAGGAGAAAATTAGAATGGTTGAAACACTTCACAAGGTCTTTGTTCCGGTGCAATGGGTAAAAGAAATCATTGAAGCAGACCCTATTTCACACAATTATGTGGTTGTTGAATGTTCATGGGGTAAACCAAGCGAGGAGTATTTAGAGAAACATATTCCTGGGGCAATTCATCTTGATACAGATTTAATCGAAGAAGACATTAACTGGAATATCCGAACACCAAAGGAAATTAACGACACGCTTATTAGCCTCGGGATTTCCAAGAGTACACGCGTTGTTATTTACGGAAAAGGAGCATCATTTGCACGCTTTGCATTTGTTTGTATTTGGGCAGGTGTACAAAACGTTCATGTAATCGATGGAGGATTGAATGCATGGATAAGCGCTGGATATCGAACGGAAAAAGGGATCGTGGAACCAAAACCGATTTCAGAATTTGGCGCTGAAATTCCAGTTCATCCAGAGTATCTCATGTCATGGCCTACGGAAATCTTGAAAGCACAGAAGAATCCGAATTTTAGACTAGTCAGTGTAAGAAGTTGGCGTGAGTTCATTGGAGAAGTAAGTGGGTATTCATACATCAATCGCTCAGGAGAACCAAAAGGTGCTATATGGGGACATGCTGAAACTGATTATTACAATGATGATCGAACGGTAAAATCATTGACCGAAGTCGAAGCAATGTTAACAGAATGGGATATTAGAAAGGGGAACGAAATCGCTTTCTATTGCGGCACCGGTTGGAGGGCCTCCCTCCCATTCTTGATCCTTTATGAAAACGGCTGGGACAATATCAAAGTATACGACGGCGGATGGTTCGTCTGGCAGAAAGATCCTGGGTTGCCGGTACAAATCGGGAGTCCTCGAGAAAAGTAGAGTTGACCAAACGACCTGCTCCGTTTAAGTAATAACCTTCACATCTCTTCACCCTTACCAATTTACTTTAAATGTGTTATTCCACAATCTGGCCCTTTTCATGGAGAAGGACTCTTTCCTTATTTCAGAAAAGCGCCGATTGTTGAAAATTGTCCCGGAGCACCAACACTGAAAGGATATTCAAGATAAGCACTCGAAGTAGATTATTGCCTTAAATACCTTTTTTAGGAGACTGTTTGTTTTTAATCCGATGCTGGAACGACAGAGTCGCAATAAATACAGTTACTCCCCACAAGAACAATCCTCCGTACGTTACCACATACACCCAAATGGCTAATCCTTCGGGGTATCCTTTTGGAAGCACTCCTAAAAATTGAAGAGCTGTCAAGAAGCTAATTAGAACTGTCAACACCCCAACTGACCATCCTGGTATGATTAATAACCATTTTGGTAGTTTCTCACCCCAGGAAGTCACGAGAGCTATAGCAAATAAAGATGCCAGTATCGCCAAGATAGCTGTGAAATCTATTCCGATGGTATATAACGTATATAGAAAAGCAGGTCCTTCCTTTAATGTATCACCAAGCCCTGCTACATCTTGTACAGCTTGTTTTGTTGTAATTCCTACCGTTGAACCCCATGCCCAAAGCGATTTTAAAATCGCATACGGCAACAGTGCAAGAGCTGCAACATAGCCCCATCCTTTAGTCAAATAAGTTTTATCAGCTATTTCTGACCTCATATGTTTCTCATGTTTTAAGCTCAAAAGACATTCTCCCTTCTCGTTGAAGAAATGAAGCCTATTAGTTTTAAAAATTACCTAAAATGTTTGAGTTGCTGACCACATACAATTGTAAACTTATTCAAAGAGTCCTTTAGTCAATTTTCCAACGTAAACTGGTTTAACGGAGGCAAAAAGAATTTCCCGAACATACTTGATGTTAAGACCACCAGGTCCAGTTTTAAAAAAACGCCCTAACAATCCTAAACTTTCTTTTAACGATTGAATCTCATCCTCCGTTGCGATCCGTTTTTCTCCAACCGTTCCTGACAACCGTACTCCTGGTGGAGTCTTGAACTTTCTGGAAAGAAACGATCGTAACAAAAACCATTTACTACTGTTAATAGCAAGAATACAGACTCGATTATTCCGTTCCAGGTTTCGTGTCATTTGGGAAGTGAAAATTTGAAAATATAAACCTTTTGGCTCATCTTTGCTGAGTATTAGTGACCCAATCGGAGTAACATGTGGAGTTCCATCTGGGTTTACGGAGGCAAATGAGAATCCAAATGACTGAGAAGCAACATCTTTCCAAATATTCCAGTGATCGAATGGTTCCATCGTATTCCCTCTTCTCTTCATATAAAGTTAATCGAATGTAGAGCAAAACGGTTCCCCACTTGAATGGGTTCTTAATGAATACCACACAGTAACCGTTTTTTTGCTATACGGAGTAAAAAAATCGGGTTCGTAGCATTAATTCTCAATATCGATTTTTTCCCCTTGAGGTACCTTAAATGAGGACTTACTGAGGCACATCTCCCCTCTAGGATGGGAGCAAGTCCCTATTTGTTCCTCTGCCCCCATTAATCCTATCTCATCAGGGCTCGCCGACGGTCATGCAGTACCAGCAGAATGATAATCCCCATTATCAAGCCCAGGACGATGCCGGCCTCCGTGGTCAGCACCCGTGCCAGCGGGTACTCCGGGGTGGACTGAAAATCGGGGCGAATGACGGAAAAGAGGTTGTAAGAGAACAGCATTCCCGACGAGATCCATGCCGCTGCCATTGGGGGCAGGAACCTCCTCGACCCGCGGCGTGTGATCAGCACCAATATGCCCCACGCACCTGATAAGGCCCACGCGCCGGTATTCAACGTCAGCAGGTACCACCACAGATCACGGTCATCCAGCATGGCCGGGTCGAGGCCGAGAGTGCCACCCACCGCCCAAAACACCTTAATGATGCCGAGCAGGATGCAGCCGGCTGCGACGATCCTGCCCAGGGTGATCTGTAACTGCCGGGTGTGTCCCGGCAGTTCCCCGTATTCGATCGGACCGCCCAACGCCTCCGGCCACCGTAACTTGGTGTAACCCGCTAAAGCGAGCGGCAAGAAAATACCGACCCCGACCAGAGAGACCATAACGAAAATCTGCTCGTAGCCCCAGAAGTCGGTAGCGCCTGCCTCCTTGTCCCGGTTCATGGCGGCCGGGCCAAGCACCGGTACGAGCAACAGCATGGGAACAAGAAGACCAGTGCCCACCCATACGGGCAGAGCCACCAGCCACGCGGGCAGCCGTTCACCCCACGGCCTGCTGAACGCCAACGCCAGCAGGATGCCGACCGCGGCAACAACCACGGTAGCTGCGTTGATCGCTCTCCAACTGGCGTCACCCATTTGCTCAGTCGGAAGGAAGAGGCCGAAAGTCCAGGCGATTTTGATCAACAGATACGGCGTCACCGCTATGGCGGCGCAATAACCACAGATTCTACGCATCTTCATCAATCCTGAGATATCCTTCTCCTCGAATTAACCAATAAAGCTGCAGAGCCCCATCGAGTAATGACCAGACAACTGCCATATATCCAATCCAAGAGGGCCAATATTTTAAGCCTTTTTCAGTATCCATCTTCATTAAGGGCGATGTAGAATTCATTGTAATCATCCTTTTCTACTTTACTTTGAATAACTTGTACGTACATTCATTTCCACAATCTGTTGAAAATTCGCTTACCGATGAACCAATTTCTTGGTCATCATCTATATGCAAAATCGTGGATTTATAAACTGGCTGCCCTACCTATTAAAAAAAACGCAGAATTTCACCTAATTTTACTATGCTGTCATAGTGATTTATCTAATAGGCATGGATTCTGCTTATGATTCACCTAGTTAAGTTGACATTTAAAAGCTTAATTTATCAGTGAAATCAAAAATGATAGACGCCACAAAAAGTGCTGTTAAGAGAAAAACCATAATCAAAATAAGGATGGTACCTCGTCTGAATGTAGATTGTCGAATCCCAGAAGCTTGCACATAATGGGAGGCAGTTAAACCTGCCATAATACCCAAAAGGACGAACCACGGTTCGTAGAAAAATAATTCCCATAATGCTAGTTCACGAACATTTACTTCTACAAACCCAGGGAAATCCAGTGTAATGATATCGGCCAACAGGAGTGCTCTTGTAATCATTCCACTCACTCCGTGCGCAATTAAAAAGGCAGTGCCAACAAGAGTGGGAGTCAATACAATTAGTGGATGAATCTTTCTGCCTCCAATCAGCGGTACCTTTAGCGGAACTATCCTACTCCAAGGCTTAGTAAGCGTAATTAAAGCAAATCCACAGAACATAATTAAGACACCAGCGATGTAACTTCCCATGTAAATAGTTGTGGGATCTTTCATTTCCCCCGGCATGCCAATCATTCCGCCAGCAGCTTGATAAAACCGGACGAAAACTGCGTATATGAACGCAAGCAAACAACCAACGTAAGCAGGCCATACAGAAGATTTTGTAAAACGTTCAAAGAAATTCAATTCATCAGTTGTTGATAATTTATTGATAATTGTTTTTTGCATTTATTCTTAGCCCTCCATTTTTATAAAATAGTATGAAGCGTTAATCGATGACCCCACAATAATTGCACTGACCACGTCTTCGAAGATAATAGAGTGGCAGCAAATACCAAATGCTAGGCATAATTAAACCCTACCTTCATACTAACCATCGAAGGTTAAAATGAAGGTAGGGTCGAGTTTAAATTTCGTTTAATTTTTTTCATGTAGATAAATTCTTGTTCCGCTAGAGGAGCTTTCGATTGTCCAATCTAGGTTCATTTCCTTTAGCATAAGTGAAACGATGGATAGACCAATTCCGGCTCCTTTCTCATGAGAGCTGTTATTCATCCCAGGTCCTCTGTCTTCAATAACAACAACGTTTCTTCCTTCTTTTTCTTCGGTATGGACACCGACATACCCCCCTGATTTCGCGTGCCTAATTATGTTCTGGAACAAATTATCTATTATACGAGTGAACCATTGTGGATCGACATTCCAAACCAATCCTTTTTCCGGCAAACGGACATCGACTTCAAATCCTTCCTTTTCAAAGACCGGGTACCAACTCACAAGAGAACCACGAATTAACCGCATCATATCCGTCTCTTTCCGCTTTATGGTATATTTCCCTGCCGATAACAGCGTATAGGAAAGAAGGTTATCAAGTAATTGACTTAACATATCCACTTTACTTTCAATCAAATGAAGCGATTCTTCACCTTTTTGAGATAAGAACTCTTTCTGTAATGAATAAGCGTGTCCACGGATGGTTGTAAGAGGCGTACGCAAATCGTGTGATATATTGGCAATCAGCTGCTTTCGAAGAACTTCTTCCTCCTGTTCACGTTTTCTGCTTTTTGTCAGCTCGTCAATCATATGATTAAACGCCTGTCCCAATTGCCCAATTTCGTCTATTTTCGAAATTGCAACTTTGTCTGGAATTCCTGTCTCCCCAGCGTCAGTCATCGCGGTTTGAAGCTGAACGAGCCGTTTTCGAATTTGAGAGAAAAATAACCATGAGATAAATAGAAATAGGACGAAAACGAGAAAAGCGAATAGGAGTAAATACATGTCATCAATGGCGGACGCAGACCACGGTTCCGTAAGTGAACGCGGCACTTGAAAAACCATAAACCCTTGGTTTGAATCGCCGCCGATATATGACACAATTGTAAACGGACCTGTACCGACACTTTTTTTCATAAATTCAACGCTGTCTTGAAAAGTCCATTGGTTTGGGATATTTATTAGATTGGGCAACTTTAGCTGGGTGTTGCCATCCGCATCCACCCAGAACATAGTTGCCATTGAATATTGTTCTTTCAACGTTCGAAGCCTTTGGTCTATTTCATCAGGCGTCGCACCATTCAAATGCCCTGCTTCACGTTGCCACATTTGTACCAATTCTTGCGTATTGAGATACAACAGTTTTTCTGTGTCCAGGAAACTCTTTGGGATGTAATAAATCGGCAATACTATTGGCCATAAGACCAGTGCCGCAGAAATGATAAGCAAATATTTCGTTAATAAGGAATGTCGGAATTTCATTGTTTCACCCTGTAGCCAATTCCCCGGATTGTTTCAATTATTTGAGGTTGGCTCGGATTTTTCTCTATTTTTTCACGTAAATGGCGAATATGTACCATTAATGTTTTATCCCCTTCCATATAGGGACTCCCCCAAACCGCTTCATAAATTTGTTCTTTTGTGAGAATTTGGTTTGGGTGGTGAAGCAAATACGTGAAAATTTGAAATTGCTTTGCCGTTAGAATAATTTCAGCATTCGATCTTGAATCGACAATAAGGTTTTGATCTAAATGAATACTAAGATGGGCAAGTTGAATAAGCGGTGGTGATATCTTTCCGAACCGTCTTAACAGCACTTCCACCCGTGCTGCCAACTCATCTGGATGGAATGGTTTCGTTACATAATCATCAGCAAAATGAAGGCCTTGTAGTTTATCGTCAATTGAGGATCTAGCAGAAAGCAATAAAATTGGCGTCTTTGGAAACTCCTTTTTCAGCCGCTGTCCGATTGAAAAGCCGTCCAAGCCTGGAAGCATAATATCAAGAATCAAGAGATCAGCACTCTCCATATGACCGATTGCGCCTTCTCCGGAAGTCAGCCAGATCACGTGATAGCCCCGTTCGGTTAAATCTTCACTAACCCAAGCTCCAATTTCCTTATTGTCTTCAATGTATAAAAGGTTTTTTCTCATCTCTTTTCTCCATTCTTAAAGTACAAATATTCATAATATTAGTTTATCATTATGCTGCTTGACGTAAAGTTAATATTAATAAGGATTAAACGTTTCAGGGTTATAAAAACTTACCAGGTTTACCTCTATTCAATTAAAATTGCACAAGACCTTGATATGCATGGTTATGAGCTTTTAAAAGAAATTGAGGACAGGGGATTATTGGAAGACCTTTTTCGAACTAATAAACGACACTAATCAAGTATCTTATCTGAAATAAATTGAAGTATTATGAGGAAATAAAACCGTTTCAAACACAAAAAACTTATCTGTTGCTTTAGATCCGTTAAAGCAGCAAATCACAACAATAGAGGCAAGTCTAATATTACTTCTAGAAATCTATTTATCTTCAAGTAATAACAGGCATTTTTCATAAGATAGAACAAAGGCACAACTAGCTAAAAATCCACTAGTTGTGCCTTTTTGCGCGCAAAACTTCCGATTGTCCCCTATAAGAACCGTCCCCATGCTTCCAACAGGTATAATCTATGAAAAAGTAGTCTATGCTGAAGGTATAGAAATAGTTTTATAGTCTGGAGAGCTGGGGGTCTAATAATGGGGAGAGAATTAGGAAGCATTTTTTATGAGCTGAAATTAGTTAAAAACAAGGAATTGGGTGAATGCGATCAGGAGCTTAATTACGGCAACCATAACCACATCGTCAAAAAAGCGTTATTAATGTATAAGCATGGCCTTCTGGAGAATTTAGAAATGTATGACCACTATCTGGATAGTAACAAAGAAACAATCCTTTAAATTCCAAAGACTCCTGCAGTTAAGGAGTCTTTTTAATAGGGGATAAAATGACAAATTATTTGATAACCGCACTAACCGGTTTGGAATTGCTTTATGTACCCAAGCTGGTTCGCTAGTCTATCGCAAATTTTTGGTATAACTAAACCATTCTCTTATTTTTTACAGTCCTAAGCAGAAAATTTATCATCTGAATAGTATGCTGAAGGTGCAGCAGGAACTCCCTTGCTGAGCTCTAGTTTATTAACAATTAAGAACGTAATCAGGCTAGCTAACCATCCGGCAATTACTGCCATAATGCCGAAAAGTTCCTTTGCCAATTGCCACCCAGGGCCTACAAAAGTTCCGAAAACAATCGAGTATAGACCAGCTTTAGGAGTAACCTTTTCCCACAATAATCCTAGTAAATATGCGGCAAATGGACCTGTCGAACGAAGAGTAAAAGCAAACACAAGTAATGGAATAATTTGTTGACTAAACAGCGAAATACCAATAGCCACTAAACCTGATAAAACAACGATTAACTTACTAATTTTTATTTCATTTTGTGCACTAACAGATTTTTTTGAAACGATTCCATGGATATCCTTTACATAGACACTCGCTACGGCAAGTAAATTTCCGGAAGCACTGGACAATATAGCAGAAATAACTCCTGATAGAAGGATCCCTGAAATAAGCGGCGGCAATAATTCTACTGAAACAGTGGCCAAGGCATCGTTTGCGTTAATAGCTGGGAATGCTGATAAGGCAATTAGCCCTAAAACAGCTGGAATGAAGGAAAGACCATGGGACAGGCTCTTTGTCCCAACTAGGTCATTATTCTTTCTTAAGTCCATTCACATCAATAAAAGGAGTGGCTCCACCTGTTACACTTGGCAGATGGCCATCCCATTTTTCCAATGCCTTTTCCTGGACTTCAATTTGTTTTAATTGAATTAAGTCCGCCGTTACTTCTTGCTTTTTCAATCTTAACGCTTCTGCTTCTGCACCTGCTTGAGCGATTTTCTGCTCCGCCTCAATTTTGATTCTTTCTAAATCCCTTTGTGCTCTTAAAGCATTTTGTTCAGCAGTTTGTTTGGATTCAATGGCTTTATTGAATTCTTCACTAAAAGCAAATTCTTTGATATTGATATCTTCTAGAATCATATAATATTTTGTTAATTTACTTGCGAGCATATCTTTCACTTGCGCTGATACTTCTGGACGTTTGGAAATTAATTCTTCAGCTGTGTACTGCGCTGTTATCGCTTTTAGAGATTCTGCAATCGCTGGTTCCACGATTCGGGAACGATAATCCAATCCGATCTCTTGATATAACTTATTCACAGCGCCTGGATCAACAGAATAGTTGACGGCCACCTTTGTGGTGACCATTTGAAGATCCCTTGAAGCAGCCGTCTGGGTACTTTCTTCTTTTTGTACCCGAACTTCAATCTGTTGAACTGTTTGAATAAACGGAAACTTAAAATGAAATCCTTCTGTTAAAATAGTCGGTTTAACTGCCCCTAATTGCAATAGAACTCCGCGATTCCCAGATGCTACAGTGGTACCAGAAAATATGATAATTATTACAATAACAATCGCAATTAGACCGCTTATAATAGATTTTGTATATTTCATTTCAATCCCCCCCTGAATGACTGTTTAGATAACTTTATGAATATAGCGCCAAATTTATACATTATTGGGCTAGGACACTGGTTCCCACTTATTAACTCAAGTTTCGGTGTAAATAAAAACAATACAAACTATTACTGTGCCTGAATTTGAAAGCAATATTAATCAAAAAAGTACAAAAAACACCCTGTTCTTTGGTAAAATATTGGCACCACACCAACCAAAGAAAGGATGTTTTCTATGTGCTTTTAAGCTCGAAAGAAATGAAAAATCATTACCAAGAAGTTGAGATACGATAGTATTGCTGCTCTATTACCGGTACAAAGCGAATCGCGTCTCCTGCAGAGATGAGCGCGGGTTGATCAGGGAGATTAGGCCGGAAAAGGGGTGTCGGCGTATGGCCGATGATCCTCCAACCTCCGGGGGTGGTGAGAGAATATACCCCTGTTTGTTGGCCGGCAATTCCGACTGGAATACAATAAAACTGATTGAAAATTATGTCAATTAGGGTTGTAGAATGAGATAGGGTATAACCTGTTATTTTTGACAAATTTAATGCTTATAATATTTAAACAATCGTTTAATTAAATTCAATGGAAACACTGCTGTGAATGGATTGGGCAAGGAAAATATTGTCGATTTTTATTACAATCTTTGCAGAAAAAAGCTTTCACCACCCGAATTTTGGCGATGAGGATTCGACATAATTCGAGCGGTGAAGTTTGCACTAAAACGGCTGAATAGTATATTCGTTTATTTTCCGGTATAGGGTACTCCTTCAAATGTTCAAATCTTTCATTTAATTGTAAAGCTTTACTCTCTTAAACGGAGTAAGGATTTATATCCATCAACCCCTGCTGTACGTTTCCCTTTGTTAATTTGGGTAACTCTATGAATTGATAGCAGAATTGTATAAAGTCAATTGGTGGTCTGCCCTTTCTGGTTCGACATCCTTTCGACGGGATTCCATATATGCTATACTATTCAATCGTTTGGTTGAAACAGCAGCGAAGCATTGTTCTATAAGAATTTCTCCTGTAGATCTGAAACAATATTTGTCGAGAATCACAAGAGTAATTTTCAGATAAAAATACACTTATTTGCAATATTTGACTGGTTTCACTTGAACTTACATCATTCTATCTTTTCCCTGTATTTCCGCCACTAATTAAATGATTGATTGAAAGTAGCCTAAGAGCGCTTCAATTCAGGATTCTCCTTTTTATATGCCTAAAAAGAATGTTGAAAAAACTTACTTTAAAAAGGAACCACAGATCGTGTCTCTACTGGAATTATCACCAAACCTAATATGGTGACTTATGATAGAAGCCTTACGGTAAGTATAATGAATGATATTTCAAAATGAAGTGATTCGGATTTAGTCCAAATAAATAGGTTCAGTCCTGCTGCTTAAACAGCTGAACTGAACCCTTAATTATTGCGTTCGAAATGGAAATGAAGCACAAGAAAACGGATACATTTATAGTTAAAGAAACTCATATGAAGGCCACCAAGCGAATGCGCGGTAGAAAAATCTGTGTCTATTATCCTATTATCTTGACGTAGTATCAATAGTTTAAGTTATGGTAAAATCTACATATAGGAGGTGAGACAAATTTCTCCTATTATGTCAAATAAAGAGATTAGCAGATTGGAGGGAGAAAGTAGACTCAGAAAGTTAGATTTACAGAAAGTTAACAGAATATTTAGGTATTTTCAAACAGCAATTAAATGCTATAAAAAAAATCGATGTACAGTTGATTGTGAATTGGCATTTATAATTGCAAACTACTATTCAAAGCCTGTTGAAGAATTATTTCAAGTAACACGTTTTTAAGCTCGATCTTTGAAAAATGAATAGGAGTGAAGAAATGGCTGGAGCAGTTCGACATAACAAAGTCTTTTCTGTTGTATTCACTATTGTAAGTATTTTTATGCTTTTTCTTTCTATGGTATTTCCGCATATTAAAGCAAGCGCAGAAGTATTAACACATGAAAAATACAACAACAAAGGCTGGGTGTTCTCAAAACACTTGGGTTTCTTTATTGAAACAGATATTATCAGGTTATCTGATGGACGTATTGCATATTGTTTAGATGAACGCTTAAGCTCTCCAAATGGTCATGATTTAGAGCCTAACGGTAGATTAAGTGATAAAGCATATCGTGTTATGGCATATGGTTATCCTGAAAAAACACCGGAACAATTAGGAGCAGCTAATTGGCAGGAAGCACATTTCGGTACACAAATTGCGCTTTGGGTAGTTAATACAAATATTAACTATGAAGACTTACGTTTTGACAATGCAAATGTTAAAGCGGTAGTTGACCGTATTTTAAATGATGTAAGAACGCAAGAAACAACACAGGACTTATATTTTGAAGTTTCTCCTACTTCAAATGTTGCTAAAGTTGAAGGTGACTTCTTCAAAGCAGGAGCATTTAAAGTAACAACAAATGCAAAAGGAACATATACACCAGAAGCAATTAATGCACCAGAGGGTACATATTTTGCTAATGCAAATGGTGAAAAGAAAACAACATTTAATAATGATGAAGATTTTTATGTGTACTTTAACAAAAACGTAGCTTCAGGTAGCTTTAACATTAAAGTTACAGGTGATTTATTCAAAACAGAAACAATATGGTACAAATCATATGATGAAGGCATTCAAAATGCAATGTCTTTAGGTGTAGTAAAAAATACACCAGTCCAAGACAATTTAAGCGTTAACTGGATTTCAAAAGGTTCATTAGAATTAGTAAAAGTTAATGAAAATGGACAAAGATTAGCTGGTGCAAAATTCGATGTAAAAAATGCAAAAGGTGAAACTGTTGCTACAATCACAACTGACGAAAACGGTTATGCTAAAGTAGATAATCTTAATCTAGGCGTATATACAATTGTTGAAACAGAAGCGCCAACAGGTTTTGTTTTAGATCAAAAAGAAATTGCTTTTGAAGTTAAAGAAGATGGTCAAGTAATTAAATTAGAAGCAACAAATAAAAAGATTACAGGCACACTTGAAATTACAAAAGTGGATGTGGTAGGTAGCAAACCACTTCCAAATGCGAAGTTTGAAATCTTTGACGAAAACGGTAATAAAGTAGTAGAAAAAGTCACTGATGAAAACGGAAAAGCAATATTTGAAAAATTGCCTTTCGGGAAGTACACATTTAAAGAAACGGTTGCTCCTGACGGCTATTTAATTAACGAAACAGTAGTACCATTCGAGATTAAAGAAAATGGCGAGGTTATCAAGCATACAGTTTCAGATGAAAGAATTCCGACTCCTGAAAAGCCTGAACAGCCAAAACCTGAAAAATCTCTACCACAAACAGGTGGTCAAGAGGATAATACAATGAAATATGCTGGATTAGGCGCAGCAGCAACAGCTTTAATTGGTCTTGCTTATGTTGTAGCAAGAAGAAAAGAAATCTAAATTCCCCTCTTTAAGTTTATGAAGCGGTATCACTAATAAGTGGTATCGCTTCGTTAGTATTAAAATTGGTTTATTGTAAAGAAATGAATGTTAGCACAAACTGTAAATCGTGTTTGTGGCCAACATTCAAAAAGGAGTAAAAATGAAAAAAGTTATCTTTTTAATCGTACTATTTCTATTTGGTATAGGAATGTATTTTTACCCTGAATATGAAAAACATGAAACTGAAAAAGTGCAAAAAGAACATGTTAAAGAATTATTAAAAGAAAAGCAGCCATATGAGGAAAATGTAAGTACCGTAGAAACAGATGCCAGTAATTTAAATCGAGTTACTTTTAGTGAAGTTAAAAACGCTAAATTTACAAAGAAAAATGCCATAGGTAAATTGGTTATTCCAAAATTTGATTTTTCTGTACCGATTTATGCTAATGCAACAGAAAAACATCTATTGATCGGAGCAGCCACTTTAAAAAGTAATCAAGTTTTCGGACAAGGTAATTACTTATTAGCGGGACACAATATGTCACGTAGTGGTGTTTTATTTAGTGATATTCCAAAATTAAAAGAAAATGATGCTGTGATAATTGAAGATAATTACAAACAATATAAATACAAAGTAAAAGAGAATAAAACAGTGTTACCAAATGCCGGTGAAGTTTTAGAAGAAGATGGTACTAATAAATTAACTCTTATAACTTGTCTTTCAATTAAAGATAATTCAAAAAGAGTTGTAGTAGTTGGGAATTTAGAAGAAATAAAAGAAAAGTAGCATAAATGGCAGGAAATATTACTTAGTTTTTCAAGCAAATACTCCATAATTTTTTTAGCAATTCCTTGCCTTTGAAAATCTCGATGAACCACAACATCATAAATTGCGGCATTAAAAACACCATCTGTCATCGCTCTACCAAACCCGATTATTCTACTATTAACTCAAACTAATGCTATGACATTACTTGCTTCAAATATTTTTCTAATTATAGCGTTTGTATGCCTTGTCCAGCCAACAGAAGCATAAACTTCCTTCATTTCATCGAGATTTACATTAGTAAAGTCACTGTTTATTCTAATTTCCATATAAACACCTCCGGCTATCGGGAAATGGTCAACCGCCCATCCGCTATGTAAGTTACTAGAATGGTTGTAGCAATATTCTATAAATAACTTTATAAAAATACTAAAGGAGAGACAATCATTTTCACTAAATGACTGACTCTCCTTTTCTTTTACTATATAAATCATTCGACAAATATCGAGCGGTGACAGGCACCGGGATTTCAAAAAAAATTGCTGAAAGGTGCAATTAAAATAAGGATAGTAGTAGATTCAAACCTCTGTTTTCACTAATTCAACATCCTTTCGACGGATTTCCATATATGCTATACTAATCAATCGTTTGGTTGAAACAGCAGTAATGCATTGATCCATAAGAATTTCCCCTACATTTCTGAAAAGAAAATTGTCGAGAATCGCAAGAGAAAATTGCAGATAATAATCCACTTGTTTGCAAAATCTGACTATCTTCACTTGAACTTACATCATTCTATCTTTCCCCCGTAATTCCACCACTAATTAAACGATTGATTGAAAGTAGTCTCAGTATGCTCCAATTCAGGATTCGCCTTTTAAAATGTCTAAAAAGAATGTTGAAAGCTGTCTCAAAAAATTACTTTAAATAGGAACCACAGATCGCGGATCTACTGGAATTATCACCAAACCTAATATGGTGCCTTATGATAGAAACCTTACGGAAAGTATAATGAATGATAAAAAACTGCGTTTTTCAAAATAAAGTGATCCAGATTTATTCCAAATAAATAAGGTTCAGTCCTGCTGCTTAAACAGCGGAACTGAACCCTTAATTATTGCGTTCGAGATGGAAATGAAGCACAAGAACCGTCCCTACGCTTCCGCTGGGAAAGCACTCATAACTGTTGGACTCCTTCTCAACTTATTGAGGAATATAAATATGTCGAGAAAAAATAAATTTATCATGACAAATTTCTCCCTAAATCTCAACCTATTATTAGCTATCATTAATATAATCAATCTCATGTATAAATTGAACTACTAAAAAATCTCCTTATGTCCTCCAAGTAAAATTAATGCAAAAAACGCTATCCCTTTAAGACCAATACTTTTTTACCCAATCAACGTAAATCTAGCTTTTTCTTTTGTTAATAGTGCTAAACTTCGTTGTTTTAAACCTCTAAAAATGTAAGCGGGTACATTTATTGTTAAAAAAACATAATTGAGACAAAACTGTGATCTATAGCAACTATCGAACTCAGTAGGAGTGGATTTCATGGAAAAGCAAGGAAATCTTTTAGTTGGATTGTTTTGGGGTACGTCTCTTAGTGTTCCATTATGGTTTGCATTTTTCGGTTGGCTTAAACTAGTCACTCATTTCATTTTCCGATAAAAGTATGACATTGTAATAAATAACTTTTACTATAATTGAAAAATAAAAGCATATACATTGTTATTGCCACTTTAAAACAAATGATTGATTAATATTAAAACTGTAAACGTACACTATTATCAAAGGCAGACATTTTATTGACACTATTTATTGGTAACAATCAGTGACTTTTTGTCAGATATTTTACGGTAGTACTGAAATAAAAAAAGGAAAGCATCTCATCGTTATACTGCTTCCCTTTCCATTGAATACTAGAACCCATAACCTTATATATAATATTAGATATATTACTCTATAAATTGCTTAATCACACCACAAACCTTATTTACTTCCTCTTCACTCAAATAAGGATGCATCGGCAATGAAAGGACTGTGTCACAAAGTTCATTAGTTATATCAAACTCTCGATCATCAGATTCCAAATCTGAGAAAGCATCTTGTTTATGCATTGACTTAACATAATAAATCATGCTAGGAATTCCATGATCTTTTAGTTTTGCTTGTAAACCATCCCGCTGTTCCTTATTTTTAAGCTTAATAGTATACTGAGCGAAACTTGAATAAAACCCATTTGGTATATATGGGATCTCAACAATTCCATCTAATCTTTCATTATATAATTGATATATTCGGTTTACATCCTCTACTTCATGATCAATAAACGCTTTAAGTTTCACTTTTAATATGGCAGCCTGGACGGTGTCTAGTCTTGAATTAACTCCAATCCTAACATTGTCATATTTATTATCGCCTTTACCATGAACTTTTAAAGACTTAAGTAATTCTGCTAATTCATCATCATTAGTAAAAATAGCTCCGCCATCCCCATAACAGCCTAGAGGTTTAGCAGGAAAGAAGGAAGTGGTTGCTGCATCTCCAAAACTACATGCTCTTCTACCATTAATGCTACCTCCAAACCCTTGGGCTCCATCTTCTAACACTAATAAATCATACTTCTTAGCAATTCTCTCTATCTCAATATAGTCTGCTGGGAGGCCAAATAAATCAACAGGAATAATTGCTTTTGGATTTAACTTTCCTTCTTCAATTGTTTTGATAATTGCTCTTTCTAGCTTAATAATATCAATATTAAAAGTTTCCCTATCTACATCTACAAAAACAGGTGTTGCACCTCTAAATGAAACAATTTCTCCAGTTGAGAAGAATGTAAAGTCTGGTATAAATACTGCATCTCCATCTTTGATATCCCATGCCATCATCACTAAATTCAATGCGTCTGTACCGTTGGCACAAGTAATACAGTGTTTAACCCCAACATAATCAGCTAATTGATCTTCTAGCTCTTTTACTTCTTTGCCACCTATAAAGTTTGCATTAGTTAGTACTTCCTGCACAGCGAAATCAATTTCCTGCTTATATTTCTGATACTGTGTCTTTAAATCTCTGAATTCCATAATCCACCAATCTCCATCACGATTTGATTTTCCTTATTCAGATTTCTCTTTAAGCTCTCCACTATTATGTATATATTCTCTGCCGCATTCATTACATTTCAATTCATTTTTTAAAACCATTCCACACTCACACACCCAGCCCATTTGTTTGGCAGGCACTCCTGCCATTAAAGCATAGTCTGGAACGTCCTTTGTTACTACTGAACCTGAAGCAATCATTGCCCAGCGGCCGATAGTATTGCCACATACTATAGTAGCGTTTGCTCCAATAGATGCACCATATTTAACAAGCGTCTTTTTATAGCCCTCGGTACCTTTAGGATATTTACTTCTAGGAGTTAGATCATTAGTAAATACCATTGAAGGACCACAGAATACATAATCTTCTAATTCAACACCTTCATAAACCGATACATTATTCTGGATTTTTACTCCATCGCCAATTTTAACGTTATTAGAGATATTGACATTTTGTCCTAACGAGCACTTCTCACCTATTTGAGCACCTTTTTGAACATGGCTAAAATGCCATACTTTTGTGCCAGCACCTATGGTTACATTATCATCTATATAACTGCTTTCATGTACAAAGAAGCTCATCGATCAAACCGACCTTTGAAATCCAGCGAGCTGCATTTATCTAATGGAAGTTTAACGCTCTTACCTTCAGTTGCAGATTTATAAATGGCAAGCACAAGTTCTAGTGCTCTTCTTCCATCTTCAGCTGTAACATAAGGCTGTCTATCATTTTGAATTGCATCAATTACGTCAGCATAAAGAGGTTTATGTCCAAATCCATAAACACTTGGTGGATTTTCATGATACTTTGCTTTGACATCCTCTGGATCATCTAGCATATCTGCAAACTGCCATTCTTCAATAAGATTGACAGATTTCCCGCCAGCTTTAACTGTTCCTTTTTCCCCGAATATATACAATGTTTCTTCAAGGTTGTTTGGATAAATATTTGTAGTCCCTTCAACAATTCCATAACTTCCATTAGAAAACTTGATTAGCGCCATACCTAAGTCTTCCGCTTCGATAAAGTTATGTTTCAAATTATCAGTCATACCGACTACTTCTACTATTTCATCTCCCATCATCCAGCGAAGAAGATCTAGATTATGGATACACTGGTTCATCAGTGCTCCTCCGTCTTGTTCCCATGTTCCACGCCAAGGAGCTTGTTTATAATAATCTTCTCCCCTATTCCAACGAATATGAGCAGTTCCATGAAGTAATCTTCCAAAGCGCTCTTCTTCTACCGCTTCTCTGATTTTTTGAATAGATTTATTAAAACGGTTTTGATGGCATGCACTTACCTTCACATTTTTCTCTTTAGCCTTTGTAATAATTTCATCAGCTTCTTCTAGTGAAAGCGCGATAGGCTTTTCAATAATAAGATTGATGCCTGCATTAATACAATCTAAAGCGATTTTGCCATGTTTACCGCTCTCAGTGCAAATGGCTACTAACTGCGGTTTTTCTTTTTCAAGTAACTCCTTATAATCAGTATATAGAGGAGTAGATTGCGGAAGTTTAAATTTTAAGACTTTATCCTCCATATTTTCGGGTACAATATCACATAAACCAACAATTTCAAGTTCATTTTCTATAGCGGCTGCTATATGATTGGGTGAAATTCTTCCACAGCCAATAATTGCATATCTTAGACTCATGATGCTCCCCCTCTATAATAATTCTATATTATTTCTATCATTTACATGCTTCATTGCATTTTTAGTATCAAATATAGCCTTTGCATGTTGCTGTACAAAATCGTAATCTACCAGTGTGTGTGCAGTTGTTACTATAACTAGATCAGCACCTTCAATAAGTTCAGCTGTTAATTCAGATTCGCCTTTTTTAATCTTTCCATGATCACGATACTCCAGAACATAAGGGTCAAAGTAAACAACTTCCGCCCCTTCTTTTTCTAGCTCTTCTATTACTCTAAGTGCAGGGCTCTCTCTATAATCATCAATATCTTGTTTATATGCTACACCAAGTACCAGGACTCTTGAACCATTCATTGCCTTTTTGTACCTATTTAAGATTTTACTTGCTCTCTCCACACAGTATTCAGGCATACGATCATTAACCATCATAGAAGATTCTATCATAGAAGTATGGAATCCATATTCACGTGCTTTCCAAGAGAGATAGTATGGATCGAGCGGAATACAGTGCCCTCCAAGTCCTGGCCCAGGATAAAACGCCTGAAATCCATATGGTTTAGATTTTGCAGCATCAACCACTTCCCAGAAGTTAATTCCCATCTTATTACATAGAATAGATAGCTCATTTACAAGACCTATATTTACATTTCTATAGGTGTTTTCCAGGATTTTCTCCATCTCAGCAATTGCAGGAGATGACACACGGTGTATCGGGGCTTCAAGTATACTTTCGTATAGTACGGCTGCGACATCAGTACATTTTGGAGTAATCCCGCCGACAACCTTGGGAGTGTTTTTAGTCTTATAAATCAAATTACCAGGATCAACACGTTCTGGTGAAAATGCAAGATAGAAGTCCTCACCACATTTTAGTCCGGATTTTTCAAGGATTGGCTTTAGAAGTTCTTCAGTAGTTCCTGGATAAGTTGTTGACTCTAGAACAATTAGCATATCTTTATGCATAAAAGGGACAATACTCTCAGCTGAGGCTCTAACATAACTGATATCTGGCTGTTGGTGTTCATCAAGTGGTGTTGGGACACAAATACATACACAGTCTGCTTTAGCAACCTGTGCAAAATCTGAAGTAGCTGAAAGAAGCCCTGACATCACTATTTCTTCGAGATCTTCATTGACAACATCACCAATATAATTCTTACCATCGTTAACCATTTTTACTTTAGATTCTTGTATATCAAAACCAATCGTTTTAAACCCAGCTTTTGCTTTTTCTACAGCAAGTGGCAAACCTACATATCCCAAACCCACAACTCCAAGTGTTGCTGATTTATTTACTAATTTTCCTAGTAAATTACTCATTATCAATTTCCTCCATTTAACATAGCGTCAAATTTGCTCTACTACATGCCCCTCACGGGATATCAACAATTTTAGGGACTTTAGACTATTAAAGTCTTTGATTGTGTATTCTTCCTCAAATAATGCCTTCTTTGGATTTCTATATACAATACTTATTACTAAATCTTAAAAAGGATAAAAGATATTGATTTCTAGACTTTATTTTTATAGGAAGGAGTTCTTTAGTTATTTTCTAATTCATATGTTAACTACAACCTACACTACATTTCCCTTAGAACTTCATGAACTCCTATATAAACTTTTATATAAATAAAACTAATCCCACAAAATGTATCACTTATTCTTTAACTTCGCTTACCCTAAATCTATTTTTTAAAATAGCTCCACATTCCAAGATTTCCTGCTTAAATAGAATGATAAGTATGGAAAATAGAATCAAACCTCCAAAATAAAGCAGAAAATTACTATCGATGAATACTACTAGAATTATCCATAATACTATAGCAGCTAGCATTATAATAGTTTCCAACATTTTATTCTCAAAATAATAATGTTTCAATCCAAAAAATGTACGCATTAAATAAAATACAACATAAGAAAAACCTACAGCCATGGCTGCACCCTTCATACCCAGGGTTGGAATAAATATTAGGCATAATAAAACATTAACAGCCAAAGATATTCCAGAAATAATAATATGCAAATGGGATTTTAAAACAAAATTAACTCCCTGAACAGTAGTTTCAGACATTGTATAAAGTACAGGCATTAAGGCTAGAAATGGTATAATTGATGCCGCCTCACGGTATTCTGAACCTAAAAATAGTACAAACACGTCTTTCAACAAAACAACTAAAATACAGGTAATGAACATAATAACAGTTATTATTTTGGACATTCTACTGTAAAAATTACGGTCTTCCGAATTGTATTTATACTGTTCTAGACTAATGGGTGCCCAAATTACTGCAAATGACGCTTGTATAACATTAAGTATTGCAATCACTTTAAATCCTGCTGTATAAATACCCAATTCCTCATTAGATACCCAAATATTTAAGAAAAGTTTATCCAAAGTCTGAAATAAAACTGTCATTAATGAGGAGATTAATAATGGTATAGAATACTTAAGAAGCTCTTTATAGTTTATTACTCGGATCTCTTTATCATTATCCTCAATTTTCCAGAATGATTTTGAGAATAACAAAATTATCAAAGAAAGGGAAATAAAGGTAAGTATATTCCCTATTATTATTGCGTATCTATCAGGTGATAGCAAAAAGGCCAGTGAAACAATGAATACTAAATCGAAAACTTTTTGAAGTACTTGAATTAACGAGTACCTATACCCATATTGCATCATACGTAAAATTAACAAGCTAAATTTAAAGAGAATTAAAGAGAATATATATAATATCATTAAAATTGAAAATGAACTGTCAGGAGAAATAAAACTTGATATCTTGCTATCAAAAATAAATAGAAAAAGTGAGAGTATTGAAGTAACCATTATACTTATTATATAGCACTTCTTTAATAAGTTTTTTTTCTTAGTTTCATAGAAAAAACGAACAAACGCTTGATCAAGACCTGCTAATGAGAATATACTTAGTACACTCACAATTGTTATAAATAAATTTGCAACACCATATTCGGATGGTGCAATAAGTCTAGTAATAATCGGTATTGTTATAATACCTATAAATAATGCCCCAATATTCCCTATTGAAAATGAAAACATTTTTTTTATTAGCAACAATTTTTATTACCTTCTCTAAATTTTTTAAGAAAACCTCAAATAAATTCAAACCTTAAATTATTTTCCGCCAAAACCTTTCGATAACTATTTTAAATAAAGATCACGCACAAGTACTTTTTTACTATAATATTATCTCACCCTACTGGTTCAAATTTATATTTTCTATAAATTCATTTACCTTCACCGTAATAAAAATAATACAACTTCATTATGTAAATTGATCGGGATACTAGCTTAAGTCCTGATATTCTTGGCCCAGTCGTGTTACCTAACCTTTATTTGTTTTTTCTTATATATACTAATTGCAATATACAGAAATGAAATCATAATCCAAGTTGCTCTAATCCTATTAGCTCCACTTGATGAAATACCTATAACAAAAAATGCAGGCGTAAATGACATTATGCAAACAGTTAAAAGGTTTGGCAACTTCCATCTGTATACTCTAAGAAAATATATAAATATCATGATGATTCCACCAAATATGAATATCCCATATTCACACATTATTTCTAAATAAAAATTATGCACATTAATACCAAGCAACAAAATACTCTGGCCTGGACCTACACCTAAAAAAGCGGAATTAATGAATCCTTTAACTGCCCCTTCTATTAAACGAATTCTTAATAAATCACTATTTACATTCGCTGGTGTGCTTAATAACAAAACTAATTCTTCTAACGAATAATTTGCAAATATTATAGTGCTAGCTAATATACTTATAAACAATAGCATAAAAGATACAATTTTAAACGTAGATTTACCAATTTTATACAATTTCACTAATATATAAAACAGAACTAAACTCACACCATACAGAACCATACCATAAATTGGAGCCCTAGCATCAATTTCAAGTAAAACAAAAACTGCTGCAATAATTGTAATCACTGTGAATATTTTATTCGTCTTAGTAAGTGCATAATTTAATATTAGAGAAACAATCCCCAAACAAATGAAGGTTGCGAAATCATTAATGTTTCCAAAAACTCCATATGGCTTATCATAGTTGTATAATTGATTTTCTATACTTACAGATATAATATGGTTTCCTGTGGTTATTTCCCAAAAGGCTATGAATAGATTTATAGTTAATCCAAGAATTAAACCTCTATTGAGAAAAATCAAATCCTCAATACTATGAATATTTAGTGCTATCATCATAACAATAAATATATTAACCACCAATGTTAAATAACTTGATATAGCATAATCATTTTGAAAAATAAATAACATTTGAAGTGTCGCATAAAAGAACCAGAATATAAAAAAATAAATATATTTTTTTATGTCATATGTCGAAATTATAATTCTGTTACTAAAATTCTCAACAATAAATAAAGCCATTGTTAATATGGCCATAATCCAAGATAGTTTAATGCCATATATATTAATTATTTCACCTAAACTAGAAGCTACTATCAAACAGAATAATGCAAATTGGGTCTTAGAATGATGTATTTTCTCTTTACTTACTTTACTGTTTTTGAGGTTTTCCTTGTTAAGAATATAAGAACCTACTGTCATTCTTTAATACACCTTTCATATATTAAATTTAGTCTGCTAGTAACTGGTTTTTCTCCATATTGGCTAATAGTTGCTCTACTTATTTCATTCTTATGGTAATCATTATAATTATTAACCATTTTTAACATTGCATCTGCCAACTGTACTTCATTATCGACATCAACTAAAACTCCATTGTCCTCATTAATAATCCATTCTGCACCACCATTACGTGTCCCGATTACCGGTTTACCACAGGCCAAAGCCTCAATATACACAACCCCAAAGGTCTCATTTGCGCTTGCAAGCACAAATGTATCACACGCTTGTAACTGATGTTTAACTTTTTCCCTGTCCATTTCTCCTAGCAAAAAGATTTGCTCATTCATCCCAAGATTATCTATTTGTTCTTTCAATTCATTGTACAATGAACCCCCGCCAATAATTTGTAATTTGATATTACCATTACCCTTGAAAGATTTTGTAAAAGCATTTATGGTTAACCCAAACCGCTTTCTCCCAATTAGGTTCCCGACGCTACAAAAAATAAAATCATCTAAGTGCCTATTTTTTTCTTTATATTGAAATAAGGAAGATACCATGTTTGGCACCACTTCTATTTTTTTATTGGTCCCTGTTAATTCAATAACACTTTGTTTAAGTCCATCCCCTACGCAAATAAAGCATTCAGCCATTTCTAAACATTTTTTTAGGTAATTAACCTCTATAGGTGAAAGATCTTTATTTATTATTTTGCTTGAATGTTCTGTAATAACTACCGGAATATTATTCATTTCTCCAATTTTACAAGCGCAATATCCAGCTGGCATATAAGAATGTGCATGTATAATATCAACTTGTTCTCCGTCTTCAACAATTTTACGATATACTCTATTTAAACGTTTATAAAAATTTGAGATCATTAATCTTTTTGCTCTACCTAACCCAAATGCAGGTATTGTATAGGAATAAACTATTACACCCTCATCATAAAATTTTTTCAACTTAAAATTATCTACATCAAAATAACCTCTTCTATCTTGAAAAGAAACATTTACAACAATTACTTTATGTCCAGCTTTATGCAACGAAATTGCTTGTTCTCTAAAAAATGATCCACTAAGAGGATTGCTTTTACTCGGATACCACGATGGTATTATCAATATATTCAACCGCATGTTCCCCCTTTAAATCATATCCTTACACCATTAACTTCATATTATTTAGTATAAAGTCTAATAAATTAAACTCTTTACTCAAATTAATAACTTACCTTGAATTACTTTCAACAAAGGAATAACTTCTAACTTATATGTAATAAACACTTCCCTCAAAAACAAACTTATATTTTTCCAAAATAAAAACAATTAGACTAATACATATTAATTATCTCCAAGTTTGATTGCCTGCCTAGAAATTCTTTCATAAGAGAACGTTTCATATCCCCTTGTCTTAGCAATAACTCTCATATTACTGTATAATTCATTATCATTCATTAGTATTTCAATAAATTCTTTGATTCTATCTTCATTATCATCATCTATAAACAAACAATTACCACCTACATCAACGTACTCCATACCTTCCCACCTTTTGCATATCAATGGCAATCCACTACAAATAGCTTGCTCCCATAAAGCTGATTTTGTACCTGGGAATATTGCAGCATCTGAAGCCATATAATAATCATAGACATCTTCCCCATTTAACCAACCGATGTAACTTACTCTATCATCTAATTTAATTAGTTTTAACATTTCCTGTTTTATGTCATCCGAAAAAACACCAAAAACTAATAGCTTTAATTTTTTATATTGAATTTTTTTTATTGATTTTAGCAGTAATTCAATATTTTTTCCTTTACTTAACTTTCCACCTGTTATTAATACAAAATCGTCTCCACTAATATTCAGACTATTTCTTATTTTTACCTTAATTTCCTCTTGGTTTTTAAAGTCGATTTTTTCTGTATCAGCACCTAAATACAAATACTCCATCTTCTCGTCTGAAACATTATACATTTCTTTAACAAAATCTCTACACCCTGGAGCTAATACAAAAATCTTCTTAATATATGGTAATGACTTTTGAATAACCCATTTATAAATCCTTTTATGTAGGATTTCCCTTGAAAATAAATTTTTTCCACTATTAATGTATGCAGCATGGTTATCCGCAATTAATTTACAATTGGGGTTATCTTTTACATACCTAGCGACCTCTTTTAAATCTAAAAATTGGATGCCGTGGTTAAATATTAAATCGGGCTGCTCTTTTTCAAGAAGTTTATAAGTTCCTTCGTATATTTTCAATTTTTCATTAAGTTTTCCTAACCATTTATATCTATAATCAATTCTTATTACTTTAATTCCATTAGAATTATTGTATTCTCCAGTTTTCGTGAGTTCCGGCTCTCCATTATCTTCTCTATATGTAAATCTAGAGGCAATTATAGTTACATCATGCCCGTTTTTTTTATGGTACTTAGGAATAAGGTTTTCTTGATAGCCAAAATTCTCTATATAAAAATTGGATAAACATAAGTGTACTATTTTCAATTAACCTTTCCTCCCCCAAACATTCCTATTAACATAATCAGTATAAGACAATATAATCCTAAGAACTTTATCTGATACATTAGGCATACTATAATCTCCTACAAATCTTAATGTATCTTTTTCTTGCGTTTCTAATATTTCAAGTCCCTGTAAAATTCTCTCTTTTTCAAGCCCAACCATCATTACTGATGCCTCTTCCATAGCTTCTGGTCTTTCATGAGCTTGTCTGATATTAAGTGATCTGAACCTAAGAATAGAAGATTCTTCACTAATCGTTCCACTATCACTAAGTACAGCCTTTGCTTTAGTTTGAAGTTTCACATAATCAATAAATCCTAAGGGTTTCATAGTTTTGATAAGTGGGTTAAACTCTATCCCTTTAGCATCAATCATATTTTTAGTTCTAGGGTGAGTACTTACAATAACAGGAATATTAAACTTTTCAGCGACTGCGTTTAAACTATCAACTAAATCTAGAAAATTGGTTTCTGAATTAATATTTTCTTCCCTGTGGGCAGATACTACAAAATATTTACCTTCTTCTAGTCCCAACCTTTTTAAAACATCTGATTTCTCTATATCATCTTTTCTAGAGTTAAGCACTTCAAACATGGGACTTCCTGTTTTAATAATCCGATCTGATGGGAAACCTTCTCTAAGGAGATATTCTCTTGCAATATCACTATAGGTCAAATTAATATCTGCTGTATGGTCAACAATTTTTCTGTTCGTTTCTTCAGGTACTCTTTGGTCAAAGCATCGATTACCTGCTTCCATATGGAAAATCGGTATATGTCTTCTTTTAGCTGCAATCGCACATAAACAACTATTAGTATCACCAAGTACCAAAAATGCATCCGGTTTTACTTCTTCCATGATAGGATCTATTTTAACCAAGATATTACCAATAGTTTCTACTGCTGTTCCAGTAGCTGCATTAAGAAAATAGTCTGGCTTTTTTAGTTTAAAATCTTTAAAAAACACTTCATTTAATTCATAATCATAATTTTGCCCTGTATGAACAAGCGTGTGTTCTATTGCATTTGATTCTTCTAATTTATTTATAACAGCTGACAGTCTTATTATCTCTGGTCTTGTACCAACGACTGTCATGACTTTTAATTTCTTCATTTTTATACCTCCAAGAAGAAAGTGTCCGGCTTTTCTGGATCGAAGCACTCATTTACCCACATTACTGTTACTAAGTCACAATTTCCTACATTGACAATCGAGTGGGTATATCCAGTAGGAATATCTACAACTTGTAACTTTTCCCCACTTACTCTATATTCAATAATCTCATCTGAATCCAATTTTCTAAATCGAATTAGCCCTTCCCCGCAAACGACTAAAAACTTTTCATTTTTAGTATGATGCCAATGGTTCCCTTTCGTTATCCCAGGTTTTGATACATTTACTGACACTTGACCTCTCTCTGGGGTTCTAATAAATTCTGTAAATGACCCTCTATGATCGCAATTCATCTTAAGATCGTACAAAAACTTATTCTCCGGTAAAAAACTTAAATATGTACTATAAAGTTTCTTAGTTAAAGAATCTTCCATATTAGGAATACTTAAATTTCCCCTGCTTTCTTTGAAGCTCCTTATTACATTTGCTAAATGACCAAGTTTGATGTTGTGTATTACAGGTATGGCACAGTAGTCACCTGAAATAGTTGGAGTCTCCTCTAAAGCTCTAAAAAATTCTTCTATTAGATCATCGATATAACAAAGAGTAAGTTCTGCATCCGGATTGTTTATCTGGATATCCATGTCTCTAGCTATATTATGGCAATAGGTAGCTACTACTGTATTGTAATTAGGCTTGCTCCACTTCCCAAATATGTTTGGCAGTCTATAAATGAAAACTTTTACATTAGTTTCTTTATAGTAATCAAATAATAAATCCTCGCCTGCCTTTTTACTTCTTCCATAAGGATTATCCTTTTCAGCTTGGATTGATGAAGTGATTAACACAGGCGCTTTATTATTAGATTTCTTTAGTAGTTCTAGCAATTCAGCTGTAAAGCCAACATTACCCTCTATAAATTCACTCTCATCTTTTGGTCTATTAATACCGGCAAGGTGGAATACAAAGTCACAATCTTGTGTGTATTTTTCTAGTAAAGATCGATCACTTTCTCTACTAAATTCATAAATATCGTTATACCCTTTATTTTTAAGTTCAGCTACAAGATTTTTCCCTACAAAACCTTGAGAACCTGTAACTAAAATTTTCATTTATGATTCCACCCCTAATTCAATATGTAACTTTTTTCATTCCATTTATTAAGCTCGTCTTGCACATAGTCTAAAGCAAGAAGTTTTTCCTTTATTTGTTCAATATTTAATAGTTCAGTATTTTGTGAGTTATATTCTTCAACGGTGGTTAACTTTTTATTTCCATCTACAAAATACTTATCATAGTTTAGATCCCTTTGATCTGCAGGAACCCTAAAGAAACCACCCATATCTTCCGCTACAACGTATTCTTCTCTTGTAAGAAGAGTCTCATATAACTTCTCTCCATGACGAGTACCTATTACTTTAATCTCATTTTCTGCATTAAATAGCTCTTTAACAGCTTGTGCAAGATCTCCAATCAAACTTGCTGGTGCTTTTTGCACCATGATATCGCCAGCAGCAGCATTATGAAATGCGAATATAACCAACTCTACTGCCTCTTCAAGACTCATTAAGTACCGAGTCATATTTGGGTCTGTTACCGTTAAAGGCTGTCCACTTTTAATCTGCTCAATAAATAATGGAATAACTGATCCCCTTGATGCCATTACATTACCGTATCTAGTACCACAAATAAGAGTTTTCTCTGGAGAAACAGTCTTTGATTTTGCAACAAATACCTTTTCCATCATCGCTTTAGATATTCCCATAGCATTAATTGGATAAGCAGCTTTATCTGTTGAAAGACAAATTACTTTTTTAACTCCATATTCGATGGCAGCTGTGAGTACGTTGTCAGTTCCTAAAACATTTGTTTTTACTGCTTCAAGCGGAAAGAATTCACATGAAGGTACCTGTTTCAGAGCAGCAGCATGAAAAATATAATCTATACCATGCATAGCATTTTTTACACTTGCTAAATCTCTAACATCCCCAAGATAAAACTTTAGCTTGTCATTATTAAAAAGTTTTCTCATATCATCTTGCTTTTTTTCGTCACGAGAAAAAATTCGAATTTCTTTTATATCTGTATCAAGAAATCTCTTCATTACAGCATTGCCGAATGAGCCAGTTCCTCCAGTAATTAATAATGTTTTATCTTTAAACATGTTCCCTACCTCACCTTTTCGAAATGCTTCTCTAAAATTTCAACAGAACGATTAACATTAAAATTATTTTCTAAATACTTACGTCCGTTAGCGCCCATTTGAGTCAGTCTTTCTGATTTGGCCATTTCTTTTATCTTTTTTATAAAACTATGTACATCCCCGGACCATACCCATTCACCACAGTTAGCCTTCTCAATCATTTCTTTAAGATCAGTGACTTTATCTGTAGCTGCAATGACTGGCTTTGCATATTCCATATATGCAAGAATACGAGATGGATAATTTGGTATGGTGAATCGCGGGTCAAGTACAATCAGTCCAACATCACATTCTTTTGTTATTTGTTCGTACTCACTTCTTGGTAGATTCTCAATCACAATAGCATTGTTTATACAATACTCTTTTATAGCTAGTTCTAACTTATATCTATCAGTTCCCCTACCAATAAAAAGGAAGTATATATCTTTTTCATTCTTACATTCTTTAATGACTTCACATAAAAGGTCTACATACTGTGGTCTGCCCATGTTTCCACCAAATAAAAAAACACATGATTCTTCAGGAATTCCGAATCGCTCTCTTATAGGAAAACCTTCTGAATTTATACTATTTGTTAATTTCTTAGTATTAGGGAAAATTTCCATTTTCTCTGATTTAATCCATGAATTATGATTTAACACATATTGCTTATTGGCAGTAGACATAGCACCAATGTGATCTGCAGTTTGTAATAACTTTTTTTCCTTTGATTTGAAATATCGATGTAAAATACTGTTTCCTTTTATTATTCCTAAATCTACCGCATTCTGAGGAAAAATATCTTTGAGCATTAGATATGACGGACAGCTGAACTTCTTCTTTGCCCAGGCTACCAAACCTGCATTTGTTACTGGTGGTGACTCAAACAAGATAAAATCAAATTTTCTACTCCCTAAATACTTATCTATGCCCTTTTTCATTAACATTGGTATTTTCAGAGTAGTTATTCCTTTTTCTATAAAACCTACATCATAATAATTTCCAGTTACAATACGCAATACATCAAAACCACGTTCTTTTTTCATTTCAGTATATTGTTTGTTCTTAGCCTGTTCAGATACAGCCACTGTAATCTCATGACCCGCTTCATGAAGTGCCTCTGCTAAATCTGTATATATTGTAGCTCCCTTACCTGGCTCCGGAAACGAAGTTGCAATGTAAAGTACTCTCAAAAAAATCTCTCCTCAATTTCTGCTCCACACAATATCTTTAGCTATCTAAACTATAAATTCCATAGGTGATAAACTTGATGGCAGCCTGATTGTTTACAACCACACTTATAATAAAAGTTAATTGCGCCCATATTCCGTACTTGGGTACCAACTCTAATTTCATCGCAACCACGTTGATGTGCTTTAATTTCAACTGCTTTAAATAAACTCGTACCAATACCACTCTTACCAACATTTTGTGACACAGCAATCAGCTCTATTACACATGCATTATCTGAATAAGAATGTAATAGAAATCCATTAATATTACCATTTTCATCCTTAGATAACGCATAAAATTTATTTTGCTTTCCAAAGGAATTAATAAGCCATTGATGATAGACTTGATCCCCACCACGACTGGCCAGTTGAAGATCCTCTGTAAACTTTGAAAATTGAAAATCAGCTATATCCATCACTTGATTATTCCTCGTTAATGATTGATGAACTGAGATGTTCTTTGGTATATCATGTAGGCCTTCTACCTTTTTAACAAACTGAATGTTGACATCAGCTAAAAACGCCGATGTATCCTTTCCAATCATTTGTGCATTACTAGGTTCTGAGTTACGATTCTCGATGGAAATAAACTGATAGTCTTTAAAGCTAATTTTCAGTTCATCCCATTCATTAAGTGTAAGTGGCTTATACAAAATGGCTTTAGCACTTGTGACACCAAAAAACTCTGTGTCCCAGTTTAATTCATAGAAGCTGACTTTATTTTCCTCCATAAGAAACTCCTATCTTACATTCCCATATCAGAACTTTGATTAGAATTTTTATCAGTTACATAAATATCTTCATGCTTCAACACTGATATCGCTGTTTTAAAAAATATTTTTATGTCAAGCCACCAAGACAAGTGGTCAATGTAGTAAATATCATTTTGAATTCTTTCTTTCCAAGGCACGGTATTTCTGAAGTATGCTTGATTATATCCAGTAACGCCTGGTCTAATTTCTAGTTTTCGCTCTTCATTTCCCTCGTAAAGTTCAAGATGTTCCGGTAAGTCTGGTCTTGGCCCAATGATGCTCATGTCCCCTTTAATAATATTTAAAAGCTGAGGTGTTTCATCAAGACTAGTTTTACGAATAAACTTTCCAATTCTAGTTAGCCTAGGATCATCTTCAGCATTAAAGGTTGAACCATCTTCATTTCTAAGGTCAGGTGCATTCATTTTCATCGAACGAAATTTATACATCTTAAATACTTTCCCATTCATCCCTAACCGAGGTGCATTATAGAAGATTGACCCTTTATCTTGGAAATAAATAATTGGTCCTACAATAACTAAAATTAACAGCCAAAATGGAAAAGCTATTATTGCTAGAATTAAATCTAATAATCTTTTTAAAAATCTCTTATACATTCTGTTTCTCCATTCGAGAAACTTTACTTAAGACTTTATTTACTACCTTTTTTAAAGACTTAATAATATACATTACATCTTCATCACTAAGTAGAGTATGAAGCGGTAACGTAATCTCATTCTTATAAACATTAAAAGCATTAGGGTAGTCTTTAATATTAAATCCTAAGTTCTTGTAGGCCGTAAACATTGGCAATGGCTTGTAATGAACATTACATGCGATACCCGCTTCAGCCATCTCAACAATTATTTCATTTCTTTCATCTTCCCTAATTCCAGGTATTCTTGCTAAATAAAGATGCCCAGAGGAGGTGAAATTTTCTCCATAATGCTGCAATGCATGAATCCCTAATGATAATAGTCCATTATCATAAATTTCAATAATCTCTCTACGTCTTTTCATGATATTTTCATATCTATTTAACTGTATCAAACCAATCCCTGCCATAATATCAGTCATATTGCACTTATATGCAGGATAGACAATATCATATTCCCATGCACCTTTTTGGGTTTTAGCCAATGCGTCTTTGGACTGGCCATGTAAGCTATAAAGCATAAATTGTTTATATAGCCATTCATCATCTAACCCAAGACCGCTTCCCCAAACAACAGCTCCACCTTCAGCTGTTGTTAAATTCTTTACTGCATGAAAAGAGAAACAAGTAAAATCTGCAACTTGTCCACATTTTAAGCCACTTCTTTCAGCACCAAATGCATGAGCAGCGTCTGTCATTACAACTATTCTATTAAATAAAGCTTGAAGTCCATTGTTAGCTTTAAAAAGACCCTTCTTGCTTTCTACTATTTCATATATAATATCGTAGTCACACATCTTTCCCGCTAAATCAACCGGAATAATTACCTTTGTCTTCTCAGTAATGGCAGCAGCAAGTTTTGAATAATCCATTTCAAAAGAATCTGGTGCTGTATCAACCAGTACAATTTTTGCCCCAACATGATCGATAACCGATGCAGATGCTGTATACGTATATGACGAAGTTATTACTTCGTCACCAGGCCCTACCCCTAAAATACGAAGTGTTAGTTCCATAGCAGCAGTCGCAGAGTTAAGGCATACTGCTTTATTAACACCAACATATTCAGCAATTTTATTTTCAAACTCTTTTGTCCTAGGACCAGTTGTAATCCAACCTGACTGCATTGCCTTTATAACTTCTTCAATTTCTGCATCCGTAATATCTGGAGGAGAGAAAGGGATGTTTCTCAATTTGGTATTAATCATTTTATTTTCCTCGCTTATTCAGGTTTTGGTTTTTGGAAATTAATAAAAATTATTTAGAGATTAATACTTAATTAGCTTGGCGTTTCACTCTGGACTATCATCACCCAAAAATACCGAAAACGGATCGTTTCCAATAAAACTTCTTGCACACCAAACTGCATGCCCTAAACTTTTGGTTGTTTCTGCCGAATATAATGTATATCAGCTAAATTTATAGAATAACGGACTTTTTCCAGCTAATCCGTTTTTCATTTTTCAATTAGGTTTTTCTCTAATTTCGATGCAAAATTAAAATGATCTTCAATTCCCGAAACAACTGTTTCTTCAACAATATATTGAATCACTGGTTTTTCGATAATGGCAGCATTTCTTTTGGCCTTGCTTTCGTTGGTGGAAGAAATCTTGTTCCTAGCCCATAAGCTGGTATTGTTATGAACCTTCCACCTTTTACATTCAAAATCAAACCGAAAGTTTAATCTTTTTATCAATTAATCTAATCCACCTTAGCAAAAACCGAAGCACGCTCAAACTTATTGTTCGCCACCGCAATCAACGTATCATGCATCTCCACTTCCGGCATTTCTATAAGTCGATTAATTAAATCACCAAGTAGTTCCTTATGTATAACCTTCGCTTTCCCTATTTTTATCTTCGGATACACCTGTTCCGGATGCACTTCATTCTCATTTAGCAGCTCCTCATACATCTTCTCTCCGGGACGAAGGCCTGTAAACTGGATACCGATATCTTCAATAGAATATCCTGACATTTTAATAAGGTTTTTCGCTAAGTCAACGATCTTAACCGGCTCACCCATATCAAGCACAAACACTTCCCCACCGCGTGCTAAAGACCCTGCCTGAATTACTAGCCGAGAGGCCTCCGGTATCGTCATAAAATACCTTGTCATCTCAGGATCCGTAACCGTAATTGGACCACCGGCATGGATTTGCTTCTTAAATAGCGGAATAACACTGCCCCGGCTGCCGAGCACATTCCCAAACCGAACCGCAACAAACTTCGTGTTACTGTTCGGCGCTAGACTCTGAATGATCATCTCCGCAAACCGCTTTGTTGCCCCCATCACATTCGGAGGATTAACAGCCTTATCCGAAGAAATTAACACAAACGTATGTACACCAAAAGAGTCCGCCGCCTCGGCGACATTCTTCGTTCCAAAAATATTATTCTTTACTGCTTCTCTTGGGTTATATTCCATCAGCGGTACATGCTTATGTGCTGCCGCATGATAAATCACAAACGGCCGGTGTTCTTCTATTACTTCAAAAATTCTTGACCGATCCTGAATATCTCCAATGACAGGGACAATCTCTACTTGATTTTGATATGTTCTCCTAAGCTCCATATCAATCAAATAAATACTATTTTCCCCATGTCCTACTAGGACAATTTTACTCGGATTAAACTTGCAAATCTGCCGGCATATTTCCGATCCAATCGACCCGCCTGCGCCGGTAACCAACACGGTTTTCCCGGTTACAATTTCGGAAATGCCGGCAATATCTAACTCAACCGGTTCTCTTCCCAATAAATCCTCTACCTGGACATCTCGGAATTGATTAACCGTTACTTTCCCCGTCATTAAATCTTCTAGCTTCGGAATAATCTGCGTTTTCGCCTTTGTTTTCGCACATTCTTCAAAAATCCGATTCAATTCTTTTTGACTTAAAGAAGGAATCGCTATCACGATATTTTCTATTTTGTATTTCTCCACTGCTTCCTTTATATGGTCGGAATCTCCGACTACCGATATTCCGAGGATCTCTAATTTATACTTCTTTGGATCGTCATCAATAAAGGCAACAGGCTTCAAGTCAATATCGTGGTTACTAAGCAATTGCCGTGCTACCATCGTGCCGCCGGCCCCTGCGCCAACAATTAATGTCCGCTTGACATTTTTCTGCTTCGTCATGAAATTGTCCCGGAACATCCTCCACGAAAACCTTGATCCTCCAATTAACAACACGTGCAACATCCACGTAATCATCAATGCCCTGACATATATATTATGAAAAACTAGCTCCTGCATCATGGCTGTCACCGCAATGGTGAAAGTGACTGCTTTCACAATCGCAACTAGCTCTCCAACACTCGCATATTCCCACACCTTGTTATATAACTTATAAATAGAAGCAAATAAATGATGGCTGATTAATAAGGTAAGCGAAGTAACGAGCAGCATTGGAATTTTAAAGATATGTAATTCCGGGTTCAGCGTAAAATAACTTATGTATACCGCAGTTAACACGATGATTGAATCCAGTGCGGCAAGCACGGTCAATCTTGTCCTATATGTCATCTGTCTATTCCCCCTTTTTTATTTATTTTGTTAACCTACTAAATACTTTCACCCATTAAAGCATAAAGGTAAAAAAATAAATATCTAATGGAATAGCAAGTGCTTTTACACTTATTCTTTCATTAGAGATTTATAATTTATTTTAATTGGGCATCTAACCCACCCTTACATCACACTATCGACAACACGTATCTAAGGTCTCTGTGTAAAAAGACCCACAACATAACCGAGTACCACCATGTACAAGGGACATGGTGCCTCGCCGGTCAGGAGATAAGGCCTGTTAAAAAATATTTTGATTACGTACTATATACATAAAGACTCAACTAATTAGAAGAAAAGAAATTTCTTTTTCTTTTTAAAGGGGGTTGGGATTTCCCTCATAATATTTTTCCTATCTATTAAAAGCTCTGCGTTTTCTTTAAAAAGATAGACATAATCCGTCCCAAACTTAGATTCTATGAAATCAAGTGCTTCCTCCATTTTAAATGATCGATTAATCACATTATGTGCATCAGAAGCAATAAAATGAGTTAAATTATTTTCTATTAATTGGATTGAAAAGGTTTTGATTTTTTTTCCGAAGTAACCACAGAGACTAGAAGCTGTAACCTGTGTTAATGCACCCTTTTCTACTAAATTATAGAGTATGTCCGGGCGTTCAATCAGTTCAGCATTCCTCTCCGGGTGAACAATGATGGGGGTAAGTCCCTTTACTTGAAGATCAAATAATAGTTTTTCTGTATATCGTGGGACATGACTTGATGGAAATTCAACGAACAAATATTGACTATCATTCAATGTTTGAATGTCGCCTTTTTCAAAGTCTGCTAGTATCTCGCCAAAGATCCTTGGTTCTTGACCGGGTAAAATCTTTACATTTATATTTGCTGCTTGTAGATTTTGATTAAGTTCTTTTACTTTTTCAATAATTTCTGCTTTGCGATTATTATAATGATTATTTAGATGAGGAGTGGCAATGATGGTATGAATCCCTTCTTTTGCAGCTTCCTTTGCCATTGTGATGCTATCTTCTACATTCTTCGCACCATCGTCTATCCCGGGTAATATGTGACAATGAATATCAATCATCAGCGCCCACTCCTCTTCCAATTAGTTGTAATTTCTAGAATGTTATCAAATTAACACTATTTTACAATTATGTAAATGTAAACATATCACTTTGTACCATAATAATAGTAGTAATTGGTATCTTGAATTTTCTTATTGTTTACTACCACTCCTAGTAAATTGCTTTGAGCAGAGTCAAGGAGTTCTTTTGCTTTTAACAATTGATCTTTTTCCGTTTTCCCACTATACACGACTAGAACAGTACCGTCACAACGATTGGCTAAGATTTGCGCATCCGTTACTGCCAATAATGGCGGTGTATCAAAAAGGATGATATCGAACAGTTCCTCTGACGATTGAAAGATTTGTTCCATTGATTTTGAACTGAGAAGTTCAGATGGGTTCGGCGGAATCGGTCCGCTTGTCAGTACAGATAAATTTTCTACACTTGTTTCAGAAATCGCTTCTTCTAATGATACCTGCTTTGTTAAAACGCTTGTCATTCCAAATGTATTCGTTTGATTAAAAGTGTAGTGAACGGTCGGCTTTCTCATATCAGCATCCACTAATAAGACTTTCTTCCCTTGCTGTGCAAATGTAACTGCCAAGTTAGCTACTGTTGTCGATTTCCCTTCCCCCGGCCCTGAAGAAGTGACCATTAACGTTCTCACATTTTTATCAACTGTAGAATAATGAATATTGGTTCGAATAGTACGATATTGCTCAGATATCGGTGATTTTGGATCAACCATAGTAATTAGGTTTCTTCTATTACTTGCTGTTTTCTTATTCCCTTGCTTAAGAACCAATTCTCTCACCTCTTAATCTAGCATTAACCCTTGTATTATCCGCTTGGAGTTTCCTCATTTGTGATTCATCCATGACCGCAATTGTACCAAGAACAGGTACCCCAATAAGTTTTTCAATATCATCTTCATTCTTAATCGTATTATCGAAGTATTCTAATAAGAATGCGATCCCTATACCCGCCATTAAACCAACAACTAAAGCTATCGCTACATTCAATAATGGTTTTGGCTTAATGGGAGATGTATTGTCTGTGACTTCAGCTTTTGCAAGGATACTAACATTATCGACACTCATAATATTTACAATTTCTTTTTGAAATACTTCAGCTGTTTTATTGGCAATCTTCGCTGCCATTTTTGCATTAGTGTCTTGAACAGATAGATTGACAACCTGTGAGTTTGTTTCATTTCCGACAGTAATTTTTTCGTTTAATTCGCTATATGACATATCTAACTTTAATTCTTTAATGACTAATTCAAGAATCGCTGGGCTTTTTATAATAACATTGTATGTATTAATTAATTGAAGGTTTGTTTGCACTTCATTATATTGGTAGGCTGATTGTTCATTTTTTGATTGATTAACTAGTAATTGTGTTGACGCCTGATAAACAGGAGTTAAGAAAAAGTAACTCACCACACCACTGATTAAAACGGCTATAAATGTTATCGTTAATATTAAACGTAGTCGTTTACGCAATGTTTGCAGCAATTGTTTTAAGCTAATTGTTTCCTCCATTTGGTCCTCCCTATATTGTAAAAAATCAAATATTGTTAAAAAATCAAACTAACAAATAGTATACCACAAAATTTGTCATGGTTTGGCTTATTTTGTACATATGTGTAATTTTTGTCGTTTTTTCTTTTATTATTTTCACCTTTTGTAAATTTTTGTAGATATAAAATGAAAATGGAATTAATTTTCAATGGTTCTCTGCTATAATTAGATTTGCAAAACGATTTGGGGGTTCATATATAATGAAGAATTTATTTACGATCTTATTAGGGCTTGCTTGCGCAGCCGTTCTCTTCTTTGGACATAACTACTGGAATGAAAGAATTAAAGCAGCACCAGAGAGCACATCTAACGTATCAAAAAAACAACAAAAAAAACTGAATGTCGAGACCGCATCACCTGATGAGGACGTCCTTGCTTATACTGCTAAATGGCCTGAATCAGCAGTTGAACGCTTCAAGCAAACACTAAATGAAAAGAAACCATTTAAGGTACTCTTTGTCGGTTCTCCTGACATCGGCACAGACACGGAAGGGACTTTCCCGGCTGTAAAAGAGAAACTGCTTGAAACATTTGGGGAGAACAACATCCAGGTTGACCTTAAAACCTTCAAATCCACTTCTACCCAATTAGTTAATTCAAATAAACAAGACGAAATTGCTGCCGAAGAAGCAGATTTAATCGTGTTAGAGCCATTTATCCTGCAAAATAATAGTGGTTTAGTCTTAATCGATAAAACATTAAATGATACCTTAAAAATCATGGACGATATTAAAGCAAAAAAGCCAGAAACGACTTTTATCCTTCAGCCATCCTATCCGCTATATCAAGCAAAGATTTATCCTAATCAGGTAGCTGAACTAAAAAAGTTTGCTGAGCAGCACCAAATTACCTATCTGGATCACTGGTCTGCTTGGCCGGATGCCAACAATGAAGAGATTAAGGAATACCTTCAGCAGCCGGACCAAAGTGCTCCTAGTGACAAAGGAAATCAAGTATGGAGTGATTTTATCCTACAGTTTTTAATTAGCAAGTAAACGCGTTAATTTCTACAAAAACATAAAAAGGCTGACTTTAAAGGTCGGCCTTTTTGAGTATTTTTAATAGTCGAATTAAATTAATGTAATACCAGGTGACTATTTTGCAAGAAATTGAGATTAAAAGTAAAATTTTGAATTTATTGTGAATTTTTTCAAAAAAAGAGATTATTATACCAAGCCTACTCCCCCAATAACCGATGCACCTGTTGAATCTGCAATTTGGATATATGGGCGATGCTTTCTGAAGCAGAAAAATATGCAAGATAGGTTTCGCCAAACGATTCAATCTTAACAATTTTCCTAAGGTTCACAAGGTATGAGCGATGAGTCCGATAAAAGTATGGCGGTAAGCGCTTCCCAAACTCTTGAAGCGATTCGATGGTCTCGACCGTGTTATTCACCGTATGAATCAGCGACTTTCTGTCTATCTTTTCCACAAAAAGGATATCGTCCATCGCAATATAAAGAAACTTTTGATTGGACTTAATCGCTAGTTTGCTTGCAATATGCTGCTTTTCTTCGATTCTTTTTTGCAATTGCAGACCTAATTTGGCCTTTTCTAAGGCGATAAAGAAACGTGTCTTCTCAATCGGCTTGACCAGATAATCTACTGCTGCAAGATTAAAGGCCTCGACAGCAAACTCATCATAACCCGTGGTAAAAATAATCTGCACGGAGTGATTCAATTGTTTACACACCTTGGCAGCCTCAACCCCATTGACGATGGGCATATTGATATCGACCAGAACAATTTCCGGCTTCTCCTTTATCACCAGCTGAATCAGCTCTTCTCCATTCGACACCTTCCCTGCTATCTGATAATCAGGGAGCAGCTTTATATAATGTGACAGAAGTGATTTTGAAGAACAGTCATCATCCGCTATTATTACGTTCAATTTCTTCATAGGATCACTCGCTTCGATTTTTACATTTTAACCATCTCGATTCTATTATTTTATACTTTTCACAGCAGAAAATATATGAGGAAAATGGTAAAGGTTTATAGTGCAGGATAATCCTAGCAAAACAGGGCTGCCGGTTTTTCAGGAAAGCCCAACAAGTAGCCTTGAATAAATGGAACGCGAATAGCCCTTGCGGCTGCGAAGTCCTCTTCCTTTTCGATCCCCTCTAGAATCACACCCATCTTGTCCTTGGCGTAGTGAAGCAACAATGAAACCATTTCCTGTTTTTCGGTTGAAGACGATAGTCCATCGGCAAAGTAGCGGTCTAACTTGATGTAATCAGGAGTATATTCAATAATCTTCTGTAATCCTGCCGCTCCTTTACCTATATCATCAAGGGCGACGGCAAAGCCATATTCCCTTACTAGCTTCATTCTTTCCTTCATCTCCGGCAAATCCCAATAGGCTTCTTCCTGTTTTGTTTCATTTACTTCAAACACAACATTGCCGTGAAGCCCTGGAACGCTTGCCACTAATCGGGCAAGGAAAAGTGGAAAGTGAGGATGAATGAAGGTAGACGGATAAACATTGACAAACAGCAATTGACCAACCAATTTTTCAAAGGGAAATTTAATAATGGCTTCAGCGATCGACCTCGTATCCAGTTCGTACAACGTCCCTTCTGTTCTTGCTATCGTAAAGGCTGCTTCAATATTCCCTTTGAACCTGCCCTCGGGAAACCGTATGAGTGCTTCGTGACCAAACTTACATACGTTCGTTACATTCCACATCGGTTGATAGACATGTTCTATTTTTTGCATCTGAATCGGACTGATATAGCCCACTCTCATACACAACCCGCCATTTCTTCTGTCCATTTTTTTCAAAAGAAATAGGAAAGACGGTTACCAACACGTCTTTCCTCCCCCTCTTTTTAAACCAAATATACCCATTATTAACAAATACGTCTAATTGATTCAGGACCTAATAAACAAGTAAATAGACCTATTGGATAGTCAATCCGACAGAATACGACACAGAATTCGACATTTCGCGACATTTCCAAAAAAACAGTCATACATTTCGCTCTGCTCCATTTTTTTCAAACTATAACGCCACTCTATTAGATGAGCGTATCGTTCTTTGTTACATACTTAGCAAGCAGGCTTAAAAATTCGGGAATATCAATCGGCTTGGTAATATATTCGACAAAACCGCTTGCCAGTGCATGCTTAATCTCCTCAGGCATGGCATTCGCACTGACAGCCATGATGGGAACCTGTTCGTATCCGGGATCCGCTTTTATCCTTGCTAGCACTTCATAGCCATTGAGATCGGGAAGGTTTAGGTCTAATAAGATGACGTCCGGTCTCCGCTCCGCAGCCACGGCAACCCCTTCTCTCCCTGTCGCAGCCGAAATTAGGTCTATCCCTGGGATTGTTGCCAGTATTTCTTTTACTAATTGGAGATTTAATAGATTGTCCTCAATGTATAAAATGGTAAAGTTGTGATCTTGCAGCAGGGGCTGGCTCGTTGTTTTATAATATTTCTGGTCATCGGCGGCCGGAGCATGCACAAGAGGCAAGCTGATCCAAAAATCACTTCCCTCATCGCTGCTCTTAACACCGACCTTGCCGCCCATTAAGTGAATCAATTGACTGACAAGCGACAGGCCAATTCCTGTTCCTTCCACATTCACATGACCACTCCTGTAAAACGGTTCAAAAATCTGCTGTTGTTCGGCAACAGGGATCCCAATCCCACTATCAATGATATGGATGTACAGAAGGTCATCCTTCACCTCGCATTGGATCAACACGGTTCCATTTTCCCGGTTATATTTGATAGCATTATCCAAGAGGTTCAAGATAATCTGTCGCAGCCTAATGTTATCAGCAGATACTACGTGTTTCTCCTCGACTGACGGCGCGATGGTCAGGCTGATTCCGTTTTTCTCCGCCAAGGGGGCGACAAACTGGATACATTGATTAATCACATTACCTATCCTGATTGGACCGATAGCCACTTTCAATTTACCCGCTTCTATCGCTGTAAGGTCCAATACGTCATTGATCAACGTTAGCAGGTGGGTGCCTCCTTTTATGATTTCGCGGACGAACTGTTGCTGCTTGCACGTTAGCGTCTCATCTAGCTCTAGTAATTGCGAAAAACCGAGGATGCTGTTTAACGGGGTTCGCAGTTCATGACTCATACGTGATAAAAACTCCGACTTGGCGTTATTCGCCTTCACTGCTTCTTCCTTTGTTTCGATGATCCCTCTTTCCATCGCTTTCCGTTCGGTAATATCTTCAAGCGCCCATATATGGCCCTTTAGCTCTCCATCCATATAAAAAGGAAAATAGCTTCTTTTAAAGATGCAATTTTCAAATAGGTTCACTTCTTCGACGTATGGCAGTTTTTTCGTCATGATCTCGTCCAACTTTTTCACTACCGCCTCTTTATGTTGAAAATGGACATGCAGCTGTTCGAAAATATCTCTGCCAATGATGTCCCGGATTGGCTCTTCAATCTTAAACAAGTGGCACCACGGTCGATTAACGGCCATGATTTTCCGGTCATGATCAATGACCACCATCCCAATCTCTAAGCTATCAATCAGCGTTCTCCGTAATGCCAGCGACTCATGAAGGATTTGTTCGGCCTTTTTCCGCTCGGAAATATCGACACCTGAACCAATGACCTCAATTACTTTTCCTTTTTGTTTAACCGGACTCAAGGTAACAAAGTAATCAATCCCGTTAAGATGGGCTTCATATGCGGTGATATCACCATTCCAGGCTTCAGAATAGGCTTGTTCTATGGTATCCGCATCCTTTTTAGAATATAGTTCATGGAGATTTTTCCCCGTCACCATGCCGGGCGTAAGGCCCATTTTCGCTAACAATTGACCCTCCATTAAGGTATGGATATATTGATCTCCTTGTTTGATATATTTTAAGGTCATTCCCTGCTGCCAAGGAATCGTATTTTTTGAATTTTGTTCAACATGTTTTAAGCGGTCATTATATTTGAACATGACGATCAATGATGCTAGCCAAAAAATGATAGCGACTAGAATGATAATAAACACTATCTTTAAATCATAGGAACTGAAATAGATCATACCATTTCCCCCTCCCTGCAAAAAACTACTTTAAATGTTCACAACTTAACTTCAATATTTGTTCCATAAATGGTATTATATACCTAATTGTGTTTGAAACATTTTTACTAGGAGTGGCCCCATGTCTTGTTTACTACACTTGATTGAAATTTACCGCAATGAAATGTTTGATCTGGCCGATAAGTATGGACCGACTTCGGAGGAAACGGTTGAATGCAGTCAACAATTAGATCTGCTGTTAAACCTATTGATGGAAATCGAAATGGAAAAAAATAAAGAACTAACCATATAATGGTTAGCCATGAGATAACAGCGCTATTCGTTCTCTTAGTTCATTGATTTTTAACTTTGAGATTTTCGCTAGTTTGTCCGTATCATTAAAATGGACAATAAATGATTCTTTCTGCGGCGTTATTTGTGATATTTTTGCTAAATTAATAATATAGGAACGGTGGGCATGAAAAAAAGAAACATCAAGACGCTCCAAAATTCGTGCCATCGTTTCGTAAGTATCATAGATTTCTGTAGTCGTATACACAAGACACTTCTTCCCTACCTTTTCAATAAAGCAAATATCGGACAACGGGATAAAAAACGTCGCATTTTGGTCCCTTAACGGCAGGATTTTTTGCTGGGATTTATGCCCGGTTCCTGTCTTGTCACGTTCAAAGGATATGATATTGTTTGCTTTCTCCAGCGCTTGACCTAAACGCTCCTTGGAAACCGGCTTCACGATATAATCAACGGCAGCGATGTCAAAGGCTTCAATCGCATATTCATTATTATCTGCAATAAAAATGACTTTCATCGCCGAAAAAAAAGATAGGCACTCCTTGATCGCCTGAATACCATTTTTCTTCAAAAGTGTAACCGTTGTCAAAACAAGGTCTGGCTTCTTTACCATGACTTCCTCAATGAGCTGTTCTCCATTTATACACTGTCCGATAAGTTGAAAGTCTGATAGGTTTTTAACAAGCGATTTGATCATATCGATAGAAGCTTGATCATCATCGGCCACTACTATCTTTATCCGCTTCACCTTTCATTCCCTTTCTTTTTGAAAAAATATTTTATTTATTATATTGTATAGGATTCTGTCATATAATGGTAGAACTTTGTCGAAATTGGTTGTAATTTTCTGTCTAAAATATGACAGAAGAATAAGGTATTTATCCTCTTCTGTCATTATTCTCCCCCTTTCACGACCATCAAAAAAAAGAACTCGAATTAACGAGTTCTAATCTTTTTACCACACCTAATACATTTACCAGTGTAATAGTCAACCTTATGATTCTTATAAAGCAAACAAAATAAGGACTTAATACTCAAATGATTCCACTCCTTTGAATATTAATCCGGCAGTCCAGCCATCTTAGTTTTACCTTAGACCTGAGACTTTGCGTCCCTATTTTTCAATAGGTTTGCCTTTGTCAGATTTATTATATAAATTATTTTATTAATTATAACATGTATACTATTATTCTGTAATTTAATAGTTAAATTTTCACAGAAAATTAATAACAAATTCAAATTTTGACAAAATTTGCATTATGCTGGAAGGAGTTTGTTAAACTACTATGTAAGAACATAGCTTTCTTACATTTTCTGTAGTGAAGCCCTGATTAAATGCCTCATGGTCCATAGGACTATATCCCTCTTTGATGAGGGTAAACCAAACCATTTCAGAACATTTTTTTCGTTAATTTTCGTATAGCGTATATAAAAACACAAAAAAGGCCATTAAGAAGTAATCTCCTTAACAGCCATATGTATCTATTATATATGTTTAGCAGATGACTATTTGTCTTAAATCCGCTTTTATATCTTCAAGCAATTTTTCCACCGTTATTTCTGTCTCATTTACGCCCTTATCATATGCCTTTTTCACAATTTCAGAAAAATCGACGGTATCAGAGCTACTCTTCTTTGCTTCCCAATTCAAATCCTAATATCCTCCTCCCATGTGTACTAGTTACATATTCTACTAGATGGAACCTGGATTGTAAATATATTTCCAGTTGAAATTGTGGAAAATATATGAATCTTGTCGAATCGGTGGGCAGGCACCAAGGAGCAAACTTAACCGAAGCCGCAGCAATCTAGGTAAAGAATGAAGGTTTTAATTACAGAAGTGTAGAATTGAATAATTGAAGAAGTAATTTGACGCTTTAGTATCGCATTTGACCTGAGAAAAAGGTGTATGTGTTTATGAAAGATTTCCATTGCTGCGCGACATGCCGGCATTTTAAAGCAGAGAAAAAAGCAGACGGAATGAAATATTATTGCAGCCGGTTAGGTTATGAAACAAAAACGACCTTTAAATTTAATTGCTGGAGCCCCAATGAGCATGTGATTAAGTTAATGAATAAGAGAAACTCTTCCTAAATTGAAGGGATGGAGACTGATGAAGTTAACAATTATCAATAGCATTAGAACAAATAACTTTAATGATGAACATGTAATGCAAAAAATCACAGATATGTGGAAAGCTGCTTCAACAGATTTGGCTGAACATGAAAGCGTTATTTACGGTGTTTATCATGAGTATGAAACGGATTATAAAGGTGATTATACTTTAAGTGTTGCGATCGAAGGAGAAACAAAACCATTAATAACAATTCCTATTGACGAGAAATATAAGATCTTTAAGGTTGATACCACTGAAGAACAAGGTATCTTTAACACTTGGAGCAAAATTTGGGATGAAGAAAAAGAAGGCAATTTGCACCGTTCTTATACCTATGATCTTGAAAAATATTATCCTAATGGAAATATAGAAATTCACATTGCTATTAAATAGTAAAACCAAGATTATTAGGAGGAACGTAGGGTGTCAATTGAAAAAAAGAGTTACATTGACTTTCCAATGGTAAAAATTCCAGGGGGAGAAATAGAATTAAGGGACGATAGAATAAAAAGCAAATGGAAAGCTGAAATAAAACCATTTCTTCTTGCCCGGTATCCTGTAACTATGGGTTTATACAATGCTATTACAAATAAATCACTTAATTCTTTTGAGGGAGATCTAAAACCGGTTGTGAATATTTCTTGGAATGATGCCATTTCTTTTTGTAATCTGCTTTCACAGAAAGCTGGACTAAAAGAGTGTTATTCTATACGGAATGATGGTGAAAACATTATTTGTGATTGGGAATCGGACGGCTATCGACTTCCTTCAGAAGCAGAGTGGCAATATGCATGTAAGTCAGGGACTACTGGTTATCGATACGGAGAGCTTGATAAGATTGCCTGGTATAATGAAAATTCAGGAGGCAAAATCCATGAAGTAGAAAAAAAAGAACCGAATTCATGGGGCCTGTATGATATGTTAGGGAATATTTGGGAGTGGTGTTGGGATTTATATGATGAACAAGTGTACGGCTCCTATCGAATTTTCCGAGGAGGCAGCTGGGCTGAAGAGGCCAGGGGGTGTGGGGCTTCGTGTCGTCGTCGCAGCCATCCGTCATTTTGCATAGACGACCTTGGATTCCGTCTTGCTAAGTCTTTTTAACTTCAATACCCAAGCATACTTCCGAGGTTTTTATGGCTCAATTAACGGAGTTCGATGCTTTTACAAGGCATCGGCCTTTTTTTGTTCAATTCCAATAGCAGAAATAAGTATAACAAATGAAGTGCGGAAAGCTGTTAGATTGGAATTTCTATGAATGGCTTATTTGTTAAGAGTGAATTTATTTGAATGGCCTTGATACCAATAAAACTGATGGCACGAGGAACGATGTAATTGCCCATCGCACAAAAAGGGGAATGGATTTCACCATTCCCTTGACGACAAGCCAATCTTATTTAAAACTAAATTTCGGTTTAAAATCACCTTTATATGGTTCATGTTCAACGAATACAGTTATGTCCTTGCCATCTTTGTCTTTACCCATTCTTTTATACGTAAATTTATTTTTATTAAGTTCGGTAAGTTCAAGTGCGGCGCCATACTTTCTATCTCCAATTGAAACATGGGCTCTTATTTTATTTTCGTGTACAATATCGAAGTAGCCATAATCACCACGGCTTATGCCTGTTTCAATATTGAAAAATTCATATTTATTAGTCTTGTCATCAAATTTTGCTAGACTTATAAACATCGAATTATACTTTGTGACATCGTTGCCATCTTCATCTAAAACCTTTGTTCCGTTCCAAAGAGTACTACCTAAAATTTTATCTCCATCAACATCTTTAACGATATCTCCCGTAGTAGTGTCCAACTGCTTGTCCGGATCAGTAAAAGAAAGCTCTTTTCCTTTATATGGAACATGTTCAACAAATACCTCTACATCGTTGCCATTAGCATCTTTTCCCACTCTTTTATAAGTAAAAACATCTTTATTTAGTTCTGTCATGTCAACAACAGCTTGATAGTTCATTGATTCTGAAATTAATATTCTCTTCTTCCCGTCATTTGTGATAAAGAATGTTCCTTTATCGCCACGACTTTCACCTGTCTTAGCATTAAAAAATTCATATCTTCCTGATTTCGCATCATATTTCGCAAGACCTATGAAGTTTGCATTCTCTTTTGTTAAGTCATTATTATCTTTGTCATATACTCTTGTACCTTGCCAATTTGTGTTACTAAGAATGTTAGCCATTTTCTGACCTTTAGTCAGTTTATTTTCGGATTGCTTTTCTTTATTTGAATCTTTGGCTTTATTAACTTTCGTTTGTTCTGTTTTTGTTACGTTCTTTTGTTCACTTGCGTTAGCTTGCGTATTACATACTGCTAATGCTATTGTCAAACCGAGTAAAGGTGATAATATTTTTGCTTTCTTAATCATTTTTTCATCCCCTAATTCAATAATTATTTAATAGAAAAATAATATGGTTTCACTGATAGATTCATATACTTTTTCTTGTTATTTAGCTCCTGCTTTTAACAAGATTTTTATAATCTCTTTAAAGCCTTTCTCACGTGCATGTTGTAAAGGCGTCACATTATTTTTGTCAGGAATGTTCACATCGGCCCCATGATCTATCAGTAATTGCACCGTTTGCTGCTGTTCTTTATCTCCATTATTCAAAATAATCGCTTCTAATAAAGCGGTCCAACCGAGATTATTGACATGATTCACATCAATATCTGTATGGGTGAGAAGTTCTTTAACGACATCGACATAGCCATGTTCTGATGCCGGGATTAACGCAGTTCCCCCATAACGGTTTGTAATCGTCGGGTCGGCCCCTGCTTCAATTGTAAGCTTTAAAATATCTAGATAGCCTTCTGCACCGGCATACAAGAACGGATTATTTTTCATATCGTCCCGGATATTCACATCTGCCCCTGCTTTGATGAGCACGTTTACCGTTTCGACATCCTTATTATAGGTTGCGATCATCGTCGGAGTCCGTCCTTTAGCGTCCTGTGCGTTAATATTCGCACCTTCCTTAATAAGTTTGCTTGTCTTGTTCGTCTCCCCACGCTCTGCCGCTTCAAGCAGTTGTTCATTCAATCGTGCGCTCACGGTTTCTCTCTCCTTTTCTTGTGTTTTCGGTTCTAAACTATTAGTTGAGACACAACCTTGAAGCAAAAGAATACATGCGACAAATGCCATCATCCACGTCCGCATAAAATCCGCCCTATTTAATTTTATTGTTACCCCTTGCTCTTGTTCCTGGGTAGCGTTATTTGTAACCCTGGCTTATTCTCTTATTCCTTCATTTCTTTCCAAAGCGTAAAAGGATCCTTGTTTTGAGGCTGTTTATCCAGCCTTATCAATTGAATGTCCCGCTGTTCTTTTGGAAGTCCTATTTGTTTATAAACGTATTTCGTTCCTAAACCAATTTCTTCTTCCTCAGCAGCAGTATAGGCATAATACACATGTTTCAAATTTGCCCAGTAAATGGCGCTTAAACACATCGGACAAGGTTCCCCGCTTGCATATAGTTCACAGCCGGAAAGGTCAGATGTACCAAGCGTTCGGCAGGCCTCCCGAATAGTCAGAAGTTCAGCATGAGCCGTTGGATCGCGTGTTTCGAGTACATCGTTTACTCCCTTTGCAACAATCTCTCCATTTTTGACGATCACTGCACCAAATGGTTTTCCTTTTTTGTTTTTCGTATTGTCGTAGGCTAAATCGATTGCCAGTTGCATGAATTCGTTATGACTCATTTAAAGTCACTCCCTTGACTTATGTTTTTTGGTTTCCATAGTTGTTCCAGCATAATAACATTACCTGTTTGATGTTCTAACTACATCTAGGTTTGACATAAGCATCCTTGTTTCATTATGATATCTAAAAATGAAGCATATGAAAAATATTAAAAAAATTACTTTTTCTTAAGTTTTTCATATAATAAGGGAGTTTTTTACATATGGATATAAGACAACTGCGATATTTTACAGCCATTGTAGAAGAAAGAAAGATTTCTGCTGCCGCTGAACGACTTCATATTTCTCAGCCTCCACTAAGCCAGCACCTGAAAACAATGGAAGACGAACTCGGAACGAAATTAATAGAAAGAAGTGGAAAATTTTTAGAAGTTACGGAAGCTGGAAAAGCTTTATATAAGTATGCCTTACAAATGACTCAATTAATGGAAGAAGCGAAAATGGAAGTAAAGGAAGTCGGAATTGGGGTAAGCGGAAGACTTACGCTAGGGATCAATACGTTTTCGGCAGCAGGATTACCTGAAATACTTCACGGGTTCCGCACAAAATATCCTAAGGTAACCTATAAAATTCATCAAAATGAATCAGCTCAACTTTGCCAATTAGTAAGAGACCGGATTATAGAGCTGGCGATTATCCAATTACCGCTCGAGTTACAGGATTTCACAGTGACCCACCTTCATACAGAGCCGTTTTACTTTATTGCTTCAACTAAAAAGCAACCGTTTAATTGTGAAGTAACACTTGCTGACATTCAAAACCACCCTCTGATTTTACCTAGTACAGAAGGATTGGGAGTTCATTATATGATTTTAGAATCATTTTCAAAGGCTCAACTTCATCCAAACATTATTGCCGAGTGCTCTGATATCTCCCTTTTATTAGATTTAGTCGTATCTGATTTTGGAACAGCTATTATTCCTGAAAATGTACTTACACAATACAAAAACTACAATATTCAAGCTTACAAAATTAAAGAAACAGAGCTAACTACATCTACAGGGTTAATTTGGCTGAAGAATCATTATCTATCAAAAACCGCGCAAAACTTTACAAACCTATTAACGGAGTACCTACAGCAAAACACGGATTTACAGTGTTAAGGACTTAATTATTCATCAATTACGCCCAATAGTTGAATACTATCTTATACCTATTAAAGACACTCCATTATAAATCTATATATAATAAAAGCTTGTAGGATTGACGAAGATGGAAATACTAAAAAAGTGTACCTTTAAATTTCCCTGGTTTTTTTACATAGCCTTCGATTATAAATCCACATTTGGTACAAATAATGTATTCAACATCTGAACCTAAGCTCATCTTATTATCTGGGTACATAACTCCATATCCACTATGCTTGCCTTTCCCCAATTCTTCCCCACCACATTTTGGGCATTCTGTTACTTTCATGGACTTTTCCACTTGAAACCCTCCCCTTTAGAAATATATGATCCAACTCCCGAAGCAATAATTAATAGCTTCATTTCACTTCTAATAATTCCTTTACAAAACAATCTGGCCCGTTCATAAAGCAAGCGTCATAGCATCATCCCACGGTTTAAAATCGATATGGTCGTTATCAATGGATTCAAGTAATCCTTCCAACACATTCCGATGTTGCAACCATTCGTTCATCATTTGCCTGCCCCAAATTATTTCCTCCTTTATGTGTCTACCGTCTAAACCCAAAAAAACCCATTTAAACACAATTCGCTATACAACAACTTAATTCCTTTTTTAAACCCGACGTTGGTACTATAATGAAAGGGAAATAAGCCAGCTTTATATTCATATTGATCATCAAGGAATCAGTATAGGTCAAACCTTACTAGATAAAGCAAAAGCACAATCATGTGGGAGGTTAACATTATTCACATTTGAAGTAAATGAAAATGCACAACGATTTTATGAAAAGCATGGATTTAAAATCATTGGAAGAGGACATGAAAATGAAGAAAATTTACCTGATATTCAATATGAATGGATAGCAAAATAATGATGTAATCGGGGGACTTAGTAAGAAAAAAATTAAAGCTCGTACGAGACTAACGGATGCTTATATGTCATTGTACGGTATTATTTTGAATATAATTGTTTTCTTGATTCCAATTTTGTATAACGTGGTTGGAACATTAATCTTTGGAGTTTAAGAAGGATTATATATATGACCTGAATCACCAAGTAAATACAATTCAGGATTGGAAATTTAATCACCCTTTTATTGTTATGCTCCCAATAAAGTAGACAGATGAAATAATAAAAATTCTGTTTACTTTATTGGGGGCTTTTCTATGGCAAAAAATTTTCAGATTTTAATTAAACTTTTTAAGCTAATTGACGATACTATGCTATGAGACTGTTTTTCTATAAAGAAACCTTCATTATGTCTATTTTTATCGAATTATCGAATCCCCCCCTAAATAATAGCAAACTATGGTAAAATGATGTAAAATATGAAAATTTGAGGTGATTTTACTAGATGAAGAAAACTATCGTTCGTACACTTTCGACAACCGCTCTTTTTTCGACGCTTTTCGCTGGGTCTGCACTCGCCGATACTTACAAAGTTCAAAAAGGTGACAGCCTTTCGAAAATCGCCTTGAAATTTAAGACAAGTGTCAATGAAATTAAGGTTCAGAACGGTTTAGCATCCGATCTGATCTATGAAAATCAAATTCTGCAAATTTCACCACAGACCGCAACCGTACAAGCTACACAGCAAACCAATTATACCGTTGTCAAAGGTGATGCGCTCATTAAAATCGCTAACCGCTACAATGTCACAGTCGGCGAGCTGCAGCAGTGGAATAATCTGCAGGGCACGCTCATCTATGTTGGACAAGTGCTGAAGGTATCTGCTCCGGGGCAAACAGTGACCGTGACACCACCGCAGCCGGCACCAGCACCAGCACCGAAGCCTCCAACACCGCCACCATCCTCTACGAGTGAATACACCGTCAAAAGCGGCGACAGCCTGAGCAAAATTGGTGTCCAATATGGCATGACTGTACAACAGTTGAAAACACTTAATAACTTATTATCCGATCTTATTTATGTTGGGCAAAAGCTCAAAGTTACGGGTACCCAGACTCAGACACCTCCGCCAGTGGTAACCCCTCCTCCGGCAGTTCAGCCGCCGGCAGCGAGTACGTATGTTGTCAAAAGCGGTGATACTCTTGGAAAAATTGCTCGTCAATACAACATGACGGTCCAGAATCTGAAGTCACTAAACGGCCTTACATCCGACATGATTTATGTGGGACAAACGCTTAAGGTAACGGGACAGGCTACCACAGCACCGACACCTAAACCGGAACCCCAGGGTGATGTGATCACGGTGGCTAAGAGCTTAATAGGAACGCCATATGTATGGGGCGGCAGTACTCTTTCCGGATTTGATTGCAGCGGGTTCATCTACTATGTCGCGAACCAATCGGGCACGAAGATCGGACGCTATTCCGCAGCAGGCTATTATGACCGCAGCTATTACGTGGACAGTCCTAAGCCTGGCGATCTTGTCTTTTTTGAGAATACATATAAAAAAGGAATCTCCCACGTGGGCATCTACCTAGGCAGTGACCAATTCATCCACGCCGACGAGACCCGTGGCGTCATGATTTCCAATTTAAAAAGTAACTACTATTCCGCCCACTTTGCGGCGTTTAAGCGATTCTATTAATAGAAAACCAGTTTTATTAGAAAATTTATGCAGCACTCGAGATACGATTGTGATGCACATGGGACAAGCCAGTCTCCTATTTTAGGAGATTGGCATTTTTTTATTTTTCAGGTTTAAAAGATTGAGAGGTTGGCCATCCTGATGATAGCTACAAAATTTAAGGGGGTTCTGGGGATGAAGGAAAACGGGTTGCTATTTTCAGAGTTTGCTAAAGAGGATGGATTCGAGCTGAACAAGTATCTTACCCAGCTGTTTGATTATTTTTCTACTCTATCTAAAACTGAAGACACGAAGACCGAGCCGCCCCAGTAACTATGGGGGCCTTTTTTGTTTTTATCAGGATTTTTTGAAATTTACCTGCCAGCACGGTCCTTGCCGATGGTTTTTTGGGCGAAATTTCTCTTTTTTTGGGTGTATCGAAATTCAGTACCGCGGAATTTGTCTGATTATTTTGGAAGGAATTTCAGCGATGGAGGACTAATATCAAAAGGATAAAGGTATTAAAAACGTGAGGTGAGTTCATTTTGCAAAAAATAAAAAGGTTTTGGGTTTTATTGGTTGGGTCTGTGCTATTGTTAGGCTATCCGGGAGTGGCGGCTGCCGGCTGGGCGCTTGAGGGCGGTAAGTGGCACTATTATGATCATGGTTTGATGAAGGTGGGCTGGTTGCTCGAGGACGGGCGTTGGTATTACTTGGATCAGTCTGGGGCGATGAAGACAGGCTGGGTGTCCGATGGTGGAAAGTGGTATTTCTTGGACCGGTCAGGCGCAATGAAGACAGGCTGGGTGCTCGTCGATGGGAAGTGGTATTACCTGGATCAATCGGGTGCGATGAAGACAGGTTGGGTCCTCGTTGATGGGAAGTGGTATTTCTTGGACCGTTCGGGCGTGATGAAGACTGGTTGGGTTTGGGATAATGGGAAGTGGTATAACTTGAGTAGCTCGGGTGCTATGCGTTCGGGATGGCTTATGGATAAGGGCAGTTCGTATTTCCTTGATCAGAGTGGTGCAATGGTGACGGGCTGGAAATCAATTTCTGATGATTGGTATTATTTTGATAAGTGGGACGGCGCGATGAAGAGGCAGAATTTTGTTGGCGGTTACTACCTGATGGCCGATGGGCGGATGACGAATGCGGGAAATGCTGAGGTCGTTTCTGCCGTGGAGGATTTGAAAAAGTGGATTGATGTCGGGCTCACAAAGTTGGAGCTTCAGGAGAAGCTGGGTGCGAGTTATCATGATCTGGTCGGGATTGAGGGTGATAAATACTGGCAGTACACTTTGAAGGTTACGGATGCAGGGAATGTTAAGGCTGTGAAGTGGGATGCGGACGACTTCGGTACTGAGGATTTAGCAAAAGGTTCGGCGGATATTATTGTGCTCGCTTATTGGGATGGTGACGGGAAGGCATTCCGGGTGTCGATGGACTACTTTAATAAGGCGCACAAGTTCCATCACTATTATTCTGCTAAGTATGATTATGAGTATAACTAATTTGTTTGGGTGTTTTGATAATCGAGGCGGATTTTAGTTAGTTGGCCAGTTCCCTGGAGTACGAGGACTGGCTTTTTTGTGTAGTTGGGTTATTCGGAGCAGGGTTCAATTACCGAACGGGTATAATTTTAAGTGCTTTGGTAAGTGTAACTCGCTTTCATTTACCGAACTACTTTCTTTTTTCCCATTTCGTGTAATGAGAGGACTTATTAGATTTCCCTTTCCTTTTAGCAATAAAAATTGCCCCTAGATAACATCCAACCCCTATTATATTTATTATTAAGTTACCAATCTGACCAAACTTATCAATTGCTAATCCAATCAAAAGACTACCAAACAGCATAAGTAATATCACAAAAAGTAATTTCAAATTCTTTTTAATCCTCCAAGTGTACGATTTTTTCATTTCAGGTAGAAGTAAAAGACCAAACTAAACCGAAATCTTACCTGTAATCCAGCCTTCAATGAATTGTTCTAATGAGGAGGCTACCCAGGTCCGGCTATCATCCTCGTGATTCCAAACATAGATATCGGTTTTTTCGATGGTTCCATTTTTTAAAATAGCGTAGCAAAATAAAGCGCCATTCCCTGCGTCTGAGAAAAAGAACAGATGATCAAAGGGCATATAAATATCTGTATAATCTTCAAAGTTTCTAAAAAATAGATTGTCCTTCACAATTTGAGAGGTTGACCAAATCAAAGGACAATTCCAATTGTCGAAGACACCATTTGTTTCATTAAATAAGCTGGCTAATTCATCTGGTAGTTCAACATTTAATTCTTTTTGAATTTGAGAAAGTTCGCTCTTGGTTGCGGGGTCCTTAAAATGATATTCATTCGAATTTTAATCCTTCATTGAACCTCTCCGTCAGCCATTTGTTTTTGTTTATGTACCCTGTTGAATTTGGCTTGCTGCCAAGACAATAACATCCCTGAGCGTCTAACTTTCCTTCGTCTAAATCTACCATTTCAATTGTTTCCACATTATTTTTCCCCCTACATTACTTATTGTTCGTACAAATTATTTCAATAAAAGGAAGCGGTAATCCTTCTATCGCAAAAAGGAAAAGCCACTTATGAGTCTTATAAGATACCTTTTCAGTGGATTTTTTAGCAGAACGTGCTCCTATAACCCTTATAAGATACCCTTTCCTTGATTTTTTCGACCGAATGGGCTCCTATTACCTTTATAAGATACCTTTTCCGTGATTTTCTCGGCAAAATGGGCTCCTATTACCCTTATAAGTTACCTTTTCGACAATATCCCCACTGGAACGGGTTCTTATTGGTCGCATTTACTACTATTCTCACTTTTTCTAAAAGGGTTTGGTCTCTTAGAAACGGCGATTAACCCCAAAAACACATCTTGCCGCCAATCAACGAGATTGACGGCAAGATGTGTCCTAATGAATCGATTCATTATCCGATTATCTTAATGCTCCGCTGCTGTAAAAATAATAGGACTTACCTGAGATTTTGGCCCAGCCGGTGACCATGGCGCCGCTGCTGTTGAAGTAATACCACGTCGTGCCGACTTTTTGCCAGCCGGTAACCATTGCTCCGCCGCTGTTGAAGTAATACCACATCGTACCGACTTTTTGCCAGCCGGTAACCATTGCTCCGCCGCTGTTGAAGTAATACCACGTCGTGCCGACCTTCTGCCAGCCGGTAATCATTGCTCCGCCGCTGTTGAAGTAGTACCAGGTCATGCCGACCTTTTGCCAGCCGGTCGCCATCGCACCGCTGCCGGTGAGGTAATACCAGGTCGACCCCTGCTTTAGCCAGCCCGTTTGCACAACGCCAGTGTTATTGGCGTAGTACCAAGTCCCGCCGACATTAAACCAGGCCGTTTTCGGCTTAAAGATGACTGGGTCGTAATAGTAGCGCTTGCCGTCGGTGGTCACCCAGCCTGAAGGGTTTTTGGCTGCAACGGTAATCGTTGTTTCCTCGGCTGCGTTCTCTGAATCGGCGGTGGCTGAAACAACTAACTTTGTCCCTTGCTTTTGAACCGGGATCGTGGCGGTGAAGCTGCCGTCTGCACTGGCCGTGGCAGTGCCAATCACCGCTTCGCCTGCTTTTACCTCGATTTTCGTACCTGACTGTGACTGCCCGCTAACAGCCATATCGCTGTCGGTTACCTGATTGACCACGGGCTTTGCTAACAGAATCCGAACAGTATGATTTATTTCCGGATAGACTAAATTCTGGGCCTTATCGTACACTTGCAAATCCAGCTTGTAGGTTCCCGCTTCCATATAGGGATCCACCCGAAAAGTAGTTTCCCATAAACCGGTGGCAGGATTGTAGGCCAGCTGAGATTGATATTGATTTTTCCCGAAAAAGTGCAGTTCGGCTGAGGCGACCCCTGATTTGTCATCGGTGATTTTCGCCGTGACCTTTAGCTGATCCCCCAGATTGAGCACCTGTTTGCTGACGGTAATGTTCTCGACCTTTGGCGGGGTGTAATCCGCGTTCACATTGGTGAGTTCGAAGTCCTTGACTTCAGTTGTCACGTTGCCGGCCAAATCCGTGATTTGAACCATCACGCCACAGGTGCCCGGTTCGGTGTTTTCAGAAAAAGTATAACTGAAGCTCCACTGATCGGTTTTGCTGTCGTAGGTCAGCGGCTGCCCGACCTTCGTCCAGCCGTTCGGCATCTGAAAATCTGCCTTCACCGACTTGATCCCCGAAGCATCGGCCGCTTTGATCGTGACAGTAAACGGCTCGCCCGCTTTCACCGGCTGCGGCTCCAAGCGGAAGCTGCTCATGACGGGCTTCACCCGGTCTTCGTTCGGATTAACTACGGTGATCGACTGGTCCGTGTAACGGTACCACCAATATTCATTTCCATAGATATCGAAGGCCAGATGCCATTTTCCCTGATGGTCGTAGTCCTGGACTTGATAGGTGCCGCTCCATGTGCCGTCCGCGCTGTTGTAGTTTAGGTCAATTTGCTTGCCCGTGTAACCGTTCAGGTTTGCCTGCACCTTTTTTACCCCATACACCGGTGAGTTGATTTTTGCCGTGATGGTGATGATGTCTCCCGGTTTTGCATCATCCGGGGTGATGGACACACTTTCAATCGTCGGCGAATTCGGTTCAGGATCTGTTGTAGTAGGTCCTGTTTGTTCTGTTGGCTGCGAAGACATGGTTGTCCCACTGGACGATGGCTCCGAAACCGTAGTTAGGATTGTTTTAATAACGCTGCTTCCACTGCTTTCTGAGACAGTGTTCGCCAATCCCGCGCTTGGCAGAACCAACATGAACGTTGTAAGTGCTGCAATCATTCTTTTGCCCAAGGTATATCCCCCTCAATCTCGTAAACTACCATTTTTTTATAAACTAACAATATTTTATCAGGAAATCCAGGTTTAGGGAATCGCCCAACATTCGTCATTTTGGTGAATTTTTTATAAGATACCTTTTTCGTGAAATTCTCGGCAGGGAGGGCTTCCATTAGACTTGTAAGATACCTTTTTGGTGTTTTTTTACTTAAACCGGCTCTTAGAACCTCTATTAGCGACCTTTTCTTTGTTTTCTTCACCAGTTCGGGCTCTTATGAGTCTTATATGATACTATTTTGGTGTTTTTTTCGACGGAATGGGTTCCTATAAGCTTTATTGGATACCTTTTCAGTGAGTTTTTCGACGAAATTGGCTCCTATAATCCTTATAAGATACCTTTTCAGAAAGATTTACAACAGAATGGGTTCTAATGAATTCTATTAAATATCTTTCTGGCTTTTTTACCCAAAGGTTTGTATTTACTCTCCCAAAAACACACTTGACCTTAGGGCCAAGGGTGAAAAGATTATTGTAAGGCTCCGTTTCCTTTGAAATAGTACCATTTTCCGGAGATGGAGGCCCAGCCGGTGACCATGGCGCCGCTGCTGTTGAGGTAGTACCACGCGCCTCCGCTTTTCAGCCAGCCGGTTTGCATCGCCCCGCCGCTGTTGAAGTAGTACCAGGTCCTCCCGACCATCTGCCAGCCGGTTGCCATTGCGCCGCTGCTGTTGAGATAGTACCAAGTGCTTCCGCTTTTCAGCCAGCCAGTCTTCATGGCTCCACTACCGTTCAGGTAGTACCAGGTGCTCCCACTCTTGAGCCAGCCGGTTTGCATCGCCCCGTCGCTATTTAGGTAGTACCACGCAGTTCCATCGTACATCCAACCAGTCGCCATCGCGCCAGTTGTCTTGTGGAAGTAATACCAATCGCGACCAAGCCGATACCAGCCTGTTTTTCTCTCAAAGGTCACTGGGTCATAGTAATACTTCTGACCATTTTCCTCAACCCATCCTGAGGGTCTAGTTTTTACAACCGTCACGGTGGCGGTTGGACTAACGTTTCCAGACCGGTCCGTTGTAGTGATGGTTAAGACTGTGCCTGCTTTTTGCGCCGGGATGATTACGGTAAAGGGACTGATTTTTCCATCTTTAGTGTAGTAGGCCGTGACGGATCCGATCACTGTATAATTCGCTTTCACCACTACGGTTGAGTAGGCCTCAACCAGACCTGTGACAGTTGTATCCGTGTCCTTTACTTCATTGACGACTGGCTTTTCCGGCGGAGTCACATCCGCTACGGTGACGGATACCGCGGGACTTCTATTTCCGGATTGATCCCATACGATGACGGTGATCGATGTGCCTGCCTCTCGCAGTGGGATGTCCACAGAAAATCTGCCGTCTGCTCCGGCAATCGTTGATTTCTCCAGGTTACTTCCACTCACGCTTACTGTTGAGCCAGGTTCAGCTTCTCCAGTCACAACGGTATCTTGGTCAGTTACCTGGTTAACACGCGGCTTCTCGGGCGGAGTGGTGTCTTGTACTTTCACCCAAGCAGCGTAACTTATGTTTCCGGCCTGGTCCGTTGCGGTCACTCGTAATTCTGTCCCTGCTTTTTGCAGCGGAATTGGAATACTAAAGCGTCCATTTTGGTCTGCGACAGTTGTTCCCAGCAATGTGTCGTTTGCTTTTACCTCGATGGTTGCATGGCTCTCTGTACTGCCTATAACCTCAGTACTCTTGTCAGTTACGGTATAAACTAACGGTTCTTTCGGCGGAGTTACGTCTTTTACGACAACGGTGGTTGGTTCACTTCTATTTCCTGCTTTGTCTATCGCTGTAACCCTTACTTCCGTTCCTGCTTTTATCCAATCGGTATATACACTAAAGTTTCCGCTCGCATCGGCGGTACCTGTACCAATTAACTGATCCGCATTTTTCACTTCTATTGTTGACCACGGTTCTGCTGTGCCCGTGACCTTAATATCCCGATCGGTCACTTCATGGACAATCGGTTTCGGAGGCGGTGTCACGTCTTTTACGGTGACAAATGTAACCTCGCTTATGTATCCTGATAAATCTGTTGCCTCAATAGCCAGCGGCATCCCGGTTGATAGACTATTTACAGGGACGGCAAAGCGGCCGTCAACTCCGGCTCTGGCGAATCCCAGCTGAAAATTCCCATATGAATAGACGATGTAGACGCGTATATCCGCTCCCGGTTCGGATTGACCTGTGACAAAAGTATCGCCTTCCTTTACCTCATCTACAATCGGTTTCTCCGGCGGCTTGTTATCTTCAAACTTACTGATCGGTTTAAATTCTACATAATGCGTTTTTATGTTACCGACAGTATCTCTTACTTCGATATCCAATCCTTTTTTGGTCAGTCTTGTCAATGGCGGAAATGTAAAGGTTCCGATCCATTCATCAGTGGTGCTGTCATAGGTAAAATCGATCATGTTTGGAATAATCGTTCCACCATCACTTATTTGAGCCGTGATTGATTCAACCCCACTTTCGTCCACTGCCTTTATATGGATCGTAAAAGGATCTTCAACAATAACCGGGTCAGGATTAAAGGTGACAGATTGTATTTCCGGACGATTCCAATCACCGTTTCTTGGATTTGAAATTTGAATTTCCGCGAGAACTCCCGTAGTCGTTATATTTCCCGCGGTATCATGCAGCTCAAGCTTTAAGGACCAACTTCCCTCATGGTCATTTAATTTCACTTTATACTTGGCATTCCATAGCCCTGTATCAATGTTGTAATTCATGTCGATGACCTGGGTTGTATGACCTTGCAGATAGGCGATTACTTTACTTACGCCGGATTCATCCGTGACCTTTGCTGTGATGGGAACGGTATCCCCGGCTGCTGCTTTATCTGGAATGGTGTAGCTCTCCAGCACAGGTCCTTTTGAATCACTATTGGCATGTACCCATCCGCCCCCAGGCAAGCAAAGTATTACACTTAATAAAGCTAGAAAAATTCTTTTTGCCACCCCGTGTTCCTCCAAATCTATTAATCTATTTCCTATTTTATCATGATATTCCACTTTTTAGTAAATACATTCGATTAATTTTATATGAGGAAAATGAAAAAGTTAGCAAGATGATTTTCAATCAATCGAATTTCCAAGCCTCCCCCTCCTCTTATCGCGGTTTTTTGGGTATAATAAATGAATATGGATTTTTTTAAAAGATTACCTGGAACGTTTCTGGGTGGATTTTTATAAAATGATTGAAGCTTCTTCGGACGGAGTTTACGATCTTTATTTTTCCATCAAAAGGGGGTTACGGCCTTGGAGTCTATACCTGCAAATGAATTATTGCTTGAATTTTCCGATGAGATGCGGGAGCTGTTGAACCCGAATGCCGTCGAAGATGCGAAGCTTGTGCAAAAGGGCTTGATCCTGTACCGGCAAGGGATGGTGCAGCAATTACATATTGGGGATGAGGTGGTTTCGGCGGTTGTGCAGGATGTGACTCCTGTGAAGGTCCGGCTTAATCTCGACTTTATGGCGATGAGCGAGTGTTCGTGCCCGACGGAAGGCTTATGCCGCCATCAGCTGGCTGTTTTTTTCAGTGCGTACTCGAAAGTGGGCAGTGTCTCGGACTGGGTAACGGATTGGCGCGAGCCGATTCGTGAGAAGAAGGAGGTTTCGGGCTGGGCGATGCAGACGGCGAAGGATTTGATTAAGGCGAACGGCATGCTGAAGCCGGATTACAGCCGCTGGGTGCATTCCTTTGAGGTAAGCTTTGATACGCTGCTTGCTTCGAAAAAGTACACAAGCCCTTATGTGATTCCAGAATTGTTTGGGATTTACAAGCGGCGGATTCAAGCGAGTGCCCCGGTGGAGCAGGAATGGCGCTTACTTTATGAATTGGTCGGGATCGTGGTATCGTTTCGTAAGCTGGCGGCTTTGTGTGACCGGCTCGGTCATGATGAGGATACTGTGAGGCGTGCCTATCTCCATTTGTTCCATAATTTGATGGATGATGCTGAGGATCTGGCTGTGAAGATTGGGGTGCAATCGCTGCCGTTTGCGTTTGATGAGTTTATTGAGAAGTTGAAGGACGATGCGGTGGAGCTGCTGACGTGTTCCAGCGGACTTGAGTATGAACGGATTTATTTGTACCGCCTGTTATGGGTTCATTTTTTCAAAAAGAAGCTATGGCGTGAAGAGGAACTATTGAAGATTCAGACCAGGCTGAAGGGGCTTCAAGATTGGGAGAATCCTTTGCCGCTGATGGTGGCCGGGGTTCATATCAATCTGCTCCATGGGAATGATGAGACGGCGTTAAAGTTGGTCGGTCAGTTTGCGGCTGAGGAAATTGCGCCATATATGGTATATTGGATTGATTATTTGTCCGGCTTAAAGGCGTGGCGCCGGGTTGGGCCAGTGATTGAGCTGTTTTTGCAAAAAGTAAAAGCGTATTTGGAGAATTTGGGCGGCTATCATAGCTGTACGACGTTTGCCCGGAATGCGCTGCGGTCTGTTGCTCCCTATTGTACGGAAATTGACCGGATTGATTTGTATGAGCGGTCGCTGCTGGCGATGCTCCCCTATAGTTTTGGTGAATATGAGTATGTCTTGTTTGAGCGCGGGCAGTACGATCGCTGGGGTGAGCTTCAGGCGTTTGTCGGCTTGGACTTTTATGATTTGCCGAAGGACCGCTTGAAGATTGTCGAGAAGGAGCGGCCTGAGGTGCTGCTGGCGATGCTTCACCAGACAGCACAGCGTGAGATTGACCAGAAAAACCGCGGGAGCTATCGGCTTGCGGTTCGGCATTTGAAGAAACTAAGGACGTTGTATAAGAAGCTGAAGCGTGTTGATGACTGGCAGTATTTTTTGGACACCTTGATGGAGCGGACGAAACGGCTGCGCGCCTTTCATGAGGAGTGCAGGAGGAGTAAGCTGATTGAGGGTTGAGTAGGTTGTAGGGTTTTTTGTGTGTTGAGGTGTGGCAGCTCCCATCGTTTAGTACGGTGGGCGGCTGGGTATTTTGTGGGAAAAATTATTGTTATTACGACATTGAAAATGCTTGGGAGCTTTGAATGAAAGCTCTGGGTATTTCTCAGGGCCATGTAAGACAATTTAATCGGTTTTTCAGTGAGTTTTGAACTTAAGACCGGTTATTGAAGACAGTTTTAATTGGTTGCTAGTGAGCTTTGTCTTTAAGACGCGCTATTAAAGACAATTTTTATTGTTTATCAGTGAGTTTTGTCCTTCATCAAAGCTATGAAAGAAACTTTGCTCGATTTTTCAATTAGTTTTGTCCTTCATCAAAGCCATGAAAGAAACTTTGCTCGATTTTTTAATTAGTTTTGTCCTTCATCAAAGCCATGAAAGAAGCTTTGCTCGATTTTTCAATTAGTTTTGTCCTTCATCAAAGCCATGAAAGAAGCTTTGCTTGATTTTTCAATTAGTTTTGTCCTTCATCAAAGCTATGAAAGAAGATTTGCTTGATTTTTCAATTAGTTTTGTCCTTCATCAAAGCCATGAAAGAAACTTTACTCGATTTTTCAATTAGTTTTGTCCTTCATGACCGCAATGAAAGACTTTTTGCATGTTTTTTCCTCAAGAAAGGCTATTGATTGTCACAACTGTCGATTGAAAGTTACCGTTTTTTATATTCCCCCTAATGAGACACATACTCATACCTCATCCCTTCTCCTCTAATCACAAATTTTTGGGTATAATAAATGAATATGAACTTTTTTAAATGGTGTCAGGCACCATTCGTGGACACCAGTCCACGTTGGGCGGACAGTTTTTAGATAATTTATGTAACCCGGGTTGTGGCTTTGTTTAGGCTGCAGCTCCAGTTGAAGGAGCACGTTCGATTATGCTGAAAACTAGGTTTATGAAATTGCTGACAACTAAATTAGAGGATGGCCGTTATCTACTGACGGCCCAGGAGGAACATGGTTACGAGATGCAACCTTCCATGTGGAAGAACCTCGTTTTTAGCAGCCATGAGGAAAGCTTCTTCGGAACGCTTCTTGAGACGGAAACGTTGAACGGGGTCGAAGGCATTGTTATGAGCGGCTGGCAGCTGGTTTCCCTTTTTGCCAAAGAGTCGTTCAACCGCTTTATTGAATGGGACTGGAACGATCAATCCGAGATTTGTCTTGCGGCCGCCCATTCGCTTTATGAAGGGATTTTAGAAAAAGACTGGCTGCCAGACTTTTCGGTGTGGGAGCACGGCGAGTTCCGCTGGAAGCTTCCGGAACGGGTGAAGGATGAATTTGATCCGTCTTTTTGGGAACAAAAGGTTGCAGATGAGTCTGGATCTATGGACTCTGAACCCGTCGATGGCCTTAATCGATCCCGATCTGAAGGTCTTGAAGTCGTAAATGACGAGTCCGGTGAGTTCCCAGATGATAATCTTGGCACGACTAAAAGCTACATTTCCGATTTATTTAACAGTGCCCTTGATGCCTATTTAACGAGGAATTCAGCGATGAAAGAGCTGTTCGGACCAAAGCTTGATTTGTTGAAAAAGCAAGATATCTCCGGCAGCGAGCTTGCCCGTTATTTTGATGAAGAAAGCTGGCTTGAGTGGGTCGGAATTAAGGAAAGTGATACACCATTTACGATCGGGCTACGGCTGGATGAACCTGTTGATGGTGAGGGTGCATGGAGCCTGGATGTATTTTTACGAGGGAAGAAAAATGTTGAGGAGATTGTTGATCTCGAAGATGCCACGAAGATCCCTGCGAAGTGGCGGCCATTTTTAGAAAAAGTGGATCGTGAACTTAGTCGCTGGGTACGATTGATTCCATGGCTGGGCGAGGACCTAGGTGATAAAGCGAATTTGGCCTATGAGAACCGCCTCAAAACCCATCTTACCGAGGAAGAAGCGTGGATGTTTTTAACCGAGGCCAGTGAGACTTTATTGGCCTTGGATGTAGAAATCCTCCTCCCTTCTTGGTGGCAGGCTATGAAAAATGCTAACTTGAAGGTCAAGGCGTCGCTGAAAGGGACGTCGAGCCACCGTCCGTCGTTCGTCGGGCTACAGGCGATGCTTGATTTCAACTGGCGTTTTTCGATGAACGGTGTCGACTTGTCCGAAGAGGAGTTTGGCAAGCTTGTCGAGGAAAAGCGGCGGCTTGTCTTTATTCGCGGCCGCTGGGTGAAGCTCGATCCGCAGTTTATTCGCCAAATTCAGGATTTGATGAAACGTGCCGAAAAAGAGGGCTTACATGTCCGCGATTTGCTTGAGCAGGAGCTGGTGGAATCGGAGGCGACTGAGGATGAGCTTGAAAATCCGAAGGCGTTTGCGAAAATTCAAATCGAATTGAACCGCCAATGGAAGCAGATGGTCAAGCAACTGTCGGAGGTTCACGAAATACCGATGGAGCCTGTTCCAGACGGTCTGAACGGAGAGCTCCGCCCCTACCAGCAGCTCGGCATGAGTTGGCTTTGGTTTTTACGTCAGCACGGCTTTGGTGCCTGTCTCGCCGACGACATGGGTCTCGGCAAAACCGTCCAGCTTATTTCTTATCTGCTAAAGGTAAAGGATGAAGTGGTGCCTGACACCGTTAATACTATTAACACGCTTCAGAGCAAAGAAAAGGTGCCTGACACCATTAACACTATCCCGCGTAAAAAAACTGATGGGGATGTGGCGGCAGGTCCCGCTAAGGTGAAGGTTCCGACGAGGGCGGCGCTGATTATCTGTCCGACATCTGTGCTTGGGAACTGGCAGAAGGAGCTAGAGCGCTTTGCTCCAGAGTTGAAGGTGTATTTACATTACGGTTCAAACCGCCTGAAGGAGGAGGCTTTTTCCGACAAAGTTCAAGCTGCAGATGTAGTGTTGACTTCGTACGGATTGAGCCACTTAGATTCCGAGGAGTTCGAATCGCTCATTTGGAGTACGATTGCAATTGATGAAGCGCAGAACATTAAGAACGCACAGACGAAGCAATCGAGGGCAGTGCGCAGACTGCGTGGCCGCCACCATATTGCCTTGACGGGAACACCAATGGAAAATCGCCTATCCGAGCTCTGGTCGATTTTTGATTTTACCAATCATGGTTATCTTGGCAGCATGGGGCAATTCCAGAAGAAGTTTGTCATTCCGATTGAAAAGGATGAGAAAAAGGAAAAAGTACAGCAGTTACAATCGTTGATTCGCCCATTTTTACTGCGACGGACAAAAAAGGATGAAGAGGTTGCCCTCAACCTCCCTGATAAGCTAGAGCAAAAGGAGTATTGCCCGCTTACAGCTGAACAAGCGTCGCTGTACGAGCAGCTCATTCATGATACGTTTGCGGAGATTGAAAAATTGTCGGGTTTCGAACGTAAGGGGTTAATTTTACAAATGTTAAGCCGTTTGAAGCAGCTGTGCAACCACCCTGCACTTTATTTAAAAGAGCGGACAGCAGGGCGAGTGCTTCTTGAGCGATCTAATAAAATGGAGAAGCTTGTCGAGCTGGTAGATGCAGTTTTGGAGCAAGGCGAAAGCTGTCTGATTTTCACGCAATATATCGAGATGGGCGAAATGATTCGATCTACATTGAAGAAGAAATTTGGGGTCGAGGTGCCGTTTTTAAATGGAAGTGTGCCAAAGACGCAGCGTGATGGAATGATTGAGCGGTTCCAGAACGGCGAGTTCCCTGTGTTCCTGCTGTCATTGAAAGCGGGCGGAACCGGTTTGAATTTGACAGCGGCGAATCATGTCATCCACTACGACCGCTGGTGGAATCCTGCAGTTGAGAATCAGGCCACTGACCGCGCTTATCGGATTGGGCAATCTAGGTTTGTGCACGTGCACAAGCTAATTTGCACAGGGACGCTCGAGGAGAAAATCGACGCCATGCTCGAGAAAAAACAATTCCTCAACGATCAAATCATAACAAGCGAAAACTGGATCACCGAACTATCAACCGACGAGCTCAAGGATTTAGTATATTTAGGATGATAGCAAAGGTGGCAGCGTTGTTATTGGTGTCAGGCACCGTTCGTAATGTTTCCACTGTGATAGTGCAGCTAACGGTGACAGGCACCATATTACAATAAATACCAAAACAACAAAGATGAAGGGCTAGGATTTTTGTTTATCCTAGCCCTTTTCATTTTAGCCGCGAACAGAGTCCGAGGGAGTTCATTTTTTTCGAATGAAGGTTATTTGCACTGTTCGTTTATTTTCGACGTGAGGGTATTGTAAAACTGTTGTGGTTCATCTAAGCGAAGATGTGCTTTAATCACTTTCTTTTTAAACCCGTACATGAACTTAGCTTCAATAGGATGATAGAATTCTAATTCAAACGTGGGTTTTTCCTTCATAAAATCAGGAAGGGTTGCATCGAAAACGTTTCTAGCTTCGTCTTTTGCTAATTTTTCAGGGCCTTGATAATAGTAAAAGCTTTTAATTTCTTCAAGCGGAACGGTCAACTGTTTCATGACTCCGACCTGCAGGTGCAAATGACGATCAGTAATCATAAACGGACATAACCGGATCGCTTGTATTTCTGCTAGAAAAAATAATAATGTATAAACGTTTATGACTAGTGCAATGATGGCCACAGTAGCATTCCACGAATGAAGGAGAAAGTGAAACCCAATCGATTCAAGTACAAGCGCGTGGATCATCATCACGTATAGAGCAATGGCACCCATTTTCTTATGATAGGTGTAATTTCGTTCGTCGTTTTCCTTTGATAATGGTTTTTTCCTCCAAGAAAATAAACCGTAATAATACATCGTCATTTCGGAGAAAAAGATATCTCGCATTCGGGATGATTCCATGTGCTGTCCCCATGCTTGCTCCATTCGATTTTGGAAGGTTGAAGCTTCACTTACGTTCGCGCGGAAACTTTTGATAATGGCCGGAATTTTCACCAGCAGCTTATAAACAACGTAAAGTTCCATCAGGAAAAAAGCTCCCTCGCCAGCAAATAAGATATATTTTACAAAGGAATATCCTGAAAGGTAGCCTTGTGGAATAATCAATACCGCTGCAGCATATCCCGCGATCATGACGGGAAGCAAATATTTGAGCGAAAACCGCTTTCTTATGATAAAAAAGTAAACGATTAATGGAATGGTAATCAAGAAGTCGAATAAGGAGCCCAAGACAACCCCTGTTGGAAGCGGTACTTCCCACTCTATACGATAAATCAATATATTTGAACTAATCACTAAGGAGAATAATAAACCGAACCACAACCAATTCTTTTTTGATACAGTTAACATTTTTTCCTCCTAGGTACCGACGTACTTTAATATAATTTTAACATAAATATCCAGTTAAGAAGGTTAAAAAGCATCATAAAGATAGTAAAAATCGTTTATTTGGTGTGAAGGATGGTCTCTTTTTTTTAAAAAGTCTGGGGTCCAACTTTAAATACCCTCAAAAAATAGGAACCTTAGGCTCCTTGTGATCACTCTTTTATTCCCATTACACGAATTCGCTTATAATCTGCTACCCATTCGCCATTATGAAATATGACTTTCCTTAAGTTTTTTTCAACTCTTGTTATAATTAGTTCACTTGCTTCAGTTGTTACGCCTTCAAACATACTAACGGCAAACATCTCTATCCAATTTCTCAACCCATTCTCACCGTTTAATGGTCTGATTGATCAATTCCGATAACATTGATTCCTAATTGATTTAGTTTGTCAGCAATATCCCCTGTTCCACAACCGAGGTCAAGAATTCTTTCACCTTTCTGAGGCGCTAACAATCGGACTAAATCTTCACCAAAGTGCGAAACAAATGAGTGCTTTTCGTCATATAAATGGGCATTCCAATGATCATTCATACCGGTACCAACCCCTGCGTTTTTCAAAAATTTAATTAAAATAAAATTCTTTCAAAAATAGACTAAACTCTTTCCATCTTTTAGCCGATATAATTAATGTCAGTACTGTTACTCTCTTTTCGACAATAGAATAAGAGACCTAACACGTTTTTGGTTGTTAGGTCTCTGTTCTGAACTAGTAGATTTAAAAAACTATTTTACTATTCCAATATGACAATTTTTACGGTTCTTCTGCCCCAGGCATACGCGTCTGCCTTTGTTGGCTTTAACACGTCAATCTTGTGGCCCTTAATTGCACCGCCTGTATCACCAGCAACGGCGACACCATAGCCTTCTACCCATACTTTGCTTCCCATTGGGATAACGGATGGGTCAACTGCAATTAACTTCATATTCGGATTGGCTGCAATATCGTAGCCTGCTGACGTAATAGTACCACCATCAAACGGTGTGTATGCGGTTGCAGTGACATACATCTCTTTCCCTTTTATAGCGACGCCAATATTATCCTGTGAAGAGGATTGTCCAGATCCGGATGTCCGTGATGCCTGCTCACTGCTGATACTTGCTTGGATATTTTTCATCTGGGATTCAATGCCGGCTTTATCTTGTTCTGCCAGTGCGACTTCCTGTGCGATTTGATTATATTTGTCTTGCATAACAGTTAAGGATTGCTGTCTTTTTTGCATGTTTTGATCAAGGTCTTCCTGCTGTTTAGCAAGTGCCTTTTGACCTTCTTCTAAAATTTGTTCTTGACGGTCAATCTCTTCTTTGTCTTTTTCAATCTGTTTAAGGTCTTCCTTTTGCGCTGTCAAAATTTCTTTATCCGCATCCATTAGTGTTGATGCAGCGCTGGCCCGTTGAATAAAATCTGAGATACTGTCAGCTTCAAATAATAGGTTAACAATAATATTGACATTACTATTTTGTTGCATTGCTACTGCCCGCTTTTTCATAATATCTTTGCGGCCAAGCATTTTGTCCTCAAGCACGACAATCTCTTCTTTTTTCTTTTCAATGAGTTGGTTTATTTCATCGATTTTCGCTTGAGTTTTTGCCATTTCATCTTTGTTCTTAGTAATCTCATTGTAAATCGATTCTAATTCTTGTTGAATATTTTCTATTTCTTTATTAACAGATTGTTCTTCTTGTTTCTTTTGCTCTACTATTCTATTCTTTTGCTCTAGCTGCTGCTTAGCATTATGTAGGGCATCACTGTTTGTTTGTGCATATGTAACCATACTACCAGATGCACATAACATCATTGTAAGTAACACGAGAATGATACGCTTGCTTGTCAATTGCATACACTTTCCCCTTTCCTTAGTAATCTATTTATACCAAAACAATATAGCAGTTATGTTACAAAAAGATTAAGAGTGTATCACAATTTGTCATAATAAAATGGAAAGTGTCTATTCTGTGGCATAACAGCCCCAACTTTTATCATAGTTCAAATAGTACTAATGTTTCACCTTTTACCATGGTGCCAATAGCACTATGGGTGTCAGGCACCACTCGTGGACATTGTCCGCCTGGAGTGGACAGTGGGCGTTTATTTTGAGATGCGTTGAAATAGGAAATGGCTCCGGTTGTATCCGGAGCCATTTTTAGTCATTTTCTCGATTTATGGTTATTCGTTTTCCAGCTCCTTCCCCTCTGCTATAATGCGCACCTTCTGCCGCTTATTTGGACAAGTATTTCGATGGGGAGGAAATCCTAGGAAGGAAACCCTATTCCCTTCCTTAATGACAAAATTGGATAACAAATCAAAGGCTTCTTCATTCGTTAGCTCACCGGCGCCTTCTTTAATACTTATTAATCGTTGGTTGAGGTCAACATGGACGCTGCAACCATCGTATTTCAAGGAAATTTTTTTGTCATCTTCTAGAGGAATACATTGATATGGAGAGTTCTTAGTTGATGTGATCGACTGTTTTGTAAGCTGGATTGCATCAGAAAAGCTTGGTTTGCATGTAATTTGTAATTCTTGGTCGTTGATTTGTTTCCCAATGAGGATTAACGAACTTTCATTTTTCAAATAAAATACCTCCAAATTATTACAATTATCGACGGTAATTATTCGACAATAGTTTTATTATTCCTGCTAGCAAATTTCTGTTTGTGCAATTTTTTGTCGTGTGCGTTATTTTCACAATAGTAACTGTGCATAACTAACCTACTAATAAGGAGTACCTGATAGAAGGGCTTTAACGGCTGCTACCTAGTGGAGAGGCACCCGGTTAGGCGCAAAAAAGAAAAACCAGAAGATCCGGATATCGGAATAAGTATAAAGCTAATGGAATAAGAACCGGAATTGAAAATGGCCCTCGTCGGTCTTTATCTAATTGGATCGAGATACAGGAGTTTTTTCGGACAGGATAGTAGGCTTTATTAAGTTAGATATGGGGCAAAATAACACCGAAGAAGCCGCTGACACGAGTTCAGCGGCTTCTAAAAAAAAACAGGGGGGTTTTTCTACTAGTTTCCCCCGCTCACTGATTTTTATACATAGAAATATCGGGAAGGACACTTGAATTATGAATCTGGCTCTTTTATTTGCGATTCCAACCCTTTTATTTGCGATTCCAGCTCTTTTATTTGTGAAGGTCCCTTCTATGTTAATGAAGACACAAAATTTCGATCCCCATGTCCTCCTTTCTTTTTATAAAAAAAAAGCCGGCAGTTAGCCGGAAAATTGGAGGTCACGACGGAGGGATGTTTGATTTTCTCTAACGACTGGTACCATTGCGGGGAAAAATTTCACAAAAAAAGCAACACATGAAGTAGATCTGTGGCGTTTTTTGTCGAATAGTACTCTATTCAAAGGTTAATTGGAAATTTGTTGACAGATTCGTGTAGGTGTCTGGAGTAGATTTGAATGGGGCCTCGTTCCTTGATTTCTAGCTTCTGTTCTCTTATGAGCCATTCCAACTGGCTGACGCGTTTTTGCAGATTGTCGACATTTTTGTTTGCATTCCCGACCATTTTTATTAAGCTTTCCAGCAGCTGCTCTAAGTTGCTGGCAGCGTCATCATTAATTTCCAATTGGCATTTCCTCCTTCTTTTGCTCAGGCAAAACATCGTGCGGCTTGGCACCTAGGAAGCGGACCGATTCAGCGATCACCTCTGTAACGTACACCCTTTTACCCTCTTTGCTCTCGTAATGGCGGGTTTGCAGTCTGCCCGTAATCCCAATAACCGAACCTTTTCGACAGTACTGACACGTATTCTCCGCAGCCTTTCGCCAAAGTGTACAAAGCACAAAATCGGCCTCAAATTCACCATTATGGTTGCGAAAGTGGCGATTCACCGCCAACGTTATGTGTGCCACAGCCGTCCCTTCTGTTGTCTTTTTTAATTCCGGATCCCGAGTCAACCGACCCACAAGAGTTACCTGATTGATCATCTTTTTCAACTCCTTTTTATGTGATGGCTTTATCATAGCCCTAAAGAGCAACTGCTGTAAAATAGCGATAAAGCTTTTTTCAGGGTGGTTTTTGTCAATAAAGCCGATTTTCCCTGGGGATTCTTGTCAATAAATAGTTGCTTTTTTTTCCAAAAGCTGTTTATCTATATTTCGACAAATATTTTTCGACATTTGCTTCTGTCCGGCTTATGTTATAATTTAAAAAAATAAACAGGAGGTAACCATGAAAACATTTAAGTTATACTCATTGGATGTGGTGGAAGATGACTCTTCAGTTGAAGTCCCACTAATAGATGGCTTGATTTTAAATAAAGAAGACGACCAATCCACCTGGCTGCTTGAGGCTTATACTGACCTGTCCCTCTATGATTATTTTAAAGAAATTTCCGAGCAAAACCGCGATATTATTGTTGAAGCGGTTATAACAAAGAAGGAGAATGCCCCTGCCTTTTTTCAAACGAAGATTTGCTCGCTGCTTAAATTTGAAAAATATATTAGCGTCTTGTTTGAAGGACATTTGCGCCGTAATAAAAGTGATTATTCCGAGCTTTTACTCGACAGCCTGATGCAAAAAGGGCTTGAAGGAGAAGAACTTCTCAAGGAATTCAAGGAGAAAATGAAAAGCAAGCCGAAGATCAAAGTAAAAAATCCGTAATTTTTTTCCGCGTGCGTGCTCGCGTTCGGAAAAATACTTTACGGGAACGGAGAAGGGCCGAACTAGAAATAGCGAACGACAAGGCAAGGTTCAGATATTGTGCCGCAACTTCATTTTCGATTAACCTAAACCAGCCCACAGGCTGGTTTTTATTTTTACAAAATAGAGGGTTATTTTACATTTTTTGTTGATTTTTTGGCAATTCCTAGCGATACTAGTAATGTTAATCGAATATTGTTTTAAGGGGGAAGTAGGATGAAGCTAACATTTGGACTTATAGTCAATATTATTATTGTAATTTATTTGTTTTTAGACGCGCCTAAGCATAACAAAAGCCGCTGGCTTTGGGCTATTTTAGGATTAGTATTTGGCCTAATTGCGTTAGGGATTTACTTGATTCAAACCGGCCGCAAGGTTCTTGGCTGGATTATTACCATCGTGTCAATATTAATTTATCTTTTAATTATTTTCTTTGTTGTCATTGCAGTAATCATTTTTTCAACCAGCGGTGTTTTTTAACATGTCAGGCACCACCATTTAAGTAATTGACACCGTCATTAGATTAGAAAGGGTGTCAGGCACCATTTAATGAATTGGCATGGTCTTTATGTTAGTAAGGTGTTGGGCACCAATTATGTATTCTAGAAACTTTGAAAAGGGTCAGGCTTGCGCCTGCCCTTTTTGGTTATTCGTCTTTATTGTCTCTGTCCTTGCGGTCGATGTCATCCTCGATGATATCTTCCTGTGGGGTATTGTTGTCCTTCGCAGGGTCTTTGTCCGTATCCGTGTTTTTGTCCTCTGATTCTGGATAGTTGCGGTTGTTGTTCAGGTCGTTGTTCAGGTCGTTGTCTCTCATATTATTGTTACGATCCAGGTTATCATTTAAATTGTTATCATATAAATCATTATCTGCCGGTCTGTTGACATTATTATTTGTTGGCGGCGGCGGATTTTGATCATTATTGGTGTTACAACCAACCAGTAACACCGAAGATAGGACTGAACCCGCGAATAACAAAAATAACTTTTTCTTCAAGCGAAAAGCCCCTTTCACCCATTGATTGACCTTTCCAATTGGTCTTTTTTTAGCATCCCCACTGTTTAAAAAATATTTACAAGAAAAATTTTCCAACCGCTCAAAAACAAACATACAGATTAAGACGGTTAATTTCCCCCTTTTTTAACGACCAGCATTACTTGCTCACCGCTTCCTCCCACACAAAAAAACGACTGAGATTGCTCCCAGTCGTTTTCATCCAAATCCTATTATTCCTTTTTTTCCCCTAATGCAAAGGTAATTTCTGCTTCGCAGGCCACCTCGCCGTCAACAGTCGCAACGGCTTTTCCTTTTCCAATTGGACCGCGGAGCCGTACCATTTCTACCTCAAGGCGAAGCTGATCGCCAGGCTTCACCTGCTTTTTAAAACGGCAATTGTCGATTCCTGCAAAAAATGCTAAGCGGCCGCGGTTTTCTTCTTTTTTCAAAACGGCGACAGCCCCGACCTGAGCAAGTGCTTCCACGATTAAAACACCAGGCATCACAGGATAATCTGGAAAATGCCCATTGAAAAATTCCTCGTTGGCGGAAACATTTTTAATGCCGACGGCTCTTTTTCCTTCTTCCACTTCCAAAATGCGGTCTACCAACAAAAATGGATAGCGATGGGGAATAATTTCTTTAATTTGATTGATATCAAGCATTGGCTTAGTACCTCCTACTAGTAACAGATATTTATTTTCTATTCTACTATTAATGGTACACAAAAGGGAAGGGCAAACATACCCTTCCCGATTATTTCTTCTCGACTATATCCCGAATATGTGTCCAGGTTGACGATTTAAAAATATCTGCTACTTTCCCTTCGCCAAGCATTCCGTACCCTACAGCTGCACCCGCCACGAGGCTGACAAAGATTAAGACAACCAAAATAAGAAGACGAAGCCAAATTGGAATCAAGCGAATCCGTATCCGCTTGTTTTTGCCTCCTTCGGCATCTACCGAATCCACTTTAACCGGTTTCTTTGCGTCCTTACTCTTTTTCTCCGTATCGTGCTTCGCCTTTTTATATTCTTCTCTCGTTCTTGCTTGTTGCTGGTTCAGATTATTTACAGACATTCATTAATTCCCCTTTAACCGAATTCCGTTCATACCATGAGTTAATACATATTATAACCGATTTATTATATAAAAATTGCTTTTAATATAGTTCAATATCTCTATTATAAAAAATTATTCATAAATACACATTAATTTTTTCAGAAAAAAGTCAATTCCTGCAAAAAGAGCTCTAAATTTGGCAAATGGGTCAAGTTTTTTCCATATAGTTTCATTTGGATAAAAATAAAAAAGCCCAATGACCGAGGCTTGTCCAGCCTGCTTCATTAGACTTTTTGTGTATAAAATATCATACGAGGGCACGACTCTAAAAGAAAGTCAAATCTCATTTACCTGGAAGAGTCAATCTAATTCCCTCTTAGGTATTATTCAAAAAATCCCCTTAAACCCTTTTCCAAAATTAACTAAGTCTTAGGATTCAAGTTCCTTTTTCAAAAATTTGCCTTAAGAATCAGATTGATTTTTCAAAAAAATTATCCTAACTTCCGATTTGGAATTCTATCGATGTTATCAAGCATGATACCAGTACCGATCGCTACGCAATCCATTGGGTTTTCCGCAACCAATACAGGTACCTTAAGCTCGTCAGCAAGCAGCATGTCGATGCCGTGCAGCAATGCTCCACCGCCGGTTAAAATCACACCGCGGTCGATGATGTCGGCAGAAAGCTCTGGAGGAGTACGCTCAAGAACACTTTTTGCAGCTTGAACGATTACGGCAACCGATTCGCGCAAAGCACCCTCGATTTCCTCAGAACGAACGGTAATTGTACGCGGCAGACCGCTAACCATATCACGGCCTCGGATTTCCATTTCCTCTGAACGGGACCCTGGGAATACCGTACCGATGTTGATTTTAATATTTTCAGCCGTGCGTTCACCGATCAACAGCTTGTACTCGCGCTTGATGTAGCTGAGGATCTCCATGTCGAACTTGTCGCCGGCCATTTTGAAAGAGGAAGAAGTTACAATATCGCCCATTGAAAGCACTGCAACATCTGTCGTTCCTCCCCCGATGTCCACTACCATGTTACCGCTTGGCTGGAATATGTCCATACCGGCGCCAATTGCCGCCACTTTAGGCTCCTCTTCTAGATAAACCTTTTTACCGCCACTCTTTTCTGCAGCTTCCTTGATTGCCTTTTGCTCAACGCTCGTGATGTTCGTTGGGCAGCAGATCAAAATACGCGGTTTTGATAAAAAGCCCTTAACGTTTAACTTATTAATAAAATGCTTTAACATTGCTTCTGTTACATCAAAGTCTGCGATCACGCCATCTTTCAACGGGCGGATTGCGACGATGTTCCCTGGTGTACGTCCGACCATGCGGCGAGCTTCCTCACCTACAGCTAGAACACGGTTCGTATTTTTGTCTATTGCCACAACGGAAGGTTCATTCAACACAATTCCACGGCCTTTTACGTGAATCAGTACGTTAGCCGTTCCTAAATCAATTCCAATATCCCTTGCAAACATTCTCTTTTCGTTCCTCCTTGGACCCAAAATCCACATACTTTTCCTAATTGTTTATTGTATCATATTCATTAAAATTTCCATAACGATTTTATAAAAATATGAAGACTTTTGTGGAAATGTGTCGGAATTGAGGGATTTCAAAAGATTAGTTTGCTTCTTGCTTTTTAAAAAGATGGAAATCCTTTTTTCGATGGACAGGCTTTCTATTCGAAAAGTGCTCTGGGAAATGTATGTTTAGCTGCATTGTTTTTCTGATTAAAAAAGACCAGAAAAATGCAGCTTGTTTTAATTATGTTCAAGTTCTGCCGTTTTAACTTTAAATGGCCATTTGAAGAAGAAAAAGGCTGTTTATTTAACAGCCTCACCCTCCTTTTCTTCTTTTTGATATTTCATTTTTGTCGCCTCTCCACCCCTGAGGTGACGGATCGATTTATGATAATCTAGAATTTCCTTTACCTCGTTTGCCAGATCTGGATTAATTTCAGGAAGCCTCTCTGTCAAATCCTTATGGACCGTACTTTTGGATACGCCAAACTCCTTCGCAATCACGCGAACCGTTTTCCTCGTCTCCACGATATACTTTCCAATCTTGATAGTTCTCTCTTTGATGTAATCGTGCACACTCTCGCCCTCCCTAATATGGATGTGAGTAGTGTGAAATGAGACCCGCTTATCACTTCGACGAATACTGCATCCACATAGTGTTATTGGTGCCTGACACCATTAACACTATGTGGCAGAAAGTAATGTACCTTCTGATCATACAATGAATAATCATGTCCCCGACTGAATGCCCGCTAATTTCAAACGACTCTTCACCTCAAACACTCTCTTTGTAAAGGTTTGTAACCATTTTATTAGCTTGGATACGGGTTTATGCACAAAATCCACATTCGGGACAAGTCAATTCCGAGGTTAATTTGAAAATAGGACAATTTTGCTTTATTCGACAATCGTTAAAACGCCCGTTCTGACTGGGTTTTTCGTGAAAATATGGTCACAGCCATATTATTTCCTGAGAAATTTGTCGAGAAAAAAATAATTCAAAAAGCAGAAAATTATTATTTTTTTGTGGTTGTTCCGCGCATTCTCTGTTAATATACGCGAGCGAGCGAGTAAAAAAATGGGCCAGCGACGTTGCTGTAAAATTGGGCAAAAATTTTTTTCATAAGTGCCAATCATAACGTATGCCACTCCAAATATTCCCCTTTTTCTGTTATCAAATATTATATAATGGAAATACGTTGATAAGAGAGGATACGAATTATGACACCTTTTACAGAAGCTGTGGTTGAAATCATTCAAAATATACCTGAAGGAAAGGTCATGACCTATGGCCAGATCGCCGGGCTCTCCGGAAGTCCTCGAGCTGCAAGGCAGGTCGTGCGCATCCTCCATTCTATGAGCCAGAAGCATCGCCTTCCTTGGCACCGGGTCATCAACGCAAAGGGTCAAATTGCCCTCCAGGAAGACGAATCCTACAATGAGCAGTGGATGTCACTAGAAGCGGAAGGTGTTCAGGTAGGGTTGAACGGAGTGATTGATTTAGAGAAATATCAGTGGCATCCTTAATTTATAAAGAAGACTCGCCGATTGGCGAGCCCTGAAGGGCGAAGACAGAGGTGTAGTCGCCCTTATGCCTGATAGGAAAGTTTATACTTTCCTGGCTAAAAAATAGCTAGGAGGACCATTCTGGATAGAATTAGTCTGCCTAGCTATTTCAATCATGTTATTGGTACCTGACACCCAACCAATTCTATTTTATTTTTGTAAAGATGTTTTTGACTAGTTTTACTGGGATTCCAGAGCCGCCGCGGCCTTGGACGTTTTCCACCATCATAGCGACCATCAGACTCGGCTCATTCGTGTTGTAGGCGATGAACCAGCCATTTTCGACCCCAGTTTCGCCCTGCTTTTGTTTGATCTCGGCCGTGCCTGTCTTGCCCGCTAAAGGATAATCGGCCATTTCAGCTGCATGGGCCGTCCCGCTCGCGTCGCCCACAACCTTCCGTAAATCCGCTGCAATCAATCCGGCATGTTCAGCCGAGACCACCGCTTCCTTCAGCACCTGACCCTGCTTTTCGTCCGCCAATAGAACCGGCTTGATCATATTCCCGCCATTGACACTCACAAACGGCGTATAGGACGAGAGCAAGTGAACAATACTCATTTGGATCTGCCCTTGCCCGTAGCCCGAATCTGCGAGTGCAATGTCATTGTCGAGGGAACCTGTCACCGATTTCTCAAGTGGAAACGTATACCCAAGCTCCTCATCAAAGCCGAACTTCTTCAGGCCATCTACAAATGCATCTTTCCCTATTTTCAACGCGGCCTGGGCAAAATAAATATTGTCAGAAAGCACGAGGGCTTTCTCCAAATCCACCGAGTCGGTCCCCGCATGCACCCTGGTCACAAAGTAGCCGCCCCACGACTTATCCTTTTGCCATTGCGCCCCGAGGATTGGCACCGCCTCACTAGGTTTAATCGCTCCATTCGCCAGTCCCACAGCAGCAGTTAACGGCTTCAACACCGAGCCTGGCGCATAGGCCTGTTTAAACCTTGTCGTCAAAGGCTGCTGCTTATCCTCCTGCAAGGCCTTCCACTCTTCTGCAGAAAATCCAAGCGCCGCCTGATTCGGGTCAAACGACGGGCTGCTGACAAGCGCCAGCGTCTCACCGGTCACAGGATTCATCGCTGCCACCGTCCCGGCCTCACCAGCAAGCTCCTCAAACACCGACGCCTGCACATCGGCGTCAATCGTCAGCTTTACGTCCTTCCCATCGGCCACCGGTTTTTCCGCAAGCACTACTTCCTCCGATGCCGCGCCATCAGCTCCCGCCTTCTTCTTGATGACAATTTTCACTCCGCTCGTGCCCTTCAGCTGCTCATCCAGCACCTGCTCAAGCCCTCGCTTTCCAATCACATCCCGACTCGTGTAGCCCTTTTCCTTTCGCTTCGCAAGCTCGTCCTCCGTAATCGCACCGACATAGCCCACAAGCTGTGCCGCTGCCTGACCGTACGGGTAAATCCTCGCCCCCACCTTACGCGTCTGTACAGGCTCAAGCGCCACCAGCTGGGAAATCCGCTCTTTATCATCCATCGGAACCTTCTTCAACGGCACAAACATCCCCGGCTTTACCCAGCTTGCACTGAGCGCCTTATTAATCTGCTCCTTCGACATCTTCAACAGAGCAGAGAGCGGCTCCAAAACTGCCTCATCCGCCTTCCCGGCAACCACACCTACCTCATACACCTGGCCATTCACCGCCAGCCCGTTACCATTTCGGTCAAGGATCTCCCCCCGTTTCGGCGTAACCGTGCTCAAGCCAATCGTGTCGCCTTCCTTTAATTTTGGAAAAATATATTCCGTATTCCAGTCTACATACCAGTTCTTTTTATCGTCTCTTTCTTCCTCTTGCAATTTAGCTTTATGGGTAAATTGAATAGTTCCTGCAACGCTGTTCATTTTTGCGGTAAAAGAATAGTGGACTTGCTCCTTTGCTTCCTTATCCTTTTTTGGCTTTTTGAAGTCAATCTTGAGGTCAGTAATCTGCAGGTCTTCGTATATTTTTTTATAGCGGTTAGTAAATTCTTCTTTGGTGATGTTTTGTTTTGCATCTTTTGAAAGGTAATCATACATCTTATCAAACTTTTGCTTGTTCCAAAGTGCTATGTAGTCAGAAAATCGTTCCTCCGGCGTCGGCTCCTTACTGCAGCCTACAAGTGTAAAAGCTACTAGCAGGAACATGATCGCAACTAATTTTTTCAAATAAACCCCCTCCTTTTATCCCCATTATAAAACTTATATGCTATAAAAAGAAAAAAAATCCAGCTATTCACTGAATTTAGGTCTATTTATATATAAAAGAATCCACAAAGTACTAGCCTATTCTGTGGATTTAGGTAGCTGAACACGTAAATTTTTCTCCGAAGCGGTTGCTTAAAAGCAGCATAAACGCCAGAACACGTAAATTTTTTTCGAATTTTTATACCAAATGGTTTCTGGTAATTTATTATTGAAACATTAAATGTTTCGTCATATTTTGTTCATATACTTGGTGTAAGATATGTATATTCACACTTAAAACCCCCATTTGACGCATCCAGCTTTTCGCTGGATGTTTTTTTGCGTAAATTTTTCCAAAACAAAAAAAGAGGAAAAGAATTCCCCTTCCCCTTTGTTACGATATTAAGAATTTTGGTTTTCTTTGGACTTTGAAGATCCGTCTTGTTTGTCAGTTGACTGTTCGTCATCTGTAGACTTTTCAATGTCTTCAACCTTTTCTTGTTGTTTTTGGCCTGGAGTCTCGATTGATTTTTTTTCGTCAGAAACTTTTTCTTCTTGTAATGTGTTTAACGGTTTTTCAAAGTAGCTTGTTGGGTTTACAGCTACACCGTCTTTGCGAATTTCAAAATGTACATGTGTTCCAGCTTTTTCATTGAACAAGCTTTGCCCAGCCTTGGCAATGGCGTGTCCCTGTTTTACTTGGTCGCCAACCTTCACTTTTATGTCTTTAACAGATTGATATTGTGTTACAATACCTTTGTCGTGTTCAATTTCAATAACGTTACCTAAGGTTGCATCTTCTTCAACACGTATAACTTTACCGCTAAGTGATGCTGTAACATCAAACGTTTCGCCGTTTTTCATTGCCAGGTCGATACCAGTGTTTTGTAGGTAGCTATTGTTGTAAAACACTAATGCCGCTTCCTGGTCTTCTGCTTTTGCATTGAAATCATAGAATTTCACTTTTACGACAGCCTCATCGGCTTTGACCACCGGCATTTTGAAGTTTTCGAATGTTTTGTTGACTTCAACGGCTGGTGTTTCATTCTTTTTACCGGCAAGGTCCGTGGACTTGTAATCATACTTATCAGTATTACTGCTGCTCGCTTGATACCATAGAACGCCGGTTAAAATGATTGCTGCACTTGCGATATAGATGGCTGGAAATACCCAACGCTTTTTAAAAAAGCGTTTAACGCTGGAACTTTGAGAAGATCGTTTGTTTTCTTCCTCTCTCATTTTCATCACCTCAGCAATCATTCTGAACAGATAAGTAGAATTATATACACTAGTAAAAAAATTTTTTTAAAACTTATTTTTCGACAGTGAGAATGATTTTATGCATACAATGTGGAAAAAATTTTTTCGCGGGTAAAAATGAATACAGCCTTTAATTTGAAAACTAGGTATTTCCTATTTTATTCGTGCTTATGTAGCAGCAAATGGCTTTCATATATTCATCAAATAGGAGGAACTTGTTATGAAAATTGGTAAATGGGTGTTGAGGGTGCTTCCTGTTTTATATATGGCAGCGATTTGGATTATGTCGAGCCTGCCATCCAATCAATTTGTTGAGCTACCCAATTCAACAATCGACCACTACATTAAAGAATCCCTACATTTAATAGAGTTCGCGATATTGTATGTCCTGCTAGTGCTCGCCTTTTTAACACGCCGTAGTCCGTTTACGCCAGCACTGAATTTGGCATGTGTTGTGATTGCTGCCCTATATGGTGTGAGTGATGAAATCCACCAATCGTTCTATTCATACCGCTCTGCCTCATGGTTTGATCTGGTGAAAGACTTCACTGGAATTGCCGTTTGCTTCTATTTTGTGCGCGGGGCATTGTTTAAAGGAAAATTTACAGGGCTTGCGAGAGTGCTGAGCCGAGTGCGGTCGATAGGGGAATCGTTCTAGAGGATGCCACTGTGATAAACAGTGGTTTATTTTTTTGAAAAATAAACCCATCGGCTGTATCTTTTATTGCCATTTCATCATGCCTACGGACTAAAGTCTCAAAAATAATTTTAATATTCTTTTTTATCTGATTATTTATTATAATATTATTACCGGTGTTGCACTCCCCCCTTTTTCTGAATTCTTAGACCATCAATAATTGTAGGGCGGAATCGTCGCCCTTCGTGAGTACATTAACCTCTAGTGTATTCACGAGGGAGGGGACGATTCAAAACTACAAATATTGATGTAGTTAAAGGTTCAACATTTTAAGGGGGAAAATACCTTGCATCAACTTCGGGAAGTAGCTGAATTCGAGAGAATTGCGATACGTAGTTGTGTTGAGGCAAGACATTATGGTAATGCGGTTTTTAATAGGATCCGGATAGATCAATCGTATAACCTTATAAAACAGGAAATACGAAGAAACTATTCTTCCAATGACCACTTGAAGCTTAAGTGCCTAAAAGAGCTGGATAAAGTATGTGTTAAGTATCAAACAAAAATGACGAATGATCATTTTCTTGATACTGTCACCTCTGATTCTAAGCTACGACGCGAAAACGCTGAACTTCGTGAAGACCATAACCGTCTACGAAAAGACTTCAATATCGACCGTTACACGCGACTCTTTAATCAGGTAGTTTCCTTCCTTCTACAAGCGTTGGGATTAGGTAGTCTTGGGGCATTTCTTCTCCATGAATTAGGATTAGACAGTCTTTTGACTTGGCTTTTCCAGTAGTGACACCGGTAAAGCTGTCCCAAATCGTCAATGTAAGTTGACTTTTTGCGGGCAGTTTTTTTTATAAAAAAACCACACATAAAAAGGAGTCAAGACCTTTAAATTGCCTTGACTCCTTTTGTTATAAGCTGAGCTTTCTTTTTTTGTTTACTGTTTTTGAGAAGAGAATCAATTCTTTTTCTTTTAAAGCGCGAAAAACTTCTGGCCGATAGATCGGCTTTAATTGTTTACTCGTATTCATACCAGTCACACGATAATCTTGTCTCTCCACTACTCCCTGCGACCCGAACCCTCCTCTTATATTCCCAGTTTGATTTGTACTGTAGCCCCAGGATACTTGGGTGCTTTCCTGGTAACCGCAAAAATCAGACCAATATTGACAATTTGCATTTGAGCTTTGGGTAAAGATAGCAAAGGTTTTACATTTATCTATAAATTGATTTCCGCCTAGTTTAATCTGTTCTGAAATGTCTTCAACTGTAAACACGCTGCTTATGTTTTTATTTTGGTTTAGCTGGAGGATGTTATTAAGTAAATCCATATTCTGAATACGAATACCATCAAAAACGACTAAAGCCCCTTCCTCTAATGGGATATCATTAATATTCTTTAGTAAGAGTTTTAATAACAATTGAATGGTGGCTTCGCTTGATTCTTTTCTAATAGACTGTTCAACCGTTATTACAAGAATGTTTCCACCATTGATAATTTCCTGAATATTTTCTTCACCTGAAAAGATATCTCCTAAGCCATTCTCATTGATTAAATCGAAATAAGTCTCATAAAGAACAACATACTCAAAAGACGTTATAAATCTTTGAATCCGCCGCATCTCTCCCTCCGAGATCCCTGATTCGATAATCAGTTTTTCTGCGACATGTTGTTCCCCGTAATGAATTAACTCATTCAGCTTAATTGGTTGGTTAGAAGATAAAAGTGCTTTTACGACCATATTTACATAACGCCCAATATTGATCGATTCCATTTCATTCATCGGGCGATGCTGTTTAAGAAGATCTATAATAAAATCCTTGGCATCCGTCGCTGCTAAACGTGCAAATGGATTAATTGCGTCTGATTTCGAAAAATCAGAAAAGTCTAGATTCCAAATTTTTTTCTGACCCGTCATTTCTTGTTGGAAGGCATTTAAATTATTATTTAAAGGAGAGTCTTTATTCGTAAAGATCACGATTGATTTATTTTCCATATGTGATTGAAGCAGCATGTTTTTTATAAAAACTGCTTGACCTTCGTTTGGAGTCCCTGACATTAGCACATTTCCTAGCAGCTTATTTGAATTCCCTTTCGATTGAGCAGGGGTTAAATAACCGCCAATAAATTGCATTAACGGATTATGCTCACCATTAAATGATTGTAAATTACTCATGTGTCCTCTCCTTTATATATTCGTTAAATTGAAATTTAACAGGGTCTTGACCTGGTAAGGCAACAATTCCTTCCCCAATATTCAATCCCATAATATCCCAGTCTTCTACAACATTGCCCGTCACAATATGCTCCGCACTTTGGTAGGAAGTGTTTTTATGCAATAATTTTCTTGTTTGAGTACCGAACAATCCTTTTATGAAATCTCTTGTAGCCGGGTCGGTCACCCGAAAGGATACGGTTGTACTGATACCAGATAAAATGCTATTGGCTAACTCGTAGCCATAATTCTTGGGGTCTCGCACCTGTTCCACATTTTGCATGGCAATAATGAATTTTGCTCCAAGACTTCGTCCAAAGTTTATTCCGCTTTCAATATGATATAGATTCGGTAAAAGCTTGAATTCATCAATAATAAAATACACATTGCCTACACTTTTTTTACGGGACAATGCCTCTTTAATCGCTAAGTCAAAAAGCAGCTTATAAATCGGGCCTAACACACTTCCAATGGAGATATCGTACTCAATAAATAAGATTTTGCCGCCTTTGTTTCTGATAAACTCTCTAATGGAAAAATCGCCGTCTTTTTTAAAATTCCCAATAAATACTTCGCTGCAAACTTGCCTTAAGTCAGACATTACCCCTAAAGCCTGCCCCATGCTTTTTTTCGAAATGGCATCATTTAACGCTTTTAAATCTTGGCGACTTTCGAATACCTCGTTTAATTTATCAATTTGTACGGACTGAATATATCCACTTAAACACTCGTTACTAATAATGTTGAAATATTCCTCATCATGAATATCAATGGGATCGCTATTTTCATGGACACTCACTAAATATTTCATAATCCCGATTAGTACATCTCGTGCTGCAGCTGGGAAAAAAGAATTTCCGCCGCTATTTTTTATCTTCATATCAAATAAAGCAGTTGCCATCTCTCTTATAGAGGTTTCAATATCTTCATCCCCGTCGATCAGCGCTTCTTGAAGCATATTCCAATAGTCTGTAGCTGTTGAATCATTGCTGATTACTACATCCACCCCTTCACGGTAGAACTTCTCATAAAAGTCTCCTTTTGTATCAAAAATGACCATGACATCATCGTCATTTAGATGTTCCACTAATTGATCGACCAATTGAAACATTGCATTCGTCTTCCCTGTTCCAATGCCGCCAATAAATAATAGATGTTTTTCCAAAATGTTCTTAGGGAGAGGAATCTTCTGATTCGCCCCAATGAATTGTATTTTTTCTGGCGGGCTGTTTAACGTATACTGTTTCTTTAATCTCATTCCTTCTAGAATTTCTATTTCTTTTTTAATTAACATTTTTATCCCCCTTGTTCATCATCTAGATTGAGACGGTCCTGTATCTCTAGTTACAGTTTGTGATGGATTGGACGTATTGCTCCGGCTCGATTCCCTTTGAGGAGCCTTATTTTTCGGATTGTTTCCCGCCTTGTTTAGAGAAGAATCTTTGTTGTCTACCTTTTTGACATAGTCTATTGTGCTATTCTGATTTTTCGAAGGACCTTTACCTTTATCCCTTTCCTCTACCTTCTCGACAAAGCTTCCTTCGCTGCCGCTTTTCTTCTGATTCTTTCCTTGCGACTTACTGTTCTGACCCTTTGGATTCATTTTCTTTGACGAGGGCTTTTGGTTCATCTTCTCTCCCTTTTTATTCTCAGGCGTTGGATCTTTCTTCTTTTCCTCTCCCTTCTTATTCTCAGGCGTTGGATCTTTTTTCTTTTCCTCTGCCTGCTTATTCTCAGGCGTTGGCTCCTTTTTCTTTTCCTCTCCCTTCTTATTCTCAGGGGTTGGATCTTTTTTCTTTTCCTCTCCCTTCATATTCTCAGGCGTTGGATCTTTTTTCTTTTCCTCTCCCTTCATATTCTCAGGCGTTGGATCTTTTTTCTTTTCCTCTCCCTTCTTATTCTCAGGCGTTGGATCTTTTTTCTTTTCCTCTCCCTTCTTATTCTCAGGCGTTGGATCTTTTTTCTTTTCCTCTCCCTGCTTATTCTCAGGGGTTGGATCTTTTTTCTTTTCCTCTCCCTGCTTATTCTCAGGCGTTGGATCTTTTTTCTTTTCCTCTCCCTTCTTATTCTCAGGCGTTGGATCTTTTTTCTTTTCCTCTCCCATCTTATTCTCAGGCGTTGGATCTTTTTTCTTTTCCTCTGCCTGCTTATTCTCAGGCGTTGGATCTTTTTTCTTTTCCTCTCCCATCTTATTCTCAGGCGTTGGATCTTTTTTCTTTTCCTCTCCCATCTTATTCTCAGGCGTTGGATCTTTTTTCTTTTCCTCTCCCTTCTTATTCTCAGGCGTTGGATCTTTTTTCTTTTCCTCTGATTTCCCTTTCTCTTGCTTGGACTCTTTCTTCAGTTCCTTTGGAGTCTTTTCCTGTTGATTTAATTTAGAATTTCCCTCCTTTTCTCTTTCGTTTTGCTTTTCTTTCTCTTGCTTCTTCTCCCTATATTTCTCAGCGATCTTGTCTAATTTTTGTTTTAGATCCTTAAAAGTGGATTTTACCTTGTTATAATCTTCTGCTATTCGTTTAGGAATTTTTGGAGCAGCTCTTGCAAAATCTTTAACTTCTTTCGAAAAATTCCTGGCTGTCTTTTTCCACTCGCTTTTTATTTGTGAACGTGTTCTATGTTGACGATTATAGGAGTTCTTTCTAGAATTCTGTTTAATCGCTTTTTTTGAATATCCCGTGTTTTTCCGCTTTACAGGTATTTGTCTTTTCTCATTGGATAGAGACCTTGATTGTTTCTTTTTAGATGGTCTGTTCTTCCATAACTCCTGTTTTTGTCTTCCAATATGTTTATTAGCAGCAATATTTCTGTTCCTGCTATTCCTGTTACGCTGCTGACTTTTTGCTCCGATATTCCGACGAACTTTTTGACCTCTATTTCGTAGCGGTTTCTTATTTTTTGAGTCATATGTATACGAATGATCTTTTTGCCTTTTAGGAGAGCCATCTCGTCGTTTTGACTGCAGCCTTTTTGTTTTGTCTTTGAATTTCGGTCTAAGTCGGTTATGTTTAGACTGCAATTTATGTGCTTTCCTTTTCTTACGCACTCCTTTATCCCTATTCATTTTTTGATTAGCTGCATTTACTTGCTTTGTACGCAAGTTTTGTGGCTTATTTCCATTCGATTGCTCCCTCTTCGCTTTCCCTTTCGGTTGAGATAACTTTTCAAATTCTTTTGACGCTAAATCTATAATGGCCATACAATAAGCAATAGCAGCTTCTATTATCCTCAAAAAGCCCAATTTATCCCTCCTCCCTTATTCATTGAATAAAAAAGTTACTAATATTCGAGAATATCAGTAACTTGAACACCTACCTTAATAAGCAACATATTCGGCTCCTAAATCTTGTAGTCTCCCAATTCTTTCATCAGTATCAGGGTGAGTAGAATACATGGCTTTTAATATTCCAATATCCGGGCATTGGCCGGCTACACGGTCTAATGCTGAAGCTAGCTCTGAACCATAGCCTAAATCTGCTGCAAAACGATCTGCTGCAAATTCGTTTTGCCGAGAAGATGCTTTAATAAACAACATTCCGAACATCGTCCATGCCCAAACAGGAAATTGCATGATAACCCCATGCAGCTTTTCACCCACATTTTCTGATATCATTCTAAGCACAAACCCTAAAGGAATGGTAAGGATAATCCATATAAGCCTAATGAACCAAAGTGCAATATTAATAAATATATTTCCGACTGTAATAGCTAATAAAAAATCCGTATCTTTATGTGAAAGATGCCCGAATTCATGGGCTAAAATAGCCTCAATTTCATCCTCAGGAATATCCAGCAGCCCTTGGGTTACACATACTGTTTTTCTGCCTGTTGCAAAAGCATTGGGAATAGGACTCTTGTGGATAAACAGCTTTATATTGTCTGGTAAAGTAGGATCTTTAATTTTTGCTTTTTGATAAACATTATCAAATAATGGTTTTAATTTTCTCTCTAAATCCCGCCGCTTAATTGGCCTCGACCCCGTTCTAAGCCTCAAAATAAATTCACCTATAGGCGACAGCATGACAGCAAGGGAAATCAGATAAAATAAAACACAGAAGAAGATGAAGGACAAAGATTCTCTAGGATTTGTACCTGATTGGAAAAATGGTAGAAAAAGCAGAGAGTTTAGTAGCATATAAACAATGATTCCCCAATTGCTCTTCTTTTTGAGATTTTTCAAAAAGCTAATTAAATACATTTTCAGTCTCCTCCTTATATTTACACAACTTGCATTTCTAAGAACAAAGTCATTGGAAACAATTATCTGCAAGTAAAATCCTAAAATTCGATGTGTCCCATTTAAAATACATTAATCTTCTTGTATTTTGTTTCGTTTAGAGAGCATTAGCGTCCCAAAAATACAATAGTTCCTATACAATAAAAGAAAACATGTTCTCCAATGACTAACGCCTAAGTTTGGTTTTTATAGGATTTTCATTTGTAATCAATTGGGCTGTTCGTTTACAACCGACCGGACGGTTAGTTTCCTATTTTATTTTATTTGCACTTTTCTGATAACTCAATGGGCTTTTTTCCCATTTAATTAATAATGCACGGGGGCATTTTACATGGCTAAAGAATTAGAAAAAGGAACAAAAAAACTTATATTAGATGTAGCTTATGAACTATTTGCCAAACTTGGGTATGAACAAACTCCTGTAAGTTTAATCATGGAAAGAGTAGGTAAATCAAAAGCAACATTTTATGCCCATTTTAAAAGAAAAGAAGATATTATGTTGAATATTGTTGACCAGCAGGTGTATCGAAATTCTAGCTTTATTCAAGAGGTAGTCCACCCCTATATCCGCCAAGATAATTTTGAAATATTGGAGTTTTTTACAGGATACTTTCAAATTGGGCTGCATTTAGAAGATCGGAAAGAATGGACATTAGTTTATAATGATCTCATTCGGCTGTCAGTTACCGATGAAGTAATTCGAACGAAGCTTGCTAATGTGCATGATGGATGGATTAAATTGTTTGATATGGCCCTTACAAGAGCAATTGAATTAAAACAACTTCCAGAAGAGTTGAATAAGGAGGCCATTATTAAGTCCATTCTTTCTTTATATAAGGGAATCCATTTAGAAAGAGTGTATGGAAGCGGACCGAACATGGAACAAATTCATTATTTTTTAAAACGATTGCTTTCTTTATAAAACGAGCCATAGCCACTAACCTGTTCCATATAAGACTAATTTAGAGGGAAAAATAAAAAGACTGACGCAAAAGAGCCGTTATTCAACGATCTTTTGCGTCAGCCTCTGCTTTTTTACTTTAAATTGTCACCGATTGTTCCAATTACATTTTTATACCTATATAAGCTTTGTTTTGAATTACGTGCAGCTCTTTTTTCTTCCATCAACGCCTTTTTTAATGGCTCTAGCTTTGTTTTCTAAGTAACGTAAATAGGTCTATTTATTTCTGCGCCGTAATCGTCGCCATCATTGGCTCCGCCGAAGTAATCTCCACTCCCTTGTAATAGTGCTTCACAATCTCCTTATAATTCGATCCTTCCTCGGCCATGCCGTTCGCACCGTACTGGCTCATACCGACACCGTGGCCGAAGCCTTTTGTCGTGATCACAATATTTTCACCCTTACGCTCCCAGGCAAAGTCAGACGATTTCAGGTCAAGTTTTTCGCGGATATCTTTTCCAGACAGAACCTTTCCGTTAAAATTGACTTTTCCGACACGCTTTCCTGTGGTACGCTCAACAATTTTTCCAATCGTGGACCCCGAGCCAATCTTAACACCAAGCATTGCTTCAAACTCTTTAACCGTTAACACCTTTTGATTTGAAAATTTCGGTGACTTTTTATCCCATGGACTCGATACACTTCTTAAATAAGGAATATTACCTGACCAATAGTCTTCCGAGTTTTCTGTATAGCCATTCCCTGTGGAGAAGAAAAGGGCATCGATCGGCTTTCCATCGTAGGTCAGAATTTGTCCGCCCGTCGTCTGGACTGCTTCAAGAACTTTTTCCTTTTTCCAACTATAATCCTTACCCCAATTTCTCCTCATTTCTTCATCATTCATGTAAACCTGATGGATTTGGGTGTCAGTGACCTGGGCTCCCTTCGGTACGCCCATCGTATCCTTACTTACTAATCTGTTTACGATATAGGTCCTTGCCGCTAATGCCTGAGCCTTTAATGCTTCCTCTTTAAACTCTGCCGGCATTTCCGCTGCTACAACCCCAACAAGATAATCTTCGAACGGGACTTTTTCAATTATTTTTTTTGAGGAGCGAAACACTGCTACCTCTACCGCCGTATCTGAATCAGCGGTAGAGGTAGAGGTCGATTTCGTTTCTTTAGCAGAGGCTTTCGTTAAATCTTCCCCTAATTTTCCTCTCGCTTGATGCTCGCCCGAAAACGGTAAAACCAGCATTGCGGGAATGATGAGGGTCAGGGCAATAAGGAATGATGCTAGTACGATGAGTAGTTTGATTTTTTTCATGATTGTGCCTCCAGTTTGAAAAATTCGCAGCCGGCACTAACAAGCCGAGATGCGTCTCCATTCATACATATGGAAGCGGACAAGCATTTATTACATATTTTTTCTAACTATGCGACGGAGGTCAGTCACCGAAAACTCCGTAAACATGGTAGCAAAGATAAAAAGGGTGTCAGGCACCGTAAACGCAATATGCGTAGTAAAAATGGGGTAAATGTTTAACCACCACGCGATAAGCAACGTGGTAATAAGGTTAACGGTGCCTGACACCCATTTCACAATATTCATGGTGTTAAAGTAGGAAACGGTGCCTGACGGTCTCTGACATCACCGCCCACGCTACCACAACAAAAAATCCCGAAGGTTGGGTCGGTCTGATATCAGACCACCACACACACTTCGGGATTCCTATTTAATATTATTTATGCATTCATATCTGAAATATAGTTTTGAGTTTCAACAAAGATTTCGTCAGCTTCTTTAATACGTTCGATATCAGCGCCTAATCCTGCCAGCTTGCCGTGGAAGTTCACGTAACCGCGGTCTAAGTGTTTCAACTCCGTCACGCGTGTCACTCCTTCAGAAACTAAGCCAGTCAAAATCAACGCTGCCGCTGCCCGTAAATCCGTTGCTGACACTTCAGCGCCTTGTAAATTCGAAGGGCCATTTAAAATTACCGAACGGCCTTCAATTTTAATATCCGCATTCATGCGGCGGAATTCCTCGACGTGCATAAAACGGTTCTCAAACACCGTTTCTGTGATCATCGAAGTCCCATCTGCACGAAGCAATAACGCCATCATTTGCGACTGCATATCTGTTGGGAAGCCTGGATGAGGCATCGTTTTGATGTCGACCGCCTTCAACCGCTCAGGACCGATGACACGAACGCCATCCTCTTCCTCAACAATCATCACACCCATCTCTTCCATTTTCGCAATCAAAGAAGATAAGTGCTCAGGAACCGCACCTTGTACCAATACATTTCCTCCGGTAATCGCAGCAGCAGTCATAAAGGTACCTGCCTCGATACGGTCAGGAATAATCGCATGATCCGCACCAAATAATACATCAACGCCCTCAATCCTCAAAGTACCCGTACCGGCACCTTTCACTCGAGCGCCCATTTTATTCAAGAAATTCGCCAAGTCTACAATTTCTGGTTCTTTTGCGACGTTTTCAATAATGGTCGTACCCTGTGCAAGGGTCGCCGCCATCATAATGTTTTCTGTTGCACCAACACTTGGGAAATCCAAGTAAATCTTTGCTCCCTTTAAGCGGCCGTCAACCTCCGCTTCAATAAAGCCATTTCCTACCTTCACCGTTGCACCCATGGCCTCAAAGCCCTTTAGGTGCTGGTCAATAGGACGGGATCCAATCGCACAGCCTCCAGGCAGAGCAACACGTGCCCGGCCATTGCGTGCCAACAATGATCCCATGACAAGAACAGACGCGCGCATTTTTCGAACATATTCGAATGGCGCTTCATCTTTTAACTCTCTGGATGCATCGACAACAACTGTATTATCTTCAAATACCACTTGAGCATTTAAGTTACGTAAAACTTCATTTATTGTGTATACATCGGAGAGTGTAGGTACATCACTAATTACACTTTTTCCATCACTTGCTAATAATGTTGCAGCGATAACAGGCAACACGGCATTTTTTGCACCTTCCACTTTTACCGTTCCATAAAGCCTTTGTCCGCCGCGGACGATGATCTTTTCCAAGAGTATTCCCCTCCGCGTCCATTTTCTCTATATTAATATTCAATCGTAATGATTGGTGTGCCAACTACAATGGTAGTCTTTGCGCCCAATCCTTCGGAGCGTACGCCAATTTGCAAATTCATGTTATTTTTTCGTTGATCTATGAAGCCTGAAAACATCGACGATGATGCCGAAACAGACATGAATGTCTCCTCTTTTAACGCTTCGATTTTTTTTGCATCAAAACTAGACAGTAATTTGCTTACTGCTACAGGTAAAGCCGTATCCATCTTATCATTGAAAACGCCCATCATACAAGAAAAAACTGTTGGTTTTTCTCGAAATATGTCGGATAGCCTATTTTTCAATTCATTACTAGTGAAATAGGCTTCATCAGCCTTATTCCACCCTTTACCATTAACACTATATACTATATACGCATTTACAGGTTGTTTTGTGTGGGTTGCCATAATTTGAAGCATTTCTTTGTGGTGTTTAGTTGGAGATATTGCTGTCACTTCCCATTTTTGGCTGGTGTTCGTTACAGACCATTCCCAATCGGGAAACTTTTCCTGAAGCTTACGCGCATATTCCTGAATCTCCCGCTCACTTCTCATGCCGGTCACATGCTCCCGTGCATAAAAAGACCAATCCGTGAGCAAAATATCATCGGCTTGTAATACAGCGCCTATTTTTCCTAAATCGCTTGTGCTCTCTGGAAAAATTGACAAGCTGCTGCCCGCCTTCTTTTTCGCATTAACGGATGGTGAGCCAACGTCGCCTATATCCGACTTGTGAAAAAGTTCTTTGCCGGCTTCGGTTCCTTGTTCAGCTCGAAAAAAATCCAGATCTCCCGTTGCTTCAGTCGTTCGGTTCCCAATAACAACCAGAATCAAACTCAAAATCGAAATCATGTATAAAAATTGCTTAACATTTCTCTTCATCTCTTTACTCCCCCTTACTACCATTGTTGCCAGGTAGTGAGAGAGCAATACTTGGGAAATGTCGTCACTTTTAGACATGTTTCAAAACCGAGAATCAATAGTTTGGGTACTTCCAACTCGTGAATGAAACAGCTCAATTTCAGTTCCAAAAACCGCACTTTGTAACGTATGCCATTTATTGGCCAAGGAAAATGGCATGAGATTATGTTACTTCTTTGTCATTTCCAAATTTGGGACAATCTTAGCTTTCCACATAAACTCGATTGTACTCAAAATTTCTGCAATTGGGAACATGTATGAAGACCTAAATTTTTTCCAATTTTATAAGAAGCCTGGCGAATGTCACTGCTAATTAAAAATTAATGGCAGTTGTTTCGACCATTGCAGGTAATCAAGGAAAAAGTTACTAACAGAAGATCCAATGAAAATAGCTAATAATATGTACAGTAATCGCGCTTGAAACACATGGTTTGGCCGTAGAAGCTTATCTAAACGTACCGCTTGCAGAGCCCACCAGGAAATCGCAATAAACACCAAATGTGACAAGATGCTGACTAAAGCCATTTGCCCGAAATCATTTATCATTCTGCTACCTCCTTGATACACACAAAGACTATTCTAACATATAGACGACTGAAAAGTGTAACAGTTTCTAAATTTTTCTATATTTGTCGCACTTGTGACAACTTTATGACAATTCCACCGCATTAAATAGTCATCACGGAATTAATGAGTAAAGTTAGCGGAATCGAGAGATCTCTCACAAAAAAAGAAAAGATTAGAGCAAATGCCCTAACCCCTTCTTAGATATAAAACCCCTTTAATTTGACGCCGGCTCCCTTCCCCAAAGGAGCCAGCCATAGTTTAAACACCTAGAGAATGCATCTCCCTATTTCAGCACAAGCCCTAGGTGGTAAACCCATAAATTAAAAATATCAATACTATTTTTTTCACGAGGCCAAATTTAGGCCCTTGAATTAAAATTACCTATTTTTACACGAGCCCAAGGTTTGAGCCCATGAAAAAAACTACACGTATTACCTAATTACCACACAAGCCCTAGGTTTGACCCGGAGCTCTGTTTCCTTTTACCAAAAGATTACTGCAGGTTGTCAAAGAAGTCGAGTGCGATGTTTGGCATGATTCCGAACAGGACGGAGCCGACGACCGCGACAAGCAGGACGACGACGATGCCGAATGGAATGTTAAGCTTTCGTTCATCGCTTGCCGGGCGGAAGAACATTTGTGTCATGACGCCAAAATAATAGAAGTATGACACTACGGTTGTTGCAATCATGATCGACGCGAGCACATAGTGCGGTGTTCCGTAAAAGGCGCCGACAAAGATGTTTAATTTTCCGATGAACCCGGCTGTGCCTGGGAAGCCTGCCAAGGAAACAAGTAAAATTCCCATAAGCACGGCAAGAACCGGTGATCGGCGGTAAAGACCGGCAAAGTCAGCAATTCGCGCCTCCCCGGACTGTCCTGCCACCACTTGGATCACCGCAAAAGCGCCAAGGTTCATTAACATGTAGGCAAGCAGGTAGAACCAGATGGAATAGATCATGTTCGAGCTCAACGTCGTCAGCGCTACAAGAATATATCCAGCATGGGCGATACTGGAATACGCAAACATCCGTTTAATATTTGTTTGCTTCAATGCGACCACGTTACCGATAATCATCGTAACAGCGGCAATGGCAGCGAGATAATCGTGCATTTGGAATAGGATGCTCTCACCGCTAACCCCCGGTGCAGCATTGTAAAATACCGCAATCAGGATACGAATGATGATGACAAAACCAGCTGTTTTCGAAATGACGCTTAAGAAGGCTGTGACTGGTGTTGGTGCGCCTTGGTACACGTCAGGTGCCCACATATGGAACGGAGCCGCTGCCAATTTAAACGACAAACCTACGAGAATCATCAAGAAAGCAAGACCGAGCAGGTAGGCCTGTTGACCATCGGTAATCCCCGACAATATGTTTGCGATTTCGAATAGGTTGGTTGATCCGGATAAGCCGTAAACATAACTCATCCCAAACAACGTGATCGCTGTGGAAATGCCGCCGTTGATGACATATTTCATCGCCGATTCGTTAGACTTTAGATTGTGCTTGCGGATGCCCGCTAGTATATAGGAAGAAATCGATAATAATTCTAACCCAACAAATAACGTAATTAAGTCGCCGCTTGATGTCATAATCATCGCACCAAGCAAGGCTGTTAAGAACAAGTAATAAAACTCACCGCGATACTCCTCGAGTCCATCCTTTGCCTCATAGCTGATTGCTAAAAACATCACTAGCGCAGCACCAGCAAGCAGGATTAATTTAAAGGACTTCCCGAACGCATCAAGCGTGAAGGTATCATCTAAAATCGATGTAGCCTCTGTACCAAGCAGGCTGGTGACAGCGATGATGGCTGCGAAAATTCCAACGATTCCAATCCAGCCTAGGATTCGGCGATCTAGTTTTTTCGGCATAAATAAATCTAACAAGGTAAGTAGTGCTGTCACTCCAAGGATGATGAACTCTGGTGTCATGATACTCCAGTTAAATGATTTCAATGTCTCTAAATCCATCCTTCATCACCCTCCTAACCCTAGCATGATAGTTTCAAGTGTAGCTTGCAGCGGAGAGCTTAGAACACTTGGATAAACACCAATTAACACAATTAAAGCCATTAAAACCACGACTGGAACGAATTCGACGCCTTTTAAGTCAAGAACGCCTGTAAATTCACGATGTGCTTTGCCATACGTGATACCTAAGACTGCTCTCAGCAAGTAAGCGGCCGTCATGATTATGCCGATCGTACCGACAGCGGCAATCCACGGCAACTCCTTAAACAACCCAAGGAAGGCCATAAATTCGCTGACAAATCCGGACATACCCGGCAGTCCGAGTGACGCCATCCCGCCGGCAAGCAAGAAGCCTGCGGCAATCGGCATTCCTTTCGCCATTCCGCCGAGATTTTCGATAAGCGATGTATCGGTACGCTCGTACAAGACGCCAACCAGGAAGAACAATAAAGCGGAAATCAATCCGTGTGAAACCACTTGGAAAATCGCTCCTTGCACCCCGGCTTCATTCATTGCCGCAAGTCCGATCAGCACGATTCCCATATGTGAAATAGATGAATAAGCCAAAACCATTTTAAAGTCTGTTTGAATGAACGCCAGGAACGCTCCGTAAAGGAGGTTAATCACTCCAAGGACAGCGATAAGCACGCTTAGAGTCTCAAACTGCTCGGGAAAAATCCCCATTCCAAAACGAATTAGGCCGTACGCACCAATTTTTAATAGAATCCCAGAGTGAATCATAACAACGGCTGGCGGTGCTTGGACGTGCACCTTGAGCATCCAGCTGTGCAATGGGAAAATCGGCAATTTTACCCCGAACGCAATTAATAGGGCGATAAGAAGTCCAAGTTTTAGGTCGCTGGAAAGCGGTGCACTTGGATCAGCCATTATTTGTGTCAATAAATCAATGTTGGTTGTGCCTGTTTTGGCAAACAGAATCATAATCACGATTAGGAGCACTGCTGAGCCTAAACCGTTATAAATTAAGAAGCTGTATGCCGCTTTTTCTTTTTCAAAATAACCCCATTTTCCAATTAAGAAGAACGTAGGGATGAGGGTAACTTCGAAAAAGATGAAGAACAAGATTAAGTTTTCCGCAGTAAACACTCCAAGCATGCCAATTTCTAACAGAAGGAACAGCATGAAATAGCCTTTCCATTCTTTTTTCACAAATCTTACAGCGGCAATCGCTGACAAGGTCGCGACGATAGCGGTGAGGACAACCAGCAAGAGCTGGAAGCCGCTGAGGCCAAGCTCATAGTAAACCGAGAAGATTGGCTCTTGGACATTCATGCCGCGGAATTGAATCCAGTCTTTTGATACGGCAAAGTCAGCGAGGTCCTTGCCCCATTGGAAATGGAGATAGGCCGCGAGCGCCAGAAATAATGGCGGCAAGGTCGCGAGAAAGCCAACCAGTTTGATTGCTTTTTCTTCCATCTTCGGCATGAAAGCTAAAACGATAATCCCTAGTAAAGGGGAGAATACTAGAATTGATAAAACCCATTGCAAATTCATCGTAAGTACCCCCCTGTTAACGCAAAGATGACAGCGAGCAGTGCGAGTCCGATGAAGGCGACTGCCCCGTAAGTTTGAACCTGTCCGGTCTGCATTTTCGAACCGGTTTTACCAAGGCCTTGGACAATTCCGACAACGCCCTTAACAAGTCCTTCGACAACGAAGACGTCGATGAATCGTAGAAGATAGCTGATTGCTTTTGTCGCAGCCACCACTGTCATTTGATAAAACTCATCAACGTAATATTTGTTCAGTAAAATCGTGTGTAAGGTATCCCCCGTGCCGCTTAACCAGTTGCGGGCGATTGTTCGCTTGTAGTACATCAAGTAAGCAAGGTAGATTCCCGCTAAGGACACAACGGTTGCTGCGATCATAATCCAAATCGGGCCTTCGATATGGCCATGTCCGAGGGCCGGGTTGCCGTCGACGAGCCAGTCGCCAAGGAACGAGCCGAACCAAGGTGTGTTCACATAACCGGCAATGACTGCTAGGATGCCGAGCAGGATCATTGGGTAGGTCATGTAGTTTGGTGATTCGTGAACATGTTTTTGATTACCGCGAGCTTCACCGGTGAAGACCATGAAGAACAGGCGGAACATATAGAATGCTGTCATGAATGCTGCGATCAGTGCGAGCAAGAAGAGAACTGGATGTCCGCCTTCCCAGGCAGCAATTAGAATTTCATCTTTACTGAAGAATCCAGAAAGCCCCGGTACACCACTGATTGCGAGTGTTCCGATTAAGAATAGCGGCCCGGTCAGCTTCAGCTTTTTCCAAAGTCCACCCATTTCCTCGATATTCTGCGTATGTACCGCGTGAATCACGGAACCGGCAGCCAAGAATAATAACGCCTTGAAGAATGCGTGTGTCATCAAGTGGAACACACCGGCAACATAACCGGCAGTACCAAGTGCGAGCATCATATAGCCGAGCTGGCTGACCGTTGAATAGGCAAGAACTCTTTTGATATCGGTTTGCACAATGCCAATGCTTGCCGCAAAGATGGCGGTAACCGCACCTATGATGGCGATTGTTAGCAGTGCCGTTTTGCTAGCTAAGAACAGTGGGAATAGTGCAGCGACTAAATATACCCCAGCGGCAACCATCGTTGCGGCATGGATGAGGGCCGAAACAGGTGTCGGACCTTCCATCGCATCAGGAAGCCATGTGTGGAGAGGGAACTGACCTGACTTTCCGACTGCCCCGATAAAAATTAAGATTGCCGTTAACGTAATCATCGTTTGGGATACAGCCCCTGCTTCCACTGCAGAAAAGATTTCGCTGTATTCAAATGATTTTGTTTGCCAGAAGAGTAGGATCATGCCGATGAATAAGCCGACATCCCCGATACGGGTCATGATGAACGCCTTTTTCGCAGCGGCTTTTGCCTCTTCTTTGTAATAATAGAAACCGATTAATAGGAAGGAACCAACACCAACAAGCTCCCAGAAAATATATGTTTGCAACAGGTTTGGCGAAATAACCAGCCCGAGCATTGCAAATGTAAATAATCCTAAATAGGCATAGAATACCGGAAACCGCTCATCCCCATGCATGTACCCCTTGGAGTAGGTATGTACTAAGAAACTTACGAGCGATACGATAAACAGCATCAATGCATTTAATTGATTCACTTCAAAGCCCGCTGTTAGATGCAGATCTCCTATCGTGAGCCATTCAAACTTCGTACTGTAGGTTGGCTCTGAAAAGCGCTCAAATAACACCAAAATCGAATAGATAAGCGATGCCAACGTGAGAAAAATCCCCACATATGCACTCGCCTCCTTCAGTCGCTTACCGAATAGGAGAAGGATCAAAAACGATAATAGCGGGAAAAGCGGTATGAGCCATGCATTTTCCATCATTATCACTATCCCCTTTAATGGTGCCTGACACCCTTCGTGGACAAATCCACCCATTTGTCCGCGTGGAGTGGACACTCCCTTTTAAGGCAGAGTGTGTCCTTCCGTGGTAAACAAATTGTGGTAAGTGTCTTTTTGTGGTGCCTGACACCCAAAGTTGTCTGTCTAGTTTTTCATTGTGTCCATTTCGTCAATGTTAACGGTTTTCTTGCTGCGGTAAAGCGAAATCAAGATCGCGAGTCCGACAGCTGCTTCGGCTGCTGCCACACAGATGGCAAACAGGGCGAAGATTTGACCTGTAATCGATGGCGCCATGCCATATTTACTAAAGGTAACCAAGTTAATATTAACGGCATTCAGCATCAATTCTATGGAGATCAACACAATTACGGTATTCTTTTTCGTTAACGCACCGTATAACCCAATGCAGAATAATATCAGTGCGAGAGCCAGGAAGGCTGAAGCGGGAACTGAACTCATTCCTTATCCGCCTCCTTCTTCTCGTTTTTTGCCAAAATAATCGAACCAACCAAGGCCGCTAATAGTAAAACAGATGTTAGCTCAAACGGAATAATATATTTTGAGTAAAGTGCTTCCCCAATTTGGAGGGTATTGTTTTCATGCAGTTTTGTCGGAACTTGATCGATATTAAAGTTATAAATCCCGATGTAGACAGCAAAAGCAAAGCCAACAATCCCTAAGAACAAAAGTAACTTTCGCCATTTGCCCGTTTTTGGTTCACTTTCATCATCATGTTTCGTTAACATAATACCAAACAGCATGATAATCGTGATCGCACCTGAATAAATTAAGATTTGTACGGCTGCCACAAATTCTGCGGAAAGCAGCACATAAATTCCGGCAATTGCGACGAAAGTGAAGATGAGGGCAACGACCATATGAATCACTTTGTTAAGGTTCAATAGAAGCACGCCGCCGATGATCGCAACAAGTGCGAGTCCCATAAAAGCGAGGAATTCACCTGAAAATGTCATGCTTTATTCACCTGCCGTATGTTTTCGTCGTTTTCATCTAACCATTCAAGGTTTTTAAATAACATGTCCCGGCTGTATTCAGCGAGCTCGAAGTTATTGGTCATGATGATAGCTTCTGTTGGGCACACCTCTGTACACAGGTCACAGAGGATACATATTTCAAAGTTAATGTCGTAAGTGTCAATGATTTTCCCCTTTTTCGTTGGGTCCGGATGCTTTTTACCCGTTAATTGAATACAGTCCGTCGGGCAAATCTGTGCACACTGGTTACAAACAATGCACTTCTCCGGATAAAACTTTTGAATCCCGCGAAAGCGGTCAGGAAGCGGAAGCGGCTCGTTTGGATAATCGTACGTAACCTTCTCACGCGATAATTGTTTCAGGGTATATTTCAAGCCTTTAAATACTCCAAGCACGTTTTTCACCCCTTTTACATTTTAAAAATTGTTATTGGTGTCAGGCACCTAATAATGATTTAAGGATGGCGGTTAGGAAAATGTTTGCCAAGGCGATTGGCAGCAGGATTTTCCAGCCAAATTCCATTAGGCTGTCAGCGCGGAAACGCGGAAGCGTACTGCGCAGCCAAATATAGACAAAGACAACTGCACTAAATTTAAGTGCAAACCATACTGCGCCCGGAATAAAATCAAGAATCTCAAGCGGAGGCAGCCAGCCACCAAGGAATACAACCGTAATAAGTGCTGACATACCAAATAGGTACACATATTCTGAAAGCATAAAGAAAGCCCAGCGGAATCCTGAATACTCGACGTGGTAGCCGGCAACAAGTTCATTTTCCGACTCCGGCAGGTCAAATGGTGTCCGGTTTAATTCCGCAATCGATGCGATAAAAAAGACAACAAAGCCAATTGGCTGTAATAAGATAAACCAGCCGTGCTCCTGAGCCTTCACGATGTCATTTAGGTTTAGGCTTCCTGAGAGTAAAATAACCCCAAGAACGGACATAACAAGCGGGATTTCATAAGAAATCATTTGTGCCGCAGCACGCATTCCTCCTAAGAGAGCATACTTATTATTCGACGCCCAGCCGCCCAGCACCATGCCAAAAACGGTTAATCCAGAAACAGCAATGTAATACAGTAAGCCGACACCAATATCGGCAAATTGAAACTTATCGGTAAACGGCAGCGTCGCTAGTACCATGAACGATGGTGCAAACGCAATAACCGGTGCCAGAATAAATAATGGCCGGTCGACTGCCTTCGGGATAATATCCTCTTTCAGTAAAAGCTTCAAAACGTCAGCCACGGTCTGTAAAAGTCCCCAGCGGCCGCCAAGTTGATTTGGACCGTGACGCAGCTGCATGAAACCCATAACTTTCCGCTCTGCTAAAATTCCATAGGTAACGAAGCCTAATACGACTAAAAGCAAGACAACTCCAAGTAAAAAGAAGATCCCAAAATTAGCCCAGCCGGGACTCGATTGGAGCAACTCTTCCATCATTAGCCGTCCACCTCCCCAAGGACAATATCAATTGCCCCTAAAATAGCTATCAGATTTGCAATATTTTCGCCTACTAATAATTTCGGGAGAATTTGCAGATTATAGAATGATGGTCTTCTAAACTTTAAGCGATACGGTTCTTTTTTACCGTCGCTGGCAATAAAGCAGCCAATTTCTCCACGTGGTGATTCGGTTCTGACATATGCTTCACCTTTTGGTGCCTTAATGATTTTCGGCACCTTAGCAAGAATGTCTCCCTCAGCAGGGAATTGTTCAACAGCCTGCTCAAGGATTTTCAGCGATTCTTCTATCTCAGTAAGACGGAGATTATAGCGTGCTAAGCAATCGCCGTCCTCCGATGTCGGAACATCAAAATCAAAACGGTTGTAAATCGAATACGGCTCATCTTTACGAAGATCCCATTTTACCCCTGTACAGCGCAGATTTGGCCCGCTGAGTGAATAGTGGATGGCTTCTTCTTTTGTATATCTGCCAATACCCTTTACCCTGTCCAAAAAGATTTCATTTCCGCTGACAAGCTGATGGTAGCCTGCAAGCTGTTCGCGCATATATGGGATAAAATCTCTTACCTTTTCAATCCAGCCTTCAGGTGCATCCCACTTCACACCGCCAACACGCATATAGTTGAACGTCAAACGTGCACCCGATAATTCGTTCAGCATATTGATAATCATTTCTCGGTCACGGAAGGCATAGATGAATGGGCTTGTCGCCCCAAGGTCAAGGATGTATGTGCCCCATGCAACAAGGTGGCTGGCAATTCGTCCAAGCTCCATGGCTATTACGCGCAGGAAGTCCGCACGTTCCGGCACTTGAATCCCCATCATCGTTTCGACAGCATGACAAATCACGTAGTTGTTGGTCATCGCTGACAGATAGTCCATCCGGTCCGTATAAGGAATAATCTGTGTATACTGCAGGTTCTCTGCCAATTTTTCTGTTCCGCGGTGTAAATAACCGATGACAGGCGTTGCTTCGGTTATGATTTCTCCATCAATTTTAATTACAAGCCGGAATACTCCGTGCGTACTAGGATGCTGTGGACCGACGTTTAGTAACATTTCTTCTGTTCTGATCATTGGCTACACCTCCACATCATACTGTTCATAGTCTTTACGCAGTGGATGGCCAACCCAATCTTCTCCAAGCAAAATCCGATGCAAATTCGGATGTCCTGTAAACTTTATTCCAAGTAAATCATATGCTTCACACTCAGGCCAGTTCGCTCCGGCCCAAATTGGCTGCAAGGACTCGATTGTTGGTTCATCGCGGTCAATCTTCACTTTTAATGAAACCGATTGCCGGTTTTTGTATGAGTACAAGTGAACATACACTTCCATATGTGTTTCATAATCCGTTCCATGCAGCTCAGATAGATAGTCAAACCCGAGAAGCTCATTATATTTTAAAAATTGAGCTAACTTAAAATATGTATCATGCTTCGCCACAAGTGTCGGAACATCTTTGGATAGTTTATTAATATAAGAATCTTCTAAAACATCTGAACCTAGGTTTTCTGCAATCACTTTTACATACTTATCTAAGTATGGCTGATTTGGTGATGGCGCTGCGGTTTGGGCTTCGGCTGCAGCTGTATCGCCGGCTTTTGTGGATCCGGCTGCCTTCGCCTTCGCTGCTGCCGCTGCCTTTGCTTTGGCCTTGGCTGCTGCAATTGCTTTCGCTTTTTCATCATCGCCACCTGCGGATGCGTCCGATCCTGCTCCAGCTGCTTTCGCCTTGGCTGCTGCCGCCGCCTTCGCCTTCGCTGCCGCTGCTGCCTTCGCTTTGGCTGCTGCCGCTGCTTTCGCTTTCGCATCGTCACCTGCTGGGGCATCGTCGCCTGTTCCAGTTGCTTGATCTGAGCTACCCGCTTGTTCCATTGCCTTCCGTTTTGCTGCTGCCGCTGCTTTCGCCTTCGCTACTGCTGCTGCTTTTTTCTTCGCTAAGTCGTCAGCATCGCTGCCTGCAGCAGAATCGGTTTCTGATGCCGGGGCCTCATCGCTCGCTGGGGAATTTCCTCCAGCCAGTTCCATTGCCTTCCGTTTCGCTGCTGCCGCTGCTTTTGCTTTCGCTACCGCTGCTGCTTTTTTCTTCGCTAAGTCGTCTGCATCGCTTGCAGACTGGGCTTCCTCTGCTGCTGGTGTAGCTTCTGCCGCTAGCTCTGAGGCAGGTACGGCCGATTCTGAGGAAGGTTCCTCGCTAATGCCTTCCCTTTTCTTCTTTGCCAGTGCCGCTGCCTTAGCTTTCGCTGCCGCAGCTGCCTTTTTCTTCGCCAAGTCAGCATCATCTCCAGCAGACGGGGCCTGTGGTGCATCCTCGGCCGGCGTTTCAACCTTTTTCGGCTCGGCCGGCATCTCATCCTGCTTCGGCAAAGCTTCGCCTGCTTCCTTTGCCTTACGCTTTGCTAACGCCGCAGCTTTGGCCTTTTCAGCGGCTTCTCTCTTTAATTGTTCGAGATCTTTTTCCCCGCTCATTGATTAAATCACCTTCTTCCCTGTCTTCGCTTCATAACGAATTTTTCCTTTTAATTTATTAATTCCATAAATTAATGCAGCCGGGTTTGGCGGGCATCCAGGAATATATACATCAACAGGTACGATTTGGTCGACACCCTTCACAACGGCATAAGATTTGACATACGGACCTCCGGCAGTCGCACAAGACCCCATTGCAATGACCCATTTTGGCTCCGGCATTTGATCATACAAACGGCGTAATATTGGCGCCATTTTCTTTGTCACCGTACCAGATACAATCATACAATCCGATTGTCTTGGTGATGTCCGGAAAAACGATCCAAAACGGTCGAGGTCATAGTTCGCTCCCCCAACACCCATCATTTCAATCGCACAACAAGCCAGACCAAATGTCATTGGCCACAAGGAATTACTTCGTGCCCAACCCTTAATTTGCTCCAGCGTTGCAAAAAATACATTTCTTTCTAACTCTTTCATTTCCTCAGGTGTTAAATCTTCTAGTTTTAGATCCATCGTAGCACCTTCTTTTTCCAAGCATACGCTAGGCCAATTATCAGCATCGCTACGAAAATTAACATTTCGACGAGAGCAAAAATGCCTAGTTTATCATAAGCGACAGCCCATGGATATAAAAACACCGTTTCTACATCAAAAATAACAAACATTAAGGCAAAAATATAATAGCGGACATTGAACTGTACACGGGAATCGTGAAATGGCTCAATACCGCTCTCATATGTGGTATTCTTCGCATCACTAGGCATATGCGGACGCAGAAGTTTCCCCAAATATAACGCCACCACAGGCAGCAGCACTCCAAGACATAGAAACACAAAAACTATCAGATAATTATTCTGATATACATTTAGAAGTTCCATGTCCATCCCCTCCAATGTTGTAAATTTTCATACTAATGAATATTGTAACCGAATTCATTATAGCATTGTTACAAACTTGTGTCGACAAACCATTTACTTAAAATTGGAATTCTATTTGCTGCTTAATTTTCCATTTAAAGGCTCGTGGAACTCGTTCTCAAAAAAGACTTAAAATGGAAATTTCGCATGCCTCAGTAACAGAAGAGACGCAGGAATCCGATAGCATTTGGCATATGGAAAATAGAATCACAATTTACATCATAACTGGGCTGTAGACATGATGTCCCTTCCAGAGCGTTTCCGTAATCTCACTGACAGGTATCTTGACCCCGCCTCGGAGATAACGCAAGAGCGAACCATACCTATTCATCCTGGTTCTCTCGACTGGGCGTCAGCGAAGGATGCCTTACAAGGATTTTGTTTCTCAAAACCTCAATGCCCTAATCATTCGACAACAACCCCTATTTAATAACATAACAAGTCAAATTGTCTGTGATAATTGTCATTAAATGTTCACATTTTATTATTAACGTGGAAAAATATCATAATAGACTAAACTCCACTACCATCTTCAGTATGTATCAGCTGCAAATATTACCTATATCACTATATTAATCATCAAATCTAATTATCAATCTGCCTAGCTATTTCCCCTATCATCATATGCATAAGAGTCCACTTCATGCCGTTTACACCAAAACTAGTCCTTTCCTATCACTAAATGGCTCTGAGGAGGACTAGCTAACTAAGTATTTTATAAATCTGGCTATGTTCAAACGTAAACCCTTTTAACATTCCGCTTCTCCCTTCAAAAATTCTTTTACCAAAAACAAAAACCCCTCCAGGCAGCGCAAATTGTGCTGCCTAAAGGGGTTCTTTATTTTACAAAAATCATTAAAATCTTTTTTCCGATACGGCGAGGCGATTGATGGCACGCTGCAACGCCAGCTCAGCACGTCGGAAATCGATATGCTCGAGTTTCTGTTCATGCATACGCTGCTCTGCACGTTCCTTCGCTCTTAGGGCACGTTCCACATCAATATCAGATGCTTTCTCTGCCGTTTGGGCAAGAATCGTCACTTGATCAGGACGAACCTCTAAAAATCCACCGCTGACCGCGATCAATTCCGTCTTACCATCCTTTTTCAGACGAACAGCACCAATTTGGAGCGGAGCCACCATCGGAATGTGTCCAGGTAAAATTCCCAGCTCACCACTCTGAGCCTTCGTACTAACCATTTCCACATCTGAATCATACACCGGGCCATCGGGAGTAACAACACTGACTTTAATCGTCTTCATTTTTTACCCTCCTGGCGTACTTTACGCTTCTACACCCATGCGTTTTCCAGCCTCAACCACTTCTTCAATGCGGCCGACCAAACGGAACGCATCTTCTGGAAGATGATCATATTTACCATCAAGGATATCTTTGAATCCTTTAACAGTTTCTTTTACAGGCACATACGAACCTGGCTGGCCAGTAAACTGCTCAGCAACGTGGAAGTTCTGTGATAAGAAGAACTGAATACGGCGCGCACGGTGTACGATTAACTTATCATCATCAGAAAGTTCGTCCATACCAAGGATCGCAATGATATCCTGTAATTCACGGTAACGCTGAAGCGTTTGTTGTACATTACGAGCTACAGTGTAGTGCTCTTCGCCAACGATTTCTGGTGACAACGCACGAGAAGTTGAAGCAAGAGGATCCACCGCTGGGTAAATACCCATCTCAGAAAGCTTACGCTCAAGGTTAGTTGTTGCATCTAAGTGAGCGAAAGTAGTCGCCGGAGCCGGGTCAGTGTAGTCATCGGCTGGTACGTAAATCGCTTGGATCGATGTAACAGAACCTACGTTAGTAGATGTAATACGCTCTTGTAATTTACCCATTTCAGTAGCAAGAGTCGGCTGGTAACCTACCGCAGATGGCATACGGCCAAGTAGGGCGGATACCTCAGAACCTGCTTGCGTGAAACGGAAGATGTTATCCATGAAGAAAAGAACGTCCTGTCCTTGCTCATCACGGAAATATTCAGCCATTGTCAAACCTGTCAAGGCAACACGCATACGTGCACCTGGCGGCTCGTTCATTTGTCCGAATACCATCGCTGTTTTCTTGATAACGCCTGAATCCGTCATTTCATGGAAAAGGTCGTTACCTTCACGAGTACGCTCACCAACACCGGCGAATACCGAAATACCACCGTGCTCTTGAGCGATGTTATTGATCAATTCCTGGATTAATACGGTTTTACCTACTCCGGCACCACCAAATAGACCAATCTTACCACCCTTAATATATGGTGCAAGAAGGTCTACTACCTTAATACCAGTTTCAAGAATTTCTACCTCAGTAGAAAGATTTTCAAATGTTGGCGCTTCGCGGTGAATCGAATCACGGCGGGCACTTGCCGGTACATCTTCAACAAGGTCAATCGCTTCACCTAATACGTTAAATACACGGCCAAGAGTTACGTCACCAACCGGTACCGAAATTGGCGCACCAGTATCTTCAACTTCCAAACCGCGAGTTAAACCGTCAGTAGAAGCCATCGCAATTGTACGAACTGTATCATCACCTAAATGAAGGGCTACTTCAAGGGTTAAGTTGATATCAACTTCTGATTCAGTACGCGCTTTACTTACCACTTTTAATGCGTTATAGATCTCAGGCAGCTGACCGTTATCAAACTTGACGTCAACAACCGGACCCATAATCTGAAGAACGCGTCCTTTGTTCATCGTTTTCCCTCCTAACTTACTCTTTCGATACAAGCCTCATGCATCCGTGCATTTTGCCATTCATTTTTGAATAGAAGAACTACAATTCACGCACAAGACTCATTTTCGTTTTCACACAGAGCCGGGAACAACCGTATCGTCCCCAATACTCCTACAAACAGATTGTTTATGGTGTCAGGCACCGAATGGTAATTTTTACTATTCTAGTGCTGCTGCGCCGCCGACGATTTCGGTGATTTCTTGAGTAATCGCTGCTTGACGGGCGCGGTTGTAGCTTAATGTATAGTCGTTGATTAGTTCTTTCGCATTATCTGTTGCATTTCTCATTGCGGTCATCCGGGCAGCATGCTCACTTGCTTTACTGTCTAATAAAGCACCGAAAATTAAGCTCTCCGCATATTGTGGCAGGAGAACTTCCAAAATTTCTTCTGCAGATGGCTCAAATTCATAGGAAATGAGCTTGTGAGAAGTGGATAAATCCGATAGTGGAAGCAGCTTCTTCTCGGTAACTTCCTGTGAAATCGCACTTAGATAATGACTGTAATAGACATATAGTTCATCGAAAGTGCCGTCGGCAAACATCCCAACTGTATTGCGGGTCACTTCCTGGATGTCAGCAAAGTTTGGCTGGGCAGGTAGCCCAATCATCTCGAGGACTACATTCATACCGCGCTTGACAAAAAAGTCGCGGGCCACTCTTCCAATTGCAATGATCGCGAATTCATCATTCGATTTATGACGACTTTGGATTGTTTGATGAACCTTACGAATTACGTTGCTGTTGAACGCACCCGCAAGTCCGCTGTCAGAAGTCATAACAATATAACCGGTCTTCTTAACAGGTCGATGTGTCAGCATTGGATGAATTACTCCGCCAGCACCGATTGCTATCGATGCAGTTACTTCCTGGATTTTTTCCATGTATGGTACGAATGCTTTTGCATTCAACACAGCACGGTTCCATTTAGCGGCAGAAGTCATTTCCATTGCTTTTGTGATTTGACTCGTCTTTTTCGTTGAATTAATACGATTTTTTATCTCGCGTAATGAAGCCATAGGTTCTCACCACCCTCATTCAAAGAATGTGCGGCTATGAGGCGCGTCACCACCGAACGGTGCCGCGCACGTCAATAGCCTTAAATATGTCAGACCCTATTTTTCGGAAACTGCAAACGTCTTTTTAAAGTCGTTGATTGCAGAAGCCATATCGTCATCAGAAGGAAGATCCTTCGTGTTTGTAATATGGTCTAACAACTCTTTGCGGTTGTGGTCTAACCAATTATGGAATTCTGATTCAAAGCGGCGAACATCCTCTAATGGAATATCATCAATGAAGCCGCGGGTTAAGGCATATAGGATTGCTACTTGCTTTTCAACAGCAAGCGGCTTGTGCAAATCTTGTTTTAACACTTCAACAGTACGGGCACCGCGGGCAAGCTTTGCTTGAGTTGCCTTATCAAGGTCAGAACCGAACTGAGCGAATGCTTCTAATTCACGGTAGGAAGCAAGGTCAAGACGCAGTGTTCCAGAAACCTTCTTCATCGCCTTAATTTGGGCAGAACCACCTACACGGGAAACGGAAAGACCTGCATTGATCGCCGGACGAACGCCGGAGAAGAATAGATCTGATTGTAAGAAAATTTGTCCATCTGTGATGGAGATAACGTTTGTTGGAATATAAGCAGAAACGTCACCTGCTTGTGTTTCAATAAATGGCAGCGCTGTGATGGAACCAGCACCTAGTGAATCGTTAATTTTTGCTGCACGCTCAAGTAAGCGGGAGTGCAAGTAGAATACATCCCCTGGATATGCCTCACGACCTGGAGGACGACGAAGCAATAATGAAAGCTCACGGTATGCAGCCGCTTGTTTTGACAAGTCATCGTATACGATTAATACGTGTTTGCCATTGTACATAAATTCTTCACCCATCGCAACGCCCGCATATGGTGCTAAGAATAGCAATGGAGCTGGTTGTGATGCAGAAGCTGTTACAACGATTGAGTATTCTAATGCGCCATATTTACGAAGCGTTTCAACTGCAGTACGTACAGTTGATTCCTTCTGACCGATGGCAACATAGATACAAATCATGTCTTGACCCTTTTGGTTCAAAATGGTATCGATAGCAACAGATGTTTTACCTGTTTGACGGTCACCAATGATTAACTCACGTTGACCACGGCCGATTGGCACAAGGGCGTCAATCGCTTTAATACCAGTTTGTAACGGCTCATGAACGGATTTACGAGCCATAACGCCAGGAGCTACTGCTTCAACTGGGCGGGTTTTGGTTGTGTTAATTGGACCCATGCCGTCGATCGGCTGACCTAGTGGGTTTACAACGCGTCCGATTAAGGCTTCACCAACGGGAACCTCCATGATGCGGCCTGTACGGCGAACCTCGTCACCTTCACGAATTTCGGTGAAAGGTCCAAGGATGATAATACCGACGTTATTTTCTTCAAGGTTTTGTGCCATACCCATAACGCCGTTTGAAAATTCAACAAGTTCTCCGGCCATACAATTGTCAAGGCCGTGAACACGAGCGATACCGTCACCAACAGAGATAACTGTACCGACATCAGTCACTTGAATTTCTGCCTGATAGTTTTCAATCTGCTTTTTTATCAGGGCACTGATTTCTTCAGCTTTGATGCTCATGAGTTTCACCCCTATCTACAAATCTTAGCTTAACAATTTACGTTCTAAACGATCGAGCTTGCCGCGCAAGCTGCCGTCATAAATACGGTTTCCAATGCGAAGCTTTACGCCTCCAAGCAAATTGGAATCCACAATATTTTCAATTCTTAGTGATTTCTTGCCGACTTTTGCAGCAAATACAGAAGATAATGCGTTACGCTCAGCATCTGTTAAGTCACGTGTACTTGTGACTTCGGCTTCAGCAATCCCCATTTCTTCATTTGCCAGTTCAAAAAATTCATTTGCCACGCCCGCAATTTGGTCCTCGCGGTGACGTTCGATTAAAATCATCAGTGTATTGCGTACATATACACTCACTGAAGCAAAAGCCTGTGCGATAATCTCCTTTTTCTTTTCAATCGAAAGCTTAGAAGATTTCAAAACAGCTTTTAATTCAGGGTTGTAAAGTACAACTTCCTTCACTACACGAAGTTCTTCTTCTATTACTCCAAGAAGCTGCTGTTCTTTCGCAATTTGAAAAAGAGCCAACGCGTAGCGTTTTGCTACCATAGAGCTACTCATCGGCCTTCTCCTGCCTCTTGAATATATTCGTTAATGAGTTTTTCTTGATCCGCTGCACTCAATTCCTTCTCAATTACTTTAGAGGCAATTAAGACGGAAAGGTGGGCAACCTGTTCACGAATAGCGGCAACCGCTTTTTCTTTTTGCTGCTCGATTTCAAGCTTGGCTGATTCTTTAATACGCTCAGCTTCGCCGCGTGCTGCAGCAATGATTTCCTCGCGCTGCAAGTCACCTTGCTTTTTCGCTGATTCGATCAAGCCTTGAGCATCAGTACGTGCTTCTTTTAAAAGAGCACGTTGTTCTTCTAATAGTTTTTTCGCTTCTTGACGGCTGTTTTCTGCAGCGTTAATTTCATTTGCTACATGTGCTTCACGTTCTTTCATAATGCCCATTAACGGACCCCATGCGAACTTTTTCAGCAATAACATCAAGACGATAAACATAACTAATTGAAATAGAATATCACCAGTATTAATACCGGTATGTTCTGCTGTACCTAATACAAGACTGCTTGTTAACACCTCGGGTTCACTCCCTTCAAGAGTCGTTCAAAACAAATATATCAATCAAATAATTTTCAAAATCATGTTTTTTCCAAAGTGAATCGTTCATCTGCAGGTAGAAGAATAGTGCTTGACACCCTTATTACCATTTCCCTGATGAAGACATGTAAAATGGTGCCTGACACCCTTTTCACCATTGCCCTGATGAATAAAGACATACATAAACGAATGGCGAAGGTTCTCATGAAATGATCTTCGCCATTTTTTGAACGTCTATTGGTTAAAATTATTTACCTTGAACCATGAACGCGATAACAACCGCGATGATAGGAATCGCCTCAACTAACGCAACCCCGATGAACATTGTTGTTTGAAGCATACCACGAGCTTCAGGTTGACGAGCAATACCCTCAACTGTACGAGATACGATAAGACCGTTACCAATACCAGCACCTAGTGCCGCTAAACCAATTGCTATTGCTGCTGCTAAAGAACCCATTTGTAATTTTCCTCCTTAAAATGTATAAAAATTTTATTTTTTTGTTCATATAATGAACGATTATATTAATGGTCGCTGCTCACTTTGTGAGACAAGTAAACCATTGTTAACATGGTGAAAATAAATGCCTGGATGGCACCGACAAAGACTGAGAATCCCTGCCATGCCAGCATCGGTACGATTGCGGCTAAATGTCCGCCCACACCGGTTGCTAGACTTCCTGCAAGCAAACCTAATAAAATTTCACCCGCATAAATGTTTCCGTAAAGACGGAGACCAAGCGTCAGAGTATTAGCAAACTCCTCGATCACTTTAATTGGGAACATAAACCAGAACGGTTTAAAGAATTCCTTCCCGTATGCAGACATACCTCTCATCTTTACCCCATAAAAATGTGATAAACCTACTACTAAAATGGCAAGTGTTAACGTTACAGCTGGATCGGCAGTTGGTGATTTCCACCAAAGTTTACCGTCGACCACGACTGAAAATGGTAGTCCGAGCATATTAGCTACAAAGACATACATCATGATCGTAATCCCAAGTATATGGAATCGCCCGCCATCTTTCCAATCCATCGTGCTGTTAATAATATTCTTAACAAAATCCATGACCCATTCCATAAAATTTTGGATGCCTGTCGGCTTCATGGCAAGCTTGCGAGTAGATAGGACCGCAATTAAAAAGACAATGACAGAGGCAACAGTGATCATCAAAACGTTAGCCATGTTAAAGTACAGCCCTAGAAATTCAACTATTGGTGCTTCGTGTTCCAACAATATTCACCTCGCTTCCACATTTTTTAATGTATTTTTAATTCTTTCTATAAAAAAAATCTATTATAATGACAATATAGGATGTCATTAACCCTATAACCACGCTAATAAGGTGAAAATGTTCCGGATACCTCATAGCAATTATCACGGCCAGTGCCGCCGTCGCAAACCTCGAAAAAGATCCAAGCGACCGTACCTTTTTTCCTTGTGAAATCGATTCACCAAACTGATTCATTTTTCGAACCATTAACCACAGATTAAAGAGGCTCAAGCTCGTCCCTAAAACCAATCCCAGAAAGATAGATTTGTACGACGTGAACCCCCAGCCGAGTACATAAAAAGACAATAAAAAAAACATCCATCTTCGCTGTCTTGAAAACATAAATTGAAATTCCGGCATGGTTGGTTAATCTCCTGAAAAGAAATGGCGGATCGATACAAGCATGGAATAAATACCTGCCGTAAGCCCGATGAACAATCCGATTATTAAGAAAATTGGTTCTGTGCCCCAATGATGGTCCAACCATCTTCCTGAAAAAATACCGATAAGAGTGGCTCCCACAAGCTGCGAGAGTATTGCGGACATTAGGGCCATTGCCTTAAATGAATTGCGGTCTTTTTGCATTCTATTCTCTCCTTATTTTTAAGAGAACCTGCAACGGACTTGAGGTATTTAGGGAAATTGATAGAGGTGTTTTTCACAGATAATTTTTTCTGAAAATAATGAAAACCCTACCATTTATACCCTTTGTTAGCATACAATAGGCACCATTCAATGTCAATGAGTTTACGTGAATTAATCCACATGCAATTTCCTGAAATCTCATTGATTAAATATTTTAGTTTACACTATCATTGTATTGTAAATAATGAACGTTTCGGGTCTGAATTGTGTCTATTTTATGAACATTTAAATAAAGAAATGTAAACGAGCCAATGCGGGGCGGCGGGGTGACCACTGACAGCCCCACGCATTACTCTTTCTTTTTTTCAATCACAATCATTCTCTCGATAAAATCCTCTTTACCCGCTTTTTTCGCAAAAATCTTCACTAGATAAGAACCATCGGCTGGCAGCTGTTCAGCGGAGAGCGTTTGGCGGATTAATCCCTTTTTCACATTTGTCAGCGTATCTAAAAAGCCAACAAAACGGTAATCCTCTGGGTTAAACAATGCAATCCCAAATTCCTCTGCCCCTCCAGGCAAATAAACCTCATACCGATACTCCCCAGGTCGATCCCCTTCTGCAAAATCAAACCCCATCACCCTTGGATATCCTGGCTCCTCGAGCACGTACAAATACGGTATCTGCATCGTCTTCGTTCCTGCCTGCAAACTTAAAAAGCCATCATGAATCTTTCCCTTAAACACCTTTGGGTCCACCATTAACTCCACCGTGATCTCCTTGGATTGCTTCGGTGCCAAGGTAAACGATAGCGGAAACCGCCACGTGAGCCCATCCACCTGCTTCGGTATAGAAAATGAGTATCGCTGCACCATTTCACTCGTATTTTCAACATGCAAATCTGCTTTATGACTGCCACTCTCACCAGTAAACTTCCCAAACCGGATACTGCTCGGTGACACGAGCGATGCAGCCTTGATCGCCTCATTCACTTGGATTCGGCCGGCGCCTTGCTCGAACGTACGGTAATAAGGGGATTCGACCTCGTCTCCGCTGGTTTTCATACTCCCTTCGCTAACTATACGTTTCTCCAATAATCCCCCAGTGTCCTCTTTCTGTTTTACCAACGGTTTCGCCGTATTCATCAACGCCGCCTTAATTTGTTCCGGCGTCCAATCCGGATGCGCCTGCTTGATTAACGCGCACGCCCCTGCCACATGCGGGGCCGCCATGCTCGTCCCCTGCAAGCTTAAGTAACCGCCCGGAATCGTCGAATTAATCGCTACACCCGGCGCCACAATATCCGGCTTAATTTCCCACGTCCCCGTCACCGGCCCCCGCGAGCTGAAATCCGCGAGCCTGTCCCGCTCTTCACTTACCAATACTCTTGCTGTCACCCGGCGATTTTTTAATTCTTTTTGCAAAATAACTCCGTCACTCTTCGCGAGTGAGCCGACAGGGATGGTCAGCTGAGTATCGAGGTTGCCCATGAAGCCGCCGCTCATATTATTGTAGATAAGCACAGCTTTAGCCCCCGCTTCAAGGGCATTGGCTGCTTTTTCCGAAAACGTCAATGTTCCTCGCTTAATAAGGGCAATTTTCCCTTGAACATGTTTGACATCACTTTTCCTGCCCAGTCCCCCATCAACGACTTCTAAGGTGCGGTCGATCTCCCATTGTCCAGAGCCTTCCATCGGCTGAAGACGAATTTTATCCTGCATTCCTTCTATTAATAAAGAAGGAATCTCCATCGTTGGTGTCGATGCGCCAACAGATATGGCTTTCGAGGCTGTCCCCGGCGAGCCGACCGTCCACACATTCGGTCCGGAGTTTCCGGAAGCCGCCACCGCGACAATTCCTTTATCGACAGCGCGGTTAAGGGCGAGGCTGATCGGCAGGTCCGGCCCGTTGATATCGTTCCCGAGCGACAGATTAACAATATCAACCTTATCTTTAATCGCTTGGTCAATTGCTGCGAGCACCTGCTCCGTTGTCCCGCCTCCACCTGGCCCAAGTGCGCGGTAGGCAACAATTTTCGCCTCTGGTGCAACGCCTTTAATTTTTCCATTGGCAGCAATGATGCCGGCAACATGAGTGCCATGAATGGTTGCTTTACCTTGGGCGAGGGTTTCCATTGGATCCCGGTCGTTGTCGACCAAGTCATGACCGCCGGCATAATTTCGCTTCAAATCCGGATGAGTGTAATCAACCCCGGTGTCGATGACCCCAACCGTCACCCCTTTTCCTGTCAGCCGTTCATTTTTTTGATCAAAATAACCGCGCACCTCTTCGCCGCCAATAATCTTAACACTCTCCTCGGTTTCCACCCTATACTGGGTGACCGGTGAGACGTTTAAGACACGTTTTTGCTCGGCAAGCTCAGCAATTGTCTGCGGGCTGCCTTGGATCGAAAATCCATCAATCGCCTCTTGGAAAACATGGCGAAGCTTCAAATCTTTATACGGCCGGATGAGCTGTTTGATTTCCTGTTCGGACTGCAGTTTTTCAAGGATGACAATCGCGATTGTCTCCTGATTGGGTTTAGGGATTGGAGGGTGGATAAGAGTTTTTGGAGTTTGCAGCGTGAGAAGGATGGCGAGCAGCAGTTTCATATAATGAATTTCCCCTTTTTTCATATCGTTTTCTTATTAAGGGAAAAATATGCAATCGGGCAGAATAAAGTGTTGGGGGTTCTTTGCTAATTTAACCTAGATTTTCGCAATACAAAAAAAGCCGAGCGGTTACACTCGACTTTTTCCAAAAACTTATTTTGTTCCAAACAACCGGTCGCCGGCATCGCCAAGGCCGGGCACGATGTAGCCGTGATCGTTCAGTTTTTCATCTAAGGCAGCGATGTAGATATCGACGTCCGGATGTTCTGCCTTTACAGCCTCAACGCCTTCAGGTGCGGCAATTAAGCACATAAATTTGATATGTTTGGCACCGCGCTTTTTCAAGGCATGGATCGCATCAATGGCAGAACCGCCTGTTGCCAGCATCGGATCGACGACAATGAAGTCGCGCTCTTCTACATCACTTGGAAGCTTCACATAGTATTCCACTGGCTTTAGTGTTTCCGGGTCACGGTATAATCCGACATGGCCTACCTTCGCAGCCGGAATTAATTTCAGCATTCCATCTACCATGCCAATTCCAGCCCGTAAAATCGGAACCAACCCTAATTTTTTCCCAGACAGAACTTTTGACTTAGTCCTACATACCGGTGTTTCAATCTCGATATCTTCAAGCGGCATATCCCTTGTGATTTCAAACGCCATCAATGTTGCCACTTCGTCTACGAGCTCGCGAAACTCTTTCGTTCCTGTGTTTTTATCACGTATGTAAGTAAGCTTGTGTTGGATCAATGGATGGTCGAAGACGTATACCTTTGCCACAATAATCGCCCCTTTTATAAAATTTAATCATGCATTCGTCTCATTTTACAGAAAAAAAAGCCGATGAGCAACTTCTAACCTTCTCCAATAAAGAATCAAAAAAATCTGCTATATCGTGCTATGTCATGGCCGGGATTTATCATGATCGGATTGGAGAATTAAGATTTTATTTACATTCGTATTTACCGTAATACTTTATAACGCTTACGTCAAAAATTTTAACAATTTTATCACAAAAAAAGCCTGCCGACAAATATGCCGGCAAGCTGGTTAAAAAGTTTAAACGGTTATTAGGATAGGGAGTAAACGATTAAATGGTATTAATCATCCTTGTTAATCCTGCTCCTTAACACAATGGTAACGCTCTTCGAATTAAATTGTGCCAAGTTTCTCAAGCGCTTTATAATGTTTCTGGTATTCCTGTAAATTTTTTTGTGCACGGGTAAACCGATTGAATGCGTAGGATCCAAAATCTTCTCCGCCTGCTTCCTTCATCAAAGCCCAAATAGTCCAAAGGAAATCAAGGAAAATCTTGTTCAATAACAGCTGCTGTTGGTTTTCTGCCGTCACCGATCCATTGAAATATTGAAGCAAGAATAGCTTTTCCTCTGCTGGCGACAATTCGGCTTCAATAATATAAGCTGCTACATCCCAAAGCGGGTCGTTCATGCCAGAAAATTCCCAGTCAACCAGGAACATCTTCTCTTCTCCGCTTTTCACGAAGTTTTCAGCAAGCGGGTCATTATGGCAGGGAACAAGCGGCACGTTTAACGATTTGTAATATTCCTCGAGCTCAAGAACTTGCTGCTTTACCTGGTCATGGCCTTCAAATACTTCTCCGTTTAACTCAGCTAAAATCGTTTCATATTCGGTAATTTTTTCAAAGACATCGAACCTGGCATTAAAGGTTTCACCGGATGAATGTAAGCGATTAAAAATTCCTGCTACCTGGATCAAGTTATCTTCTCTAGTACCTGTCCTCGGATTCAGTGTTTCAGCATCCGGGATGAACTTGACAATCTTCAAGCCTGTTTTTCCACTAAAATAAATGACCTCTGGGTTTATTCCAAGTCGGCTGGTGATTTCCGAGTTGATTTTTTCATCGTAACGATTGATATATTGTTCCGTTCCTTTTCCAGGAATCCTTGCAGCGTACTCCTGACCGCCAATGGTCACCTTAAAGTTGCGGTTCGTCAGTCCTCCGAGTGCTTCAATAGACGTAACCTCATCAATCGTTATTTTCAAGGCAGATGCGAGTCCCTGCTTTAATTCCCGTTCCTTAAAGTCAGCTTCTTTTCGCTGCAGCATCGGGTAGACCTTATCGACCACTTTAAAATGATGTTCATAGCTATCAATTTCTGCCCAAACTAAATCGGGAATTTTATAATAACTAACATTGATTATCCTTGATACATCCAAGAGAATATACTCATAATTAACATAAGGATTTTTATTGGTCTTAAAACATCGCAGCATTTCCTTATAAATATTATAAGAAAATTTGGTGATACCCGTCATTTCTCCGTCAATTCGATTTAACTGATGAATGTCCTTGGATATCTTATAAAGGTAATTATTTTGAATTTCAATAAACGCTTCATCGCCTGAGCCGCTTTCTTTTGTCAAAAGAAGGCAATCTCGTTCTTCCCGGTCCAGCAATTCAGTGACAGCGCTTTCTTCTATCAAAATATCATCCTCTAAAAGAATAAAATCATCGGTTATATGTTGTGAGGCGGCGGCGAGGGAGGCCATGCTGCCTGTCCAAAGATACTTTGGATTTTCCACAAAATGAATTGCCTTGTTTTCCTTTAAAGAATTTATTTCGTCAAATGCTTCTTTTTTGTAGCCTGTTACGATAATTATTTTTTCTATCCCATTATTCTCGAGGATACCAATTGTTCTTTCCAAAAGTGTGGTGTCCTTGATTGGCAGCAAACAGGCCGGCTTATCAAATTCTGTTTTCGCTCCTGCTGCTAAAATAACAGCCTGCTTAATTACTTTTCTTTTATTATTATGAAGAATAATCTTTGTTTCAAGAAGTTGGTCTAATTCATCTTTTAAGTATTCTCTGCCCTTTTCTGTTACTTCATAATGATAGGCTTTCCCATCTTTTTTTATGATGATCATTTTTTCATCAGCCAGTTGATTTAACGTGTAATTTACCTTTCCCACTGAAAGATTACTTTTTACTGCTAACGATCTTTGGGAAATTTCAGAATCCTGCATCAATACTTCTAACAATTGAAAGCGATTCATCTTTAGGCCGCAACTCCTTTTAGTTCAAACTTTGAACAATCGAATCGTACCATATACTTTGAACTCTGTATAGAAGAAATTGTTAAATTAGGGAATTGCCACTTAAACGCATTATATCTTAGTGTTTTTTACTATGAATTAATCCACCCCAGAATATGATTGGATACGAATATTTTACTAAAAAAATCGACCCATTTTTATTAAGGGTCGATTTTCTAAAATTAATATTCTGGATAGAGGATAAATTTGTTTGTTAATGCTTCAACACGTCCGCTTGCCTCTTCAAGTTTGGCTTCGTCTTCATGATTTTTCAATGTGAAAGCAATGATGGATGCGATTTCGTCCATTTCTTCTAAACCAAAGCCGCGGCTGGTAACTGCTGCTGTTCCAATGCGGATACCGCTTGTAACAAATGGGCTTTGCGGATCGAATGGAATCGTATTTTTGTTAACTGTAATGCCGATTTCATCCAATACTTTTTCTGCAACCTTACCAGTTAAGTTAAGTGTTTGGACATCGACCAACAGCAAGTGGTTATCGGTTCCGCCAGACACAAGCTTTAATCCTTCTTTTTGCAGACTTTCCGCTAAGCGCTTGGCATTGGCGACGATGTTGCTGGCATATTCTTTAAAGCTTGGCTGCAGTGCTTCACCGAAGGCAACGGCTTTCGCGGCGATCACATGCATAAGCGGTCCACCTTGAATTCCAGGGAAGATAGATTTATCAATTTTCTTGCCAAATTCCTCTTTGCAAAGGATCATCCCGCCGCGTGGGCCTCTTAAAGTTTTATGTGTTGTCGTGGTGACAAAATCGGCGTATGGCACTGGGTTTTGGTGCAGGCCTGCGGCAACAAGTCCGGCGATGTGAGCCATATCAACCATTAGATATGCGCCAACTTCATCGGCAATCTCACGGAACTTCGCAAAGTCGATTTCACGCGGGTAGGCGCTGGCACCAGCTACGATCAACTTTGGCTTATGTGTGTGCGCTTTTTCGCGAACATCTTCATAGTTAATGCGGTGCGTCGTTTCATCAACACCATATTCAACGAAATTATATTGAATACCGCTGAAATTAACTGGGCTTCCGTGTGTTAAGTGGCCACCATGGGAGAGGTTCATACCTAGAACGGTATCGCCTTGCTCAAGGATGGTGAAGTAAACAGCCATATTGGCCTGTGCCCCTGAATGCGGCTGTACGTTCACATATTCTGCACCAAAAATTTCCTTCGCACGGTCGCGAGCAAGGTCTTCGACCACATCGACGTATTCACAACCGCCATAATAACGGCGGTTTGGATAGCCTTCCGCATACTTATTGGTCAAAACAGAACCCTGTGCCTCCATAACCGCTTCACTAACAAAGTTTTCTGAGGCAATAAGCTCGATTTTCGAGCGCTGACGGCCTAATTCCTTCTGAATCGCTTGAAAAACCTGCTCGTCCGCTTGAGACAAATGCTTCATGATTCAATCCCCCTTGTTATGTATGAAAAAGTAAGTAATTTTCGAAAATTCCTTTTTTATTTTAGCATGAAATTCATATAAAAGGTACTATTTTTCGGATTTTTTGTATTAAACATTAAAAATTGTATAAAACCTTAGAGATATACAAGTAAATTCCGAACAAAACTATAAATATCTACTGTAATTTTCGTCTTTTCACCATAAACATTTTCATCCCTCGATAGGAGAAATGGTGCCTGTCACCCTTTGCACTATGTGCAGCTTAGATTCTCTGTTTCTCTTTCGTAAACAGCTCTTGCGCCGCCAATAAGTTTTGGCCGTACTTTTGCCAAGGTGACATTGGCATGTCCTACACTTTTTTGCTTAACACGAACCGGCACGGCAACATGTTTCAGGTGCATACCAATTAGCGTATGACCGATGTCAATCCCTGCATCTGCTTTCACGAATTCGACCACGACAGGATCGTCCATTTTCGCAAAAGCATGCGTTGCCATTGCCCCGCCTGCTTTTCGGACAGGAACTACTGCAACCTCTTCGAAACCGCAGGCAGCGGCAACGGATCGTTCCACGACCAACGCCCTGTTTAAGTGTTCGCAGCATTGGAAGGCCAAATGAATGCATGTCTCTTCTTGAAGCTTCTTTAGTTGGCGAAAGATCATCTCAGCTACTTCAAGGGTGCCAGAGGTTCCGATTCGTTCGCCAATTACCTCGCTTGTGCTACAGCCAACGACCAACAGCTGACCCGGCTTAAATGCAGCTTGCTCTTTGAATTCTGTTACGATCGTTTCTAGCTCTTTCTCCCATTCGTGAATCATCAGCCTCGACCTTTCTTTTAAAAGAGAACCATTGAATATATTTTTGGCTTTTTAAAACGAAAACAAAGTCCATTAACCTCTATTGGATACCGTTTTTTCGGTTCTTAATCCTTTTTGGGCTCCAATGGACCTTATTAGCTACCTTTCCCTTGGTTTCCGATCCTTTTCGGGCTCCAATGGACCTTATTAGCTACCTTTCCCTTGGTTTCCGATCCTTTTCGGGCTCCAATGGACCTTATTGGCTACCTTTCCCTCGGTTTCCGGTCCTTTTTGGGCTCCAATGGACCTTATTGGCTACCTTTCCCTTGGTTTCCGATCCTTTTCGGGCTCCAACTGACCTTATTGGCTACCTTTCCCTTGGTTTCCGATCCTTTTCGGGCGCCAATGGACCTTATTGGCTACCTTTCCCTTGGTTCCAGAACCTTTTCAGGCTCCAATAACCACTGTTGGATACCTTTCCCTCGCTTTTTTCTTCGGAGCGAGCTCCAATAACCGTTTTTAAAAGTTCCAATCGAAACACTATTAACAATCCGCAAATTTTTTAAAAGTGCTCATTTTCATATTCAGTAATTTTTCCTACACGACCTGCATGACGGCCTCCCTCAAATTCCCCTGTCAGCCAGATTTCAGCGATATCCCGAGCTAACCCTGGACCAATGACGCGCTCGCCCATGGCAAGCATATTTGAATCGTTATGGGCACGCGTTGCTTTAGCGCTAAATGTATCGTGCACAAGGGCGCAGCGGATGCCTTTCACTTTGTTAGCGGCAATGCTCATGCCGATTCCCGTTCCACAAATCAAAATGCCTCTATCAAACTCGCCTTTCGCTACCTTTTCGGCAACAGGCAGAGCGTAATCCGGATAATCCACCGATGTTTCACACTCACAGCCGAAATCAACATACTCAATCTTTAATTCATCAAGTAAATTGGCGATTTCCTTACGAATATTGATACCGCCATGGTCTGATGCTAATGCCACTCTCATGTAAAAATCCTCCTGTTCTTTTTTCAGAAATCTGCTTTCATTTTGACACACTGCAAAAAAAATATAAAGTGAAACTTCAATTGGCAGGGGTTCTTTTCAACCCCAGCAAATTGTTAGTCCCGTTAATGGAAGAAAAGGTCCAAGCAAAATAATTGCCCCCTTCTTAAAGAGAGCATAGTTAGCTAAAAATTTTTGACTAGCCACAGAGACAATATTTTTCCAGCTGTACTTCCGCTTCGACTTTATGCTTCCAGCCACAACCTACGACAGCCTTCATTTTTCAAAATCGCCTCGTGCCAAGTTCACCTACGATTTTAGTTTTTCAATCGCCTTATCAATTAATTCATATAATTCGCGATAGGTAGCCTCGTACATCCCAAGGCTCCCGCCATATGGGTCGACGACATCGTGATTAAATGGTTCGCCGACGTATTCCTTTAAGGTAAAAACCTTCACGACAGCATGAGGGAATTGCTGATGGATTGCGAATTTGTGCGAAGTGGTCATCGTTAAAATCAAATCAGCCCATTCCACCTCGGCACTCGTTAACAAACTTGAGCGATGATTGTTCGAAATCTGGTTGTCGTCAAGCACCTTCTTCGCATGTGTTGACGCCTCACTGCCATTTGCGGCATAAATCCCTGCCGATTTAACTTCAATTCCATTAATGTGTTTATTTTTCAAAATTGCTTCGGCCATTGGACTTCTACATGTATTTCCCGTACATACAAATAAAATACGCTGCAATGTATTTGCCTCCCTTTCCTCTTATTATAGAACAATTTCAGTTAATTCCAACCGTGCTATTCGTCCACTTTTGAAAAAGCCACCATCGATTAAATACTTCTGTTCAAGCAAATGGCGTTGGTTCCTTTTTCAAAAAGGCCCTCTTTCCAACAAAACGAAAGAAGGCCTTTTGATATAAATGGTGCCTGACACCATTAATCACCTAACGATAGGAGAAATGGTGCCTGACACCTTAAACTATTTAACGATAGGTGGTAGCTTGTTTACTCAGTTGGTCCCAGCCTGTTATGGCTACGTTTATCTCCATTGAAGCTTCGGAAAAGAAATTGAGAAATTGCTATTAAAAAAATAAAATGCCTAATCTATAATTTCCGCTGCTTCCGATACCCCACCTTTTGCATTGTATGATTTTAACAGAATGACTTATGAAACATTCACCAATTTCTATTCTGTCATATTTAGGTAGGGTTTTTGATTTATTCTGAATAATTATCCCCAAAAAGGTGCGAGCAGCTTTAAGCCAAAGACCAGTAATATCGCTCCGCCAAGGGCCTCGCTATAGGTTCCGAGCCAGCTTTGCACCTTTCTTCCGAGCAGCAGTCCGACCCATGTTAGTACGGTTGCCACGATTCCAAAGCACAAAATCACCATAATAGTTTTTGCCCCATATATGCCTAAGGTTAGACCTACAGAAAAACTATCAAGACTCACACTTAAAGCAAACAACAATAAGCCGAATCCTACTGGTGTAATGACTTTTTCCTCGACCTTTTTCAAGGTTGACCAAACCATTTGCACTCCCAAAACGATGAGAAGCAAGCCACCAATAAACGTCGCAAATATCCCAAATTTTTCTGATAAAAATTTGCCTGCGATTAAGCCTACGAGCGGCATCCAGACATGGAATAAGCCAATAGTAATTCCTATATGAAATATTTTCTTCAGCCTCAGTCTGTACATTCCCATGCCAAGCCCGACCGAGAAGGCATCCATTCCCAGAGCAAATGCCATTATGACAAGTGTAATCACTTCTGTAACCATTCCGGACATCAATCTCCGCCTCCTTGGACTAACTAACCTAATCATATGCACGTCCAATTAGATTTAGAAGTCGACTGGCGAAATGGATATTGGTGCCTGATGTTGGTGCCTGACACCAATAACCACCTATCTATAATGAATAAATTGAAAAGGGTGCCTAACACCATTAATCATCTTTCTATAGTAGATAGCTGATAAACGGTGTCAGGCACCCATGAAAGGGATCCACCAATTAGCGTTATTCAATTATGAGTTTATTTCCCGCTGCTTTTTGCAGGCGGTTCATGATGGCGTATCCCACTCCAGTATTCGGAAAAATCTCGCTAAAGATAACGTCGACGTTTTCCTGATTAAACTTGCGTAATGTGTCATAAAGCGCGGTAGCAACCGTCTCAAGTTCTGCCCGTCTGCCACAGGCAAGCACAAGATCAGCTTTATAAAGAGGAGCATTCTCTTCAGTCGTCAACACTCCGACCTTGAGCCCTTCCGAACGCTTTTCTTCTACTAGACTCTGGAGAAACTCTGAGGTGCCTGACACCATAAATAACGGGGCATTCGGTGCGTAGTGGCGGTATTTCATTCCCGGAGCTTTAGGCCGGGCTGCTTCATCCGTTAAAGCGGCATCCACATGAACTTCCCCGACAGCGGCCTCGAGCTGCTCCTTTGTCACACCGCCTGGCCTTAAGATGACCGGGATCGTTTCAGTGCAATCGACGACTGTGGATTCAACGCCAACGCCAGTTGTACCTCCGTCAAGCACACCTGCAATTTTCCCATTTAAATCGTCCAATACATGTTCGGCGTTCGTTGGGCTCGGTTTGCCCGAACTGTTCGCACTTGGTGCCGCAATCGGCAAGCCGCAGGTTTTCAACAACGCCAGTGCCACCGGATGATCCGGCATGCGTACCGCAACCGTTGCGAGTCCTGCTGTTGCTTTTTCCGAAAGTACACCTTCTTTCTTTTTTAAAATAATCGTCAGCGGACCCGGCCAAAAAGCGTCCATTAAGGTTTTAGCTATCACAGGAACTCCATCAACAAATCTATTAAGCTGCTCCCGTTCCGCAATATGAATAATTAACGGATTATCCCCAGGCCGTCCTTTTGCATCGTAAATTTTCGCTACCGCTTCGTCACTTTCGGCATTGCCGCCAAGGCCGTAAACAGTCTCCGTTGGCAGGGCCACCACTTCATTTTTTCGTAGGAAATTTGCTGCATCCACAACTTGTGGATTATTTTCAAGATTATCCACATACTTATCCACTTTCCATACCTTTGTGTTCATTGTTATCCACCTTTATCCTCAATGAGTCTTTTATCGAAATATGGCGAATTTAGACGGAAAGACTCATATTTTTTCACTGAGTACGTTTGAAAGTATAAAAGAAGGTGGGGATAAAAACAAGGTTTATCCACAAATTGTGCATAAGTTATTTGAAAAAGTGGATAACTTTGTGGATATATCCACAATTATAAAGAAAATTTTAAAAATAACGAGTTATCCACATTTAAAACGTGTCGAATATGCTCTGAGTGGTAAAAGTCGCCGGGCAATTCCTCCCGGTCCATCCTTTGAAAGCCCATTAATTCAAAAAACGGTAAAGCCACGCTTTTATTAGTTGCCAAAAATAGGCTTTTCATCCCTCTTTCCTTTGCCAATTGCACCATTTGATCAAACAGAACGAAAATTTCCTTATCAGCTTGTCCAGTTGAAACCACGAGCGAGCGCAAGAGCCCATTTTCACCAAATGCCTCCAAGCCAAGCGTGCCTCGGAGCGTACCGTCCTCATTCTCTAGCAGCAGAAAATAGTCGACGGTTTCGTCTGTTAGGCCCTCTGTCCCAAGATTTGCCCTTGAAAGAAACTCTCGTAACCTGCCCAAATCCTGTTTATTAGCCTTGCGAATCAATGCCTCCATCCCATCCACCTCTTTTTAAGATTCTACTCTATTACTATGAAAAAATAGGAAAAATAGAACAAGTGAGTGCGCAAATCTATTAAAAAATCCAGTTCCCCCATAAAGGCATTTTTCAGTGAATTCCTCGTCTTTTACTAGATGAAAACCTTCGTTTATCTGTGAATTTCTCGTCTTTTACCCGAAGGTTAATCCTCGTTTTTCTGCGAATTTCTCGTCTTTTACCCGAAGGTTAATCCTCGTTTTTCTGCGAATTTCTCGTCTTTTACCTGAAGGATAATCCTCGTTTTTCTGCGTATATTTCGTCCTTTACCCGAAAAAAAATCCCCGTTTTTCAGAGATTTCAATCTCTCTAAGGCAAATTGACCAGTATTCTACTAAGGTTGCTGCTCTAATTTTATAAAGAAAATAGAAAAACCAGCCCCGATTTGGAACTGGTTGTTTATCAAAAAATTTTCTCCCACATTTCAACGACGAAAAACTTCACCTTCACTGGCTCTTCATCTTCAGCTGTGTACACAGGTGCAGTCTTCTTAGTTTGCTTCTTCGGCTTTTCCACTTCAGCATCTTTCACAGTCACTGCTTGTTTTTCTTTAACCGGACTTTTTTTGCTATTTTTACCATCTTCAATCTCTGCCTTTTCCTCATCTGGTGTAGCGGCTTCCTTTTCCAACGGCTTCACATCTTTTTTCATCAGCACTACATTCTCATTCACCGGGTCTACATCGTCATTCTCCAGCTCCACTTCTTCTTTTCCCGACGCCATTTCCTTATTCTCCAGTGCCGCTTCCATTTTCGCCTTCTCTACTTCAACCTCCGGCTCCGACACAGCTTCCTTCTTACTCACTGTTTTTGCCTTCGCCACCTGCTTTTCTTCTTCAAAACCCTCGCTCACCGCAACTCCATTTGAAAAATCAAGGAAGCATAATGGCGGGTATAGCACACACCACCAATTTGCTCCTTCCCCACTTCCCAATGTTATCAGGATGGCTTGATACTCTCCTGCCGGATATAAAAACTGGCCATATAATTTCGTTGGAAACTGAACTTTACCGAACTCGACCTTCACCGACTGATCCGACCCTTGTTCATGCACTACTTTTTCGGCAATCGCCTGAATTTCTGGAAGCCTCGCATTCATGATCTTTTTCGCTTCCTGCATTGAGGTTAAATCCTGCACCCAAAGGGTAATTTGCGCATTGACCTCATCACGTACCTTGCGTTTAATCGCTTGATCCTTTTCAAAGTCACTATTTGCCAGAATCCTGAGGCGAATCGCTTCCCCTGGAATAACAATCGATTCCTTTGCCGCCGCTTCCGTTTTTGGCATGTATAAACTCAACATCGTTCCCAATGATAACACCACTAAATAACCCCATACTACTAATTTACTTCTCATTTTTAAGCACCGTCCCTTCGCTATCTACATTGTGGACAAAATGCCAGAATCCTAAACTAGTAAATTTTAATATTTTTAGTAGAAAGTGAGATGATCAGTTAAAAACGAATTTGGTAACGACCAACATCTCGTACACAGCCTTCATTATGTTCATGTCTCGCACAACATTTTTTCCATGACCGGGGCTGAGAATTGAATCTAATAGGTTTTTAAAAAAGAAAAAAGCCTCGGGCGTTATACCCCGAAGCCAATTTCAGCAAATACCATGCGATCCTTGCCATTTATATCATTAACTATCTCTACTTTTACATCCGTGAATGCCTGTTGAAAAAGCTCCGCTACCGCTTCGCCCTGACCGGCTCCAATTTCAAAACATACGAGCGCGGCAGGTGCAAGCACCTGTGGCAGTTCGACCATAAAACGGCGATAAAAATCCAAGCCATCCTCACCAGCAAACAAAGCCCGGTGGGGCTCATGCTCTGTTACGACCTCGGACATCATTGTCTGGTCACCAAGCGGAATATACGGCGGATTAGAGATGACCACATCGAACGCCCCGCCGATAAATGGCTTTAATAAATCACCTTTCACAAATTCAATCTCAGCTTGATGTCGGCGGGCATTTTCCTTCGCTACCTTTAAAGATTCCTCGGCAATATCTGAAGCAAATACCGTCAGCGATGGCTCTTCAGTTTTAGTGCCTCTCACTTTTTCTACTACCTCCGCAGTGGTATTGGTGCCTGTCACCCTTTGCACTGCCTCTGTAGTAGTATTAGTGTCAGGCACCGTACTCGGTGACCATTCGAGTTGCATGCTAATGGCAATCGCTCCACTGCCTGTTCCGATATCAACAAGCTTGATTTTCCGTCCGCATCCATCGAAGATCCGCTTCATCCGTTTAAGCGCACCCTCCACGAGCTCCTCCGTCTCCGGCCTCGGGATCAGCACCTCTTCATTGACAATAAACGTCCGGCCGTAAAATTCCTCCGACCCGATGATATATTGCACCGGCACACCCTTTGCATGCTCGAATACTGCTCGCTCAAAATCTTTCCAAACAGCCGCAGGGAAATCATCTCGAACATTGGCAAACAACTGCGCCCGCGACCACCTGGTAAGGTGCCGCAACAGTAGCTCCGCCGCATGCTCTTCTCGATTCGCTTCCATTAATAAAGAAGAAGCCCATTTCAGAGCTTCAAATACTTTTTTACTCATTAGAGGCTTCTTCCAGTCTTCTCGCTTGGTCGTCGAGAATTAATGCATCAACGACTTCATCGAGCTTGCCTTCCAATACCTGATCCAGCTTTTGAATCGTCAAGCCGATTCGATGATCAGTCACTCGGTTTTGCGGGAAATTGTACGTCCGAATCCGCTCCGAACGGTCACCGGTACCAACAGCTGACTTACGCACTTGATCATATTCCGCCTGTGCTTCTTGCTGGAACTTATCATACACACGCGCACGTAAAACCTTCATCGCTTTGTCTTTGTTTTTATGCTGCGACTTCTCATCCTGACACGATACCACAATGCCTGTTGGAATGTGCGTCAACCTAACAGCTGACATCGTCGTATTAACGGACTGTCCGCCGGCGCCGCTAGAGGCAAACGCATCAAAACGGATATCCTTATCATGAATTTCAATTTCTACTTCTTCAGCTTCCGGCAAACACGCAACCGTCGCCGTAGACGTGTGAATCCGGCCGCCAGATTCGGTTTCCGGCACACGCTGCACACGGTGAGCCCCATTCTCATACTTTAATTTGGAGTATGCACCCGTACCATTAATCATAAAAATAATCTCTTTGAAGCCGCCAAGACCAGTCGGGTTCGCATCAATAACGTCCGTTTTCCAGCCTTGCGCCTCTGCATAGCGGCTGTACATACGGTAAAGTGTACCAGCAAAAAGTGCCGCCTCTTCCCCACCGGCTGCCCCGCGGATTTCAAAGATTACGTTCTTGTCATCATTCGGATCCTTTGGAATCAGAAGAATCTTCATGCGCGCCTCTAATTCCTCAATCTGCGCTTCCAACTCATTAACTTCTTCCTTCACCATTTCACGCATCTCAGCATCCAGCTTCTCATCGAGCATTGCCCTAGCATCCTGAAGCTGCTCGCGAGCCTCTTTATATTGGCGGTAAGTTTGTACTGTTTCTTGTATATCAGCTTGTTCTTTTGAATATTCACGAAGTTTTTTTGTATCATTAATAATTTCTGGGTCGCTTAAAAGTTCATTCAACTTTTCATAGCGATCCTCCACCGATTGTAGACGATCAAACACAGTCATTCACCTCTAGTTTTAGTCCATAACATTCTAATTATAGTATAGGTGAAAACCAGCGTCAAAACCAAATTACGGGAGAAATTTTTTGAAGGGTTATTTTAGAGGGTTTATTTTTTAATAATTTGCCTTGATGCCTCTCACAGAAAGAGGAAATGGATCCACAACATCATCTACTCCGGACAAAATCACATGACAGAATAGGGGGCGTTAGTTGAACTTCAACTCATTTTATAAAATTTGTTCATTTTTTGCGGCGCTCCGCTTCTTTCTTATAAAAAAACATGCCCTAAAAATCAGAGCATGTTACCGCCGATCTTCCTGCACCCGCACTTCAATATTGTATCTCGGTAAGGCCTGAACAAGTTTCCGATGAAGCCGTGCTTCTGCATCGACCCTTCCCCGATCTGAAAGCATACCTTTTTTATAAACAGACACCCACATCCGGTCGCCATTCACCCAGACAGAGTCGACCACAAACTCGTTCGTATCGGCAATGACCTTTTTGGCTTTATCGATATCGTTGCCCTGATTTCCAGCACCAGCCTCTCCGCCACTTCCCGTCCTATTTAGGTCAAGGAAGTTCGGATTTTGATTGGTAACATCATCCTCTACTAAATGCTGCTTGTTCTTACCACGTTCGCGGTTGGTCATATTATCTAGAGCATTTTGGTCATTCGTACGGTTCGATATATAATTTGGCGCAGTTCGGTCTTTACGCAGATCGTAAGCTTCCTCTTCAGCACCGCGATTACTTTGACATCCGCTTAAGGCAAACAACATAATCAGCGAAAGAAACATCCACTTTTTCAGCATATTTACACCTCCTATTACTATCATGCCCGACAGGAGGTCGACCTTGCCAAGAGAAATCTTTCCATGCCTTCGGTTATTGGGGAATTCCTCCGACTTTTCCTTTTTTCAGCAAACAGTTCTAGCATTCCGCCAAACTTTAAAATAATTCCGCCAAAACATAAAAATCCCGCCAAGCCCCATGAATCCCATTCCAACACAAAAAAACTGCCCAAGAAACCAACTCTCAGACAGTGTTTATATTATTAAAGGTGTCAGGCACCAATAACTGCTCTCGAACAGTGTTCATGTTCTTAATGGTGTCAGGCACCCTTTTCGAAGACACCTATCGGGCATTGACGGGTGTAGTTTTTGGGACTTCATGGTGATGGCGGCAACGCGGCTCGTAGGCCTCGGCTGCGCCGACCAATATGACTGGGTCGTGGTAGGATGCGGGACGACCATCAATAAGGCGCTGTGTCCGGCTTGATGGCGAGCCGCAAACCGTGCAGACTGCCTGAAGCTTCGTTACGGATTCAGCGATGGCCATCAACGCCGGCATTTGACCAAACGGCTCGCCGCGGAAATCCGTGTCGAGACCGGCACACACGACGCGATGGCCGCTGTCAGCCAGCTGCTGAACCACCCGGACAATCCCTTCATCAAAAAATTGAATCTCATCAATCGCAATAATATCCATATCTGCTTCAACATGATGCAAAATCTCAATCGAATGGGAAATTGGCGTCGCATGAAAAGAAGAACCATTATGTGAAACTACACATTGGTCACTATAGCGATTATCAATTTTTGGCTTAAACACAGCTATTTTTTGTTTCGCAAATTGAGCTCGTCTGACACGGCGAATCAATTCCTCGGATTTCCCAGAAAACATACTGCCGCAGATAACCTCAACCCATCCGCTTTGCTTCATTAAATACATAAAACGGCGTCTCCTTCCTTAAAACGAACCCTTAAAACGATCTTTTTTTATTATTAAACCGCTAATTACGTTTGCAGCAACGCTCAGCAGCCTTTAAGTATTTATATTATACCTCTATGTCAACATTGTATTTTTCTCAATAAAAAACAGGCAAGTCAAAGTCCTCTTGCCTGTTCCTCCGCAATTATTGTTGCTGTTGCTTAAGGCCGTATTTTTTGTTGAAACGGTCAACACGTCCGCCAGCTTCAGCGAATTTTTGACGACCAGTATAGAATGGATGACATTCTGAACAAGTTTCAACACGGATCTCTTTCTTAACAGAACCAGTTTCAAACGTGTTACCACATGCACATGTCACCGTAACTGTTTTATAATTTGGATGAATTCCTGCTTTCATTCTTTTCATCTCCTTCCGCCCTGAATCATTCGAAACAGAGTTATCTAAAGTGCTTGTCTAATCAAGCACTGAATTACTTAAAACACACTGCAATCATTATAACAAGGCCATCCTATTTTTGCAAGATGGGATTTGCTGGTCTCTTTTTTAAAAGGAATCTAGAATTGCGACTGAACTAGAGACAGTCTCTGTAATCAGCCTATGAACGTCTTGACTTCAATTCCTCGCCAAGCTGCGCGAAAAATTCTTCATTTGACTTCGTTTGCCGTAATTTTTTCAAGAAGCGTTCGGCAAATTCTGGAGAGTCAGACATGGACTTCCGAATCGCCCATAATTTATCCAAATGATCCTTCGGAATCAGCAATTCTTCCTTACGAGTTCCAGAACGGCGGATATCAAGCGCAGGGAAAATCCGGCGCTCAGCCAACTGACGGTCAAGATGCAGTTCCATGTTACCTGTCCCTTTAAATTCCTCATAAATAACATCGTCCATCCGGGATCCGGTATCAACCAACGCCGTTGCAAGGATCGTCAAGCTGCCGCCCTCCTCGATATTACGGGCGGCACCGAAGAAACGCTTTGGACGGTGGAAGGCTGCCGGGTCAATCCCCCCGGAAAGTGTCCGGCCGCTTGGCGGAATCACGAGGTTATACGCACGTGCAAGACGCGTAATACTATCCATCAAAATAACGACATCGCGTTTGTGCTCGACTAAGCGCATTGCCCGGTCAAGCACGAGCTCGGCCACTTTAATATGGTTTTCAGGCACCTCATCAAACGTGGAGCTAACGACATCACCAGCAACAGAACGCTCGATGTCAGTTACCTCTTCCGGACGCTCGTCGATGAGCAGCACGATTAACTCGACATCAGGGTGATTCGTCGTAATACTGTTGGCGATTTCTTTCAACAGCATCGTTTTACCTGCCTTAGGAGGAGCCACAATAAGACCCCTTTGTCCAAAACCGACCGGTGCCACTAAATCCATTATCCTTGTTGAAAGGTATTTTGGATTCGTCTCCAGCTTCATTTGTCTATTTGGATAAAGCGCTGTTAACGCCGGGAAATAGACGCGTTCTTTCGCAGATTCCGGATCTTCGCCGTTTACAGCTTCAACGTGCAGGAGTCCGTAATAACGTTCATTTTCTTTTGGAGGACGAACCTTACCGGAAACCTTGTCCCCATTACGAAGATCGAAACGACGGATTTGCGATGCTGAAATGTAAATATCCTCTGAACTTGGCGAATAGTTAATCGGCCGCAAGAATCCGAATCCTTCCGACTGGATAATTTCGAGGACACCTTCCATGAAGAAGTACCCTTGTTGTTCGGCACGAGATTTTAAAATCGCAAAAATTAATTCTTTTTTTGTTAATTTGCTGTAATAAGTCACTTTATATTCGCGTGCAAGCTCATAAAGTTCCTTTAGCTTCATATTTTCTAAACTTGAAATTGTTAAGTCCATTTGTACACCACACTTTAAAGTTTTTCCATCAAACCGCTTATTTTTTAGGCAGCGGGAGATTGTGAGTAAAAAATAAAAATTAAGAGATTAGAGGAATTGAAATGGAAGTAGAAAAGAAATGAATAGAATTGCAGATATTATACATACTAAAAACAATTACTATTTTACCCTCTGAACAAAAAATTAATCAACTACATTTATTTATTTCACCCGTTGGAAATTTTTTCTGGCGGGGGGGTTAATTCAACATCCTCTAGGAAGTAACCGGAGTTTCGGTGCCTGACACCATGTTTTCTAATTTGAGAATTGTCTAGCTTCAGCGCCTAGGGGCTCGGGGTCATAAGCCAATCAGTCAAGAAGGTTAAAGTGCAACCTTCTCGCCTGCTCGTCTTATGCCTGGCTACTATCGTTCGCATTAAGGAAGACTAATCTCTGGCTTCGCTACGCTTGCCAATCGATAAGTCTTCCTATATCGCCCCTGGGCAAGGCGCTTCCGCTTTTCTTATTATTTGATTACTAGATTTGGTTTTTTCTTTAGGCTGTGGCGGCCTTCGATGAAGCGGACCGTACCTGATTTGGCGCGCATGACCACGGAGTGTGTTGAGCCGTATGAGCCTTTGAATTGCACACCGCGTAAAAGTTCTCCGTCTGTAACACCTGTCGCTGCAAAAATAGCATCATCGCCTTTTACAAGGTCGTCCATCCTTAATACACGATTCACATCCAAGCCCATTTTGATGCAGCGTTCAAGTTCGGCATCACTTTGCGGTAATAGTTTCCCCATGATTTCCCCGCCGAGGCATTTGAGGGCAACGGCCGAAAGCACCCCCTCCGGCGCACCGCCTGAACCAAAGAGAATATCGACTCCGGTGTTATCGAAAGCTGTATTGATGGCGCCGGCGACATCGCCGTCGTTGATGAGTTTAATCCGTGCTCCGGCTTCCCGAAGCTGGGTAATGATATGTTCATGGCGCGGACGATTTAAGACGGTTGCTACAACATCCTCGATATCCTTGTTTTTCGCCTTCGCTACGGCTTTAAGGTTGTCTAAAACAGACGCATTAATATCGACACACCCAACTGCTTCAGGGCCAACAGCGATTTTTTCCATATACATATCCGGTGCATGCAGGAGGTTGCCATGATCGGCAACAGCAAGAACGGCTAAGGCATTCCAGCCGCCAGATGCTAAAATATTGGTGCCTTCAAGCGGGTCAACAGCAACATCAACACGCGGGCCATAGCCAGTACCAAGCTTTTCTCCAATATAGAGCATTGGTGCCTCATCCATTTCCCCTTCACCAATAACGACCGTTCCTTTCATCGGAACGGTGTCAAACACATCACGCATCGCAGAGGTTGCAGCACCGTCAGCTTCATCCTTCTTTCCGCGGCCCATCCAGCGAGCTGAAGCAAGGGCAGCCCCTTCTGTGACACGGACAAGTTCCATCGTTAAACTTCTTTCCATCAGTTTCCATCTCCCATTTTCACTTTTGCCTATCTAAGTAGAAATTACCATTTTTTCTTTTAGTAGTAATTTAGCAAATACGTAAGGTACGAAACCTTTCATAAAAAAGCATCAGTCCTTTTCGAGGAGCCTGCCTAAAATACCTCGAAAAAGTTATGTGTTTTTCAGGTGTTCTACTTCTTCCTTTGTCAGTGTTTCCCGCCAAACGGTCGCACCAAGGCCGTTTAATTTTTCAACGAGATTGCTGTAGCCGCGGTCAATATGCTCAAGTCCGGTGACTTCAGTAATTCCTTCGGCAATGAGACCGGCGATGACGAGTGCTGCGCCAGCCCTCAGGTCGCTTGCCTTCACTTTAGCACCATTGAGCTGCACAGGTCCGTTAATGATCGCGGAGCGTCCTTCAACCTTAATATTAGCATTCATTCTTCTTAGTTCATCAATATGTTTAAAACGGGCACCATAAATAGTATCGGTAACAACGCTAGAGCCTGTTGCTTTTGTTAAAAGAGTCGTAAATGGCTGCTGCAGATCGGTTGGGAATCCTGGATGCACGAGCGTTTTAATATCAACCGCTTTCAATTTTGAAGAGCCGTCAACAAACACCTGATCATCCCCAGATTCAATGTACACGCCCATCTCACGGAGCTTAGCAATCAGCGATTCTAAGTGCTGCGGAATCACATTATCGATCAATACCCCTTCACCAACAGCGGCACCTAAAATCATGTACGTCCCTGCTTCAATCCGGTCAGGAATAATCGTGTGACGGCAGCCGTGTAAAGTATCCACACCATCAATCCGTATCACATCGGTTCCAGCCCCTTTAATTTTTGCCCCCATGTTCGTTAACAGTGTGGCAACATCAATGATTTCCGGCTCTTTTGCGGCATTTTCTATAATGGTCCGTCCTTTTGCCCGTACCGCAGCAAGCATTATATTGATCGTCGCACCAACGCTGACAACGTCAAGGTAAATGCGGGCACCACGAAGTTCATCCGCACGCAAATAAATTGCACCTTGCTCGTTCGTTATTTGAGCGCCTAGTGCTTCGAAGCCTTTAATGTGCTGATCGATTGGCCTTGGTCCTAAATGGCAGCCGCCCGGCAGACCAATGACCGCCTTTTTAAAGCGTCCGAGCATAGCCCCCATTAAGTAATAGGACGCACGCAGCATCTTCACTTTACCGTTTGGCAGCGGCATGGAAATCATCGTCGAGGGATCAACCGTCATTTCATCTTCCGTGATCTTGACTTTGCCGCCGATTTCTTCAAGCAGGTCTTTCAAGATTTCCACGTCAGAAATATGTGGCAGCCCTTCGATAGTCACTGGAGATTCTGCTAAAATGGTTGCTGGAATTAAGGCGACCGCGCTATTTTTTGCGCCGCTGATGCGAACCGTTCCCTTTAACGGATATCCGCCCGCAATTTTAAGTTTTTCCATTTTCGACTCCCTTCTAAGCCCTATGTATGTCATGACTGATGAATGGAATAGGACTTAAATTTTTTTCGTAAGCACAAGTCTAAGGCTCGAAAGACTTATTTGACGACGTTTACGCTTTTTTAAAAGTCCTCTTGAATCAAACAAAGCTCTAGGTATATTTTTCCAACACTAAAAGCCAAATTCCGACAGCTTGTCTATTCTTTAGTTTACACGAAAATTCTATTTTCATGTATCCAAATTAAAAAAATTTGCACGAAAATGGAAAAAACGTGAAATTTTTAGGCGTTAGTGTGAGCATTCCAGTCTTTTAGGAAGCCTTCCATACCTTTATCGGTCAATGGATGCTTGGTTAGCTGTTCAATAACTTTGTAAGGAATGGTTGCAATGTGAGCACCTGCCATAGCTACACGTGTTACATGGTCTGGATGACGAACAGATGCAGCAATGATTTGGGCATCTAAGTTATGGATACGGAATAATTCTGCTATTTTCGCTACTAATAGTACACCATCTTCAGAAATATCATCTAAACGACCTAAGAATGGTGAAACATATGCTGCGCCTGCACGTGCTGCTAAAAGCGCTTGGTTAACCGTGAAGATTAGTGTTACATTGACTTTAACACCTTTTTTTGCAAGATAACGAGTAGTCTCTAAGCCTGCTACTGTCATTGGAACTTTGATGGTGACTTTTTCATCCCCGCCATTAATTTTGATTAGTTCTTCAGCTTCTGCGATCATCTGTTCAGCTGTTTCGGCATAAGGTGATACTTCTGCAGATACAGATTCAACTTCAGGTACTGCTTGTAAAATTTCCTCGATTCGATCCTCGAATTTCACACCTTCTTTAGCAACTAAAGAAGGGTTTGTTGTTACACCAGATAAAACTCCCATTTTATATGCCTTTTTAATATCAGCTAAATTTGCTGTATCAATAAAAAATTTCATGTTTTTCCCTCCAGATTTCGACTAAATTTTCAGTTTCTTATTTACACACTGAAACCGCCCTCTTGTTAAGGGCGGTTTTCATATTATCACAATTACAATGAAATTCCAAAAGGTGCCTGACACCTTTTTTGGAATAAATATCCAATTTTTAACATCGATTATTGTTCAGTGGCTGCCGAACAATGATAAATGGCGCTTTCGATTCTCTTATTACGCTTTGTTTGATGAACCGAATTCGCGCATTTTACCGATGACAGTTTCTTTGATGGCGTCGCGAGCTGGGCCTAAATATTTGCGTGGATCATATTCATTTGGTTTTGCTGCTAAAACTTCACGGACAGCCTTTGCAGAAGTAATTTGATTTTCTGTGTTTACATTGATTTTAGCTGTACCAAGGGAAATCGATTTTTGGATATCCTTTGTTGGGATTCCAGTACCGCCGTGAAGGACTAATGGTACACCGGTAAGGTTTCCGATTTCTTCCATTTCTTTGAAACCAAGTTTTGGTTCGCCTTTGTAAGGGCCATGAACAGAACCTAATGCTGGAGCAAGGCAGTCAATGCCAGTTTGTTTTACAAGCTCGACACATTCATTTGCATCTGCATACTTAATGCCATCAGCTACAACATCGTCCTCTTGTCCGCCAACAGTTCCGAGTTCCGCTTCAACGGAGACACCTTTAGCGTGAGCATACTCAACCACTTTTAAAGTTGTTTCAACATTTTCTTCAAATGGGTGGTGGGAAGCATCAATCATAACAGATGTGAAGCCGGCATCAATGGCTTCTTTACATTTGTCAAAGCTTGAACCGTGGTCAAGATGAATCGCCACAGGTACAGTAATTTTATAATCTTCTAATAATCCTTCTACCATTTTTACACAAGTTTTGAAACCGCCGATATAGCGGCCTGCACCTTCAGAAACACCAAGAATTACTGGTGATTTTTCTTCCTCGGCAGCTTGAAGAATTGCCTGGGTAAATTCTAAGTTATTAATGTTAAATTGCCCAACAGCGTAGCCTTCCGCCTTCGCTTTATTAAGCATGTCTTTCATAGATACTAAAGGCATTTCTCTTCCTCCTTATATTAGGTTGATATCATCTCGAAACAGGGTCTTCCATTAAAGGTTTTCCCTCTGATTTGACGTTTATGTATAAATCGAAAATGATATTCAGCCTGTAAAAAGTTCATATGTATCATAACAAAACAACGGAGGAAATTCCATTATTCAAACGCAGTTTTTTAAACTGTCACAATGAAAGCGTCCCCATTTTAAAATCGGCTTTTTAGGGATGAGTTTCGGAAATATTACTTGTCTTTTTTAAAAGAAAATACTGCTAATTTGGCTGGCTTTAAAAAAATATGCCGATTGTTGAAGTCTTTCAAACAATATTACGCTGACAAGTTAGAAATTTTTAATATAGATTACCACTCGAAAGCCTTAGCTTCCGGTGTTAATTCGCTTTTTGCGGAATATGTTTACGAACAGCTGCCCTGATATCATCAATGTCAAAAGGCTTTGCGAAATGGGTTATTGCACCAAGGTCTTTGGCTTCTTGAATCATATCCAATTCACCATAGGCAGTCATGATAATGACACGAATATCTGGGTCAATGACTTTCATTCGTTTTAAAATTTCAATTCCATCCATTCCCGGTATTTTCATATCAAGCAGAACAAGGTCGGGATCATGCTTTGTGACAATGTCCAGTGCCTGAATGCCATTCGCTGCCTGAAATGTTTGATACCCTTCTTTTTGAAATACCTCATTTAGCAAAATTCGAATGCCAAATTGATCGTCTACAATTAAAATTTTTTCTTTCATTAACTCCACCTCTTCCTTGATTTATTAATCAACTAAACCCCTATACATATCATTTGTAAATATTCTACTTAAAGGAGGAAAGTTCCTGCCTGTTTTTTGCTGCAACAGTGTTATTTTGTGGAAATAAGCAATTATTTTTTCCTATTTAGGAAAAAGTTTATAATAGTGATGGAGATAAGGAGGGTTTTTTATGTTAAAAATGTTTACTACCCAATTAACTGGCGTGTTTAAAAAAATAAATGAAAAAGAGGAATTTTCGTTTGAGGACGGGGCCCGTTTACTTGCCCAAGCTCCAGTTGGAGACGGGTCACTCTATATTTTTAGCACGAAGGAAATGAAGGCTGTCGAATATGAGGCACTAGAAGGTGCCGAGCCGTTTAAGGGGGCAAAGGTGCTGACATCGGCAGGTGTAGACGAACTTAGCGGATCCGATCGCGTGCTGATTTTTACTCGCACCTCAGTTGATAAGGACGCATTAGCTCTGGCGGTGCAGCTCCGAGAAAAAGGGGTTCCATTCGTTGCTGTTTCTACGGTGATGGAGCCTGATGCAGACGATGATTTTGTGGAATTGGCTGATGTTCATATCGATTTACGGCTGACAAAAGGCTTACTACCCGATGATTTTGGAAACCGTTATGGTTATCCGTCCTCGATGGCGGCATTATTCGTTTATTATGGCCTGAAATTAATAATTGATGAGATGTTAGCGGAATATGAGGAGTAAAACGGCCCTGTAAATGGGTCCTTTTTTTTCTAAAGCTAATTTTTTGTTTATGGTTGATTTTTCCGATGCTTTGGCCCATTTTCCAACAATTATCTTATATACATTTATAACCATTATTACCACAAAAAAGACCAATCCCCCGCAAAACGGAGAACTGGTCCATCACCAATATATTTTTTTAACCAATCTAACTTACTTTTGAATCGTTGCCTTAATAAAATCCCTGAACAACGGCTGAGGACGCGTTGGTCTTGAAACAAATTCCGGATGGAACTGGGAAGCTACGAACCATGGGTGATCCGTAAGCTCAATAATTTCAACCAAACGGCCGTCTGGGCTCGTACCAGAGAAAACAAAGCCGTGTGCTTCCATTTCTTGACGATAATGATTGTTAAATTCATAACGGTGACGATGACGCTCATACACTACTTCATCCTCATAGGCAGCATATGCCTTCGTTCCTTCAATCAAACGGCAAGGATATAGACCTAAACGAAGTGTTCCACCTAAGTCCTCGACATCCTTCTGCTCTGGAAGTAAATCAATAATTGGATGTGCAGTTTCAGGCACAAATTCTGCAGAATGGGCATCTTTTAGCCCTAGAACATTACGGGCAAATTCAATCGTTGCCAGCTGCATCCCTAAACAAATGCCTAGGAATGGTTTCTTCGTTTCACGTGCATAGCGGGTTGCTTCAATTTTCCCTTCAATCCCGCGGTCACCAAAGCCTCCAGGAACAAGCACTCCATCCACTTCATCAAGAAGCTCAGCTACATTTTCTCTTGTAACCTCTTCTGAATTAATCCACTTAATTTCCACATCAGAATCAAAAGAATAACCGGCATGCTTCATCGCTTCTACAACAGAGATATAGGCATCTTGCAGCTCTACATATTTCCCGACAAGACCAATGCGCGTTTTGTTCGATAGGTTCAGAACGCGGTCAACTAACGCCTTCCACTCGGTCATATCTGCTTTATTCGTGTCTAATTTCAGATGGTCACAGACAATTTGGTCCATATTTTGCTCTTGAAGTGCAAGCGGGATCGAATAAAGGGTATCTGCATCCTGACATTCGATGACTGCTTTCGCATCGATATCACAGAACAAGGCAAGTTTGTCCTTCATGTCTTGTGAAACCGGCATTTCTGTACGCACCACGATAATATTTGGCTGAATACCAAGGCTGCGCAACTCTTTTACACTGTGCTGTGTCGGTTTTGTCTTCATTTCCCCTGCAGCTTTGATGTACGGGATTAGCGTACAGTGAATATACATTACATTGTCACGGCCGATATCACTTTTAATTTGGCGGATAGCTTCTAAAAATGGCAGTGATTCGATATCACCAACCGTACCACCGATTTCCGTGATAACCACATCGGCATTTGTCTCCTTACCAGCACGGAAAACGCGATCCTTAATTTCATTCGTAATGTGAGGAATAACCTGTACAGTTGCACCCAAATAATCGCCGCGGCGTTCTTTTCTAAGCACTGATGAATAAATTTTTCCAGTCGTTACGTTAGAATACTTGTTTAAATTGATATCAATAAAGCGCTCATAGTGACCTAAATCCAAGTCTGTTTCCGCACCATCACCAGTTACGAATACTTCACCATGCTGATATGGGCTCATCGTTCCCGGGTCGACGTTAATATATGGGTCGAATTTCTGTATTGTTACATTCAAGCCCCGGTTTTTCAAGAGGCGCCCAAGAGAGGACGCGGTGATGCCTTTTCCGAGTGAGGAAACAACCCCACCGGTTACAAAAATATACTTTGTCATAAATATTCCCCTTTCAGTTACAGTTTGTACATTATTCAGGTTGTTTAAGGACTTTTTGTAAAAATTATTTTCCCTATTACTCCAAAAACGAAAAAACTCCTTTATACGGGAGTTTTTTAAAAATAAAAAGCGCTCCTTCTCGCTATTGCAAGGGAGCGCATATAAGTAAATAGTGATTTGTCCTTTTTTAAGGAGCCCAAAAAAGATAATACAAGGGCTAGAATAAAAAGTCAAGTGGTTTCCTCTTCAAGAGTAAATCGACACGGTTGATTCCGTTCGAAAAAGAATTACAAGTCTTCCTCTTCTTCCTCGTTGTCAAATTCTTCTTCGTCTTCCTCTTCTTCCAGCTCATCATCAAGAGCTTCGTCTTCATCCAGCTCAAATTCTTCATCTTCCTCAAGGACATCATCATCGTCATCTTCGTCAAATTCATCGACTTCGTCAAGATCGAGATCATCTTCATCATCCAGAAGATCGTCTTCATCGGCAAAATCATCGAGGTCATCATAATCTTCATCTTCAATTTCATCGAAATCTTCTTCGTCGACAACCTTCTTCGCCTTTTTCTTCTTCGTTTTAACGGCTGCAACCACTTCTTCCTCCGCTGTATCGACAGGATACCAAACGCGGAGTCCCCAACGGTTTTCTCCTAGTGAGCGGAAGCGGCCATCGATGTTGATGTCCGTATAAAATTGTGCCAGGCGGGATCTGATCTCCTGTTCAGAAATACCAGCAGCTGCTTGAATCTCTTTTACCAATTCATTAAATGAGATTGGCTGTTTGCTATTTTTTAAAAATTCATAAGCCATTTCGATGAGGGATAACTCTTTTAATTCCTCTTTTGAGTATTGTGCTAAACTCAATATTGGCACTTCCTTTCTCTATTTAACACTCTCTTAATCGAGTAGTTAAGGGCATTTCTTTTGTGGCTAGCTCCAGCGCCTAGGGCTCGGGGTCATAAGCCAATCTGTCAAGAAGGCTAAAATGCAGCCTTCTCGCCAGCTCGTCTTATGCCTGTCGCCCCTGTTCAAGGCGCTTCCGCTTTTCTTGTTGGCTAGCTCCAGCGCCTAGGGCTCGGGGTCATAAGGCCCTGAGAACTAAGGAAAGCTCCTTAGAATAATCCTCGTAGGAACAAGGTTGCGGTTCCGAAGGCGCTTCCGCTTTTCTATTAATTTGCATATTCTTCATTATAAACAAATTCTTGCTGTTTATGCTAGTTCTAGTTAGACAATCACTTGATTTTTTCCCTCGGCAGTTCTTTTTCCTTCTGTGCCCTTAGTTTTTTTGTCTCCTTAATCGTAATGACAAGGAAGAAGATGGCCAGCAACAGGAAAGAGACGGCACCTAATTGAAGTTGATAGAGATAGTATAATGGCCAGGCAAAAATGATTAAAACAATAATTATGTGACTAGCTTTCATCTGTACTCACCTGCCTGTATTCCCTTATAAGTTTGAACGATAGTTTGATTATATAAGATAAATGATTATTTTAATATCTCCAAGAAAAATAAATTTACTAAAAAAATACAATGGCTTATAGATAAAAGCCATTGTATATAAAAAATGAATACTAAATTAACTTTGGGAATTGTTCAGCTTCTGCAATACTGTGAGGGTGCTTGACACTTTTTACCTTATTTTTACATATTCCGGCGATACTGCCCGCCGACTTCATATAGTGCCCTTGTAATTTGGCCGAGGCTTGCAACTTGAACGGTTTCCATAAGTTCAGCAAAAATATTTCCTCCGCTGACAGCCGCTTCTTTCAATCGTTTTAAGGCATCCGCCGCTTTAAGTGCGTGCGCTTCCTGGAAGGCGCGCAAATTATGAATTTGCAGCTCCTTTTCCTCGGTCGTTGCCCGAGCCAGTTCCATATTATTCACGTCTTCCTCTGAAGGAGGGTTCGGGTTCAAATACGTGTTGACCCCGATTATCGGCAATTCACCGGTATGCTTTTTCATTTCATAGTACATCGACTCATCCTGGATTTTGCCGCGCTGGTACTGAGTTTCCATCGAACCAAGCACCCCGCCTCGGTCGTTCAAGCGTTCGAATTCCTGGAGAACGGCTTCCTCAACAAGATCCGTCAGTTCTTCTACCACGAAAGAACCTTGAAGCGGATTTTCATTTTTCGTCAACCCGTGCTCTTTTGTAATTATCATCTGAATCGCCATCGCCCGGCGCACCGATTCCTCAGTTGGCGTCGTAATCGCCTCATCATAGGCATTCGTGTGCAGCGAATTACAGTTATCATGCAAGGCCATTAACGCCTGTAGGGTTGTGCGGATATCGTTGAAATCAATTTCCTGGGCGTGCAGTGAACGCCCCGATGTCTGAACATGATATTTCAGCTTTTGACTGCGCTCGTTCGCACCATACTTATCACGCATCACCGTTGCCCAAATCCGGCGAGCCACCCGTCCTATTACCGTATACTCCGGATCTAAGCCATTCGAGAAAAAGAACGACAGATTCGGCGCGAAATCATCAATGTTCATGCCGCGGCTCAGATAATACTCAACATAAGTAAACCCATTCGACAAAGTAAACGCCAACTGTGAAATCGGGTTAGCTCCTGCTTCAGCAATATGATAGCCGGAAATCGAAACAGAATAGTAGTTGCGCACTTGATGATCAATGAAATATTGCTGAATATCGCCCATCATCCTTAGAGCAAATTCTGTTGAAAAAATACAAGTATTTTGGCCTTGGTCTTCTTTTAAAATATCAGCCTGGACCGTGCCGCGAACCGTCCGTAAAGTATACGCCCGAACTTCCGCGAATTCTTCGACCGTCAATACGCGGCCAAGCTCGGCTTCTTTCTCTTGTACCTGCTGATCAATCGCGGTGTTCATGAACATCGCTAATATAATTGGTGCCGGACCATTGATGGTCATCGATACCGATGTCGACGGGTGACATAGATCAAAGCCGTTATACAATTTTTTCATGTCGTCGAGCGTACAAATGCTGACACCGCTCTCGCCGACTTTTCCGTAAATGTCCGGGCGGTGATCAGGGTCTTCTCCATACAAGGTCACCGAGTCAAACGCTGTACTTAAGCGCTTCGCGGCATCGTCCTTCGATAAATAATGGAAACGGCGGTTCGTCCGTTCCGGTGTCCCTTCACCGGCAAATTGCCGTTTCGGATCTTCGCCCTCACGTTTGAACGGGAATACCCCGGCCGTATACGGGAACGAGCCAGGAACATTTTCCTGGTAAACCCAGCGAAGGATTTCACCGTAATCCTTATATTTTGGCAAAGCAACTTTCGGAATATCAAGTCCTGATAAGCTTTTTGATTTTAACACTGTGATAATCTCTTTATCGCGGATTCTCGTAACGAATTGATCACCGGCGTAGGCAGCCTTAGTTTGCGCCCACGAACCAAGAATTTTCCTTGATTCCGGCGTCAGCAGGGCTTCGGTTTCCTGCTGGACTACCCCTAAAGCTGCAACTACTTCCGGCTGCTCGTTAACTGCAGCAATCGCCCCTTCCAGCTGGAATAATTTCCGGGCAATATTTGCCTGCTCTTCTGCCTTCTTATGGTAGCCACGTACCGTTTCCGAGATTTCCCGTAAATAATAGCGGCGGTCAGTTGGGATGATGACGTTTTGCTTTTCAACAACTGCATTTTTGCTAAAAGACGTCACCCAATCGGTCGCCATCTTTTGATTAATCTTTTCCACTAACGCCGCAAATAAAGCATTCGTGCCCGGGTCATGAAACTGGCTGGCAATCGTGCCGTACACCGGCATTTCCTCGAGCTCCTGCTCAAACAGCATATGATTACGCTGATACTGCTTTTGTACCTGGCGCTTCGCATCCTCTGAACCCTTACGCTCAAATTTATTGATAACAATTAGATCAGCAAAGTCGAGCATATCAATTTTTTCAAGCTGTGACGGTGCTCCAAATTCACTGGTCATTACGTACATCGACACATCGCAGATTTCTGTGATTTCCGCATCCCCTTGGCCAATACCGCTTGTTTCGACGATTACTAAGTCAAATCCCGCTGCCTTTGTCACGGCCACCGCATCTTTAATCGCCAGCGAAAGCTCATTTTTCGATCTTCGGGTCGCGAGGCTGCGCATATACACATTCGGTGAGAAAATCGCATTCATGCGAATTCGGTCGCCGAGCAGCGCCCCGCCCGTTTTTTGCTTTGTCGGGTCGACCGATAGAATCGCTACGCGTTTCTCAGGGAATTCATTAATAAAGCGGCGGATTAATTCGTCCGTTAATGAACTTTTTCCGGCTCCGCCCGTTCCCGTGATTCCAACCACAGGAATCCCTTTCTCGAGTGACTTTACTTGTTCAAGCACCTGCTCTGCTGTTGCCGCAGCCTCGTTCCTTTTATCCACATGTAGCTCTGCTAAGGTAATCAGCTTGGCAATGCTGTTAACGTCTCCGGATGGCAGTTTTTCGATTTGCTCGGTTACATCTGTTGTGACAGTGGCAAAGTCACAATCCCTAATCATCTGGTCAATCATGCCCTGCAAGCCAAGTACCCGGCCATCTTCAGGCGAAAAAATCCTGGCAATCCCGTATTGGTGCAGTTCATCTATTTCGCGTGGTATAATAACCCCCCCGCCGCCGCCGTATATGCGGATGTTCGGCGCCCCTTTTTCCTTTAACAGATCGTACATATATTTAAAGTATTCAACGTGCCCGCCTTGATAAGACGAAATCGCAATCCCCTGCACATCCTCCTGAATCGCAGCGTTCACGACCTCCTCCACTGAGCGGTTGTGACCAAGGTGGATGACCTCTGCCCCGCTCGCCTGGAGAATCCTGCGCATAATGTTGATTGAAGCATCATGGCCGTCAAATAAGCTCGATGCTGTCACAAAGCGGATATGATGCTTTGGCTGATAATTTCCCATCGTGCTCCCCCTTTTGTTAAAATAAACTCCGTTCCCCATTCGCTGCCTTTATTACTTTTTCGGAACTTTGTACAGTCAACGAGACCTCGCGGAGCTGAGCCACGTTTACCGGTTACTGTTGTTAAGAAATTGAAACTCGGTTACCGTTAACTCCTGTTCCGAAAGTTGAATTCGATCACATCACTGCTGTTCCAATAATTGAACCCTGCGGCCATTTGCTATTGTTCCGGAACTTTTGCAGCCGCCGGGACCTCTCCACTAATCCCCGATAATAAATTTTCAGTCTGCAATTCAATATATTCTTCCAGGGTAAATAATTTCCTTAACGCCCAGCGGCGGAAGCCCCACATTTGCCCCTGGACAAAAATATTATGAGCAATGATTTGCACTTGTTTCTCTGACAGATGGAGCTCTCCATTTTCGACACATCTCGAAAGCAGGTTCTCAAACATGCCGACCATTTCCATTTCTTTTTTTAACACATATGGAAGAGCGTCCTTCGAAAGCGACTTTACTTCTTGATACATCACGAGTACTTCCGCCTGCATCTCATCCATCACCTGAAAAAAGTTGGCAATTCCAAGCTTTAAGCTATCCAATGTCCCCTTTTTCAAGGCGAGATCCTGCTGCAGGCGCTCACTGACATGGTCATAAATGCTGTCACAAACAAGATAAAGCACGTCTTCCTTTGTGCGAATGTATTCATACAGCGTACCGATGCTAAATCCTGCAGCTTTGGCAATTTCCCTTGTCGTCGTCCGGTGAAACCCCTTTTGTTTAAAAAGTGCTACGGCCCCTTTGATCATTTGATCCCGTCTTTTTTGCACAAGGCGCTCATCCTTAACCGAAGCCTGTACTTCCCGCTTATTCATGCCGCTAACCGCCTTTATTCAAATTAGGCGATCCTTAATTGCCGCCTTTCTGTTTGTTAATGCCAGATGGTTATTTCGTTAACATTCTCGAAATAACCAGGCGCTGAATTTCCTGTGTCCCCTCATAAATCTGGGTTATTTTTGCATCGCGCATGAAACGCTCTACAGGGTAATCCTTCGTATAACCATAACCGCCAAAAACTTGAACCGCTTCGGTCGTCACCTTCATCGCGGTGTCGCCTGCAAATAATTTTGACATCGCTGATTCTTTACCGTATGGTAAGCCGTTTGACTCGAGCCATGCCGCTTGATAGGTTAATAGTCTTGATGCCTCAATATTTGTGGCCATATCAGCGAGCTTGAAACTGATGCCTTGGTTCGCAGCAATTGGTTTGCCAAACTGGTGGCGTTCCTTTGCATAGTCAACAGCTGCATCAAGGGCACCTTGGGCGATCCCAACAGCTTGGGCAGCGATGCCATTGCGGCCGCCATCAAGGGTCATCATCGCAATTTTAAAGCCGTCGCCTTCTTCCCCGAGCCTGTTGGCAACAGGAACCTTGCAATCTTCAAAAATAATCTCAGTTGTCGGTGATGAACGAATACCGAGTTTCTTTTCTTTTTTACCAACAGAGAAGCCTGGGAAGTCGCTCTCGACAATAAATGCTGTTGTTCCTCTTTGCTTGCTTGATGGGTCTGTTAAGGCAAACACCACATAAATATCGGCCACGCCGCCGTTTGTGATGAAAATTTTTGAACCGTTGAGGACGTAATGGTCGCCCTCTAGGCGTGCTGTCGTTCTCATCCCGCCTGCATCGGAGCCGCTGCCAGGTTCCGTTAAGCCGTATGCACCAATTTTCGTTCCTTCTGCCATTGGGCGCAGATAGGTTTGCTTTTGCTCCTCGCTGCCGAATTTGTAAATCGGCCAGCCGGCAAGGGAGGTGTGCGCAGAAAGAAGTACGCCTGTTGACGCATCAACGCGGGACAGCTCCTCTACAGCAATACAATAAGCAAGATAATCACTGCCAATGCCGCCATACTCTTCCGGCCACGGAATCCCTGTTAAGCCTAGCTCCGCCATTTTGTCAAAAATCTCCCGGTCAAAGCGTTCTTCCTCATCCCGCTCCGCCGCTGTCGGTGCCACTTCATTTCGCGCAAAATCACGCACCATTTTGCGAATCATTTCATGCTCTTCGGATAATTTAAATTGCATTTTTTAGTCCTCCTTTTATGTTTACTACCTATTTTTTTCCCATTACTACCTATTTTTCATTGCTTACGACGTTTTCCAGGCTCTTTATGACATATTTGAGATACTTTACAACATTTATTGGATAATATCGCAAAAATAACACTTTTCTCTTCCAAATTAAAGATACTTACTAATCACAATCCGCTGAATTTCACTCGTACCTTCGTAGATCTCCGTTACCTTAGCATCGCGGAAGTAGCGTTCAACTGGGTAATCTTCCGTATAGCCATAGCCGCCAAATACTTGAATCGCTTCAGAAGTGACCTCAACTGCTGTCCTTGTAGCAAACAACTTTGCCATCGAGGCTTCCAAGCCGCATTTCAAGCCTTGGCTCCGTAAATCCGCGGCACGATAAACTAATAGTTTTGCTGCCTCGACACTTGTCGCCATGTCAGCTAGCTTAAAGGCAATCCCTTGCTGCGCAGCAATCGGCTTGCCAAATTGCTGGCGTTCCTTCGCGTAGGCAGTTGCTGCCATTAGCGCAGCCTCGGCAATTCCGAGTGCCTGTGTCGCGATCCCAATACGGCCAACATCTAGGTTTGCCATGGCAATTTTAAAGCCTTCACTTTCATTGCCCAAAAGATTTCCCACTGGGACATGCAAATCTTCAAACGTCAGCTGTACGGTTCTTGATCCGTGCAAGCCCATTTTTTTCTCATCCTTACCGATAATGAGACCAGGGGTATTTTTTTCCACAATAAACGCGGCAATGCCTTTTGTGCCTAATTTCGGATCGGTAGTCGCAAAAACGATATAAATATCGGCCTCGCCGCCATTCGTAATAAACATTTTTGAGCCATTGAGAACATAGTGATCGCCCTTCTTGACAGCCCGGGTCTTCAAGCTCGCGGCATCAGAACCTGAGCTTGGCTCGGTTAAACAAAAGGCACCCAAATACTCTCCTGAGGCAAGCTTCGGAACATACCTTTGCTTCTGTTCTTCTGTCCCGAAGTAAAGAATCGGGTTCGTACAAACCGATGTATGAACGGATAGAATGACACCAATTGTGGCGCTTACTTTTGAAAGTTCATTTATCGCAATGATATAGGAGGTAAAATCCATTTCGGCACCGCCGTATTTTTCCGGAACTGGAATACCCATCAGGCCAAGTTCACCCATTTTTCGAAGAATTTCTCGAGGGAATTCTCCTTTTTCCATCTTCTCTATAAACGGGGCAATTTCGCTCTGGGCAAAATCGCGCACCATTTTTCGCATCATTTCTTGTTCTTCAGTAAATGTAAGATTCACATTGATTTCCCCTTCCCGAGGATTTTTTATAAAAAAATTGCAGGCGTTTGCCGTACTATTATTCGTATTTGTAGAACCCGCGTCCTGTTTTCTTGCCGAGCCAGCCTGCTTTGACATACTTGCGCAGCAGCGGGCATGGACGGTATTTGTCATCCCCGAAGCCTTCATGAAGCGTTTCCATAATAAACAAGCATGTATCTAAGCCGATAAAATCAGCCAAGGTCAGCGGTCCCATTGGGTGATTCATACCGAGCTTCATCACCTCGTCAATTGCTTCCTTCGTGGCAACGCCCTCGTACAACGTATAAATCGCTTCGTTGATCATTGGCATAAGTATGCGGTTGGACACGAATCCAGGGAAGTCATTGACTTCAACCGGCACCTTGCTCAAGGTTTTTGTCATATCTTCAATCACTTGGTACACTTCATCGGCTGTTGCCAGGCCGCGGATAATTTCTACGAGTTTCATCACCGGTACCGGATTCATAAAGTGCATCCCGATCACCTTTTCCGGACGCTTCGTCGCTGCAGCAATTTCGGTGATGGGTAGTGATGACGTATTGCTCGCTAATATCACATGTTCCGGAACAATTTCATCTAATTGGGCAAAAATCTTCGCTTTGATTTCCATATTTTCAACAGCCGCTTCGATAACAAGATCAACACCGCTTGCATCGTTCAGGTTTGTTGACGTAGTCAGTCTTGCCAATACTTCCTGCTTCTGTTCCTCTGTCATCCGGCCTTTATCGACGCTGCGCGATAGATTTTTATTGATGACTCCTAAGCCGCGCTCGACGAATTCTGGTTTTAAATCGTTTAATACCACCTTGTATCCTGCTTGGGCACAAACCTGAGCAATTCCTGAGCCCATCTGCCCTGCGCCGATAACCATTACATTTGAAACCTTCATGTTTTCCCCTCCAATTTTGGAGCCAAAAATAATTTTCAGCCCTTCTTTTAAAAAAATTCCTTTTATTTATGACTAGATTGGCAGATTTCCTATTTTTTCTACATCTATTAAAAAAATCATAATTTATCAGCGAATTTGCATGATTTATCGGCGAATCAATTTTCCCCTTCTGATTTCGGCACCTCGATCATCACAGCATCACCCTGGCCGCCGCCGCTGCAAATCGCAGCAATACCAATTCCGCCGCCACGGCGCTTCAGTTCGTGCATCAATGTGATGATAATGCGCGCTCCGCTTGCGCCAATCGGATGCCCTAACGCAACCGCACCGCCATTGACATTGACCTTTTCCGGGTCTAGTCCGGCTATTTTTCCGCTAACTAAAGCAACAGCGGCAAAGGCTTCGTTAATTTCAAACAAATCAATTTCATCTAAGCTTCTGCCGGTTTTTCGTAAAAGTTCATTAATGACAAGTCCCGGTGTTTGCGGGAAATCCTTTGCTTCTATAGCAATTGCGGCATGGCCAAGAATTACGGCTTCCACCTCACGGCATTCCCGTACAGCACGTTCTTCACTCATGAGCACGAGGGCGGCCGCACCGTCATTAACACCAGGGGCATTCCCGGCGGTAATCGTTCCTGTTGAATTAAAGACTGGCGCTAGTTTGGCAAGACGTTCTAAAGAAGTATCTTTTCGCGGCCCCTCGTCTTGCGTGACAACGACCGGTGCCCCTTTTCGCTGCGGTACCTCTACTGGAACAATCTCTTTAGCTAATTTCCCGCTCTCGATGGCCGCAAGTGCCCGGACATGACTTCTTAATGCCCACTCGTCCTGAGCCTCACGCGTAATCTCCATTTCTGCGGCTGTCGAGTTTCCGTAAGTCCCCATGTGAACACCGGTAAAGCTGCAGCTTAAGCCGTCATGAATCATTAAATCCTTAACGGAAGAATCGCCCATTCTAAAGCCCCATCTTGCTTTTGGTAAAATATATGGGGCGTTGCTCATCGATTCCATCCCGCCTGCGACGATCACTTCTTCGTCTCCTGCACGAATGATTTGATCGGCTAATGTAACAGAGCGCATCCCGGAGGCACAGACTTTATTAATCGTTTCTGTTTTAACTTCCCATGGAAGGCCGGCATAATGCGCTGCCTGGCGGGAAGGGATTTGCCCCTGTCCACCTTGTAAAACTGTTCCAAGAATGACTTCCTGTACTTCTTCTGGCTTTACACCTGCTCGTACCAATGCCTCTTTTACAGCGAATCCCCCAAGCTGTGAAGCAGTAAAGCTGCTCAATGCTCCCCCTAATTTTCCAAATGGTGTTCTAACCCCGCTTAAAATAACTGTTTTTCCCATTCTAAACACTCTCCCTTTTCCCAATATTCAGTCATATAAATTTAAAAAATCCTTTTAATAAACCGGTGACTGAACGCTCGCTCATTATTTTGTGAAAAATTTAGCGCCAGCCTTACTGCCAACGCTCTATTAACAAAAAGAGGAAATGTAAGCGTTTTTATTCATATAAACTATTTTACATAAAAAATAGCAGAAGTTGAAATGTTTTACACGAAATTATTCAAATTCTTCGAAAATTCCCAACTCCTGCTATTCTATATTTCTGATTTATTTCTTGGGATTGGATCCCAACTTCATTTATTGCTAACAATTAGCCAAAATCCATGTTAAGACGCAAACGATTCAGGGGCGCCGCAAACTGCTCTTTCAAGCAATTCAGCTACATCGTAGGTGGAAACCTTTTCTTCGATCTCTTTTGCCTTTGTTCCGTCTGAGAGCATCGTTAAGCAGTATGGACAGCCAGAACTGATCACCGAAGGATTAGCGGCTAGAGCTTGCTCCGTTCGGCTTACGTTAATACGGTGGCCTGTTTCTTCCTCCATCCACATCAAACCGCCGCCGGCCCCACAGCACATTCCTTTTTCACGATTACGTTCCATTTCCACAAGTCTCACGCCTGGAATCGCTTTTAAAATTTCCCTTGGTGGATCGTAAACGTCATTGTAACGGCCTAAGTAACAAGAATCATGGAAAGTGATCGTTTCGTTTACTGCATGCTTCGGAACAAGTCGTCCATCCCTTACAAGGTCATAAAGAATTTCTGTGTGGTGATACACTTCCGCCTCTAAGCCGAAATCAGGGTATTCATTTTTGAAAATATTATAGGCATGCGGGTCAATCGTAACGATTTTCTTCGCCTCAGCCTTTTCAAATTCCTCGATATTTTTTACAGCAAGTTCTTGGAACAAGAACTCGTTTCCAAGGCGGCGCGGTGTGTCACCGGAGTTCTTCTCTTTATTTCCAAGGATAGCGAACTTCACTCCTGCTTCATTCATCAGCTTCGCGAACGATAACGCAATCTTTTGGCTGCGGTTATCATAGGATCCCATCGAACCAACCCAGAATAAGTATTCAAATTCTTCTCCGGCCTTGTTCATTTCTTTTACAGTAGGAATATGAACATCCTCGCGCGCTTCACGCCAGCTCTCACGCTCTTTACGGTTTAAGCCCCACGGATTGCTTTGGCGCTCAATATTTGTCATCGCGCGCTGGGCATCAGCGTCCATTTTTCCTTCTGTTAAAACAAGATAACGGCGCAGGTCGATAATTTTGTCAACGTGCTCATTCATCACCGGGCATTGGTCTTCACAGTTGCGGCACGTTGTACAAGCCCAAATTTCTTCTTCGGTAATGATATCACCGATTAGGCTTGGGCTGTAAGCGAGAGCAGCAGCAGATTCCTGAGCACCTTGCCCTGCTGCAGCAAGGGCAATTTGATTTCCTTTCGTGTTAGCAAAAGCGAACGTCGGCACCCATGGCTGCTTCGAGGTAACCGAGGCGCCATAATTGGTAAGATGGTCACGCATTTTCACAATTATGTCCATTGGTGACAGCATTTTACCCGTTCCAGTAGCCGGACACATATTGGTACAGCGCCCGCATTCAACACAGGCATAAAAATCAATCATTTGGTGCTGAGTAAAGTCTTCAATTTTTCCAACTCCAAACGATTCTTGTGATTCATCTTCAAAATCAACCTTTTTCAACTTACCTGGTTTTTCTAATCGGTTAAAGTAGACGTTTGCCGGTCCGGCAATTAAGTGCGCATGCTTGGACTGCGGTACGTAAACTAAGAAGGTTAACAAGAATAATAAATGCGCCCACCATGCCAGATAAAAAATGACAACGGCTGCAGTTTCACCAAGCCATGAAAATGCCATGGAAATGACGGAGGCGACAGGCTCTGTCCATGCAGGGTCTTCGCCGTGCCAAATGATTGACATGCCGTTTCCAATTAAAACAGAAACCATCAAGCCGCCGATAAACAACAGCACAAGGCCTGATTTAAAATTACGCTTTAAACGGACTAATTTTTCCACATAACGGCGATAAAATGCCCAAATGACGGCAACTAAGATCATCAAGGTGACGATTTCTTGGAAAAAAGTAAACCCGGCATACAGCGGACCAAGCGGCAGGTGTGCCCCAGGTTTAATCCCTTTGATAATAAAGTCAATGGCACCAAATTGAACTAAAATAAAGCCGTAAAAAAACATGACGTGGATGGCGCCGCTTTTTTTATCCTTTAGCAGCTTCTTCTGCCCAAACACATTCACCCAAATTTTTTGCAGACGCTCTTTCACATTGTTGTCAAACTCGACCTTTTTGCCAAGCTTAATAAATTCAATCCTCGTTTTGACCACATAAACGAACAGACTGATTGCGTAAGCGGTTACAGCCAAAAATGCAATGAGGTTGACCCATAAAAGACCATTCATGTAAAACGCCCCTTTCTTTGTTTTCCTATCCCCTGTTTTTGTAAGTAGTAGAAAATAATAAATTTTCTGAACTTATACTTATCTCTATTATATAATGAATGAGCATTCAGTCAACCAATTTTTTGTATAATTTGTTCGACTTATAGAAATGGCAGCCTTCGGAAACACTAACAAAACTGAATGGGGGAAAGATTGTCAATGAAATTTGTACTCATTTTAAGCGGACTTGTCCTTCTCATCATTATTTGGCTCGTCATTGATTTTAGATTAGGGCGCCGGAAGCATCTTTTGGCTGCGGGCAACACGGAAACCGCCATCCTCCACGGCAATTTTGAGATTTTTACGCACGGAAAGGAATTGTTCCACAATTATTTTACTGATATTTACCAGGCAGAAAGGCATATCCATGTCCTCTTTTACATTGTTAAAGATGATGCGGTCAGCCAGGAATTTTTTTCGATTTTAAAAGAAAAGGCACGTGAAGGTGTGGAAGTCCGGGTGTTGCTTGACCGGATCGGCAGCTGGAAGATTACCAAGGCGACGGTTGCGGTATTAAGGGAAGCGGGTATCCAATTTGCTTTTAGTAATCGGATTAAGCTTCCTTTTCTCTATTATTCATCGCAGGTACGAAATCACCGGAAGATCTCAATTATTGATGGGGAAATTGGCTATCTCGGCGGCTTTAATATTGGAAAAGAATACATTGATGAAGACCCGAAGCTTAGCCCGTGGCGTGACTATCATTTAAAGATTACCGGTGAGAGCGTGAATTTTTTGCAAAGTGAGTTTTTAATTGATTGGAACGAGTATTCCGGGGAGGATCTCCAGGATTATCCGGATTATTTCCCTGAATTGCCTAAGGGTGCTGTCCGCCACCAATATATTCCGACAGAGGCGGGTCAGCTTGAAGAAAATTTTATCAGGCTTATCCGAAAAGCAGAGCAGTCGATAATAATTGGCTCCCCTTACTTTATTCCAAGCACCAAGATTTTTGCTGAACTGCTGGAATCGCGGCGGCGAGGCGTCAGCATTACGGTGATGGTCCCTTTTACGGCGGATCACCTTCTTGTACAAGAGGCTTCGTTTCGCTATTTACGGCGACTTCTTGAGGCAGGTGCTTTGGTTTATCAATATAAAAATGGTTTTTATCATGCCAAAACGATTGTGATTGATGACAAAATCTGCGATATTGGTACCGCCAATTTTGATAAACGGAGCTTATTTTTAAACAAAGAAATCAATTGCTTACTCTATGATCCTGCCTTTATCGAGCGCTTAAAGGCCGTTATTACAAATGACATTCTCGACTCAGAGCCATTAACTCTGGCAGTACTGAATAAACCGAACCTGCTTAGGAGTGTGAAAGAACGCATCGCCGCTGCCCTTTCATACTTCCTATAAAACCCTTTTGTCCACACCAGACGGACAGTGTCCACGAACGGTGTCAGGCACCATGTGAAAATTTCACAATGATGTCTGGCTCTAATTAGGCACCAAATAGGAAGAGTCCCCGAACGTTTATCGGAGACTCTTTTCTACTCTTCGATTAAGTTTAGTACAGGAACGTCGCGCTCATGGTCCGGGTCGGTTCTGGAATAAATCCGTGCTATTTTTGCCGTTTCATCCACATGTTGGATGATCACAGGGGTGCCATCATAGGTCACATTAATCATCTCAGCAGATTCGAGAATTTCTTTTGCTCTTCCTACATTCATGCGTTCTCCTCACTCCTCATTTTAAAAATCTATCTTTAATATTTGTATTTTTTTGGGAGATATTCATATTTTAAAGACTCTTTCCGTGAAAATCAGTATGCCAATTATTCATTAAAGCCTTTCCGGTTCACTTTTTTAAATTACTATCCACTTTCAACAGTTTTCTTTCCGGTTTCGAGGATTTACTGTCCACTTCAAAAATTTACTCCAAAAAACAAATAAAAAAGGCCCCCTTTCCATGAAAAAGGGGGGGCCTGCATAATTTACATTTTTTCCGGAGCCGAAACGCCAATCAACGCTAAAGCATTCTTTAACGTGATTTGCACTGTCTTCACTAACCCAAGACGTGCCTTCGTCCGTTCAGGCTGCTCGCTGTCGAGCACCTTTTCCGCATTGTAAAAGCTGTGGAATGTCGACGCTAACTCGAAAATATAGTTTGTAATCCGGTGCGGTACACGCTTCACTGCGGCCTCGCCAACGGCGGACGGGAACTCACCCAATTTTTTCAATAAGTCAATTTCCTTTTCCGACGATGCCACTAATGAAAAATCAGCATCGGCAGCAACCGTCACACCCTGTTCTTCGCCCGCACGCAAAATACTGCAAATTCGAGCATGGGCATACTGCGCGTAATAAACCGGATTTTCATTCGACTCCGACACTGCCAAATCCAAATCAAAGTCCATGTGGGTATCCGAGCTGCGCATCGCAAAGAAATAACGGGTCGCATCAAGGCCGACCTCATCAACCAAATCCCTCATCGTCACAGCCTTTCCGGTCCGCTTACTCATCTTCATCTTCTCGCCGTTTTTATAAAGATGGACAAGCTGGATAATTTCTACCTCAAGCGCCTCGCGGTCAAACCCTAGCGCCTGAATCGCTGCCTTCATCCTTGGGATATAGCCATGGTGATCAGCCCCCCAAATATTAATCAACTTTTCAAAACCCCGCGCAAGTTTGTCCTTGTGGTAAGCGATATCCGGTGTCAAATACGTATAAGAGCCATCTTGCTTAATCAAAACGCGGTCCTTATCGTCACCAAAATGAGTCGAACGCAGCCAGGTCGCCCCGTCTTCGTCATACACATAGCCGCTCTTACGAAGCGCCTCCAAAGCCTCATCAATTTTTCCATTTTTGTAAAGTGAGGTTTCCGAGTACCAGACATCAAAGCCCACGCGGAAATCCTCTAAATCACGCTTCAACTTTTCCATTTCGTATTTCAAACCATACTCACGGAAAAATTCAAATCGCTCAGCGTCTGGGACCTCAACATACTTATCGCCAAACTCTTCCGCCAGCGCCTTCCCGATGCCGACAATATCAGCACCATGATAGCCGTCCTCCGGCATATCCTTTTCCATGCCAAGCGCTTGAAAATAACGAGCCTCAACAGACAATGCCAGATTATTAATCTGATTACCGGCATCATTAATATAATATTCTCTTGAAACGTCATAGCCAGCCTTGTCTAAAATATTACACAGCGAATCGCCGACAGCAGCACCACGGGCATGTCCAAGGTGCAAGTCCCCCGTTGGATTAGCCGAGACAAACTCGATCTGGATTTTCTGGCCTCCGCCCACGGTAGTCGAGCCGTACTTGTCCTCCGCTTCAAGAATGGTCGGAATCAAGTCGGTTAAATAATCATTATTCATATAAAAATTAATAAATCCCGGTCCTGCCAACTCAATTTTTTCAATCGAAGCCTGCGAACGGTCGAAATTTTCCATCAAGCTTTCAGCAATCATCCGCGGTGCCTTTTTCGCCACCCTTGCTAGCTGCATTGCCATATTCGTCGAATAATCACCGTGTGCTTTTTCTTTCGGAGTCTCTAAGATCACATCGGGAATCTGTTCTTCAGTTGCAAGCCCCGCCTTCAGCACCGCCGCACGAATTTCTTCTTTTATTTTACTTTGAACCTGTTCAACTATATTCATTTTTGCTCCTCCTGAAAGGTAATTTCTAAATGGTATGTACCGCCGGGCGAGCCCTGCATCGTGAAATCATAAAGAATGTCAATCAGACCATCCGAATGCTCAATTTTTTTCGCCATTGTTAACGTTTCAAACGTACCAAACGGCATCTCGTAGCTGCCGCGCATTTTTTTATGTAAACGAAACGGAAGCCGCATTTTTACCGCACCGCCCCTTAAGATCAGCGCCTCATCCTCCGCCACCTTCACAATCGTACGGACACTTCCTTCCTCCAGCACTTCCTCATACTGCAGAAATGAAGCAGCTTCCTTTTGATAGTATCGGCCAAACACCGTCAATTCAAAAGTCTCCTGCTCATCTATCGTCGTTTTCACCTTAATTTTCACCGGAATTTCATGGTTTGCCAAACGCAATTGCACTTCCTTATAGTATTTTTACACAAAGTCTGCCCTTATTTCTGCAAAAACCGATTTACAATATGCAACAAATGGAGTTTATTTGTGAAATTTTACGGTTTATTTGTGAAACCCCACGATTTATTTGCGAAACTTCATGATTTATTTGCGAAACAACCCTATTTATTTGCGAACCATAATTTTTTTAAAAGGAATCTTTGATTGCTCGCTTACTTTATTCTAGCCCTATCATTAACTTGGGTACATTATCGCATACTTTCCCTATTATACATTGTTACTATGCAAATCAAAAGATGCCTGCCCCAATGGGACAGGCACCAACTTGAAAGATTATTTCACCCAACCTAGCAACATTTCACGAATTAATTTGCTCGCTGTGTTCGCAGTTTGCTCTGATGGATCGTAAATCGGCGCAACCTCAACAAGGTCACCGCCGACCACCTTTACCTCTGAACGAGCAATTTCATGAATCGAGGCAAGCAGCTCTTTCGACGTGATTCCTCCGCAATCGACGGTACCTGTTCCAGGCGCATGCGCCGGGTCAAGCACATCGATATCGATTGTTACATAAACCGGACGCCCGGCAAGCGTTGGCAGGATTTCTTTCAACGGCTCAAGCACATCAAATTTTGAAATATGCATGCCATTTTGCTTCGCCCATTCAAATTCCTCCTTCATCCCGGAACGGATTCCGAAGGAGTAGACGTTTTTCGGCCCAATTAATTCAGCAATTTTACGAATCGGGGTAGAGTGTGACAATGGCTCGCCTTCATAATTCTCACGCAGATCGGTATGTGCATCAAAATGAATAATCGCTAAATCCGGATATTTTTTATAAACAGCCCGCATGACAGGCCATGATACCAGGTGCTCGCCGCCCATGCCAAGCGGGAACTTTCCTGCCGCTAGAATTTGATCGACAAACTCTTCAATTAAATCAAGGCTGCGCTGAGCGTTTCCAAACGGGAGCGGAATATCACCGGCATCGAAATATTTAACCTCTTCTAATTCACGGTCGAGATAGGCACTGTACTCCTCAAGACCAATCGACACCTCGCGGATTCGGGCCGGGCCGAAGCGCGAACCTGGGCGATAACTCACCGTCCAATCCATCGGCATACCGTAAAGCACAACCTGACTCTCTTCAAAATTCGGGTGGCTCTTAATAAAAACATTACCCGAATAAGCCTCTTCAAAACGCATCAAACATCCCTCACTTTCTAGGTATTCCCCTAGAACCTTTTTATTTAAGCAAATTTTCGCTTTTTCACCGGGTTCGGTCATGTAGACCTATATTAACAGGAATGCTTGCCTTACTCCCGTTTAGTTTATTTCACTAAATCGCCAACAAACTTAGGCAATACAAATGCAGCTTTGTGAAGTTCTTTTGTATAGTATTTTGTTTCGATTTCGTGGAAACGGTCTTCGCTTACTTCTAATGGATCGTATTTTTTTGAACCGATTGTGAAAGCCCATAGGCCGCTTGGATACGTAGGAATGTTAGCTACATACAAACGGGTAATTGGGAAAATTTCTCTAACGTCGCGCTGAACATTGCGAATTAAATCCGCTTTAAACCAAGGGTTGTCCGATTGAGCAACGAAAATGCCATCTTCTTTTAACGCCTTGGAAATTCCCGCATAGAAGCCTTTTGTAAACAGATTTACCGCCGGGCCAACCGGCTCAGTTGAGTCAACCATAATAACATCATACTGATTGTCGCTTTCAGCGATATGCATAAAGCCATCGCCCACCTGTACGTCTACACGCTCATTCTCAAGCCATCCCGCAATCTCAGGCAAAAACTTCTTCGAATACTCGATTACTTTTCCGTCAATATCTACAAGTGTCGCTTTTTTCACGCTTGGGTGCTTTAACACCTCACGAATAACGCCACCGTCACCGCCGCCGACAACAAGCACATTCTCAGGATTTGGGTGCGTAAATAGCGGAACATGTGCCACCATTTCATGGTAAACGAACTCATCTTTAACAGAAGTCATAACCATGTCATCTAAGAGCAGCATGTTGCCCCACTCTTCTGTTTCAATCATATCCAGCTTTTGAAATTCCGTTTGCTCTGTATGTAATGTTTTATTTACTTTCATTGTAATTCCAAAGTTTTCGGTTTGCTTTTCTGTAAACCAAATTGTCATATTTCATCTTCCTTCCATATTTTTATTCATTTTCCAGCTTCCGTACTCAGCGACTAATGTGCTTCTGTGCATCTGCTTTGTTTTTAATTTTATCGTACCCAACCTATTGAATTACAAACAGAAAAAAAAGTCTAGCAAAATTTAAAGAATTTTTTCATGAATGTTTAAAAAGACTCTATTTTTTCAATACTATTACTATCTATTTTTTTAAAAACTGGAAAAATAAAATAACTAGTTGCAGCGCTTAGTCCCTCGAGGCAGCTTCTTTCCTGTCAATGAAGTCAAAGAATGACTTCACTGCCTGGCCTTCCAGCAATTTCCGAGGGTGTTCAAAGCGCTTCCGATTTTAATTGTGAGGTGAACATAATGGAAATCATGACTGATCAAGGGTTTCGAAAGACGGTTAAATATTTACGGGCATTTATTATCATCAGTTTGATAGGCATGATTTGCGTGCTCATTCTCTTTCTTGGCATCCTTGCTTATGCCAAAATTTTAGGCGCGCCGCCGCTCGCCGTGCCGCAATCGACGCTGTTTTTTGCTGACGATGGCAGCTTGATTGGCGAAAGCCATAGCGGGCAAAAACGATATTGGGTCAAACTCAATGATATTTCGCCTGATTTAGTGAATGCGACCGTCTCCATTGAGGATAAAAATTTTTACGAACATCATGGTTTTGATTTTAAACGAATTGCCGGTGCCGTGATTGCTGATATTCAAGCCTTCGCCAAGGTGCAAGGAGCAAGTACCATTACTCAGCAGTATGCCAGAAATCTGTTTCTCGAGCACGACAAAACGTGGAAACGGAAGCTGACGGAGGCGTTTTATTCAATCCGCCTGGAAATGAGCTATTCGAAGCAGGACATTCTCGAAGGCTATTTAAATACCATCTACTATGGCAATGGTGCCTATGGTGTAGAAGCAGCCAGCCAATATTATTTTGGAAAAAAATCCTCCGACTTAACCCTCGCCGAAGCAAGCATGCTCGCGGGAATTCCAAAGGGACCGGGTACCTACTCACCGCTTGCTTCAATGGAAAAAGCAAAAAGCCGCCAGGCAATTATTTTACAAACCATGGTAAAAAACGGCTATATCAGCAAAAACACCGCAAAAACAGCCGCTGAAAAGCCGCTCAAATTAGTGGGCGTCCATACAACGCAAAAAGTAAAGTTAGCACCGTATTTTCAGGATGCGGTTAAAAATGCACTGAAAAATCAATTGCATTTAGATGACAGTACGATTGCCCTCGGAGGTTTAAAGGTTTATACGACACTCAACCTAAAACAGCAGGAAGCCGCCGAAAACCAGGTCAACAAATATGTGGCCAGCTCCTCGGAAATCCAGGTCGGCCTTGTTGCGATGGATCCGAAAAACGGCTATGTAAGAGCAATGGTTGGAGGCAGGGACTATGACAAAAGCCCGTTTAACCGCGCGGTTCAAGCAATTAGGCAGCCGGGCTCGACCATCAAGCCGCTCTTGTATTACGCCGCTCTTGAGCACGGTTTTACCCCATCCTCGACGATGCGGAGCGAGTTTACGACCTTCCATTTTGATGATGGCCAGGCCGATTATACACCGCATAACTTTAACAACAAGTATGCCGACGGTGAAGTCACTCTTTCCCAAGCATTAGCCGTATCCGATAATATTTTTGCCGTAAAAACGCATTTATTTTTAGGAGAAGAGACGTTAATCGAGACAGCGAAGAAATTTGGCCTTTCTACCAAAATGGCTAAGGTTCCGTCGCTGGCTTTAGGAACTTCAGGTGTTCGGGTAATTGAGATGGCGGGTGCCTATAGCCTGTTATCTAATGGTGGAAAGCGGGTCAACCCGACGTTGATTACAAGAGTTGAGGACTATAATGGCAATGTTATTTTTGAAAAAGAAAATGTGGCAAAAAAAGCTTTAGATCCGGCAAAGGCCTTTGTAATGACGCAGATGCTGACTGGGATTTTCGATGCAAAATTAAACGGCTATGCTAAGGTAACCGGAAGCACGATTACGAAGGATATTACTCGTCCTTATGCAGGAAAGTCAGGCTCAACGGAAACGGACAGCTGGATGATTGGCTACTCTCCGCAGATTGTGACGGCGGTCTGGACAGGGTACGATGTCGGAAAACCAATTGATCTAACTACGGAAAAAACGTACGCGAAGAATATCTGGGTCAACTTTATGGAGGAAGCGTTACAGGGGAAACCCGTCAAGGCGTTTAAACCGCCAAAAGAGGGGGTTGTCGGTGTTTACGTGAACCCGGCAAATGGCAAGCTGGCAACAAAGGATTGCCCTGTCCGACGCTACACCTATTTCGTTGCCGGCACCGAACCGACCGAATATTGCACCGATCACTTAAAAAATTCGGACGAATCGCCGACGAAAAAGCGGGATCACAAAAAAGTACCGTGGTATAAGAAAATTATGCCTTGGGGGAACTAAGAAAAGCGGAAGCGCACGTTTAGCGGCGTATAGACTCCTCGAAAAAGCTAACGCTTTTTCTTCGTGCGATGCCTATGCTGCCGAAGCCTTTCTTGTGGAGCGCTTCGACTGAGATAAAGGAAACACGGAGAGCGAAAGCTTTTCCGTGTTGACTTATCGTAGGGAGAAGAGCGAAGTCTACTAGCCGCTGGGCGCTAGAGCTGGGCAATTCTCAAAGTCGAAATTTATACTTTCATTTCTTCTAAATGAAAAGCTCCGGATTGCTCCGGAGCTTTTCTTGTCCTAGTTTTACAGTGTATTCACACTGATTATAATACTACCTATTTTTGAGAAAAACTACAAGTAATTCTCTACTTAATTTTTTTAAGAAAATATAATTCCTCATTTGAGGGCATTAATGAAGTGCACTTTACTCCGCCAATAACCCTTTTTTCAGTTCTTCTGTGGAATTATTCCATAAGGTTTCATTATGTCCGCGCAGGAAAGCAGCTAGTACCTTTTTCGAGTTTGTGTCCATATCACCGACAATAATGTGGCGCTTCAGCGACTTATCCATGCGGTTGACGTGCTCTGGCAGGGATTTATAGCCGCGGCGGATTTCCCGATCAACTGTCATAAAGCAAGCAGTTACCCCCGCATAATACGGGCCTTCCGGCTTCCGATCAATCGTTACCCACACAAGCCAATACGGTTTTCCGTTCGGCACCTCATCTTTATTCGGCAAAAATTTGATCCCTTTTTCGATCACACTGCGGGCATGCATCGCACCGACATCGATTTCCGCTTCCCCGGCTTCGACATCAATAATAACCGGAGAAACATTATCAAGGCTGAGTGCTCCCTTGCCAAAACCTTTGTGTCCGTCGGTAGGGTCACTTTTTATTATATTAAAACCAAGTTTTTTCTTATTTTCATCCATTGATGGTGAAAGCCTCCTTTAAAAAAATAAACCGTTGGCGAAATAAGCTAGCATTTCCCATACCCAAGGAACGATCACCTGGAAAATCGGCTGAATGGTGAAACGATCTAATGGTGTAATCACTAAAATAAGAAAAATTAAGACACCGTATTGTTCATATTGTGTCATTTTTGCTCGGAGATGATTAGGAGCTAGATCCTCAACAATCCGATAACCGTCAAGCGGCGGAAGCGGAAGAAGGTTGAAAACAAATAATACAGTGTTGAGTTTGATAAATATATCGAGAAAATTGTAAAAATTTTCTGTTGGATTCACTCCAAACCGTTGCAGCCCGTAGGCAACGCAAAAGCCAATGAAGGCTAATACTAGGTTGCTGAGCGGACCCGCGACGGAAACAAGAATCCCGGCTAAGCGCGGCTTTTTAAAAAAGAATCGATTGACCGGTACCGGACGAGCCCAGCCAAAACCAGCAATCAGAATTAAAATCGTTCCGAACGGGTCTAGGTGCTTGAGCGGATTTAACGTTAACCGCCCTTGGTTTTTCGCCGTCATGTCGCCAAATTTATAGGCAACATAGGCATGTGCTAATTCGTGAAACGTAAACGCAAAAATCAGCGTGATGGCTACATAGGGAATCTCCCTTAACGGATAGGCAAGAAAATGTTCCAATTGTTCCAATAGCGTTTCTCCTCTCTAAAAACGGAGTCATGACCGAACTCTACTTCTATTTTCCTTTTAGTATACATGAAACCGCTCGTAAAAAGAAAATCAAATGTGCTTATTGCATTGTTGCACTTTTTAGCTGTTTATGGAACACTAACTAGTAGTTACGCTAAAAAAGGAGGACTAGCAAATGCCATATGTGACAGTAAAAATGCTTGAAGGTCGTACAGATGATCAAAAGCGAGCGTTAGTGGAGAAAGTAACCGCTGCCGTTAGCGAAACAACCGGCGCTCCAACTGAAAACATCACCGTCTTCATCGAAGAAATGAGCAAAAACCACTACGCCGTAGCCGGCGTCCTCGCCAGCGACAAAAAATAATCGTGGTATCAGACACCATTCGTGGACACTGTCCGAAGGGAGTGAACACTTCACGTACGTGGTGTAAGGAACCATTAACAACATCTACAGATTAGATAGGGTGTCAGGCACCATGTGAAAAATTCACATGGTGCCTGACACCTTTTAAGTTTCTGAGCTAGAATTTTATTTCATCTTTTGGTTGATCCAGCTTCATCTTTTCTAGTTCAAGCTTCATCTTTTCGGTTTCGATTAAATAGTTCTCTTGTTTCAGTTTTTCAAGCTCAAGCTCGTCTTTCAACATATTAGCCTTTAATTTTGACTGCTTCTGGAAATGGTCTGTTAAGATGGCGACAATCGGAATTCCAAATATCATAACGACAGAAATTACTCCAATGATCACAGCGCTCCGCCTCCCCAATTTACTCGATAGACAAATGATAACAAGTTTTCAAAAAAATGAATATTGATTTAACTGAAAACAAAGCAATAAAAAAACGCTTGGATCTTTTTCCTAGTAGTTGAACTGCCCCCCAGTTGTTAACACACAATCTAATAATGGGTATGAAGTTCATACTTTTTCAAAAGCCAAGCGTTTTTATTTTACTGAGTCTTTTCTCTCAACGTTTTAATATATTGGTACGCCTCATCGATTTCCGCCTCTGTATAGCGCTGGCTGCTTTTCAACGTAAATACTTTATTCGTAACTTCGTCTTTAGAGAGGTTATCAAAATATAAAACCGTTGAAACAAGCTCGAGGAATCTAGCATTTTGCTCATTCATATCGATAAAGCAATCCGCCAAAGAGGGCATTTCGACTTCGTTCAAGCTCAAAAACTCTTTCCCCGAATCTGTCAGCGTGTAGCGATATTGAAAGTATCCGCCCTTTTTCTCTTTTACTTCATTCAGAAATCCCATATTACAAAGTTCTTCCACCCTTGTGGTCAATTCCTCCGAATAGGGCCCGTAAAAATGAAACTGGAACCGCTCGTGAAAGGGAAACTCAATCTTTTTCGCAATAAATATCATCTTTTGCAGCTTTTTTCTCCCGGTAATTTCACCTGAAACCAGAATCGCCTGCATCAGCTTCGCGTGATCTTTTAACAACTTTCGTCATCTCCTACTCCATTACATTGGGTGTCAGGCACCATTTACAGTATCCACAGGTTAGAAAGGGTGTCAGGCACCAATATTACTATTTTCACCTGATTTATATCTCTAAAAGTGCACGTATTTGTTGTTTTATCTCTTTTTCGGTCGACTCATCTTCAAGAAAATCGGCCGGATAATAAAGCTTATGATCGGTTCTTCTTTTCCCCGAAATCGCATCGACAATTTCTGATTCACGCGATAGCTCCCGCAATTCCCCATTTTTCATCAGCAAATGAATCGGTAGTCTTTCCTCTTCCTCACCAGGACGATAAAAGTCATACGGTAAATCCGATGACGAATCGACGACCAAATAATATTCAGGGTCAATGCCTGCTTTTTTAAAAAGCGTCGTCAATTCAGTAAGTTTCTTGTATTCCTTCGCAGGGTCAAATTCTGCATACTTAAAGAGGTTGCGATTGACAAAGCGTCTACAAAGATCGCTTAAAACGGTATCAGCTTCTTCCTGCCAGATTTGAAAATAATATAAAATGACGGATTCATCCAATTTTAAATAGTCTTCTAATGTCACTTGCTCATGAAAGAGGGACGTAAAGTGGATGGGCTCATATTTAAACGTATAATTTTCCTTATACAACTGCTTGGCGCGGTGGAGGATTTTGGACAAAATCACCTCGGCGCTGCGGGAAACAGGATGGAAATATACTTGCCAATACATCTGGTAGCGGCTCATAATATAATCTTCTACCGCATGCATACCGCTCTTTTTGATGACGACCTGGTCTTCCCGAGGCCGCATCACACGCAAAATTCGCTCCATATCAAACTGGCCGTAGCTGACGCCGGTAAAATATGCATCCCGCTGCAGATAATCCATTCTGTCAGCGTCAATTTGACTGGAAATCATGCTAACAACTAGCTTTTTCTCCGATGTTTTGGCAATAACTTCAGCAACTTGCGAAGGAAAATCCGGGCTCACCTTTAAGAGCACCTTGTTCACTTCAGTATCACCTAAGATAATGGCACGGGTTAAGTCTTCATGATCAAAATCAAACACTTTCTCAAAGGAATGGGAGAACGGGCCATGTCCTAGGTCGTGAAGAAGCGCAGCACACAGCGTCAGCAGGCGTTCATTATCGTTCCATTCCGGCCTTCCTGCAAATACATCATCAATGATACGGCGAACAATTTCATATACGCCGAGAGAATGGTTAAAGCGACTGTGCTCAGCACCGTGAAAGGTCAAAAAAGTCGTTCCAAGCTGCTTGATTCGGCGCAGCCGTTGAAACTCTTTCGTTCCGATTAAATCCCAAATCGCCAGGTCACGCACATGGACATAGCGGTGGACGGGATCTTTAAACACCTTTTCTTCACTCAATTTTTCCGCCGAATATTGCATGGATTTCCCTCTTCCTCTTTACATTCCTAGCTTGCTAACTTACTGCTGATCGGCCAGTATTTATTATTCCTATTATATACCAAAAATCCGCAAATTTCCGCAGGATTTTTCGACATGAGTGTCACGTTTAGAGTGCCATACTAGGGTGATTGCTACCATAAACAACACCCGCAGGTTAGATATGGTGTCAGGCACCATTTACATTATCCACGGATTAGAAAGGGTGGCAGGCACCAAAAAGGCGGCACAAAAAGGGCACCATTAATAACATAAAATAAAAAATCACCTTTAGTATATTAATAAAGGTGATTATTTGATCTTTTTATTCACTTTCTCCATTAATTCCTCTTCCGTTAATCCGGCTACAGGGCGGTTATTAACGAAGGCAAAGGTCTTTTTCCGGCCGGGTCCGCAATAGGACTGGCAGCCAATTTTGATTTCGGCATCCGGATCGATTTCTTTCAAGCGAGGGATCAATGTCTTTAAATTCACGGCCTGACAATCATCGCAAACACGAAATTCATTGGACATTTCATACAACCCTTTCTACAGTCAATCTATTATATAGTCATTATTTTATCCAATAAGCAATCAATGTAAGCTATTGGAAATACAACTGATCTTCCAACGGTCTAACTCCATAGGTATTTTACATTTTCTTTTTTCCCAATGCAAGTTGCAATCCTTAGCAGCTATTTTCAACCTGACTAAATCTTTTAGTTAAAAAATCTACTATCCTTTCAATCATTTTGGTATAAAGCATGAAAAACTTGTCCATCCTATGACTAGAGCTTTATAAAATCGTCAGGAATTTGACTGGCAAAGTTAATCGTACATTATTTTAGGGAGTTGAAACATATGAAAGTTCGTCAAGACGCATGGACAGATGAGAACGATCTGTTATTGGCTGAAACTGTTCTGAGGCATGTGCGGGAGGGCAGCACACAACTGAATGCCTTTGAAGAAGTAGGTGACAAGCTAAACCGAACCTCTGCGGCCTGTGGTTTCAGGTGGAACGCTGTCGTCCGGCACCGCTATGAAAAAGCATTACAGTTAGCCAAAAAGCAACGAAAACAAAGACAAAGAGTATTAGGAAAAGACCAAGGCGGGAAGAAAAAGCTGCTTTACAATCCTCCAGTCACGGCTACAGAAGAATTTGAAACACTGCCGCCGCTGCAAGTCGAATTGCCGGTAGAAACCACAGTTGAATTGCCGGAAATGACAGCAGAAATAGCCGCCGAAACCTATGTGCAACCGGCAGCCCAAAGCTACAGGCCAGCAACTACTGGCGGGCTTAGCCTGGATTCTGTTATTTCCTATTTACAAAACTTTCATCATTCCAATCTGCAAAATGAAGCATTAAAAAATGAGAATGAAAGATTGAAAAGAGAAATGGCAGAGTTACGAAAGCAAAATGAAGTAATGTCGGCAAAAATCGCCGGGCTCGAGCAGAATTCCGAAACAATTCAAGAAGATTACGAGACCCTCATGAAAATTATGAACCGCGCTCGCAAGCTTGTGTTATTTGAAGAAGAAGAAAGACCTGCAACTAAATTCAAAATGGACCGCAACGGAAATTTAGAGAAGGTTGCAGAGTAATTTTCGAAAAGTAATGGGAGAAGAGACAGGAGCAGCATCTGAATATAGAAAATCCGTGGGCCAAATTGAATGGTCCATGGATTTTTTATATGAAAAGCGGAAGCTTCCTTTGCGATGTGTTTTGACAAGAGAGCTTCGACTGCGAAGCTTATGCTCACGAAGCATCCTTAGTGTACTTATACGTAATAGAAAGGATAAACTTGAAAAAGTTTATCCTTTCTTATTTGCCATGTCAGCAATTTTCTCATTACGGTCGATGACCCTTTGATAATATCCGGGAAATAATCCAAGCTCGTACTCGTTCAACTGCCCCGCATACAAAAAGTCACTATTAGCATTTAACTGGTTTAATAGCCGCAGCATTACATCGGCAATCGTGAAAGGCCTGCCGAGTAATTCTGACAGCGAGGCCATCACCTCTGGAACAATTTCCGGATAGGCAAATTTCGTTTGTTCCGCTTGTTTTGCAAGCTTGTAAAATTGCTTTACAAGCTCGGCACGTTTTTGGCCGCTGCCATTCACACCAAGATAAATCTGTACCGCGACCCCTTTTTTAAGGCGGCGCTGTGAGATGCCGGCAAACTTTTTCCCGTCAATACTAAGATCGTAGCTTCCCGGGCAATAAGAGCCGACGATTTCCCGTGCTTCGATTTGATTCGGGAAATCGGCAAACATATTTTGAATCAGCTGCCACATCACATCATAGCCACGGTTGATATCGATCCCTTTTTCAGCTTCTGGAAAAATCAACGAGATATTAAGGACACCTTCATCAAGGACGACCGCTAACCCGCCGGAATTCCGGACAATCACCTGATAGCCCTCTTGTTTTAAGAATTGGATTCCTTCCTGTAAATATGGCAGTCTCGTATCCTGGATGCCTAATACCACCGTATTGTGATGCACCCATGTCCGTGCTGTCGCCGGTGCTTCGCCTGCCCCGACCGATGCACATAATGTATCATCAGTACCAAATGATTGTAATGCATGAAAATGAATGCCGACCGCGGATTGGTCAATGATCCGCCATTCCGGCTGGCGTAGTAAACCCTCCATTGTTTGTGACTCCTTAATGGTTTGATAGGGATATTTTATCAAAATGTGGGCGAATTAAACAGTCTGCGCCAATTTCCAAGCCTTCTTATCGACCATGACACAGGTTTTTTCTCCTCTTCAGGCATTATGAACCGCTCTTATCGACCGTCACACAGTTTTTTTCTCCTCATCGGACTTTATGAAACGCTCTTATCGGCATTGACGACGTCTCCCCACTACTATTGGGCTTTATGAAAAAAAGCCAGTCCGACCGGACTAGCTTCAAACCTTCTATTATAACCCTTGCGCTGCCGTAATTAATGCAAGCTTGTATACATCTTCTTCATTACAGCCGCGGGATAGGTCGTTCACCGGCGCGTTTAACCCTTGTAAAATCGGACCAACCGCCTCAAATCCACCTAAACGCTGCGCAATTTTATAACCGATGTTTCCGGCTTCAAGGCTAGGGAAAATGAATACGTTCGCATCCCCTTGCAGCGGTGAATCCGGTGCCTTACTTTTGGCAACCGAGGGAACAAACGCTGCGTCAAACTGAAATTCGCCGTCCAACACGAGTGAAGCATCGCGGCGTTTTGCTTCAGCAACGGCTGCGACCACTCTTTCCGTTTCCTCAGACTTTGCCGATCCCTTCGTTGAAAAGCTTAACATTGCGATCCGAGGTTCGATATCAAACATCTCCGCCGTTTTCGCGCTTTCAATTGCAATTTCCGCTAGATCATTGCTGTCCGGCGCAATATTGATCGCACAATCGGCAAACACATATTTTTCATCTTCACGAACCATAATGAACACGCCGGACGTCTTCTTAACGCCTGCTTTTGTCTTAATAATTTGCAGCGCAGGGCGAACAGTATCTGCCGTCGAATGCGCAGCTCCACTTACCAAACCATGTGCTTTATTTACATACACAAGCATCGTGCCGAAATAATTTTCATCCAGCAATATTTTGCGGGCATCCTCTTCGGTTGCTTTCCCTTTGCGGCGCTCGACAAACGCTGCGACCAATTCATCCATTCCAGCATAGCTCGCAGGATCATAGATTTCCGCAGACTCTAGCGAAACGCCAGCCTCTGCAGCCTTTGCCTGGACCTTCTCAATGTTGCCAATCAAAATCGGCGTAATTAATTTCTCCTCAGCTAAACGGCTCGCTGCGCGGACAATCCGCTCATCTAATCCCTCAGGAAAAACAATTCTTAAATCACGTGCAGAAATTTTTTGCTTTAACCCTTCAAATAAATCACTCACGACAATATCCTCCTTAAAAGAACTAACATTTCTAGCATACTTTACCAAGGTAAAATATCAAGCATCGTACGTCACAGATAGCGTTTTCATTAAAATGTTTTTGTTTTCAAAAAATTACACTCACACTTTTACTATTTACCTTTTTTCAAAAAATATCCACTTGTCGGCAATCAAGTGTTTAGAAAGGTGCCTCTTGGTCAAACTATGTTATAGTTATGGGTGAATGACTATTTAGGAGTGATTATAATGAGTGAAGCAGCACAAACGCTTGATGGCTGGTATTGCCTTCATGATTTCCGCACCGTGGATTGGACAACTTGGAAAATGCTTTCTAGCGATGAACGCCAAACCGCCATTCACGAGTTTTTAAGTCTCGTTGAAAAATGGAACCAGACTGGTGAACGCAAAGAAGGCAGCCATGCCTTATATACAATCGTTGGGCAAAAGGCTGATTTTATGATGATGATCCTTCGTCCAACAATGGAAGAGTTAAACGAAATTGAAACCGAATTCAACAAAACAAAATTAGCAGAATTCACGATGCCTGCTCATTCCTATGTATCAGTGGTTGAGCTCAGCAACTATTTACCAGAGGGTGAAGATCCTTATCAAAATCCGCAAATTTTAGCACGCCTATACCCAACGCTGCCTAAAGCGAAGCATGTTTGCTTCTATCCAATGGATAAGCGCCGTCAAGGCAATGATAACTGGTACATGCTGCCGATGGAAGATCGCCGCAGAATGATGCGAAGCCATGGAATGATTGGTCGTACATATGCAGGAAAAGTAAAACAAATCATTACCGGCTCTGTTGGCTTTGACGATTACGAATGGGGCGTTACCCTGTTTGCCGATGATGTCCTGCAATTTAAAAAATTAGTGTATGAAATGCGCTTTGACGAAGTGAGTGCCCGCTACGGCGAATTTGGAGCTTTCTTTGTCGGCAATCTGTTAGAAGAAGAACGCGTAGCAAAATTCCTGCATGTATAAATAAGAAAAGTTACAATGAATAAGCTTTCATTCGGACAATCAACAGGTAATTTCCTGCCTATCCTGTCCGAATAAGCCTTGCAATCGGACTATCATTATCAAATTCCGCTTGTCCTGTCTGAATAAGCCTCACATTCGGACTATCAACAGGCAAATCCACATAAAATTCAGCTGCCATTATCAACGGGTTTTTCTTTTTACAAGATCGGCGCTTTGGTGGAAATAAGGAGAAACCTTAATTTGATTGTCATTTAGTCCATATGAATACTAAGAATGGCGTGCTAAAACTGAAAGCAGTTTTTACACGCCATTTTCTATGTCATTTACCTGTTTTTGCACCTAAAAACGGAACCCTTCAGCTGATGCTGAGAGCTGTTTTTACTTTTTCAATCTAATCCTCAAGTCATATATTCGGACTTTCCCTCATACTTATAAAACAGCGAGTCTTTAGGATTACCCCCATCATCCAGAAGGGATATTTATTCCTTGTCGCAGTAACCTTTTAGGTTATGGGGAGTATTAATAAAATGTTGTGCCATTTGTATTATTCATTTTTTAGGAGGGAAAAAGATGAGCCAATATTATAATCCACAAGGGTTTCAGCCCTATCCTGGAGCAGCCGGGCAGCCGGGCGCTCAACCGTTCACAGGCGGCGGACAGCAGAGGGCTATGCCTCCACAGCAACAAGCATTTCCGCAATTTCCGCCAGCAGGAGGGGGAGCTGCTCCAACGCCTCCTTCAGGCATGCTGCCACTTGAGCAGTCGTACATCGAAAATATCCTGCGCTTGAATAAAGGGAAGCTTGTCACTGTCTTTGCCACCTTTGAAGGGAACAGTCAGTGGAATGCTAAAGAATTTAAAGGAATTATTGAAGCGGCAGGAAGAGATCACGTGATCCTTAGTGATCCGCAAACAGGCGTCCGCTACCTTATTCCGATGGTGGCTGTCGACTACATTGTTTTTTCTGAGGAAATCGAGTATGAATATCCATTTGGAGCTGGACCATCCATGGCTACCTATCCGCCAAGATAAAAAAACATGCAAAAACACCAATTGGCCGCCAATTGGTGTTTATTTTTTAAAACTGTTTAACTGCCCCGACAATCATAAGAACCCATGCTGCTAAAAAACAAACGCCGCCAATCGGTGTGATCGCACCCAAGACGCCAACCTTGGTCAAACTCAACATGTACAAGCTCCCGCTGAACAAAATAATCCCTGCAAGCATTAACCATCCCGACCAGCTGAACAAAGAGCTTACCCCAGCTTTCCCGAGAAGAAGGCCAATGATTAAAATCCCTGTTGCATGAAACATTTGATAGGTAACCCCTGTTTTCCAAATATCCAAGTAATACGCATCCAATCTATCCTTTAAGCCGTGCGCACCAAAGGCACCAAGGGCAACCGCCAAAAAGGCATTAATGGCGCCAACAATAATAAAAGCTTTCATTTACATTTCCCCCTTTTTAAAAATCAAATAATGAATCGCCGTTTGCTTCGTCCATCTCTATCTTTTTCGTCTGCGGCATCGTTGCCGGCTGCTGAAAAACTTGTTGATTTATCAGCGGCTGTTGAAATACTTGCTGCCCGGTAACAGGTGCCGGTTGATTCAATTGAACTTCCGTTTTTGCTGCTGGTTTTTCTTGTAAAATCAATTCGCATAATATTTTAATAGAGTAAACTTTTTCCCGCAAGCTTTCTTGCTTTGCACTGCTTCTCGCCAGCTTTAATTCTTCTTCCATTTTCGTTAATAGTGTTTGGACAGGTATATTCACTGCAGCATTCCCTTTCTTTTTCTCATTTTACATTTACACACCTGATGAGATTCGACAATTTTCTCATGTTCCACGTGAAACAAGTCAAAATTTGTCACTATCAATAGGTCTCATAAATAATAGAACCTGTCTTCGTTTGATCATAATCGCCCAAAGAGCTTATTTCAGTTTGAAACAACGAAGATGATAATATCTCTTTTACAATCCGAATGAGCGTTTCATTTTCAGGAGTTTTTAACATCACTAGGTCATACCGTTCCGTAATTAACGGAATAAAATCGATTCCTATCATTTTTGCTGGCTTTTCAATTCCTACCCCGACATCAGCCTTGCCGGTAAGAACCGCTGAAGCGACACTTAAATGATTCGTCTCTTCGTGTTCATACCCGTTAATCGTCTTCGAAGAAATATTATGGATTCGGAGCTGTTCATCAAGCAGGATTCTTGCCCCCGATCCTTTTTCACGATTGATCAAGGTAATGTGCGGCTTGATTAAATCCGTCCAAGAAGTTATGTTGAGCGGGTTTCCCTTTTGGACATATAATCCAGCTTTTCTGGAAACAAGATTGAGTAGTATGTACGGGTAACCCGTTAAAATTCTTTTAACATATGGCAGATTATATTCTCCAGTATCACCGTCAAACATATGCAAGCTCACAATGTCACATTCACCATTATATAATGAGATGAGACTATTTAAGCTGCCGGAATAAGATCTGAGCGTCTTATAGGTTGAACCTTTTTCGATATGTTTTCCTAAAATATCGAGGACGATATCTTGTCCACTAATGACAATATTGTGGGATTCCTTTGGTTCCGTCCTGCGCGGTTCAGCTACAGAAACAGATGATGATGGCATTGGGGCAGACTTTTGTTTTTTTATATATCGGTCTAAATCCTCTGCATCCATCCGCATTTGTCTTCCTACACGGAATACGGGAAGCTCCCCTTTTTTAATCAAATCATATATGGTAAGTTTCGATACTTTTAACAGTTGCGAAACTTCTTCAATCGTATAGGATATCTCTTTTGACATGTCCATCCCTCCACTTCATATTGTATCTCATTACTTTTTAAAAAGCATATTGTAAAATATTTGTGATTTTTTTCATACCATAACTAATTATAATTAGTTATAATTAGTTATATCTAATTATAAGGAGAGAGAGAATTTGAAAAAAGGTTATTTATTATTCTTATCGATGATTATGTTTTTACTAGTCTTTACAGGATGTTCAGCTAATGAACAAAGTAAACAGCCGGCAGCGAAAAAGAAGGCATCCCCTGAAAAGAACGTCGAATTAACGATATCAGCAGCGGCCAGTTTGCAGGATGCATTGACAGAAATAACGACAAATTTTAATAAAGAACATAGCAATATCAAAATCAACTATAATTTTGGCGGTTCCGGAGCGCTACAGCAGCAAATCTCTCAAGGTGCGCCTGTTGACCTATTCTTCTCGGCAGCAGAAGATAAATTCCAGCAATTAGTATCAGAAGGTTTGATTGAAAAGAAAAATGGGACAGACCTTGTAGGAAATGAATTGGTACTAGTCGTGCCAAAAGACTCCACAAAAGGAATAAAAACGATTGAAGACCTTCCGAAAGCGGAGAAAATTTCGATTGGTACCCCTGAAGCTGTACCAGCAGGTCAATATGCGAAAGAGGCACTTGAAAACTTAAAGATCTGGAGCGCGGTTGAAGGAAAAATGGCCTATGCCAAGGATGTACGTCAAGTGCTTACATATGTAGAAACCGGTAATGTCGATGCCGGCATGGTGTATAAAACTGATGCGTTAACATCATCAAAAGTAGAGATTGCAGCAACTACTGAAGAAAAGACCCATACGCCCATCATCTATCCTGTCGGAATCATCAAGGCTAGTAGCCATCCTAAAGAAGCAATGTTATTCTATGAATATCTACAAACAAAAGAAGCAATGAAGGTTTTTGAAAAATACGGATTTAAAGGACTGTAAAAATAAACATGACAGACCACTTTTGGGATCCTGTAAAACTATCGCTAGAGGTAGCCGTTGTTTCAGGATGCATTGTTTTAGTTTTAGGATTATTTATAGGAAAGTGGATGGCGAAGGCAAGATTCAAAGGAAAAGCAGTTATTGAAACCATTTTCCTTTTACCGTTAGTGTTACCGCCAACCGTTGTCGGTTTTTTGTTACTTGTGATTTTTGGAAAACAAAGCCCAATCGGCCAATTCATCGAATGGGTATTTCATCAGCCCGTCATATTCACTTGGTGGGCGGCGGTGATTGCTGCTTTGATTGTTGCCTTTCCGCTCATGTATCAATCGGCAAAGGCCGGATTTGAAGGGGTTGATGGAGACGTCGAAGATGCGGCACGGGTTGATGGGGCGAATAAATTGCAACTATTTATGTTTGTTTCTGTCCCACTTGCCTTGAAGTCGATTATCTCAGGAGGAATTCTAAGTTTTGCCCGAGCGTTAGGTGAGTTTGGCGCCACACTCATGTTTGCAGGCAATATACCCGGAAAAACGCAGACCCTCCCGACAGCCATCTATGTGGCTATCGACTCAGGCAACATGCAGATGGCCTGGTTATGGTCCTTGTGTATGATTGGGATCTCATTCCTGATGCTTGTCTGCGTTCAACTTTCAAAGGCAAAAAGCTAAATTTTTTATGCACTTACAGCAAACAAGCAAACCCGGACCAATGACGGTACGGGTTTGCTTTTATTTTTTGGATTCCTAAACCCGATTTGGCCATCACTGGGCCTTGTGAAGGATACTTCTCACGATTTCTTGAACCGATTTGGCCTTCATTGACCTTATGAAGACACTTCTCACGATTTCTTGGACCGATTTGGCCTTCATAGACCTTATGAAGACACTTCTCACGATTTCTTGAACCGATTTGGCCTTCATAGACCTTATGAAGACACTTCTCACGATTTCTTGAACCGATTTGGCCTTCATAGACCTTATGAAGACACTTCTCACGATTTCTTGAATCGATTTGGCCTTCATTGAGTCAAGTCCAGAATATTGTGTAAAAGTGTCTACAATGAAATATCGACATGCTTAAAATTATGATAAGTGGAGTACACTTATTTCGAATTTACATTGAGGGGCGGGCATGATAGCCTGGAGGGCAAGACAGGGGTTGCTAAACTCCTGGCTTCCTGGCTTTACATCATGCCCGCGGAGGCTCAATGTCAATTCGAAATTAGGCCATCCTCCATACCTTAACACTAATTTTCTTCTGCTTTCTATAAGTAGGTAAAGGGGGGGGGTCCAACTTGTTCTCCCTTCGAACCTATCAAAATTTCATGATTACTTTTTTCATACTGCTATTTTTTTATTTGCTTGTTCATCTCCAATGTCCATTAAAACTGCCCCTATTAATCTGAACGCTGATTGTGTATTGGGAAAAATTCGTATAACTTTTTCCCTTCTTCTAACTTCTTGATTCAATCGTTCCAATGAATTTGTACTACGAATATATTTGTGATATTTCGAAGGGTGGTTTAAATATTGAATGGCATCTTCGAAGCCATCTTCCAATGTTTCTATTGCTTTTGTTAATTTTGGATTTTCTCCAAAACTCTTTAGAAACTCCTCTTTGAAATTCCTCGCATCCTCAATTTTTACAGCCTCAAACATTCTTTTTAAGCCTATTTTCACCTCATCCACGTCTTTTTTGGGCAATTGATTAAAGATATTGCGTTTAAAATGTACTGTGCAGCGTTGCCAAGTAGTCCCCACAAATTCTTCGGCAATAGCCTTTTTTAAGCCCTTATGTGCATCTGATATGATCAATTTAGGTGATTGTAGACCGCGTGATTGTAAGTACTGAAAAAATCTTTGCCAGGCCTCAAAGCTTTCAGAGTGGTCTACTTTTAAACCGAGGATTTCCCGCCCATTATGTTCATTAATCGCAGTTGCAATATAAACGGCCTTAGACACTACATGGTGATGTTCCCTTACTTTGATATACATGGCATCCGCAAAAATGTAGGGATAGTATGTTGTATTTAGAGGCCTATTTGCCCATGTGTTAACAATTGGATCGAGCTTTTCTGTTAGGGAAGAAACAAATGATTTTGAAACGCTCTCACCACATAATTGTTGTACTATATTTTTCACCTTTCGAGTGGATACCCCGTTCACCACCATTTCGAGCATTGAAAGAACAAATGCTTGGTCACACCGGGAATATCTTTCAAATACAGAAGGTGAGAACTCTCCGTTACGTGTACGGGGTACTTTCAAGGTTACTTTACCAATACTTAAAAGCAGCTCTCGCTCATAGTAGCCATTTCGGTAGTCCCGACGGTCCGTTGTACGTTCGTAAGTTCCAGCATGTAAATAATCATCACGTTCTTTTTCCATCACTGAATTTAATACAAGGACTATAGATGCTTTGATAACTGCGTCAATATCAGAATTCATTACAGAATCTTTTAAATCGTCAATATTTAGGTTAAACTGAAGTTGAGTCAAAATTAATTCCTCCTCATTGTTTTCGTCGCTGTTAACATTGTAGACAAGAGGTATTAATTTGACTCCTTTTCTTTTTACACAATTATACGGACTTAATCCTTCATTGACCCTATGAAGGTCACTTCCATCGATTTCTTGAATCGATTTGGCCTTCATTGACCTTATGAAGGTCACTTCCATCGATTTCTTAAACCGATTTGGCCTTCATTGACCTTATGAAGGTCACTTCCATCGATTTCTTGGACCGATTTGGCCTTCAGAAACCCTTATTAAAGACACTTTTCACGTTTTATCAAAGATTTTTTTCCGTAAGCAACCATTACTTGGTTTTTCATCCCAATATCCGCTGATACAGCGATTTGGCGTGGGTTAAATCCTTAGTACCATGGATAAGGGCACGGCCATCTTGAAAAATAACCATCCGTTCGTCACCGATTTCAACTGATAGTAAATAAGGATTTCCTTTAACAATGTATCCAAGCGAGCTTAGCTGGGCCGTGAGCTGTTCTAGCGAAATCTTCCCAGCAGAAGACGGACGGATTTGCACTGTATCACGGCCGCATAAAACCGTCGTCTTTGTCATATTCTCATAATCCAAATAAGGATATGTCCGCTCCTCACCACAGGATAAGCAGCCGGCAAACTTTGCTTTGGACATTTTCAAGCTTGTATATTGATTTCTCCATAAATCAAAGCTGACAAATGAAGTGCGAACCGCATCCCAATCTTCGACTAACATCTTCAACGCCTCAGCTGTCTGATGGGCAATCACCATTTGCACGGCCGGTGAAATAATCCCCCCTGTATCACAGGTCATACCCTGAAGCGGGATCGTCCGCAACAGACAATTTAAGCAAGGCGTTTTCCCGGGAATGATGGAAAAACTCATCCCAAAGCTTCCGACGCAGGCACCGTAAATCCAAGGGATATTGTATTTTTGGGAAATATCATTCATCATCATCCGTGTTTCAAAATTATCGGTGGCATCCATCATCAAATCGATGCCAATCACAAGCTCCTCCATCATCTCAGGTGTCGCATCGCCAATAATCGCTCGAACCTCCACATCGGAGTTAATCGCTCGCAAGCGCTTTTCCGCTGCTGCCGCTTTCGGAAGTTTCTCGACAACATCTTCTTCTGTATAGAGCTGCTGTCGCTGCAGGTTGCTGGCTTCCACGTAGTCCCGATCAACAATGGTAATTTTACCAACTCCAGCCCGTGTAAGGATTTCCGCACTACCTGAGCCGAGAGCACCCGCACCAATAATAAGGACATGTTTATTATTAATCATGGCTTGTCCTTCCTTGCCTATCCCTGGAAAAAGGACTTGCCGTGAATACCGTTCCTTCATACTTCCCCCCCCCAATTGATAAGAAAACTCGCCACTTGGCGAGCTTTAGGTCATAAGTTTATTTGGTCTTAAGTTGTTTTTATTTAAAAAATTTTAGCTGTAGGCATTAGTGCCCGGCTAATTCTGGTTTTTCACTCTTTCGTGTACTGTGACCTTCTTATAGTGATCTGCCTCGTCCGTTTTTCGCTCTTTCAGGCACTGTGACGACAACGAGTTTTTTGCCTCTTTCAGGCACTGCGACCCTCTTATAGTACCCGTCCATAAGGTTGTTTCGTTCTTCCGTAAACTTTGATCCATGAATTTCTCTAATTCACGCAGCATCAACCGCCGCTCACCGGCGGAATAAAGGCAATCACATCACCGTCATGGATGACTTCATCATTTGAAGCAAACTCCTCATTGATCGCGGTCATCACGGTTTCCATTTTAGGGAGGTCATACTTCGCCGATAACTCAGTCTTCAGTTCGGCAACGGTTTTTTCACTGGCATCTACCAGCAAAAATTCTTCACCAACCACATCACGCAAGTGGGCAAAAAACAAGACTTTATTCATCTAAATCACCTGCCTCAGGTTTGCCGCTTGGATAGGCAACCGTTTCAAGCTGGTTCCCCATCCACGATTCGCCGTCTTCCCAATGCTCTTTCTTCCAGATTGGAACGATTTCCTTAATCCGTTCAATCGCATAACGGTTGGCTTCGTAGGCATCAGCGCGGTGCGGCGTCGAAACCGCAATCACGACGGCGACATCGGTAATATCTAAGCGCCCGACTCTGTGAGTAATCGCAACTCGTGAGCCCTCCCAACGCTGTTCAATTTCAAGGCCAATCTGCTCGAGCTTTTTCACAGCCATTGCTTCATAGGCTTCATAAATTAAAAACAATGTTTTCTTGCCATGTGTTAACTCCCGGACAGTGCCAATGAAGGTGGTGATGGCACCTGCCTCACGCTGGACCACTTTATCAATCACTGTTTGAATATCAATCGGTTCCTTTGAAATTTCGTACATCCTCATTATTTCACCTCTTCGGTTAAACTCTTCAACACTGCATTTTCAACAACTTGATAGCCGCCAATTTTTTCAACCTGCTTCCGGAACGCATCCGATTGAATAATCTTCAAAAGCTTTTTCCCGCTTTCACTTTCATAAAAGCTGCGTGTCATCACCAAGTCAAATTCTTCATCGGCGACAGGAACAAAGGCTAAGCCCATTGCTTTTGCCGCAGGATAAATGCCAAGTCCGACACCACAGGAATCACCTTTCACTTCCGCTGCCACCGCTAAATGGGAAAACATTTCCCGGTCATAGCCGGTGATCTCTTCTGATGAAAGGCCGGCCTCTTTCAGCAGCAAATCAAACAAGATTCGAGTACCTGCTCCTTTTTGGCGGTTGACAAAGTTAGCGTTCTTCCGGACTAAATCTGCGACGGATTCTATTTCTAAGGGATTGCCTTTTGGCAGGATCCAGCCTTGCTTCCTTTTTAAAAATGGATAAAGAACAATGTCTTGACCAGCTAAAATTTTCCGAACATATGAAACATTATATTGCTTTGTACTTGGGTCAAGCAAATGAATGCCCGCTACATGGGCCTCGCCTTTCCGAATCGCCATTATGCCGGCCATGCTGCCGACATGTGAAGAAACAATTTTCATCTCTGTCCGAGCTCGTTTCAGTTCTGAAGATAAAAGGTCAATTGTCAAATCATGGCTTCCGCAAAATACAATTGCATTTTTAATCTCCTCAAGTGGGCGCAGCAGCTCAACTTCTGCCAAATCCCCTTGTTCATAGCCAATCACATTTGGCGGTACGATTAAAAGGCCGTCTGCTCTGACATAGGACATCGTGACCCCTGCCGCTCTTGTCAGAGGGTTGGCGATAAATTGGCCATCTACATAGCCGATATTCATTCGAACAAAATCCTCAGCACCCATTGAGGAGACTATACGGCGCCCAAGCTTGACCGGTACCGTCTGCCTTTTTGGGACAGGAATCCCTAAATATTTACATACTAACGGTTGAACAAACCATCCCAGTGCTAAATAAGCGGACACAGGATAGCCTGGAACACCGACGACAATTTTTCCGTTTATTTTTCCTAGAACAGTTGGTTTCCCAGGCCGTGCGGCGACTCCATGGGTAAAGACCTCGCCGATTTCACCGATGATGTGGACCGTGAAGTCCTTCCTGCCTGCCGATGATCCGGCATTTATTACAATAATATCAGAGGTTTCGGCTGCCTCTAGCAGCACTTTTTTAATTTTCTCCGGCTCGTCCTTTACGATGGAATGGAGCTTTGGCTCGCCTCCCCACTCCATGATAAAACCAGAAAACACCGTTCCGTTAAATTCAATTATTTTTCCTGAAGCTAATTCAGAATCTGCTTCGACGAGTTCATTACCTGTCGGAATAATCGTCACCACTGGTTTTTTTACAACAGGAATAACGAGCTGTTGTGCGGCGAGCAACACACCTAAATCCGCTGGTCGTAATATATGGCCTTGAGGAAAAAGCATTTCCTCTTGGACGATATCTTCGCCAATTGGGCGGATATGCTGCCACGGGGTTGCAGGTTCAATAATTTCAATTGTATCTTCATCAACAACATGAACATGTTCAATCATAATAACGGCGTTAAATGGGGAAGGAATGGCATTCCCTGTATCGACAAAGCTAAACTCCAAGCCTTTTTTAAGGTGAAGCGGGTTTTGCTCATGTGCCTGATACGTGTTTTCCGCTACAACGGCAATTCCATCCATCGCTGAGGCATGATAATGCGGCATCGAGACTCTTGCAAAAATAGGTTCAGCGGTGACACGGCCTAATGCTTCAATTACTGAAATATATTCAATTTCAGGTGTAAGCGCGAAAGCTGCCAGTATTTCATCTCTTGCTTCCGTTCGGGGTTTATCTTCTAAATAAATTTTTCTTTTATATTGTTTCTGTTCCATACTTAAGACCCCTTACCTTGATGGAATCACAGGTACATATTCGCCCTGTGAAACTCCTTCTTTTTCTGAACTAATCTCGACAATGCCATCGCTTTTTACAAGTGTGGTAATTAAGCCCGATTTTCCGATAATCGGCTCTGCCCACCATTCGCTCTCTTTTTCAAAAAGCCGAACACGGATATAATCTGCCCGACCCATTGAGGATGGAATATTTTTTGTGATCTTTGCAAAAATCCGCTCCGGTTTGCTCTCGATTTTTTCCCCTTTTAGCTTTCGTAAAATACGCTCTCCGAACAGCTTGAAGATGATCATGGCGCTTGCCGGGTGTCCCGGCAGGCCTATGACTGGCTTTCCATTTGCCAATGCCAGTATGGTTGGCTTACCAGGCTTAATAGAGATGCCGTGAACAAAAACCCCTGGATCCCCTAAGGCCTGAATGACATCCGTTGTATAGTCCTTTGCTCCGACCGAACTGCCGCCAGAAAGGATTAAACAATCGACCTTGTCATAAAGCTCCCGCGCCGTTTGTTGAAATTCTTCATAATCATCTCGGACAATCCCGCCGTATAGAACATCAGCATTCCATTCGCTAGTAAGTCCGGCAATCGTTAAATAGTTGATGTCGCGAATTTGCCCTTCTAGGAGTGTTTCGGTTTGATACGGGACGATTTCATCCCCAGAGGAAAGGTAACCGACCTTTAATTTGCGGAAAACGGGTACCTCTGTAATCCCTAATGAGGCAAGCGCCCCTAATTCCTGCGGTCTTAGTTTCGTTCCCTTACTAAGAAGAACTTCCCCTTCTTTAATATCTTCTCCCGCCCGAATCACATTTTCTCCAGGTGCTACTTGCTTGTACGTATTAAGCAGCCCATCTAGATCCTCACAGTGTTCAATCATAATCACGCTGTCACTGCCCTTTGGCATCATGCCTCCTGTCGGTACATAAACGGCTGTGCCATGGCTAACTTCAGCAGCAGGGACTTCGCCCATCTTTACTTCTCCAGCTATTGTTAAGAAGCCAGGCATGGATTCAGAGGAACCATACGTATCCTTCGCACGAACGGCATACCCGTCGACAGTTGAGCGATCAAAACTTGGCACATTTTCCTTCGCCACTACCGGCTCTGCTAAAATATGGTTTAGTGCATCGGCAAGTTCCCTAACCACTATTTGTTCAATCGCCGGTATCTTTTCCTCAATTAAGGTAAATGTCTCTTCAACTGTCTTCACTTTGAAAAATTGCATGGTTCCCTTGTTCCCCCTTATATTGTGAAACTTCAATAAGTGAGTGGTTTTTCACCAATTATTGTTAGTCCCGTTCTACTGTCCCTAATTATCAAGGCTATCGTTTTGATAATTAGAGACAGTACGAGCCCGATTGGTTTCAACTAAGCCGATAAAAAGTGCATTGGCAAGTTTCACTATATCTCACTAATCGGGCTTTTACGAGCAGTCATCCCACACCGAAACTTCCTTGTTACAACCCGCTATTGCGGGAAAAATCTGCCTCGGCCCATTTTTTCGCATCTTCGTATTCATTTGGGTGATTCATATTGAAAAAGACCCGTTCTAGATCAAGAGTGCTGTAAGTTTGCAGCTCTGTTTCTGTTACGTATAGTACGTTTAAATGGTCAAGTAAATGTTTCATTCGAAGCTCCCCAGCTTCAATGCAATTTGCAGCCTCTTCTGCTGCCCTCTTTTGAAAAACTGCAAATAGCGGATGTTGTTTTCCGTTGATTACAGGAATGACGGCATCATAATGGCCGCAATTGTTGACAAGCACCTCGGCAAGTTCCGTTGAAACAAATGGCATATCACAGGCGACAATAAAGTTCACATCGTAGTCGGACGCAAGCAAGCCTGCATGCACCCCGGCAAGCGGCCCCATCCCCGGATAATCATCAGGGACCATCTTTATACCTAAAAATTTATATTGTTCAGAATCATTCGTTACCAGAATTATATCATCAAAGAGCAGTTTTAGCTTATCTGCAATTCTTTCAATGTTTGATTTCTCATTTATTTTTAGCAGTGCTTTATTTGTACCCATCCTGCTCGATTTTCCGCCTGCTAAAATAATCGCTGCAGCTTTCATGGAAAAAACACCTTCTTTAATTTGTCTCTTTTTTCTTGTCCAGCTTCAGCGCCTAGGGGCTCGGGGTCATAAGCCAATCCGTCAAGAAGGCTAAAGAGCAGCCTTCTCGACGGCTCGTCTTATGCCTGTCGCCCCTGGTCAAGGCGCTTCCGCTTTTCTATTTGTCTAGCTTCAGCGCCTAGAGGCTCGGGGTCATAAGCCCCTGTTCAAGGCGCTTCAGCTTTTCGTACCAACTGAGTTATAACCGTTTTCCTGGGCAACAAAATCGAGGTGGATTGAGTTTAAATCCAGTAATGCAGCCGAAGGTTTTGTAATATATTGTCTTGTATCAATAATTTTAATATAGCCCTTGCATTCCTCGCAAACTTGAATTTGCGAGATGGCATCGCCTTCAATCGTTAAAAACTGGACGGTTTTATGATCTTCATTGCCGCAATGAGAGCATTCCAAGCGCTTAGCATTCCAGTGGGCAAGACAGCGCGGACAATGAATAACTTTTTTTCCTTCTCCTTCAAGGGATGCCAATCTAACTGGTTCGCCGCAAACAGGACAGCCCGCTCCAGGCACCGCATGGTTGATATCGTGCTGAACCTTTTCAGCTGTCAATTGTAAGTAAGGGCGAAGGGCAGTTTCAGCTAGGAATTGCGGAATCCATTCTTCAAGACCATGTTCTTCTGCAAAACTAGCAAAATAAAGATGGTTAAACGAAAAGGCCTCGTCAATCCAGCGAATCGCTGTTTCTTCATTCAGGTAGGTGCTAATACTTGAAAGCTTCGGTCCGAGTTCAGGATTGAATTTTACAAGAGTGGCATTTATTTCCTCTATCCACTGTAAGAATAGTGAAATTTCAAAGTTAATAGCCGTTAGAGCGGCGGCAGGCACCCCTGCAGTCATTGCAGCCTTATCGAGATTTGGTTTGATGGTTTCAAGATCTAACTGCAGCTTCCACTGTTCCTGAAGCTTAACGATTTCCTTTTGCAAGTCTTGGTATTCTTTTGAAACAACGGATTTAATCATCGTTGTCACACCTCTTTCTAATATTAAAGACCCAATTTGTTGTTTTTGAAAGTCTAGGTTCTGTCTTCAAGAACGCCTTATGAGGACTGCTTTTAGCTTTTTTCTTCTAGTTTCTGTTTCTATAAAAGCTTCTTGGGACAAGTTTTTCTCATTGCTACCCATTTCGTCCTCATGAGTCGCTTATAAGAAATGGCTGTCAATTTGTTCGACAGCCATTCCTTTTTTGAGTATAAAATTGAAAACGAATGGTTTTTATGCGCCTTTTTTATGTTTTGGATCATCCAAGTCAGGGAAGTTGCCTTTTTTGACTTCTTCATCATACCAGTCCGGATAGTGGCCTTTTGCCCACCATGCAGGTACCTCTCCTGTAATAACTCCGGAATAGCCTGGTCTTGAGTGTTTGTGAACGACACTGAGGTAAATGTGTCCAACAATTACAGCAATCGCAAGACCGAAGCCGACGTTGTGAAGGAAGTAGCCCCACTGAACGAGAGCTCTTGGGAAAAATTCAGGGAACCACATTAGGAAGCCTGAACCGATAATTAAGATTGCCGTGAAGATTTGAATAATCGAGTTTATTTTTTCCCCGGCATTAAAGAATGTTTGTCTAATATGCTTAAATTTAAAGCCGAACAGTTCTTTGACAAATTCAGTAAAGAACTGGATATCGCGTTTCTTCCAAGTAACAAGCTCTTTCATCCATAGCTTAAAGCCTTTGAAGTCAAAAATGACCCAAATGAATGTTGGCGTACAGAATATGACGGCAAAAATGCGGTGGAGTAAACGGGCATTCGCCGGCCCCCCGAGAATCGGATACAGCCAATCAAAGAACTCTGTGTACATTGGCAATGCCGTAATGTACAGGGCAAAGAAGGAAATTGCGTTAACGGCATGTGCCCAGACAAACGCCTTGGAAAAACGCCTTACTTTTACATCAGATTTTGGCTGATTACTCATGGCTGTCACCTCCATCTTGCGTCTCGTCATTGAATTTTTTACTAAAAAACTTATTGGCCACAAATGCACCGACAACCGCCATTGTTGTTGCTCCAATCATTGCTTTCCCAATTGGCTGTGCATAGTCCTTCCACAATACAGCAGAGGTTGGAACTTTAGGGTTTTCAGGCAGACCGTATACAGATGGCCGCTCAGCTAATACATAAACTGATTGCGTACCGCCAACGCCTTGTGGATTATAGACCATGGCATTTGGATAGCGATCCTTAATTTCCTTGAGGCGCTGCTCTGCCTTTTTAATCATCGCATCTCTATCGCCAAAGTCCATTGTCCCGGTGTGACAGGTCGTTATGCAGGCAGGTTGTAATCCTTCCTCGATCCGATCCGTACACATCGTGCACTTATGAGCTTTTCGATATTCCTTACCGTTTTTATCTTTATATTCCTTCAAAGAAACTACGTCAAATGGACAGTTTTCCGTGCAATAGCCGCAGCCAACGCATTTATCCTGATCAATGACAACTGTTCCATACTTCGTATAGCTGATGGCACTTTCCGGACAAACCTTTTCACAAGCGGCATCGGTACAATGGAAGCAGGAGGAATGGCGGAATAGGTATTCTAAATCACCTTTTCCATTCTCGTGCTCAATATACTGAAGGACATTCCATGTATCCGCGGTTGTTTTCACATGTGATTGGACACTGCCAAGGAATTCCGTCGGCTCTGCCGGCAGGTCATTCCAGTTTTTACAGGCAACCATACAAGCACGGCAGCCGTCACACTTTGTTACATCGACATATTTTACTAACTTACTCATACGTCAGCCCTCCTAACGCTGCAGAGGAATGCTTTATATTCAGGAATCATTGTATTGGCATCCCCGATATGCGGAGTCAGGCGGTTTGCTGTATCTCCAGTGGCAAATCCTTTATAGCCAAAATGCCATGGCATTCCGATCTGATGCACTTTTTTACCTCTCACTGTAAAAGGCTTATAGCGCTTGGTTACCATTGCATAGGCCTGGATTTCGCCACGCGCTGAGCTGACAATGATCTTGTCTTTATTCTTGATGCCTTTTTCTTTGGCAAGTTCTTCACTTAGTTCCACAAACATATGACCGGCAAGCTCTGAGAGCCACTCTTGGTTTCGTGTCATCGTGCCTGATTGCCAGTGCTCACTTACCCGGTAGGTCGTTCCGATAATTGGGTAGTCCGCCTTGAAGCCGCGTTTATTGAACTCTTCTTCAAAAATCACCGTTGCCGGGTTCATTTCCTGTCCTGAGAACGCATTTGGAATTGGACTTTCATATGGCTCATAGTGTTCTGGGAACGGACCGTCATTCATGGTTGGGGCAAATAAAAGTGCCACACCATCTTTATTCATCATAAAGGCACCTGTACCGCCTGGTTCTGTTGGTGCGGTAACAGCTTTAAAGTCCGGAACGTCGTTTCCGACCCATTTCTTCTGAGCATCATCCCACCAAATAACAGCCTTTTCCTTGCTCCATGGCTGACCGCTTGGATCTGCTGAAGCACGGTTGTAGAGAATTCGGCGGTTCATTGGCCACGCATAGGACCAATTCAAATAGTGTTCGCCGCCTGTATCCTTGTTGTCGCGGTTCTTCGATTTGTTCTTTCCTTCTTCAGGATAGAATCCGGAATAAATCCAGTTACCACATGAAGTTGTACCGTCATCTAAAAGGGCGCCAAATCCGGAAAGCAATTTACCTGTTTTCAGATCATATCCATTGATTTCTTTGGCAACAATGTCAATATCCGGCACTTCACCTGTTCCATAGTTCCAATCAAGGGCTAAGAACGGTTTGTCGGCTGATTTTGGACTGTTCGCATAAACCGATTTTAGTTTTAATGCAAGTTCATGGATGATATCAAGGTCAGGTTTTGCCTCACCTCTTGAATCAATCGCCTTCCAGCGGTATTGCATCCAGCGTGAGCTGTTGGATACACTGCCTTCTTTTTCAAAAGAAGAACTTGCTGGTAACAGGAATACTTCTGTATTAATTTTGGATGGGTCGCTGCCAGCTTCTTTTTGCCAGAATGCCGATGTTTCGGTTTCCCAAAGATCAATCGCTACCATCCACTTCAAGTTGCCAAGTGCCTCCTTTTCTTTACCCGCATTTGGACCACCGACAACCGGGTTTGTTCCAAATAGGAAAGCCCCGTCGAGTTCGCCCTTGTACATTGCTTTAAAGAGGTTCATATGGGAATAGTTTTTATTTCCCTTTGGCAAATATTGATAGCCGAATTCATTTTCTGCTGTTGCATTCGCGCCGTACCATGCTTTCAGCAAGCTGACATAGAATTTCGGTCTGTTACTCCAGTAGCCTGTTTTTGGTGTTTCTTTTTCCAAATAGCCTTTTAGGGTAGCATGCTCTGGAACTGTCGCTTTTGGGACACCAAGATATCCTGTTAGGTTATCGAATAATAAACCAAAGTCAGTTGACCCTTGAACGTTGGATTCTCCGCGCAGCGCATTGATTCCTCCGCCTGGTATACCGATGTTTCCTAATAAAAGCTGCAGGATGGCATAGCTCCGAACGTTTTGTGAGCCAACCGTATGCTGAGTTGTACCCATTGCATACAGGATCGTTCCTGATTTTCCAACCTTACCTGTTTCACAGAAGGTCTTGCAAACCTTTAGATAATCTTCCTGTGGTGTACCTGTTACAGTCGAAACTGTTTTTACATCATAACGGGAGAAGTGTTTTTTCATTAATTGGAACACAGAACGCGGATGCTGCAATGTTTCATCGACTACAGGCTTACCGTCTTCTGTTGTTTCAATTTCCCATTTCGTTTTATCGTACGCTCTTTTCGCTTCATCGTAGCCTGAGAAAAGACCATCATTAAAGTCAAAGCCTTCTTTAACGATAAAGGAAGCATTTGTATATTTAGCCACATACTCTTTGTGGATGAGATTGTTTTCAATCGCATAATTTATCATCCCGCCGATAAACGGAATATCCGTACCTGAGCGGAGTGCAGCGTAAACGTCAGCCTGTGCCGATGTTCTAGTAAAGCGCGGGTCAACAGAAATAATTGTACCGCCGTTTTCCTTTGCTTTTGTTAACCATCTAAAGCTGATTGGATGGTTTTCCGCAGGGTTTGCACCAATGATAAACGCACAATCAGTATGCTGCAGATCATTCCAATGGTTAGTCATTGCTCCACGACCAAATGTAGGTGCCAGACCGGCAACCGTAGAACTATGTCATATTCGTGCTTGGTGCTCTAAGTATGTAATACCAAGCCCTCTCATTAATTTTGAAAGCAAATAAGTTTCTTCATTATCAAGTGCCGCACCGCCAAGGCAGGCAATCTTTTCGGTTTTATTAACAGTAATTCCGTTTTCTACTTCAACAAATGATTTGTCACGGGTTTCTTTAGTCCGCTTGGCAATGGTGTCAAGCATCCAGTGCCAGTCTTTTTCCTCCCACTTATTGCTTCCAGGAGCACGATAAAGCGGTTTTGTTAAGCGTTTCTCAGATGTATATAACTGTCTTATTGTTGTTCCTTTACTGCATAGCTTTCCTTCGTTAATTGGGTTATCCGGATCCCCTTCCGTATAAACCACAGTATTGTTTTTGGTGTGAACGAGGATTCCGCATCCTACACCACAGTAGCAGCAAATGGTTGGTGTTACTGTTGCCTTAGCAATTTTGAATTCTTTTGTTTGTGCATAAGCTTTCTTTTCGTTAAAGCCAAGTTCCACAACAGCAAGTGTTGCTGCAGTTGCGCCTGATAGCTTTAAAAATTGCCGGCGATTTAGGTTCATTTCAACCATTACCATTCTCCTTCCCTAAAAATATTGATTAGAACATCCCTTTTTCTCTCTAGGTATGTAAAGCTTTTGATTCCCCCTTTCAATGCACCTCTATAGCTAACTCGATATTAAGATCGTTTTCGACTCTGCCGGTTGAGGTATAAATTGTCGCCATTTTCCCTCGTAAATAGCCAATTACCTCGATATTTAAGTATTTTGCCAGCTGCACTGCCTGCTTAGTGGCAGCCGTGCGTGAGCCGATTACAGGAAAGCCAAATTTTGCAGCTTTTGAGAGCATTTCATATGAAACCCTGCCGGTTGTAAGTAACATTAACCTTTCGGGTTGTAAACGGTTTCTAATTGCGTGACCAATAATTTTGTCCACAGCATTATGGCGGCCAATATCTTCTCGGATTGTAATTGAGCCGTCTTCCTCTACAATACAAGCTCCATGCATTCCGCCTGTTTCCAGGTAAAAGCGGGAGTTCTGGGCGAATTCACTTCTCTTCTTTAATAGATAACTTAATTTGAAGGTTTTGCTCGATGCCACTTTGGCAAAATTTTTCACATCTGTCATCGAGAAGAAGGTTACGCCCCTGCCGCAACCGGCTGTGTAGTGCTTCTTTTTTGAAAAAACTTGCTCTTCGTCAAAATGGGAGCGGAGTGAAACATGGATGCTGCCCATTTCTTCGTTGATAAGGATAGACTCGATGTCATTTGCGTCCTGAATAAATCCTTCAGAAAACAAATATCCATATGTCCAGTCCTCTAGGTCGAATTTTGTCAGTTGAAAAACGGCCATTTCATAACCGTTTATAATCAAGGAAATTGGATATTCATCAGGACAACCCTTGTGGTTCATTATTTTGCCTCCACTCTAGGAAATATTTCCTTATTTTATCATTGTAGAAATAGGATCAATTACACTCAGCGACATTTGTCACATTGTCGAAACTTGGAATCTTCATATAGGGGATTTTTGGTGTTCCGTTTGCAGCATTAAAACTATTTTCCATTGATTAATAGTGGGATTTTGGACAACGACACCTTGTTTGTGTCAAATTTCCAACAATTTTATGAATATGCAAGTTAACCAAGGTTACAATGTTATTTAGTTCCGGTCAGTAAGCGGTTCCATTTTAAAATGGGGGGCTTTTTGAAAATATCGTACTATCCGACACCTTTTTTGAAAGTAATATTTATCACGCTAAATGCTTGGAAATAGTACAAATGGAGGATTTGTCATTTTTCTGTCAACTATTAGTCTTTCATGCGCTAAATTATGTTAATTTTTTTAAAATGTTTTATAATAATAACTAGGTTTCTAGAAGGGGGAAGACATAATGACAATCAAAAAAGTAATGACAATTGCCGGCTCTGATACAAGCGGGGGAGCAGGGATTCAAGCAGATTTGAAAACATTCCAGGAACTTGGCGTCTATGGAATGACAGCCTTGACCACAATTGTAACAATGGATCCAAAGGATTGGCACCATAGCGTTTTTCCAATTGCCTTGGATACACTTAAAACACAAATAGACACCGTTCTCTCCGTTGGTATCGACGCGATGAAAACAGGCATGCTGGGAACAGTTGAAATCATTGAATTAGCTGCAAAAGTGATCGATGAAAATAAACTGGAGCAAGTCGTTATTGACCCGGTTATGGTTTGCAAAGGGGAAGATGAGGCCTTACACCCGGAAACAACGGATGCGATGCGTGAGCTTCTTTTACCACGTGCCTTAGTGGTTACGCCTAACCTTTTTGAAGCGGGACAGCTTGCAGGAACGAAAACACCTCATACAGTTGAGGAAATGAAGGAAGCAGCTGTAAAAATCCACGAGCAGGGAGCAAAATTCGTGTTGATTAAAGGCGGCAGCAAGCTCCATACGGAAGAAAAAGCTGTTGACCTCTTATATGATGGAAAAGAATTCACATTATATGAGTCTGAAAAGTTTGACACTACCTATACACACGGGGCAGGCTGTACCTACTCATCCGCGATTACGGCTGAACTCGCCAAAGGCAAATCTGTTTATGAAGCGGTCGATGTAGCAAAGGACTTTATTACCGCTGCGATCCAGGAGGGCTTCCGCTTAAATGAATTTGTTGGGCCAACTTGGCACGGTGCTTACCGCAGTGCCGAAAGTGTAACGGAGTATTGCGTAGATTGTAATGAATAACTACTAGCAGAAGAGCCAATCCACTGATCTGGCTCTTTTTTTTTCATGGTGTCAGGCACCTTTTCAACATACATTATTATCAAGCATTCATTTCGCATTTTTTAACTAATTTTAGTATGATAGATACATTATAAAATAAGAATAGTTTATAGATTCTTCTACTGGACTTGAAAGGAGCTGTTAGGATTGCAGTTAATTGATATGAAATGTGTCCAGGAAACCATCAATGGCTTTGCTAATAAAGATGTTTACATTCACCTCGAAACAACCAATGGTGCCTATGCATCACACCACAATCAAGATTTCTTTTCGGCAGGGGCATATATCCGCAACGCCCTTGTTCGATATGAATTAGGAAAGATTACCGGAAATGGGCCTTATCGCGTTGGTCTTAAAATAAATCTTGGCTGGATTTATGCTGAGGGGATTACCCATTTTGAAATAAACGAAGATAACCAGCTTTTATTGGCCGGTCATGACCATAGTGGGAAGCTGGCGGTTGCCTTGGAAATCAGTACAACTCCATTTGAATAACCGGAAAGGAGAATAAATAATGGAAAAAGAACGCCATGTCTTAGTTATTTTCCCTCATCCTGATGACGAAGCTTTTGGTGTATCAGGAACAATTGCGACACATGTGGAAAACGGAACCCCTGTCACATATGCATGTTTAACCTTAGGGGAAATGGGACGCAATATGGGAAATCCTCCATTTACCAATCGGGAAAACCTTCCTAAAATTAGAAAGGAAGAATTAAAGGAAGCTGCACGGGTTTTAGGCATCCAAGACCTTCGTATGCTTGGTTTCCGAGACAAAACGATTGAATTTGAGGATGAAGATCAATTGTCGAACACTTTGTTAGCAATAATTGAGGAGGTAAATCCTTCACTTATTATTACTTTTTATCCCGGCTATTCGGTTCACCCTGACCATGACTCCACAGGTACGGCGGTCGTAAGGGCTGTGGAAAAGCTTCCTGCAGCGGCAAGACCAACCTTACACTGTGTCGCCTTCTCTAAAAATTGTGTAGAGGAGCTTGGCGAAGCCGATATTATTAACAACATTACTCCTGTTGGTAAAACAAAGCTTGCTGCCATCAAAGCACACCGTTCGCAAACGGAGCAAATGTTTATCGACATGGAAGAGAAATTGAAAAATCAAGACCCGCAAATAATGGTATGGATTAATAATGAGCGGTTTTGGACATATAAGTTTGAACAATAAAGCCCTCTAGTTAGAGAGCTCAGACTGTCGACAAATTCGAAGAATTTCGGGTTTATCGACAGTCTTTTTCGTATGGCTGAATTAAACTAGTCTGTTGATTTCCGTTCCAGGCGCTTCGCTTTCCACTCCAATCAAGAGGATTCTCTATCCCCACCACCTATCTATTATTGTCCAGCTGCTGCACTGGGCTCGATTCATACCATCTATTTATTAACATCTTTTCCCCATGTTTAAGTGCCGAGATTAATAAAAAGTTCAAATTTTCAAAAACCTATATTTTACTGGTCTCTCCCAGCCCATTCACAAAACGTTCAAAAATGGATAAAAAAGTGTGCTGCACATTACTATTTTAACGTTTACGAGAGTTTAGGATGAAATTGTTCTTAAGAAATAAAAGGGGGGGAAACCATTGCAAAAAACAATTATTAGCTTTGTTATAAGTGCGTTACTTGGCTTTGGCATTGGTTATCTGGTGTTTGATGTCATTATGGGTGATTCCGGTAATGAACCACAAGTGGCGCAAACGGAAACAAAAGATACCAACCAAGCCAAGGAAGAAAGTAAGGATTCTAAAGATACGGCTGCAACAACGGCTTCTGTCAACGAAGACAACATCCTAAATAAGCGCGGGTGCCTTGGCTGCCACAGCGTTGAAGCCCTTAACTTAAAAGGCGGCGCCGTAGGTCCAGACCTTTCCCAAGCGTTTGTTAACGTTGAAGGTAAGCATGGAAAATCGATCGACGAATTTCTGAAAGCGCCTACATCAGCGGTAATGTCAGGCGTTATTGAAAAAAATCCATTAACAGATGATGAGCGTAAGCAAGTTTTAGACCTGCTTAAGCAAGCATCTGAAGCGAAGTAGAAAGGATGGTGTAGTTGAATGAAAAAGTGGATTCCGATTGCATCCGGACTGCTTGCCGGTTTTGTTGCCGCAACGATATCCTTTGCTGATTTTTCCGCAAAGACGAACACGGAGGCTGCTTCTGGTACTAAGAGCGATGCAGAAAAGGTTTATGTTCCATTCGGTCAAAAAGATAATTACTATTTATTCGCATCAGGCGGTCACTCTGGACAAATGTTTATTTATGGTGTTCCTTCGATGCGTCATATAAGAACTGTTCCGGTATTCTCGCCAGATTCTGCAACCGGGTATGGCTTTGATGAGCATTCCAAGAAAATGATGGGTGGCTATACATGGGGAGACCTTCACCATCCGGCCTTCTCTGAAACGAAAGGTGACTATGACGGTAAATTCATGTTTGCTACTGATGTCGGTAACAGCCGGGCAGCCGCAATGGATTTAAAAACGTTTACCGTTAAAGACATTATTAAAGTTCCTAACACAAGCGGCCCGCACTGTGCGGCGTTCGTAACAGAAAATACCGAGTACATGTTTCTGCCAACTCGCTTTGCTGTTCCGCTTGAGCAGAAATATGAATCTCTTGACGATTACAGCACAAAATACCGCGGTGTTATGTCTGCTGTCACATTTGATCAAAACAAAGAAAAGCTAAATATTGCTTACCAAGTGGCTCTTCCACCATGGTCCTATGACCTTTCAGATGCCGGTAAAAAAGCTTCTGCTAATTGGGCAGTTATGACGACTTACAACACAGAAGAAGCAACTACAAACCTTGAAATTAACGCATCACAGGCTGACCGTGACTATATTGTTCTTTTTAACTGGAAAGAGCTTGAGAAAATGGTCAAAGAAGGCAAGTACGAGGATGTTGGCGGCCAGAAAATGATTTTTCCTGAAAAACAAAAGGGGGGCATTTATTTAGTTCCGGTTGCGAAATCACCGCATGGTGTGGACGTAACACCAGATGGCAAATACTTCATCGCTTCCGGTAAGCTTGCCCCTGCGATGACGGTCTTCTCGTTTGAAAAGGCATTTAAAGCAGTAGAAAAACAAGATTTTGCCGGCGATCGCAACGGTATTCCAATTCTAAAATATGAATCTGTTATGGAAAGAGAAGTAAACCCTGAAAATGCCCTTGGACCGCTTCATACCCAATTTGATGACAAAGGCATGGCCTATACAACGATGTTCATTTCTTCAGAAATTGTTAAGTGGGATCCGAAAACTGGTAAGACATTAGACCGCGTGCCTGTCCAATATTCTCCAGGACACTCTGTCGCAGCAGAGGGCGACACGGTTGCACCTGATGGAAAATGGCTCGTTGCCTTGAACAAGATTGCTAAAGACAGCTACTTATCTGTCGGACCTTCACATCCTGAATCGATGCAGTTAATCGACATCAACGGCAAGATGAAGGTGATCCAATCTGCACCCGTTAACCCTGAACCGCACTATGCGCAAATGATTAAGGCAGATAAACTCAACCCGATTGAAGTCTATCCGAAGGACGAAAAAAATAAGGAAGCCATCTACAAAAAAGAGGACGCGCGTATTGTCCGTAACGGCAACAAAGTCGATGTATACGGAATTGCGATGCGTTCAAAGTTTATCTTTGATGCGAAGTCTAAGCGCCCTGACGTGATTGAAGTAAATGAAGGAGATGAGGTCACGATTCATTTGACGAATATCGACTTCGATGAAGATATCACACACGGATTTGCCATCAACAGCTATAACTTAAACATGGAAGTACAGCCTGGACAGACAAACACTTTGAAATTTGTTGCCAATAAAGCTGGGACCTATCCGCTTTATTGTACAAACTTCTGCTCTGCTCTTCACCAGGAAATGACCGGTTACTTCCTTGTAAAACCAAAGTAATAAGCAGAAAAGAGGAAGCTGCTTGACTAGGCGCTGGAGCTAAACAACTAAAGTTGGCGGTGGGTATCAATGACAGATTGATACCCATCTCCATTTACCTAATATCACTATAAGAGGAGTGGTTACCTTGATTGACAATAGGCATAAGAAATTATCAATCGTTTCATCATTCATTTTAGTCGTTTCCGCCATATTAATTGCCGTTTCACTATTTTTCCCATGGTGGAAAATGGTCTTCTTTGCCCCACAGTATCCGGAGGGATTAAATATAATTGTTTACCCAAATAGGCTTGAAGGTCAAATTGATATTGTCAACGGTCTTAACCACTATATCGGCATGGCAAACTTCAGTGAAGAAAACTTCCCTGAATTGTCCTATTTACCCTATTTAGTCGGTGGATTAGCTGTTCTCACTCTATTAACAGCATTGCTGCGAAAAAAATCTGTCCTCTACGGATTAATCAGCCTGTTTGTCATCGGGGGCACGCTTGGCGTCCTAGACCTTCATTTCGCTCTAAAAAAATTCGGCACTAATTTAAGTCCAGATGCACCAATCAAATTAGATCCATTTGTACCGCCGATTTTAGGACATAATACGATAGCAAATTTTCAAACCACCAGCCTGCTTGGTTTAGGTACGTATTTGATAATCGCTGCGTTTATTTTATTACTCATTCCGCTATGGAAGGATCGAAAGTAAAATGAAAAAATTAATGCTCCTATCTTTGGTTTTTTCCCTTTTTATCGTGATTAAACCTGAAAAAATTATGGCAGCCGAAAACTTGCAAGCAATTATCGACTCCATGAAAGAGGGAGCGGTAGTAAAGCTTGAAAATAAAACGTACGAGGGCAATATCGTCATTAACAAACCGCTGACGATCATAGGCTCGGATAAGACCTTGATTAAAGGTGACGGAACCGGGAATGTCATTTCCATTAAGGCTCCGAATGTAAAGCTAAGTCATCTGACGGTAACCCATAGCAGCATGAACCGGAACTCAGCTGAGGAATATGCCGCCATCAAGATTTATACGAACAACAATGTGGTCGAGTACATCAGCATCCGCCATTCCTTTCACGGTATTTATTTAAGCCAGGCACACCATAATAAAATTCGTTATAACGACATAAAAGGCATTGGCAAAGGCGAAATTGCCGCTCAAGGAAACGGACTCCACGTTTATTACGCAAATGATAACTTACTAGAACACAATACGATTGAAAACACTCGTGACGGGATGTTCTTCGAATATGCCAACAACAACCACAGCTATGAAAATAAGATCAGCAACACTCGATATGGCTTGCATTACATGTATTCTGATGAAAATATTTTTAAACGAAATATCTTTACAATGAATACAGGCGGCGCTGCCATCATGAATTCGAATCATCTGAATCTCGAAGATAATCAATTTATCGTTAACTATGGGAATCAATCGTTTGGCTTATTGCTCCTGCAGGCCAATGATAATTATATAGCCAATAATACGTTTTACATGAATCAGAGGGGGTTATACATCGACCAGGCAACCAGAAACACGATCAAGGACAACCGCATTATCCAAAACCAAATTGGCATTGAGCTATGGGCCAGCTCGAATAACCAAACCTTTACCTTAAACCGCATTTCGGAAAACACGATTCCGGCCGTTACCCTTGGTGGACAAGGGGACAGCAATTCCTGGAGCCAGAATGGCAAAGGCAATGACTGGGGCTCCTCGTTCCCGCTTACCGATTTAAATCAAGACGGTATTGGGGATTTCCCAGTAATCTATCATTCATCCCTCCATCAGCTGATCGAGGACCAAGAATTAACGAATCTATTTTTAAAAAGCCCGGCCATCAACATCTATGAAAAAATAAATGCCACATTGAATAATGATGAAGTGATGTTTAAAGACTCACACCCATTGGCAGCAACTAAAGGCAGCCATAAGGCTATTCTGATAGTGGCTCTCGGGCTGGCTGCGGGGTTGATTTTACTAAAAGGGAGACATCAATTATGCATTATATTTGGAAGGAATGGAAAGAAAACATAAGAGGAAAAGGACTATGGCTGGCATTAAGCATCATTGTTCTGATTTCAATCAGCATATTGTTTCGTTCCACAGTCCTTTCATTTGATAAAGGCTTTTATGTTCTCTTAATCAATTTATTCGATACGATTATTTATTTTATACCGATTCTTTGTTTGTTTATTGGCGCATTCTCAATTTTTCAGGAAAAAGAGCAAAAAACACTAATTATGCTTTTAACGAAAAAAGACAATTATGCCAGCTTTTTAGTTCGAAAAAGCCTTGGAATGTATGTAGTGGTTCTCGTCCCGATGATTATTTGGTTTTTCCTGTATTTATTACTAATAAAATTTAATTTCCAGCTTGATATCGAAAGCTATTTGATCTTTGTGGCAGCAATTGTTTGCTTGAGCCTTGTCTTCTTGCAAATGGGGGCAGCAATCGGCAGCTTTAGCCGCTCGAGAATGCAAATTATCGGCTATACGATTTTTTTCTGGTTTTACTTTTTCTTTTTACACGATTTTATTTTGCTGTCATTCTTATCAGAGGTCACCCATGAAAACGTCAAACTATTTTCGTCGGCCTACTTTTTAAACCCGCTTCAGGCAGTGAGGATGTTCTTAGAAACCGGGATGGGCGTGTATTCTTTTGGCCATATGTCAAGGCTAATGGAGAAATTTATGTGGACGAAGCCTGTGTTCTTTTTACTGGGAAATCTGCTAATCTGGCTTGCTGTTTCGTTTGGGACAGCAATAGTCTTTAACCGTAAGGAGGGGTATGAATGATTAAGGTAACCGATTTAAGCCAATCCTTCGGAAAAAAAACGGTGTTGGATACGGTCACTCTAGAGATTAACAAAAATGAAATTTGTGCACTTGTTGGTCGAAACGGTGCCGGGAAATCCACGTTTATCAATAGTTTGCTTGGATTATTGCCCGTTAAGCAAGGATCGATTGCGATTAACGGAATTGACGTCACGAAGAAAAATGATGAGTGGAAAAAAGCGATTGCCTACCTGCCGGAAAAATTTATGCTCTATCCGATGCTGACCGGGCTTGAGAATATGACCTTCTTTGCAGAGGCAGTGTCGAAAACGCCTGATGTGGTGCAGATTGAACAGGTGCTCCGATCGGTCAGCCTGTGGGACGACCGTGATGTCCAGGTAAAGAAGTATTCAAAAGGGATGCTCCAACGCCTTGGCCTCGCGATTACCCTTTATCAGGATTCAAGCATTCTGATTTTGGATGAACCTACTAGCGGAATTGACCCGATGGGAAGAAAGGAAATTTTAGAAGTATTAAAATCCCTTCATGATAAAACTATCCTTCTTTCGTCGCACCATCTAGATGAAATCCGCCAGGTTTGTACACATGTAGTCTATTTAAATGAGGGAAAAATGGAGAAATTCACGGTTGGGGAATTTCTAGCGACACATCATTTAGGAGGAAGTGAATCATGAAGAAACGAATATTGTTCTCGTTGTTGCTACTGATAGCGATGCTGACGGGCTGCAGTTCCGGCCCTGATTATACGATTAAGGTTACAAAGGAGCTTTACTACCAAAAGGATACGGCTGCGCCGTTTGAAATCAAAGTAACAGAAAACAAAAAGGCGGTTAAAGGACTAGAGGTTACCGCTGAATTTTCCATGGCTAATATGGACCATGGCACAACGGATGTGAAATTAAGTGAGGAGAAAGACGGTACGTACTCCGGCAAAGTCGCGCTGCCAATGAGCGGCAAGTATGAGGTTGCCTTTACTTTAGAAAAGGACGGGAAAAAGACAGAAAAGGTCATCAACATCAATGTTGTGAAGCCTAAAGGAGTCGCAAAAATTAATGGAGCTTTGATCACTAATGAGGATGTAGCTTTTTATAGGTTTATAAACCATCTTCAGCTGGCCATTAATCGCGAAACAGCTCAGAGAAAATACACTGGTAAGCAATTAGAAGAGGAGTTAGCATATTTAGAGTCACAGGAAAAAATCATCGATGATAAAAATCAACTATTAACGCAAATCATCCGCCTTCGCTCTATGGCGATGCTGGCAGAGGAAAAGGGTCATACCGCAGCTGCTGCGGAAGTGGACGAAGCCATAAGTAAGGTGCGCGATCAATATAATGGGTACGAATCTGCTAAAAAATTGATTCGTGACTACGGCGAAGACAAGTTCTGGGCAACAGAAAAGCAGCAATACAAATTAATTGTCCTGTCGCAGAAGGTACAAAATGACCTGATCGAAAAAGTCAAAAAGGAAAACCCAAATTTCGGCGAGCAAGAAATTTACTACCAAGCCCAAAAACAATATGAAGACCTTCTCGTTTCCCAAGTGAACTCTTTAAAGATTGAAATTCTTTAAGGGGGTTTCTGCGTTATACAGGAAAAAGTCCTTCATAAAGCCGATGAAGGCCAAATCTCAGAAGGAAAGAGAAAGAAAAGCCCTTCATAAAGTCGATGAAGACCAAATCTCCGTAGGAAAGAGGAAGAAAAGTCCTTCATAAAGCCGATGAAGACCAAATCTCAGAAGGAAAGAGAAAGAAAAGTCCTTCATAAAGTCGATGAAGACCAAATCTCCGTAGGAAAGAGAAAGAAAAGTCCTTCATTGATCTGATGAAGGACTTTCGCATAGAAATGGCTTCAAATCATCTCAATAAGGAGCCTTTTCCTGCTTTACTGCAAAAACAACAAACTTATTTTAATTCAATTAACCGAACACGATACAGTTTGTCGTCCTTTTCATCAGGGTTCCCTCTGCCATCGGTATTGTTGCTGACAAAATATAAAAAGTCGCTGTCAATGAACACATCTCTGATTCGCCCTAAACCGCTGATAACAGGCTTTGTCTGCTTCTGTTCCAAATCAAACTCAAGGACGGCGTTTCCTCTTAATGTCGCCACAAATAGCTTGCCGTCAGCCGCATCCATCCCGGAAGGAGCCCATGTTTCAACAGCACCTGATTGGAATAAAGGTATCTCCATCCCCGCTTTCTTCTCTACACCCTGAATAACCGGCCAGCCAAAATTTCCCCCAGCTTGAATCTGATTGATTTCATCATGGGCCGATTGCCCGTGCTCACTTGCATACAATGTCCTCCCAATCCACGCTAACCCCTGGGGATTCCGATGGCCATAGCTGAAGACATAGGAATTCGAAAACGGATTATCCGACGGAATCGTTCCGTCCAAATTCATTCTTAAAATTTTTCCATTTAGTGAGCTCAGCTTTTGAGCGACTTTTGGCGTGGTCGCATCACCCGTTGTGATATAAAGCTTCCCATCCGGGCCAATCTTTAGTCTGCCGCCATGATGATAGGCAGCACTCGGGATTCGATCAAGAAGAATCTGCTCCTCTGTCCACCCAGCGGCACCGTTAAACCTTAATACGACAACACGATTAAATTTCCCCCCGCTGTCATCTGCATAAGTATAATAGGCATATGCCTTTTGATTTACTGTAAACTTGGGGTCAAGTACAAAGCCAAGCAGCCCGGCCTCAGCCGCCTTTGCGAGCGGCTTTTCTAACTGAACTGGCTGACGTTCCATAATTTTACCATTTTCAATCTTGACGATGCTTCCAGTTCGTTCACTAAGATAAAAGGATTCTCCTATTTTATCAATTGACCATGGTACGGATAATCTTTCTGCGATTACTTCTACATTCGGTTGAAGATGAACAGCATCATCCGCTTGGATTCCATCATCTTCTTTTTCAAAAAAAGAACAGCCTGAAAGCAACATGATCACCATCAGTAAAACGGAACCACCCCGATACATAAACCCCTTCCTTCCCTATAACACTTCTAAAATAGCCTTCGCCACACCATGTTCGTTATTTGTGTCTGTAATAACATCACATAATGCCTTTATTTCATAGTTTGCATTACCCATCGCAACTGATCTCCCGGCACGTTCAAACATCGACACATCGTTGTAATTATCACCAATGGCCATCGTCTCAGAAATATCGATCCCTCTTGATTTAGCAAAAGACTCAAGCGCAATCCCCTTTTGTGCCTGATTAGCAGTAATTTCCAAATTTTCATGACCTGATGTGGAAATAGCGAGCCCTTCAAAGTCCATGAGTGTGTTACTAGCGGCCGCAAGTTTATCCGAATTAAATGAAAATGTAAATAACTTATAGATTTGAATGTTTTCGTCTGCAAAAAGAATTTCATAATCCTCGATTATTTGGACCAAACCCTCACGCAATCTTGCCCCGGCAGCGTAGGCTACCTCGTCTCGGTCTGCCTCGGGATTGGCACTGATGATAATATCGACAAGCGTCGAAATCGCTTTATCTGGATCGACTGTAAAGGCACCCTTATTCGTATAGACCTCAAAATAAATATCAAGTTCTCTTAGCTTTTCTGCCACCTCTCGCGCCTTGTGTTTCGTAATCGGGGTGGCTGAAAGAATGTCTCCTTCTTTCGAACGAACCTCTGCACCATTTACACAAATAATCGGGCACTTTAGGCCCGCCTCTCTTAAGACGTAGATTGCCTCCTGATACGACCTGCCCGTAGCAACGACAAATTCTACTCCTTGTGCTTGTGCCTTTAATATCGCTTCCTTATTTTCCACGCTGATTTGTTGAACTGAATTTAATAATGTTCCATCCATGTCTGATGCAATAATTTTAACCATGCTGTTCCACCTTCCGCTTTTCTCATTAATGCCATTCTAACATGATTAGCAAAACATTATCGCCGTTTTGCTCATCCAAGATACTTACTGCCTTCCCGAACGCTTAATGGTGCTAGCAGCTGACCATTGATAAACTTCTTCACTGAAGCCGGATTCGTCTTTGAGTATTCCCTTAGCGCCCAGCCAATTGCCTTCTGGATAAAAAATTCTTTACTACCAGCGTTTTGCCGTATGTAATGATAGAGCCTCTCTTCGTTCGTATTCTGTTTACACTTTAATTGAAAAAGAATGGCCGCCCGTCTGAGCCACATATTATCGTGACTTGCCCAGCCATCAATCGTTTCTGCAGCCACCTCTGGAAATTTTCCGGCAATTTTTCCCACCGGTTTTGGGGCAATCGCATCAACAGTATCCCACCATGATTTCGTAGTAATCAGCCACTCCATGAATGGCAAATCAACTTTTTGCAGCTTGTTCATCGATTTTTCCAAATAGGTCAAGGCTGTATATTGGTATTCTCTTTCATTTTTCTCCCAAAGTTCTACTACCAATTCCTTATTAAACGGCTCTTTTAAAATTCTCGTTTCGTTAAAAAATTGCCTTTCTAATTCCTTACGTAAAGGAGACTTAATCCCTAAAAAGGGAAAGTTGCCTTTCATATAATTCCTCATCGGTTCAGCTTCCGCCTCATTACGGTTTTGTACAAACAGCTTTGTTAACAAAGCTATACTTGATGTCACTGATCATCAATCCTCTCAAGAAAGTCTTATGTATAAATTCTACTTTCTTCCATTTTCTCCTTTAATTTTTCCGCATAAACAAATCCCCCGATGCCACACTAAAATGAGCAGAAAAGGAGGGATAATCGTGACGAAAAAGTTTAATAAGGGAAGCCGCAATCAAAATTCCCCGAAGGCAGGGCATGCGGAATCTGAGTTTGCCACCGAATTTGTCAGCGGCGATAACAGCAAAGGAAACCAAAATAATCACACGCAAAAAAAGAAAACAAAATAAAAAAAGCGCAAGCATCCTTTGCACGGAGTATAGACTGGAGCGCTTCGACTGAGATAAAGAAAACTCGCCGATTGGCGAGCCGTTAGTGAAGACAGAGGCGTAGTTGCACTTATGCCTGATAGGAAAGTATAAACTTTCCTATCGGCTAAAAAAGGGTAAAACCCCTCAATGCTAATATACAGCAAATACCTTTTGCGCGATGGGATAGACCCTTTTAAGACGCCTATAATGTTGACAAAACTCCATAACCTTTGACGTTTGCCAATTCCTTTATTTCCTCTGCAATTCTCCCTTGAATTCTTTCCACCACGGAAAAATCCATCGCGGCAACATAAATCGCTTCGAGCTCATCATGCAGCGCTTTTGCTTGAGCGAGATAGCCAGTTGCCTTGGTCATTTTACTTTTATATTTTGCGGCAATCTTACTGATAATCTCGGCAAACAGATCATCCGTACCGGGCTCAATCAGAATCTCATACATATCAATAATCTCATCACCATCACGGCTCGGGAAATATTCATGCGGGGCCGTACTGTCAAAAATCGCAATACCAAGCTCCCTTAAAATCAACATATCAAGACTATGAGGATCAAAGCCGCAATGGTAGATTTCAACATCAACACCTCGTTCCTCAGCTGTCGCAGCCAGTTTCTTCAACATTGTCGATTTCCCGGAACCAGGTCGACCTTTAATGAAGTACCGTTTTGGTATTTCTTCTGTTAAATTAGGAACGAAATCGACAGCCCCCATTGGCGTTGCCGCCCCTAAGAAACGATGGCGCACATCCGAAGCCTTGTTCAATTTTATTTTTCCAAAGAAGGCGTCAATTAATTTGTTTGTCAATCGGTCAGCCTTTTTAAAATCCATGCTGTTAATATAAATCTTTTCCCAGTCATCGTGGATCTCCAACGCTTCCTTAAATGTCGTATACGCCTTTTGGAATGATTCGCTAATCTGATTGGTCAGCTTTTGAATGACATTCTTCTGAACACTTAAGGCGCGGGCATTCCATGCTTCGCCAAGGTTGATATATTCCTCCACCGCCCCAGGTGCCTTCGGCTCAATCACATGCGGTGCCGTTCCATCAACAATCCCTACTTTTAACGCCGGAATCAGCACACCATCAATCGAATTATTATCAGATGAACAATGTAGAAACTCGACATTATAGCCTTGTTCAATCCACTCATGACCAATTTTCTTCATCAGTGATGATTTGCCTGTTCCCGGGCCGCCCTTTAGAATAAATAACCGGTCCAACCCTTGAAGATTGGATTCATAAAGACTATGGAAGCCCCTCGCAGTATTCCCGCCGGCAAAATAATTTTTGATTTTCCCTGCCACTCATCAACACTCCCTTTTACGGCCGATAGGAAAGTAAAACTTATCTATCAGGCATAAGTGTAACTACGTCTCTGTCATCGCCCTAAGGGCTCGCCAATCGGCGAGTTTTCTAATGACAATTGATAGTTCATTTCCTCCTATCTTATGCTTCTGTCTTTTATAGGTGAGTGCCCAGGGAAATTTCATTCAATTTTCATTTAACGGCATCGATGATTTCCGCTTTGGTTATTTCCTTTAAACGCTCAGGCTTGAGCACGATTTGCACGCCAATTTTTCCGGCACTGACAACGATTGAATCAATCTCCAGGCAGCTTTCATCGATGAAGGTCTTATATTCCTTTTTCATCCCGATAGGGGAACAGCCGCCGCGGATATATCCTGTCCATTTTTGAATATCCTTTACCGGAAGCATTTCCACATTCTTTTCTCCCGCCGCCCTTGCTGCCTTCTTTAAATCTAATTCGGCTGCAACAGGAATAACAAAGACAAAGATATTCTTGCTCTGCCCTTGGACAACAAGCGTTTTATAAACTTCCTTTGGGTCTTTGCCGATTTTCTCCGCTACCGAAATTCCATCAATTTTTCCATCTTTATTGTCGTATGTCAGCATGTCGTAGCTGAACTTTTTTGCATCAAGGATGCGCATTGCATTTGTTTTCGCCTGTGCCATTTTCTCAATCCTTCCGTTTCATTACTAATTTGGATACTATTCTACAATATTCAGCATTACAGGTTAAAGTAAAACTATACACAAAATAAACCAAGTTTTGTCACTCGATTGTCACTCTATTACTCCATTATTATAGTAAACTAGTAATAACTTAAAAAATAATTGTCAGGGAAATACACTCCTTTATAGAAAGTTATCGCTATATGTGAAATAAATCACAAAATCAACTCTTTCTTGCGTTTCAGAAACTATGCTGATATCAACGTAAAATTATAGGGGTTCGTCCCATACAAATTGTCCTGAGGTGAACATTAATGAAATACGACCTGGTTTTACTGCATGCACCTAGTGTTTATGATTTTAGAAAAAATTCCTTGCTTGCCGGCCCAATTAGTGATGTTGTCCCGTCATCGCCTGTGTTTGAAATGTATCCAATCGGGCTGACAAGTATCGCTGATTATTTAGAGCGATACGGGCTGCGAGTGAAAATTATCAATATCGCGAACCGCATGCTTATGAGTGAAAAATTTGATGTCGAGGCAAAACTTAAGAAAATCAAAACGAAAGCATTCGGGATTGACCTCCATTGGCTGCCTCATGCACACGGCAGTATCGAACTCGCAAAAATCGTAAAAACTCTCCATCCTGAAACACCGATCATCTTCGGAGGCTTGTCAGCAACCTATTATTATAAAGAGTTAATTGAATATCCCTTTATCGACTTCGTTATGCGCGGCGACTCCACAGAAAAGCTGATGCTCCTGCTGATGAATAAAATTGAGTCAGGAAATACCTATTATGCCGATATTCCAAACCTAACCTGGAAAAAGGGAAGAGAGTACTTCTACAATCCAATTACATATGTACCTAAGGATTTAGATGATGTTGATGTACCAGGTTATCGCTATACGATCCGGTCTGTGTTTAAATATCGCAACTTCCTTGATCCGCTGCCATACAAAGGCTGGCTGCAATATCCAAACACTGCACTGTTGACGGCTAGAGGCTGTACGCAAAACTGCCTCATCTGCGGCGGCTCTCGCGAAGCCTATGACCAAAACTGCAACCGAAATTCACTTGCCCTACGGTCACCGAAGAAGCTTATCGAAGACATCCAATTTATTTCCCGCTTCAGCCGGGCACCGATTTTCATCCTGCATGACCTGCGCCAGGGCGGACGTGAATATGTAAATGAGTTTTTTAGCCTGCTTAAAAAACTTAAACTTAAAAATGAAATCGTGTTTGAGTTATTCCAATATGCGGATGAAGAATTCTTTAAACTAATGAATGACAGTGTACCAAAATACAGCATTGAAATTACCCTTGAAACACATGATGAGAAAATCAGACGCTATAACGGAAAATTTAGCTGTACAAACAAAAAGGTAATAGATACACTCAATTTTGCATTAAAACATGGCTGTAAAAAGATTGACCTGTTCTTCATGGTTGGGATTCCGGGACAGACGTACCAAAGTGCAGTTGAAAATATTGATTTTTGCGAAACCATTCATTTAGCTTGTAACCAGGATCCAAGGATCTTTTACTTTGTCGCACCGCTTGCACCTTTCCTCGACCCGGCAAGCCCGGCATTTGAACATCCGGAAATCCATGGCTATAAAAAATTCTGCCATACGTTGGAGGACCATCGTAAGGCGATTACCCAGCCTTCATGGAAGCATATGCTAAGCTATGAAACAAAGGATATGACCCGCGATGATATTGTCAATTCAACCTATGAAGCAGCGGAAAAACTAAATGATTTCAAATTAAAATATAATCTGATTGACCAAGAAGGCTATCAAGAAATTAAAGAGAAGATAGAGAAATCAATGGCCTATATCGCAAAAATTGATCATGTCCTTTCCTTGCCTGAGAATGAACAAGCTGTGGAACTAGCAAAAATACAAAAGGAAATTGAGGAATTAAATAAATATAGTATCTGCGGCAAGAACGAATTAAAGTGGGAAGTCCAAAAGAATTACGCGAACTTCTTTTCGCTTGCCTTAGTTGGAATCGAACAGCTTTATGAGGATTACGCAATTAAAATTAGGCATCTCCTGAGCCCGCAAAGGCGACAGCAATTTAAGCTGGACCCTGAACATAGAAAAATGAAAATGTAATAAGTAAAGAGGTGTTGGGGCAGCCCCAACACCTCTTTTGTTTAGCTGCGGTGCACTAGGGGCTCGGGGGCATAGGTCAATCCCCTAGACGTCACCGCTTTTCGTTTAATGCCCGCCTAAATACGCTGCCCTAATTTGATCGCTTTGACTCAATTCTTCCGCCGTACCAGAAGATACTATTTTTCCTGTCTCAATAACATAGGCCCGGTCGGCAATGGAAAGCGCCATGTTGGCATTTTGTTCAACCAATAGAATCGTTGTTCCAGTTTGATTGATTTCTTCAATAATCCGGAAAATTGTTTTTACTAATAGCGGGGCAAGACCCATGGAAGGCTCATCTAACAGTAATAAACGCGGCCTGGCCATTAATGCCCGGCCCATCGCCAGCATCTGCTGCTCACCGCCTGACAGCGTCCCTGACAGCTGCTTCCGCCGCTCATAGAGGCGGGGGAATAGCTGATACACCTTTTCAAAGTCTTCCCGGATGCCCTTTTTATCTTTACGCAGGTAGGCCCCTAACTCGAGATTTTCCTCCACCGACATGTTTGCAAACACCCGGCGCCCTTCAGGAACCTGAGAAATCCCTCTTTTAACAATCGCTTGGGCCACCTTGCCGGCGACATGCTCGTTTTCAAAAAGGATGTCACCATTTTTCGGCTTCAGTAAACCGGAAATCGTTTTTAACAGTGTACTTTTTCCTGCACCGTTCGCACCAATCAAGGTGACAATTTCTCCTTGATTGATATCGAGGGAAACGCCCTTCAATGCATGAATATTTCCATAATAGACGTTAATATTATTTATTTTTAGCATTTAAGAGACCTCCTCGCCGAGATACGCTTCGATGACTTTCGGGTTATTTCTGATTTGCTCCGGGGTACCTTCGGCAATCAATTGGCCGTGGTCAAGCACATAGATTCGTTCACACACCCCCATGACAAGCAGCATGTCATGTTCAATGAGGAGAATTGTCAAATCAAACCTCTCACGAATCAAGGAAATTAAATTCATCAATTCATCCGTTTCCTGTGGATTCATCCCTGCTGCCGGTTCATCGAGCAGCAATAGCTTTGGATATGCTGCCAGTGCCCGGGCAATTTCGAGGCGGCGCTGCTGGCCATACGGCAAATTCTTTGCCTTCTCGTGCATGACCTCATCAAGCTTAAAGATTTTTAAAAACTCAATCGCCTTTTCTTCCATTTCCTTCTCACCGGAAAAGTGGGAGGGGAGGCGGAGAATCGAACTAAAGATCGAATGCTTGGCAAGTGAATGATAGGCGACCTTTACATTGTCGAGTACCGATAATTCACTGAACAAACGAATGTTTTGAAACGTTCTGCTAATCCCTTTTTTGGTAATTTTATAGGGAGCTTGGCCATTTAATTTTTCACCGGCTAACGAAATACTGCCCTCGGTAGGAATATAAACACCTGTTAATAGATTGAAAAAAGTCGTCTTTCCCGCACCATTTGGGCCAATTAAACCAACAAGTTCACCCTGTTTTAGTTCCAGATTTACGTCTGAAACAGCCTTTAGTCCGCCAAAACGGATGCCGGCATTTTCTACTTTAAGCAACGGTGTTTTTGCCGTCATGCTGCACTCCCCCTTTAGCAGATTTGCCTATTTTCAAGAACGAGGTAATTTCTTTCGTTCCCATCAATCCCTGCGGACGGAACAGCATCATTACGATCAGGACAAGGCTGTAAATGACCATTCGAACCTCCGGATAATTGGAGAGGAATGTTGAAATAATCGTTAATAGAATTGCAGCAATGACCGAGCCTGACATACTTCCCAAACCGCCAAGCACAACTAAGATCAAAATATCAAAAGATTTTAAGAAACCGAAGTTTGTCGGCTGGATGATATAAAAGTTATGGGCGTGCAATGCACCGGCCACACCGGCAAAGAAGGCACCAATCACAAATGCCATTACCTTATAATACGTTGTATTAATCCCCATCGCATCAGCGGCAATTTCATTTTCACGAATTGAAATACAGGCCCGTCCATGTGTTGAGTTTGTAAAGTTTACAATCACAACAATCGTGATAACCACACAGGCAATCAACCATGGCCAAGTTGTCAGGTGGGAAACTGTCATACCGCTGGCCCCGCCGACATAATCAATATTTAAAAAGATAATCCTGACAATCTCTCCAAAACCGAGAGTGGCAATGGCAAGATAGTCTCCCCGTAATCTTAAGGTTGGAATCCCAATCACTAATCCGGCAATCGCTGCTGCCAAACCAGCGGCAAGGATGGCAACCGGGAAAGGCAAACCCAATTTCATTGTCACAATCGCAGAGATATAAGCGCCAACTGCAAGAAAGCCGGCATGGCCAATCGAAAACTGCCCGGTAATACCGATAATTAAATGAAGTGAAGCGGCAAGGATGATATTAATGCCAATTGAAAACAATGCATTTACATAAAAGGAGTTTAATGTCCCGCCGTTAATAAGAAATTGTATAACAACGGAAAAGATTATGATTAAACCGATGGTACCCCAAAAACCTTTTGCTTTTGTAAGAATATTCATCACCCGAGCACCCCCTAGACCTTTTCCCTGACATTTTTACCAAAAAGGCCAGCAGGACGGAAAATTAAGATTAAAATCAGGACAATAAATGCTACTGCATCACGCCATAGAGAGCCTCCAGTGGCACTTACAAGGGCTTCTATCACACCCAATAATAATCCGCCGGCCATTGCTCCCGGGATAATCCCAATTCCGCCAAGAACAGCGGCAACAAAGGCTTTAAGTCCCGGAATAATCCCCATCAATGGCTCAATTTTTGTATAGTACATACCGAAGACCACTCCGGCTGCACCTGCAAGGGCTGAACCAATCGCAAAGGTAGCAGAAATCGTGTTATTAACGTTAATTCCCATCAATTTAGCAGCATCCATATCGTGGGAAACGGCACGCATCGCTTTACCGATCTTGGTTTTATGAACGATAAACTGCAGAACAATCATTAAGAAAATTGATACTGCTAAAATCATGATGGACTGACCGCTAATTTTGACACCGAAAATTTCCAAACTCTTTAATGGAACGATATTGTTTGGATAGGCTTCTGGCTGAGCGCCTCGAATATAAATCGTGCCATACTCAATAAAGAGCGAAACACCAATTGCCGTAATCAATGCCGCAATCCTTGTAGCATTTCGTAACGGTTTGTACGCAATTCGCTCTATTAAAACCCCAAAGATGGCGCAAGCAGCCATAGAAATAAGTAAAGCAGGGAAAAATCCTAAATCTAGTATAGTAATAGAATAAAAGCCAATAAATGCACCGACCATGAAGACGTCCCCATGGGCGAAGTTAATTAATTTGACAATCCCGTAAACCATTGTGTACCCAAGGGCAATCAACGCATAAATACTCCCTAGGGAAATACCGTTTACTAGCTGCTGAATAAATTGTTCCATGTTGATAACACTCCTTAGAAAGGACTCTTTAAAAACGAATAGGGAGACGTAGTATCTCCCTATTCACTTAGTATTTTATTCTGGACTAACTTTCGTTTTAAACGTTTGTTCACCGTCTTTGTACTCAAGAATAACGGCAGATTTAATCGGGTTGTGGTTTTTATCAAGCTTCATTTTTCCAGTGACAAGCTCAAGACCATCTGTCTCAGCAAGTGCCTTTTGGATTTTCTTTGAATCGCCGCTGCCGGCACGTTTAATGGCATCAGCAATAAAATAAGCAGAATCATAACCTAAAGCGTTGAAAGCATCAGGAGACTTGTCTTTATATTTTGCTTTGAAAGCTTTGACGAAATCCTGTACCTTTGTATCAGAGTCACCTGAAGAATAATGGTTCGTAATGAACGTATTGTTTAAAGCATCCTTGCCGGCAAGTTCGATTAGTTTAGGAGAATCCCAGCCGTCTGCGCCCATCATTGGCACATCAATGCCTAATTCACGAGCCTGCTTTACAATTAGACCCACTTCTTCATAGTAGCCAGGAACAAAGATGAAATCAGGCTGTTCTCCTTTAATATTGGTTAACTGGGCATGGAAGTCAGTATCCTTGGCTACGTATGCCTCTTCCTTAACAATTTTTCCGCCCTTTTTCTCAAACAACTCTTTAAAGGAAGCAGCAAGACCCTTAGAGTAATCACTTGCACTATCAATGAAGATTGCTGCTGATTTCGCATTTAAGTCCTTCGATGCAAAGTTCGCCGCTACCGTACCTTGGAATGGGTCAATGAAGCAAGTACGGAAGACGAAATCATTTAATTTGCCGCCTTTTACCGTCACGTCATCAGCCGTGCCCGTTGGCGTCAAGAGTGGAACACTGCTACTTTGAGCAATTTCAATTTGTGCTTTTGTATTTCCACTTGTGGCTGCACCGATAATGGCCACAACCTTATCTTGGCTTATCAGCTTCGTTGCACCGTTAATGGCTTCCGGAGCCTCTGACTTATTATCAAATGGAACAAGCTTTAATTTTTTGCCATCAATGCCTTCTTTGTTAATTTCCTCAAGTGCTAAATCAATACCTTCTTTAATCGATTGACCATACGATGCTACACCCCCGGAAAGCTCAAGGTTGGCACCAATTTTAATCGTACCGCCTTTGTCCTCTTCACCGCCTGTACTCGAAGAGTTACACCCTGCCATCACGCCTGCCGCTACCATTAACGACATGAAAATACCAGCTAATTTTTTCTTTCTCATGGCAATACCCCCTGCTTTTCTTAAAATTTTCCCAAATTCAATTGTTCTACTCTTTTAAAAAAAGATAATATTCTGAAAACATTGTACATAATATTTTGAAGTTCGTCTAGTCTATTTATGAGTTATTTTAAAATAATTTAGAAAATAATAAAAAGGCGTGTTTCTACTAGTTTTATACACTTTATTCTATTAAAGAGGATAAGAATTTACTTTTACGACAAAAGAGAATTTTGTTTTCAAATATTTTGTCTAAATATGATTCTCCTTCTTCCAATGCAAAGAAGAGACCCCATAATCCAGGAATCTCTTCTTTCAAATTGTTAAGCTAATTCTTTATTTTTTGTTTCCTTTCCCAAAAAGAAGACAGCAAATGCTCCGATAAGGACGGAAAAACAGAAGATCATAAAGATTGTCGAAATAGCTACCTTTTGGGCAACAAGATTTCCGACTAATAATGGCCCAAAAATACCGCCAATCCGCCCAAATGATGCCGCCATCCCAGAACCTGTCCCGCGGATAATGGTTGGATACTGTTCAGGGGTATAGGCATATAGTCCGCCCCAGGCACCAAGATTAAAGAACGATAACAGAATACCAGCCAGCATTAAAAGGGCTGTCGATTCTGCTGCCCCAAAGAAATAAGCACTTACAGCCGTTCCGATTAAATAGACAACTAAGACAAATTTCCGGCCAAATTTTTCAATGCACCATGCAGCGGTAAAATAACCCGGCAGCTGTGCCAGCGTCATAATCAGCACATATTCAAAGCTCTTTATTAAGCTAAACCCTTTCATGATCATCACACTTGGCAGCCATAGAAACATTCCATAGTAAGAGAATACAACACAGAACCAAACAATCCAGAGCATCGTCGTTTGGCGTGCATACTCTTTTGACCATAATTTCTTCATGCTTTGAAAAACGGAAATTTTCTCCTTGTCCTTAATAGCTGTAAAACGAGGCGAATCTGGCAGCCCTATTCGTAAGTACAAAGCATATAAAGCAGGAATGGCACTAATTAGTAAGGCAACCTGCCAGCCAAATTTCGGAATCACAAAATAAGAAATGACAGCAGCAATCAACCAGCCGCCCGCCCAAAAGCTTTCAAGCAACACAACGACTCTACCGCGCTTTTCGACGGAAACACTTTCTGATACAAGTGTGGAGGCAACAGGAAGCTCACCGCCTAAACCCGCACCAATGAAAAATCTTAACACTAAAAAGGCTGATAAGGTTGTGGTAAAGGCAGAAGCACCACTCCCAATTGAAAATAATAATAAGGTAATAATAAAAACATTTTTCCTACCAATTCTATCAGCCATGAGGCCAAAAATGAGTGCACCTACGGCCATTCCAATCGAATTAATACTGCCAATCCAGCCCATTTGTCCCGGTGTTAAATCCCATTCAACCTTTAAGGCCGCAATGATGAAGCTAAGCATTCCTACATCCATGGCATCAAACATCCAGCCCATTCCGGCAATTCCTAGTAATTTCCGGCCTGATAGTTCCTTTTTATTTTTCATCAGGAAATCCCCCTATGCTGTAACAGTATTTTACATTATTCCCCAAATTTTAATCTTTTAAGTAAGGGACATAAAACCATTAAACATAAAGTATTCTATCAGGTGTCTTTACACTTGTCACTACAATTTTTAAAATAAAAAAAGAGAATGCGATAAGGCATTCTCTCATTCTACCATTATTGAATCCAAGCTCCATCTGCACCTACACGGTAAGTGCCGATTTTTGTATTAACAGCCATTTGGCCGTTACTATATAGGAAATACCATTTGTTTGATACTTTCACCCATCCAGTCTTCATTGCACCGCTGTTATCTAGGTAGTACCATTTATTGCCGGACTTTACCCAGCCCGTTTTCATTGCACCGCTATTTTCTAGGTAGTACCATTTGCTGCCATCTTTTACCCAGCCCGTTTTCATCGTACCTGAAGCAGGATCAAGGTAATACCATTTATTGCCGGATTTTACCCAGCCGATTTTCGCTGTATCTCCTTTTTCAAGAAAATACCAATTATTCCCACTTTTTACCCAGCCAGTACCTGTTAACATTGCACCGTTTTGGCCAAGGATATAAAATTTTCCACTTGATTTTACAAGACCAGTTTCCATTGCCCCTGATTGGTTAAGGAAGTACCACTTTCCACCAAGATATTTCCAGCCAGTTTCCATTACTCCTGATTGGTTAAGAAAGTACCACTTTCCACCAAGATATTGCCAGCCAGTTTTCATGATGGTGTCTGTTCCAAAGTAGTACCATTTGCCATCGATAAAGTGCCAGTTTGTTACGTATTCACCAGTATCACTAAGATATTTCCAACCTTTACCAGACGATTCCCAATCTTGTGTTTTAACTGTTAATGTTGCAGGAGATTCGTTGCCATCTTTATCTGCTAAATAAACTGTGAAATTGTATGCAGAGTTGTGGTGGTTTTCTTCAAAATCATCACCAGCAATGGATGGTACAAGCAAAATTTTTAGAAAATCAATATTAAACAAGTAGCCAGGGTCCTCATAAGCTTCCTCACCACCTATTCTGTTCATCCAATCGGCAAACTTTGCAGAATCGATTACAGCCTCACCATTTACAAAGTGTAAATCATTATCTTCAGAGTAATCTTCATCATCTTTTGAAAAAAGTGAAATCGTTTCAGCTGTTGGAGATTTCACAATCACTTTAGTAATAATTTGTTCGCCAAACGCCTCATCACCAACTAAGTTTAAAGTAAATTGGTTATCTCCAACCTTAGTTGCATTAATCGTATTGCCATCGTCTAAAACTACAGTGATTCCAGTTAATTCAACAGTTGCAGCTGCCGCGTGTGAAACGCCAGCTGGAAGCGCTGTCATCAGTAAAAGGAATAAGAAACTTGATAGTGCAATAATTCTTTTCACAATAATCCTCCTTTTTGTTATGTAATAAACACTCTGATTATTTAAACTAGATTACTAGTTTACAATAAGAAGTGGCAATTTCATTTTACATAAAAATACCATTTTTCACAATATTTTAATGTATAATTCTACAACTATTTTAAATTTTCTACAGCATTCTTCATTAATGCAGATCTTCTTTGCTTTTTCAGGCTTACATAATGGTCTTTAATAGACTTTGCCTCACCTGCACTATAACCGGAATCTTCCAATTCCTTTACGAGTGCACCATAAATATAATCAAATGATTGATCGATACTTGTTTCTAGCTGTTTGGCTGCACTACTATATTTGGAGTAAAAGTAAAAATAGGATACCTCCTCGCCATTTGCCTTCTTTGCTTGATATTCGCTATAGGCGTACGATACCAAATTATTAAGCTTCCCATTCGCTTGGCTTTCAAGGTCATTGAAAGCTGGTTGATATTTCGCTAAAATGTCTGCAGCTACCGGCTTACTTTCTTGATTGCTGCTTGCTGCATTCTGACTGCTATTGCTCGACCTTCCGTCATTACTATTTGTTGCTTCCACAGCCGTATTTTCAGCCGTTTTCGTTCCACTTTCCCCCTTAGCTTGTCCTTCAGTAGTACCTTCAGTAGTACCTTCACTTCTACCCTTATCAGGCAGCTTTATCTTGTAATCACTTTTTACAATTTCCACTACCTTTGTATCAGCAGTTTTATATTCTTTTATATTGAGAAAATAATACAGAGTTCCAGCCGCCGCTGCTAACATCAAAACAAAGATACTTAACATGATTTTCCACTTTTTCATGCCCGGTCCTTCCACCTTTACCTTTTTCATTATGCACTCATACACATTATCATATTTTGGTAATTTTGTGACAGATTTTTCTTTTTTGGCACAAATTTATGACAATTTCCGCCAGATCGAAAGGAGGCTATTCTCCTCACTAATCAAGTGTCCCTTCGGCATTTTTAAACTGATTAAAAAACATTTGATAATATCGGCCTTGTGCGTCCATTAACATATCATGATTACCTTTTTCAATGATTTGTCCGTTATCAATCACCATGATTGTATCGGCATCGCGAATCGTATTTAATCGGTGGGCGATGATAAAGCTTGTCCGCTCCGCCATCAATTTTAGCAAGGCTTCTTGAATATGAAGCTCTGTTCTTGTATCAATGCTGCTTGTGGCCTCATCTAAGATTAGCAAGGCAGGTTTTGCTAAAATCACCCTGGAAATCGCTAAAAGCTGCCGCTGTCCTTGACTCAGATTACCGCCATTTTCAGATAAAACCGTTTCATATTGATTCGGCAGCCGTTTAATAAACACATCGGCATTAGCCATCTTCGCAGCCTGCCTTACCTCTTTATCAGTGGCATCCGGTTTCCCGTATTTAATGTTCTCCTTGATCGTACCAGAAAATAAATAGGTGTCCTGAAGAACAAACCCAAAGCATCTCCTTAAGCTATCTCTTGTGTAATCGCGAATATTACGGCCATCGAGCAGGATTCTTCCTTCAGTCACATCGTAAAATCTCGTCAGCAGGTTGACAATCGTCGTTTTCCCGGCACCAGTTGGGCCGACAAGGGCCGTACTGCTGCCGACATTCGCTTCGAAGCTGACATTTTTTAAAATGGGTACATCTGGCCTGTAGCCAAAGCTGACGTTTTCAAAAACAACATGGCCCTTAGGATTTTCCAAGACCTTCGCATTTTTCGGGTCTGCAGGCTCTTCTGGTTCATCGATGATTTCAAAGACGCGCTCCGCACCGGCAACACCTGACTGGAGGATGTTAAAAATATTGGCAAGGTCATTAAGCGGTCTGACAAATTGTCTCGAGTAGGTGATAAAGCTGGCAATCGCTCCAACTGTGATTACGCTTTTGACGGCAAGGATACCTCCAATAACGGCGACAATTGCAAAGCCAAGATTATTAATTACGTTCATAATCGGCATCAAGAACCCTGACCAAATTTGTGCCTTGAGGCCGACATTACGAAGCTTTGTATTCACCGCCTCAAACTCCTCGATTACCATTTCTTCATGATTAAAGGCTTTAACAACCTCAATACAGGAAATCGTTTCCTCAATATGGCCATTCAATTTACCAAGCTGTACTTGTTGATTTTTAAATAAAATACTTGTTCTTTTGGCAATCGTCCGCGTTAGCAGGAAAACCAGCGGTACTGTAAGCAAGCTTGCCACTGTCAGTACAGGACTTAACATTAACATCATTATCAAAGACCCGGCGATTACAATTACCCCGGACATCAATTGCGTAGTCGACTGGGAAATCGTGTTACTGACATTATCGATATCGTTTGACAGCCGGCTCATCAGTTCCCCGTGTGTACGGGAGTCGAAAAAGGAAACCGGCAGCTTTTGCAACTTTGTAAACAGGGCATCCCTTAGACGCTTGACAACCCTCCCAGCCACTCCTGCCATCAGCCAGCCCTGTAGAAAGGTGAGGACGGCATCCGCAACATACGCACAGGTCAGAACGATGATCATGATTTCAAGAAAGTGAAAATCTACCTTTCCATTATGAAGACTCATGGCATCAACAGCCTTCCCGATTAAGAAAGGAGAGAGGAGCATGAGTACCGAATCGATGATAATAAAGAAAAAGATCAAGGATAGCATTTTTCGCTCATTGCCAAAATAACTCCAAAGACGCTTCAAGGTGCCTTTAAAGTTTTTCGGCTTGACAACTGGGCCTCGAAGACGATGGGCACCGCCTGGTCGTAATGGCGGCGGGGTAGGAGGATTGCTTCCGGTCTGCTCTGTTCCTTTCGACATTTACAATACCTCCTTGCCCATTTGTGAGCTGTAAATTTCCTGATATACGTTACATTTCCCGATTAATTCTTGGTGGGTTCCCACCCCAACAACTTCTCCTTCTTCTAGAACGACAATCTTGTCGGCATCAATAATCGAGGTTATCCGCTGGGCAATCAGCAAACAGGTAAGCCCTTTGGCATATTTCTTCAATCCAGCTTTAATTTTTGCCTCGGTTGCGACGTCCACCGCACTTGTACTATCATCTAGGATCAAAATCTCCGGTTTTTTGACTAATGCTCTGGCAATCGAGATCCGCTGCTTCTGCCCTCCAGAAAAATTAATTCCCCCTTGGCCAATTTGTGTTTGATAGCCTTCCGGTGAGGCCGTAATAAAATCATGTGCACCAGCTATAATCGCAGCGGTCTCTACTTCTTCTTCTAAAGCATTTTCATTCCCCCAGCGGATATTATCAGCCACATTGCCGGTAAATAAAATATTCTTTTGTGGCACCATCGCAATCTTATCCCGTAATTTTTTCGGGTTAATAAGTTTAATATCCTGCCCATCTACTTTAATGGTGCCGCTCGTGGCGTCATAGAAGCGGGGGATCAGCCCGACTAACGTACTTTTCCCTGAACCGGTAGAGCCGATGATGCCAACTGTTTCCCCAGGAAGGAGCGAGAGATTAATATTTTTTAAGATCGGCTCGCCGCTCGTTCCTTCATAGGAGAAGGAAACATCTTCAAAATCAATTCTTCCCTTTTCAGTGTGAGGCGGCGGTAAGGTCTCATTTTCCCAGGTAATATCATCCTCCTGTAAAAACACTTCATCAATTCTCCCGGCCGAGGCCTTTGCCCTGACAAACATATTGAAAACCATGGAGATCATCATCAACGAAAATAATATTTGCGTCATATAATTAGTAAAGGCAATGATATGGCCCACTTGAATTTTGCCGCTATCAACACCTAAGCCGCCCATCCAAAGGACGACGACGATCCCAAGATTAACTGTGAGCATAATCGCCGGGCTAAACGTAGCCATGAGTCGCCCGGCGGCGATTGATTGATCCTTAAAATTATCATTTGCCTTTGTAAACTTCCCAATTTCAACATCAAAGCGATTAAATGCCTTGACAACACGCACACCTGATAAATACTCCCTTATAACAGAGTTCACCCGGTCAAGTGCCTGCTGCACCTTGGAAAAGAGGGGAAACCCTAAGCGTAAATTAAGGACAATGAACAGCGCCACAATCGGCACGACAACTGCTAAAACGACAGATAAATGCAGGTTTAACCGCACCGCCATCACAAGTCCGCCAATTGCCAGCAGCGGAGCCTTGACGAATATGCGCATCAAGCCATTGACAAAAACCTGTACCTGGGTGACATCATTTGTCAATCGAGTGATTAAGGACGCGCGGTCAAATTTATCAAGATTTTTGAACGAAAGTTCCTGCACCTTTTTAAACAAATCCGACCTTAACTCCGTGCCAAAGTTTTGCGATACAATGCTCGCCATCACGCTTCTCGTGGAAGCACTCACGGCACCGAAGGCGGTAATGGCGATCATTAGACCGCCCATTTTTAAGACATAATGAATATCCCGATTGACAACACCTTCATCAATAATTTTTGCCATAATCGTTGGCTGCATTAAATCACTAATCGCCTCAAAAGTGAGAAATAAAACCGCAATGCTAAATGACTTCCAATACTTTTTAATATATTTTGATAAAAACTGCATGGAGATTCCCACCTCAAACTGTCAGCCAATTCTAATAATGATACAATTATAAGGCCAAACTTCAATCATTGGGGTTTTTTCTATCAAAAAAAATAGTCCATTAACAAAAAATGGACCATTAGGATTACGTAATATTATTAAGCCTGGACTGGACGGAATTCATGGACCCAGACACGCATTTGCGGCAGCCATGGCATTCCCGGATGGATGCTCAAAATGGATTGCTTATACTCTTCAACCGTTTCAAAACCTTCGCGGCGGGCATTATCATCTGTGAGCTCACCCAAGCTTTGTGAATACACATTTTCAACCACAAACTGGCGGCCTTCAAGCGTCATGATTTCACCTGGATCGGCATATCTGCCATTCCTGCGGGTAGCTGTTTTTTCTCCTGCCAGCACCTTCTTTACATCCTCTTCTAATGTCACTAAACGCTCAATAGAACATGTTTTTGGCGGCAGGGTATTTTTTTCATTTTGTGAAGTCATTCGTATCTCCTCCTCTATCGGTTTATTTTTCCATATTAACATTATTATTATGTTTTAATCCATTTCTAAAAACTATTCCTAAAAAAAAAGACCGAGCGACTCGATCTTTTTTTATACGTTTAAATCTCTTTTTTGATAAAAAACGTAGGTCACATATGAAAACAGGGCAATCAAGACGGCGGATATGACAACAAAAATAATATCCAGCCCGCCGCCAAACATGATATTTTTCGCTTCAAAATATTTAAACGGGGTCAAATATTTCAAGCCCTCTATGTGCTCATTTAAATCAATCACAATCGACAACATGTACGTTAGTAAAAGGATACCTGTAGCCAGTGAAGCAGCCGTTTTGGGTTTCTTTTTTACTGCAGCAAGGGCGCTGCCGATGACCATAAACAACAGCTGCAAAATAAACATTCCTACCATTAATATGGCGATATCCTTATTTACTGCCTCACCATCATTGTATTTTGCTATAAGAATAATCGAAGAAACGTAGGTCACGAGATTAAAGATGACTATATTGACGAAAGCTGCCATTAGTTTTGCGGTAATGATAGTCGTCCTTGACACGGGCTTTACAAATAGAAATTCAAACGTTTTATCCCGCTCTTCTTTAGCGATAATGGTGGCACCCAGCATCGCCGCGTGAATGGTCGCCATTAATAACAAATAAAGAAACAGCATGGCATAATAGCCGCTAATCTTCGATAAATCCACTGCACCGAAACCCAATACCGCTCTTAGCGATTTTGGCAGGTCTGCCACGAGATCATTAATCGATTGGCCCGATGACGAATACGCATCATATTTAGCCATTCCTGATACAACCATAAGAAAGACCCCAATGCTCCAAAATATCAGCGATTTTCGATGTGACCTTAATTCTTTTAAAAATATATTCACTTTTGATCCACCTCCATTTTTAAACAGAATGAATATCCTTTTTAGAATAAACAACATAACTGGCCGCAATTGCTAGAATAATAATGGCGGCACCAGCAATCAAAAAGGAGGCTTCATATCCTGAGTGTTTGATGATATAAGCGGTGTCAAAGTATTTAAACGGCGAAAAGTATCGTTTCAAATCCTCACCTGTCGTATCGCTGAGCATTCCAACAAAGTAAAAGGCAAAAACTATCGCAAGTGAGACGGTCAGGACGGATTTGATCTTTGGTACAATAACAGAAATGACGATTCCTAAGGCCAGAAACATCAGCTGAATAAAAAACATCGTGAGTGAAAGCATGAGAAATACTTTGAAACTAAAGTCATCTGTTTTTACTTGAAATGCCATGATGCTCGCAGCCGCTATATAAACAACATTCGTGATGACGATCGAGATGAACGCTGCCAAAAGCTTTGCCGTCAAAACTGTTGTCCGGGTTATGGGCTTCGTTAACAGATAATCCGCTGTTTTCTCGCGTACTTCCTTGCTGACAATGGAAATGCCGATATTCATCGCCTGAATCGCACCGCACAGCGTAATAAAAGATAAGGGAAAGCAATAGAAGCCTAAAATCGTAAAGAAATTTTCCAGGTTAAACCCTATAGCATTTCTGATCGCCTCCGGATACCCTTCCATGATTTTTATAAAATCCTCAGCATCCCGCGCAAAAGATGGATAAAACGACATATACAGAACAATGATCATCACTAAGGAGAACGTCCAGATGATCGTAGACTTCCGATAAGCCTTTAATTCATGTAATAACATATTCATCGCTTATCAGGCTCCTTTTCGTAATAATGCATAAAGATCTCCTCAAGGTCTGGCTCTTCAATCCACAGATTGGCGATTTCAATCTCCGCAATCTTTTTCATGACATCATTTATATTTCCTTTAAAAATAAAGCTGGTAACCTGACCGTTAACCCCTATATTATTGACGCCGTTAATATTGAAGTAATTCTTATCTAGTTTCGTTTTCGTCTCAATCTTAAACTTTTTATAGTTGTTTTCTTGTAACGTACTAATCTTTTCAACGGTAACAATCTTGCCCTCTTTAATGATGGCGACCCGGTTACATAATCGTTGAACCTCGCTGAGGATGTGCGACGAAAAGAGAATTGTCACGCCTTTCTTATTCTCTTCTTCCAGTAATTCAAAGAATTTTTGCTGCATCAGCGGGTCGAGACCGCTCGTTGGTTCATCGAGAATGATGAGCTTTGGTTCATGAAGCATCCCTTGTACAATCCCAACCTTCTTTTTGTTCCCTAATGAAAGGTCATCAATTTTTTTATTGAGATCGAGGTCCATGATTTCCGCTAACTCTTTGATTCTCTTGCTGCAATCCTTTTTATAAAAACTTGCTGAATATTTTAATAGATCCTTTACCTTCATATTGTCATAGTAAAAAACTTCTGATGGCAGGTAGCCGATTTCCTTTTTAATTTCTGGAGCAAATTGAATGCAGTCCTTGCCAAAAATCGTTGCACTGCCGCTAGTCGGGTAAATGAGCGATAATAGCGTTCTGATGGTTGTTGATTTACCGGCGCCATTCGGCCCGATGAAACCAAAAATTTCGCCTTGTTCGACATGAAAGCTGATGTCGGTGATTCCTCTTGCTTTGCCGTACGTTTTTGTAAGGTTTTTAATTTCGATTACATTCATTGTGGAGGACCCCCTTAATTTGCTAGTCATAATTTGTTTCCCAAATACTGAACGCATACATTCGACTGCGCCTCATGAAAGGCCAAATGGCTTGCCAGTCGGCGAGTCTTCATTTATAAAAAGCCTTCGTTAAAATCTCGAAATACTCTTCTGCCTCTAGAAAAATTCTTTCATAATTAATATGATGTTCAGGTGATAGCTTTGCCTTAAAAAGCTCCTCTGCGCTCAATTTTTCAAATGTCCACGTAATAATCTTTAAGATCTTTTTAATGTCCATGTCATTACGGAATTTTGAAAAATCGATACCCTCGTAAACCTTCCCGAGATTAACCTCATTCAGTTCCTTTATCTTTTTATCCACCTCCATTTTTACTTCAGGTGAATCCTCTAAATAAGCCTCTTCGATAAATTTAAAAAGGTCCGGATAGGTTTTGAGCAGTTCCATTTTGATGATGACCGCTTGCCGAATTCTCGTGAAAAAGTCTTTTTCAGTTAAGTCGATTTTTTGATAAAAATGGTCGGCAATAAGCTCATAACAATGGTCAAATAAAAATAAAAACATTTGCTTTTTATTGCCGAAATAATGAAACAAGAGCCCCTTTGAAATACCGGCCACTTTCACGATTTCATTGGTCGATGCATGATCATATCCTTTCTGGGCAAATTCCTTTATCGCAGCATTTATGATTCGGTCTTGTTTTTCCTTATCTAAGTTGAGAAATTTCGAAAACACCGTGGCATCCCTCCTTTTAAAGCTGTTGACCATGTCAGTCAATGGAATCATTATAATCCCATTGACCCCAATGGTCAATAGGTTGCAAGCTATATTTTTTACAAAAATTTGAAATGTTTGAGACGTTATATAGCGTGATTTTCCGGTATGTGCTACGATGCAGGTGAAGGTTCTATTTTATGGAGGTGAACGATCATTGAAATGAAAAACAGAGATCAATCATTAAAGTTAGAAGGTTTGCAATCCGCGCAAAATCGGTTATCATCTGGCCACCCGGTAATAACTTTATTATCGTCTAAACAAGCTTCGATTGAGGCAGGCAGAGGTGGCGAGGAAAGGGTAGCAGAGGTTCTCCGAAATCATCCATTTCCATTTGATAACCACATTTTTCACGACTTATCCCCCTCGTCAGACGAAAAATTCCAAATAGACTCCTATGTGATGACCCCGTGGTATGGTGTTGTTTTAGAAGTAAAAAATATTGGCGGCGTCCTTGAGTTTAAGGATAATCCTCCTCAGTTAATCCGTATCAGGGATGACGGGCACAAAGATGGCTTTGAAAGCCCTGTTGTCCAATTGGAACGAAATTGCGAATGTTTGACTGATTGGCTTAGAAGCCGGAACATCGATCTCCCCATTTATGGTGCAATCGTGCTAGCATATCCGAAACAAATTGTGGCATGTTCACCAGCCAAAACCAAACTCTTATATCCATACTTGATTCCCTCTTTTATTAAAAGCATCCCTCGGCAAATTAAAAAGTTAGATAACGAAGCGTTCAACTGGCTATCTGCTGAAATCCTTAATAGTCATCAACGCTTTATCCCAAAGCCAATTTGTGAGACTTATAGTTTACCTTTTAGAGATTTTCACACAGGCGTGCGGTGTGATGCGTGCGGCAGGTTTGGGATGATTAAACTGCGAAGGACCTGGTATTGCCCTTTTTGCAAGGCGACGGATAATCTCGCTCATCAAAAAACTTTGCTGGAGTGGTTTTTGATTTTTAAGAGGAGTATTACGAATATGGAATGTAGAGAGTTTTTACATGTTGATGACATTTACACCGCCAATCGAATTTTGAAGAGTATGAACTTTCCTAGTGAAGGAGCATTTCGTTACCATACATATAAAGTGGACTTTAATCTATGGAAATAACCTTTCACTAACATAATGTCCGTGTACCTTCCACAAGGTGAAATGCCTTTTTCGCAAGTTGAAGCTCCTTTCGCAAGTTGGCTCGCCTTTTTCACAAGTTGGAGCACTTTTTCCGCAAGTTAACTCGCCTTTTTCGCAAGTTGAAGCGCCTTTCGCAAGTTGGTTCGCCTCTTCCGCAAGTTGGAACGCTTTTTCCGCAAGTTGGCACACCTTTTTCGCAAGTTAGAACGCTTTTTCCGCAAGTTAACTCGCCTTTTCGCAAATTAAACCATGCCTTCACTTAACCTATTCAATAAAACGTGTAACCGCTCTCTTATAAGTGATATGATATTCATGAACAGGAACTGAAAAGGGGAGTGCGTTAAAGGTGAAAAACGAACTTATTGAAAGATTTACTTCCTATGTGAAGGTGGACACGCAGTCGGATGAAGGCAGTGAGACCTGTCCATCAACTGAAGGTCAGTGGACCTTGCTGCGCATGCTTGTTGAGGAATTAAAATCGATTGGTATGGAAGAGGTCACGATGGATGACAACGGCTATGTAATGGCAACCCTGCCGTCCAACACGGAAAAAGAGACACCAACGATTGGCTTCCTTGCCCATGTCGACACAGCTACTGACTTCACAGGAAAAAACGTGAAGCCTCAAATGGTCGAGAACTATGATGGCGGGGAAATCGTCCTAAACGAAGCGCTAAAGGTGATCATGTCACCGAAGGACTTCCCAAGCTTGCCAGAATACAAAGGGCACACGTTAATTACAACCGATGGCACAACGCTTCTTGGTGCAGACAACAAAGCCGGGGTCACCGAAATCATGACGGCAATGGACTACTTAATTAAACACCCGGAAATTAAGCACGGTAAGGTCCGCGTTGCGTTCACACCAGATGAGGAAATTGGCAGAGGTCCACATAAGTTTGACGTTGCGGCCTTCAATGCCAGTCATGCCTACACCGTCGATGGCGGCCCGCTTGGAGAGTTAGAATACGAAAGCTTCAACGCTGCTGGGGCCAAAATTACCATCAAGGGTAATAACATTCACCCAGGTTCAGCGAAGGACAAAATGGTCAATTCAATGAAAATTGCCATGGAATTACATAGCAAGCTTCCAGAACAAGAAGTGCCAGAACATACCGAAGGATACGAAGGCTTTTTCCATCTGCTTTCCTTCAATGGTGATGTTGAACAAACAAGTCTCCACTATATTATCAGGGACCATGACAGGGAAAAATTCAATGCCCGCAAGGCCACCTTGGAGAACATCGTGAATGAATTAATAGGGAAATACGGCAGTGACAAGATCATTCTTGAACTAAACGATCAATATTACAACATGAGAGAGAAAATAGAACCTGTGAAAGAAATTGTCGACATTGCCCATGAGGCGATGGTGAGCTTGGATATCAAGCCGATCTCTAAACCAATCCGCGGCGGCACAGACGGCTCGCAGCTTTCCTTTATGGGTCTGCCGACACCGAATATTTTTACGGGCGGCGAAAACTTCCACGGCAAATTTGAATTTATTTCTGTCGATAATATGATTAAAGCAACAAATACCATCATTGAAATTATCAAACTAACAGAGCAAAGAGCGTAAAATGAAGAAGCCCCCAATAAAGTAAACAGATTTTTATTATTTCATCTGTCTACTTTATTGGGAGCATATCAAACCTCGGGTTAGCTTTTTTCATTCACAAGAACCGCCAAGCACTGCTCGAGGCTTGAAACCGTCTCCTCTAGCTGTGCATGTAACTGATCAGCAGACCACTTCCCGCCATTCCCCTGTAAGTCCTTTTGAATAAGCAAAATCATCCAAATAGAAAACACCGATGCAAACAAATAATACTCCTCGATAAAAGCACCTCGATCAACGTCAAAACCTACATGATCAAGATACACTGACAAGATTCTCTCGCGGAACTGAGCCGTCATCTTCTTCGGAAAAAGGGGATACGACATATCAATTAAATGGTACAAATCCCAATAGGGCATATTTAAATGGGTGTGCTCCCAGTCTAAAATCATCAATTTACCCTTCACAACCGCAAAATTCCCTGAATGCAAATCACCGTGAGACAAAACCAGTTTCTGTGAAAATACGAAGCTATCAATCAGCATGTATAGATGATGGATGGCATCTTCCTCCATGTTAATAAGCGATAATAACCGAAGGACTTCTTCCTTCTGCACACAAATATCCGCTACAAGCTCCTTAATCCCTGGTTTTAAACCTGTAAGCGGCACACCCCTAAGTTTTTCTATTGGCAGGGAATGCCACCAAGCGACCCATTCAACCACACCTAATACACTTTCCTCATGAAAATCGTGTGACAAATAACCAAGGTCCTCAAGAATCATCCAATTAAGCTCGGGGGCATCACTAATCGAATACGAGAGTATTTTTGGATAAATAGCTGGTAATAAGGGAAGAACATGCTCGTGAATCCATACTTCTTTACCTATTTGGCCATTATTTGTTAATGGTTTAAAAATAAAGCTATTGGAAGGGGATAAATAGAATCTTTCAATCAGCCTTCCGTTCATCCCTTTATAGAGGGTTTCTTTTTTTAAGATTACCTCATTATTTAATGTACCATCTGCTAAAACAATAGTTGCTGGCAGCTTCGTAAAACCTCACCACCCATTCATCATTTAATTTCAATCCCTGTACTCTAAGTCCTTCGGAAGGGGAGAAAAGCTGTTTGTTATATAATAGACCTGTTGGTAACAGTCCCACTTTGACCAATACAGATGTGCAATCGATTCTCATCCAGGATTGCAGCATCTACATTTAATACTTATGTATGATGGGAGAGTTTATATCCAATAACCTTGAATAAAGGACTTTATTTTTTATCGAAAATGGATTAATTCTGATACCTGTCAAGGATGCTGAAAAACTCTCCCAAAAACTCGTAAAAAAGCTTTTCTGTCGGCAGCAGCTCGCGTTCATTCGGAATAATGACACCGACTGTCCTCGTTACATTTGGTTCCGTTATCGGAATTTTGACCGTTGACCTTGGCAGGCTGTCAATTAACGTGATTTCCGGAATAAGTGTCACGCCTAGACCTGCAGATACCAAGCCTTTAATAGCATCAATATCCTCTCCTTCAAATGACACTTGAGGTTCAAAGCCAAGCATCAAGCAGGCATTGACAATGATTTCGCGTAAAATAAAACCATTTGGAAAAAGAACAAAGGAATCATCCCGTAATTCACTTAATGTTAATAACCGTTTGTTGGAAAGGGGATGGGTATGCGGTAATAAAGCAACGATATTTTCGGTAAATAAGGTTTTTCCTTTAACTTTCTTCACCTTCTTAGGAACCGGGCCAAGCAGGGCAAGGTTAAATTCCCCTTTAATGACACCATCAATTAAGTTTTGGTAGGAAGCTTGAATAAGCTGAAACTTAACATGGGGATAACGCTCGCGGAAGGCTGAAATGGCCGTCGGTAAGGTATATGCCGCCAGGCTGCTAGGGAATCCAATTCGGATCGTTCCTCTCTCCGGGTCTAGAAATTCCTCCACCTCACGTTTGGCATTGTCAATCAGCTTCATCGCCTGCTGCATCTGCTCTAAAAACATAGTACCGATCGGGGTCAGTTTGACATTTCTACCTTCTCGGATAAACAAATCAACCCCTAATTCCGCTTCCAAATTAACAATCTGCCTGCTCACTGCTGATTGGGCGACATGCAATGCATTAGCAGCCTCTGTTACATGCTCTCTTTTGGCAACTTCAATAAAATAGTGAATTTGTCGTAACTCCATCTATTCCACCCCATAATCTATCAATCTATTTTCGGCATCAATCTTATCTATTTTTCATATTGCTTAGATTATTTATCAATTATAAAATAAAACGATAATAATATGAAGAATATTCAGTTTATATAAATACTGTTCATTGAGTTATAGGGGTGAATTCCATGCAAACAATTGAGGATGTAAAACAATCAGGTTCAAAGGCAGCAAGGGAATATGTTAATAATGTGTTCGAAACGGTAAAACAGCGCAATGCATTCGAAGGTGAATTTCATCAGGCGGTGAAGGAAATTTTTGATTCACTTGTGCCCGTTTTTGCAAAACATCCAACATATATCGAACAGGGGATCCTTGAAAGGATCGTCGAACCCGAAAGAGTTATTACCTTTCGAGTTCCCTGGGTGGATGACTGCGGCAGGGTTCAAGTAAACCGTGGATTCCGTGTCCAGTTCAACAGTGCCATCGGTCCGTATAAAGGCGGTTTACGCTTCCATCCATCTGTGAATACCAGTATTATTAAATTTTTAGGCTTTGAGCAAATTTTTAAAAACTCCTTAACCGGCCAGCCGATTGGCGGTGGAAAAGGGGGCTCTGATTTTGATCCGAAGGGGAAATCGGACGGTGAAATCATGCGCTTCTGCCAAAGCTTCATGACAGAGCTTTACCGCCATATTGGTCCGGATGTCGATGTGCCGGCAGGAGATATCGGCGTTGGGGCAAGAGAAATTGGCTTTATGTTTGGACAATATAAAAAAATCCGCGGCAGCTTCGAGGCAGGGGTTTTTACTGGAAAAGGATTGGGGTACGGTGGCAGCTTAGTACGTACAGAAGCCACAGGCTATGGCACAGTCTATTTTGTCCAGGAAATGTTAAAGGATCAAGGCCTGAGTTTTTGCGGCAGTACGGTCGTTGTTTCCGGCTCCGGTAATGTGTCCATTTATGCCATGGAAAAAGCAGCGCAATTCGGTGCCAAGGTTGTTGCCTGCAGTGATTCCAATGGTTATATCTATGATGATAATGGCATTAATTTAGAGACCGTCAAACAAATTAAAGAGGTCGAGCGAAAAAGAATCAAAGAGTATGTAAAATACCACCCACATGCCCAATATTTCGAAGGATGCTCAGGGATTTGGTCAATTCCGTGTGATATCGCCTTACCTTGTGCAACCCAAAATGAAATTGATGAAACTGCTGCAAAAATTCTTGTGGCAAACGGCGTTAAAGCGATCGGAGAAGGCGCAAACATGCCTTCAACATTAGCAGCCGTCGATGTATTCCTTAACAGCGAGGTGCTGTTTGCCCCAGGTAAAGCGGCCAATGCCGGTGGTGTAGCCGTTTCAGCTTTAGAAATGGCGCAAAACAGTGCTCGTTTGTCCTGGACGTTTGAGGAAGTGGACGCCAAGCTACACCAAATCATGATTAACATTTATCAAAACAGTGTAAAAGCCGCCGTAGAATACGGATTTCCAGGCAATTTGGTTGTCGGCGCCAACATCGCCGGGTTCACTAAAGTTGCTGACGCGATGATCGCACAGGGTGTGATTTAAAAATCTCCTACTAAGGGGATTTTTTTAGGTAATAGGAAAGTATAAGTGCAACTACGCCTTTGTCTTCGCCCTTAGGGGCTCGCCAATCGGCGAGTTTTCTTTATGTCCTTCGAACACAGTCTGCATGTTTTCCTTGTCGACTGGTTACATTAACATTGGTTCAATTATCAAGGAGGTTATACGCTATGGACAACAAAGACACCCATGCATTTGTCGAAAAGCTGCAGGAAAACCAGAAGAAGGATAGGAAAAATAGGGAAAAGCAAGGCGACGATCACCCTGGCAAGAAATTACCGAATCATAATCATTAATCATTAATCATTGAAGTGAAGCAAGCCATGGCACGAGCCATGGCTTGTTTTTTAATTTAAACTTTGTTTCTAGTAAGCTGCTAATCTAGTTTTTTATCATCGTTCTATATATCGTTATATCTGTATTTTTTGTCGAACGAAATCCCTTTCTTAATAATTCATGTCGAGATAACATGGAAATGTACAGCTATTTTATGACTTTTGCACTATTTTGTTGAATTTCTCTATTGGATTTTTCCAAGATAGTAGGGGGTGATAGAGGGAGTGGATATTTTTTTAATAAAGGGAAGCGTTGGAATATAACCTTATCATTGGACACTTTGGTTATATGGAGCTAGTAGTGTAACCGGTTCTTCTTTGGTATTATTTATTATTTTTAGGAGGAAGAAGGAATGCTAAGAAAATTACAGAAAACACTTGTCATGTTGTTAGTGCTGTTACTTTCAGGATTTGTCCCTGCCATATCTGCAATTGCTGCCGGTATTGAATTAGTTGATTCATCTCCAGAATTTGAAGCAGCTCCTGATAAGGTTATTAAAGTTTACCCGGGAGAGAAGGTGGATTTTAAAATTAAGTTAGCCTATACAGGCGGAAATCAAAAAAATACCTCCGGGACAATACATGTTGACACCAAATACTATATAGGCTATCCAGAAAACCCTGTTCCTCCAAAGGGTACAAAGGATATTCCATATTCAGGGGAAACACTTTCTACTGTTGTAGATGGTGCTCAAATTTTCGTTAATTCAAATGTAACACCCGGAACTTACAACGTCCCAATTCAAATAAAAATTAATGATAATAAACCAGGCACAGGAAATTCTCTTGTAAATGATACAGTTGATAAATTAACTGTTGAGGTGTTAGGCGAAAAAGTTAAACCTGTTGTCAGCATTACAAAGCCAACCGAAGGTAAATTCTATCAATCCAACCAGTTATCGTCCAGCCCGGAATTTACCGTTGAAGAGCAAAGTACTTATAGAACAGAGATATTTGGATGGGATACTAATACTGAAGGCAAGCATACCGTTACAGTTAAAGCCATTGATAAATATGATAATGTAGGACAAGCATCCGTTACATATTATATTGACAATACAAAACCAGAGATTCATTCCGTATTGGTTGATGGCGGGGTCTATAACACTGACTCTTTAAAAGATATAGTGAAGAGTTATTATACGATTAAAGAACCAAACCTACAATCTTCAACCACTCCTGATCTTGACCTGACTGTTGGATCTCATACAATTAAAATTACTGCTCTGGATAAAGCTGGGAATTATTCAGAAAAATCGATTAACTATGTTGTTGATAATGATGCACCAACGATTTCCTTTAAATTTAATGATGGCGGTTTTTATACATCAGAAACTTTCCGTACATTTAACCCTTACTATGAAGTAAAGGATGACAACTTAGACAATTCCACGATTAACGCTTCCACACCAGTCTTAACTGAAGGGCCACAATCAGTAACTGTTAGTGCATCTGATAAAGCAAATAATCATAGCACCGCCACTGCAAATTACACCATCGACGATACCGCTCCAAAGGTTACCATAAACTTGGAGAATGGCAAATATTATAACGCAAGTTCTTTAAGCAAAATCGGACAGCTTTATACAGCAACAGATACTAATTTATCAACAGTAATCCCTACCGGTTTCGGAACAACTGATGGCCACTATTATGCTTCAGTAAGGGCCGTTGATAAAGCTGGAAATGCGACCGAAAAAAATGTTGAGTACTATGTTGATACTAAAGATCCTGCTATTACTATTGATTCTGAAAAAATCGCAAATGGCGGCTACTATAAATCTAGCTATTTACAGGACCTTACCAATTTTTACACGGTGGAAGATGAGAACAAGGATAAGGTTGATATAAGTCCATTTGATTTTACAGAGGGAAATCACACACTAACCATTATGGCAACAGATAAAGCAGGAAATTCAAAAACTGAAACCATCACTTACACTGTCGATAACACATCACCAACAATATCGTTTAATTTAACACAAAATGGATTCTATCATTTTAAAAATCTACCAGAAAACTATTACACTACTTCCGATAACAACCAAGTAGTAAGTGTTGTTCAATCTGCCTATGATAAATCTGAGGGGACCCATGAGCTAACCGTTACAGCAATGGATGCTGCCGGCAATAAGACGACAGCAACAATTAAGTACACAGTCGATAATACTGCACCAGTGGTCTCGATTGAAAAACCAAAGGCGGGCGGATATTATAAATCAGCAGATTTACCTGATGATAAGCCAATCTATTCCATTGACGAAAAAAATCCATACGATTTTAATATCGTCGGCTATAACAAAAAAGATGAATCGGAGCATACCGTAACGATTGTCGCCACGGATGCGGCCGGTAACATCGGAACTGCTTCTGTAACGTATACAGTTGACAATACGAAGCCAACAATCACCTCCGTATTAACGAATGGCGGGTACTATAATGCTGATACCCTGAAACAATTAGGTCAGTATTACACTGTACAAGATACTAATCTCTATCCTGAAAGCGTTAAGGCAAGCGATTTAATCTACACAGAGGGTAAACATACGGCAAAAATTTCTGCAATTGACAAGGCCGGCAATGAAGCCGAAAAAACGATTGAGTACACTGTCGATAATACCAAGCCTGTCATCACATTTAAGTTTGACGACAATGGTTTCTATACTTCTGAGAAATTTAAGACGTTTACTCCTTACTTTACCATTGATGACGAAAACCTTGATGAAAACACAGTGGACTTTAACGGTCTTGGTTTTACAGAAATGAAACACGAGTTATCGGTAAGTGCAGCTGATAAAGCTGGAAACAGTAATAGCGCCAAGGCAAGCTATACGATTGATGATACCGCACCAGAAGTTTCTCTTACTTTAGAAGCAGGTAAATATTATAACCTTGCTGCGTTAGAGACACTTGGACAATACTGGACAGCAAACGATACGAACCTATTTGATGTACAGCATACTCCATTAGCGACATCCGACGGCACTTATACAGCTACAGTCACAGCTGTCGATAAAGCTGGTAATAGTACATCTAAATCTGTCGAATACCATTTAGATAACACACCTCCAGTCATAAATATTGATGAAACGAAACTCAAAGATGGCGGCTTCTATAATGCAGCTTATCTGAAAGGGTTAACTGAAAAACCTTATACTGTTACAGAAGTTAACCCAGTTACTGATAATGCAAGTGACTTGAAATTCGATGAAGGAACTTACGCCTATACCGTCACTGTTACTGATAAGGCCGGTAATACAACAACCAAAACAATTTCGTATACAGTTGACAACACTGCGCCAACCATTTCATTGAAATTAACCGAGAATGGTATTTATACCTCTCAATTTCTCTATGAAATGGGTCAGTACTACAGTGCCTCCGATAACAATAACGATATTACGGTTAGTGCCGATCCATTAATAATGGGTGAAGATGGAACCTATACTTTAAGAGTGACGGCCACTGATAAGGCTGGTAATCGTTCTTCTGTATCTATCACTTATACAGTGGATGATACGAAACCAGCAGTAAAGTTCTATTTAACCAATGGTAAGCACTATTCAACAAAAGCATTAACCGAGGCCCTAACTGGACCTAAGACCTACTATGCTGTAACCGATGAACATCTAATTGATGTCAAAGCCGATGAGCTGCAAACCGGTGAAGGCGTTCATAAATTAACCGTCACTGCTAAAGACGCTGCCGGTAACACAACTGTTTCGACCATTACGTACACAGTTGATAACACCGCCCCAGTCATCAGCGGCCTGCAGGGTTTAAAGGACGGCCAGCGCTTCTTAGTTGGACAGGAAGTCGAGGTCATTCCTATAGTAACTGATAAGCTGGATTCAAACCCTAACTTACAGTTTGAGCAAAAGCTTGATACCTCTAAAGCTGGGATTCATACCGTAACAGTAACAGCAACCGATCAAGCGGGCAACACAAGTACTTTCAAATATTCCTACCATGTTTACGACTTCAGCGGGGTTCAACAACCGATAGAAGCCAACGGAACAAGCACATTTAAAAAGAATAGTACAATTCCTGTAAAGTTCGAAATTTACGACGGTAAAGAACAGGTGAATGATGCCATCGCAACCATTCAATTAGTTAAGATTACTGATCAGATAAGCGGAGTTCCTTTCGATGGTATATCGACATCTGCAGCCTCCGAAGGAAACCTGTTCCGCTCAAATAGCCAGTATATCTTTAATCTGGGAACAAAGACATTAGACGAAGGCCAATTTAAAGCTATAATCACGATTTTACTTGATGGTAAAAAGGTTACAAAAGAATCTTCTACCTTCTACATTAGAAAGTAATCACAAAGGACCCCGCCTTTAAATTAACAGACGGGGTTCGTTTTTTTAAACCTACTTATTCATATTCGCCAGAAATCCGCCAAGCAGGTCGTCTATATCTAGTTCCTCTTCATTATTTTCTACCTTCTCAAACACTTCTTCCTGTTTCGCACTATCCCAATCAAACTCATCGAGATTATCCGTACTATCATTTAATTCAAGCGCAGCAGATGTTTCCTCCTGGCTGCTGCTTGCTCCATCGGTAGAAACGGCAAGTTCCTCGGGAAATACTTCCTCCTGAAGATACAAAGCCTCTTCAATATCCAGTGCGTTACTATTTAAAGCGGCAAGTAAGGAAGTAGAACGCACGGGGTCAGAAATCAGTTGATAGAGAATACTTCCTAATAATGCCTCAGAGTGCTCATGCTTCAACCAATCCCGTTGTGCTTTCGTTAAATTCTTTGGCAGCGGGATTGTGAGCATTTCCCTTTCTCTGGAAAAAGAATGGTTAACCCCTTGCATCACAAACTCCGCCAGTCTACTTGAAAAATTCCTTCTCTCTGTTTCTTTTAATTTTTGCAGCTGCTTTAAAATATGGTCAGGTGTATCAGATGGGACGCGAAAGGATAGTGCTTGGCCTCGTTTAATTTCATTTACAGCAGGCTTTTTCATAGTATCACCTTATTTTAACTCTTAACCGGTGCAGCTTTTTGTTTCTCCGTTCTTCTGACAAAATCTGTGATGAGTTTATAATAAGCATTGGCCATCATCCAAATACTTTCCTTATCGTCCTCAAAGAATTCGATATTATAGCCGTCTAAATTATTATTTAATGTTTTTAGGTAATCCTTTAAGACGTGGGCTCCACCGCCAACAAAATAGCAGATTTCTGTTTGTGAGTTTTTCTGCCACACATTGCGTAATAATCGATATTGTTTTTTCGCTAAATCAAGCAGGATGCGGTCTGTAATATCGTGAACGCTTGTCCTGCTGCCTTTTACCATGATATGATTGCGGTCATTTTTTCTCGTAATAATTTCAACCACATCACGGCGGCTGTCCAGTTCAACGCCGTGCTTCGTTCTAATTTCTTCACGAATCGCTTCTAAAGATTCTGAAACCCCAAGGTTAAACCCTTGTGCCTTATCATCATCGACATTCCGATTTTTAATGACCGCGATATCGGTTGATAATCCTCCGATATCTTGAATTAAGATACGTTTATCGATTAAATCCTTATTGATGATTTTTAGATTATTGTCCATCACAAGATTAATATAAGCAGCAAAGCCTTCAGGATACACCTTTACGTCATTAAATTTAATATTTACTTTTAAACCTTGGTATTTTGGTGTTACCAAAAATTCAACCTGATGGACAGACCCAACTAATTTTGAACGATATCCAGCATCCTTACCTTCTTTTACTTCGCGGAGGGGTAAGCCAGTTCCTAATGTATAGCTGGCATCAATGACATTCTTTGTGGATGGAAATTCCCCTTTCACTGCATCTAAGGCCAATGTTGTAAAAAGCATGACTAACGTTTGGTCTTCCTCCGACTTGCTGCTACCAGGATCTAGCTCAGTGGCATTATTACTTTTGGTCGCTAAATTACCAACTCGATAAATCACATTATTTTCTTTCAAAGCAGGGGAGTGTACTTTAACATGAATCCCATCTAATGGGTTCTTATCATCAAGTTCTTCGATCCCAATCACTGGACGGTCTTCTGTGTCTCTTGCGACAATGTTAGGAATATTCAATTCATACTCTAATTCCCCAAATATGGCCTTAATGGAGTCATTCCCTACATCAACAGCAGCAATCCTGGATTTAGTCATAAACATCATTCCTTTTCATTTTATAATTTCACTGTATTTTTAAAAGTAGTTAACGAGGCTTTCTATTAAAGGCTATAGGAGATTAGTAGATTCTTCAATGAGGCAAACCGAAAAGAAATGAAAGTGTAAAACAGTAAACAATTCGTAAACTTTGGTCATAATGTATACATTTTCGTATACAAGAATGACATTTCTGTATACGAGTTGAGATGAAGGGATGTACACACGTTTGTAAACATGTTTACATATTTGTAAACGAGAAGTACACAAAAAGTAAACATGTTTACAATCATGTTTACATCAATAAAGTGTTACAAATATTTCATAAAGACTCCAGATAATTAAAAAGAGAAGATAGATCTAATACTTCTCACTCCATTCAGCACATAAATAAAGGCACCCTAGGTGCCTTTATTTACTATTAAACTATCTACAAAATGAGGGTGGGGTCAGTCACCTATTTTATCACTTTCCAGAACTCTCCAGCTATTGCTTGATATCCTGTTAAACTTAAATGGATACTCTCCGGATTTGGAAGATATTCTAGGTACTTGCTTGCGATCAACGTATCTGTTGGTACGAACGTATCGCCATGTTGAATCGCTTGTGCTTGAATTTGTCCATTAAATGCTGTTAACAATGGAATTAACTGTGCTTGCTGTTCTTGTGGCAGGTATGGGAATGGATTGTAATAGCCCATTACATAAACCTTCACCTTTGGATTTAATTGATCAATCGTACTAAGAATCGTATTAATATTTGCAGCTATTGTTCCAATGGCTGCTGGTGCCTGTGCCGGATTGATTTTAACAATCGGAAGCAGATCATTTGCACCAATATCAATGGTAAGATGTGTAGCTTCTTTAATTTCCTTTTGCACGTCTACTTTGCCTAAATCTGCAATCACGTTAGCAGTTGTATATCCTGAAACCCCAAAATTATCAAAATCCATTAAATCAAAGTTTTTCCTAAAGAATTCAGCAATGTGATCAGGATAGCCTAAATCACCAGGTCGATCCTCTCCGTTCGGAGTCATCCCTGCTGCTAACGAGTCACCTAAGGCAACATACTCAACGGCAAGCCATGCACCGTCTGCACCAATTTTCCAGCCGCCTATTACTGTATTAGCTGCCATTAAGCCACTTGGATAGAAGTAATACCACTTGCCCTCTGTTTCCATCCAGCCGGTTTTCATCGCTCCGCTGCCTCTAAGGAAATATTTTTTCCCACCTAGATCTAACCAGCCCGTTTTCATCGCTCCGCTATTTTCGAGGAAGTACCATTCCCCTCCATTTAATAGCCAGCCCGTTTTCATCGCCCCGCTATTTTCAAGGAAGTACCATTTCCCTCCGTTTGATAGCCAACCCGTTTTCATCGCCCCGCTATTTTCAAGGAAGTACCATTTCCCTCCGTTTGATAGCCAGCCCGTTTTCATCGCCCCGCTATTTTCAAGGAAGTACCATTTCCCTCCGTTTGATAGCCAGCCCGTTTTCATCGCCCCGCTATTTTCAAGGAAGTACCATTTCCCTCCGTTTGATAGCCAGCCCGTTTTCATCGCTCCACTTTTGTCTAAGAAATACCACTTGCCTTTATCCAATACCCAGCCGGTTTTCATAACACCGGAACCATCTAAGTAATACCATGATCCACTATTAGAAATCCATCCTGTTTGAGCTACTCCATTGACATAGTAATACCAATTACCACTTGCCTGCATCCAGCCATTCGAACTAACAGAATAACCATTTGCTTTTGCAATTGCGTCAAAGCTGCTATCAGAATACGTTATGATAACAGGTGTATACATTTGAATTCGGTCATACAGCCAACGAATTTCCTCATTGTGCATACGGACACAGCCTGAGCTTACATACTGGCCAATGGTACTTTCATTGGAATTTCCATGTATTGCATATGTTGTTCCATATGTACCCCTTGCTTCTAACCCCATCCACCGGTCACCTAATGGGTTACGTGGATCACCGCCAGGAATATTTTTCGTATAATACGGGCGATTGACAATTTTACTTACAATCCTAAAATTCCCTTCCGGAGTTAAATCTCTTGATCTACCAGTTCCAACCTTAAAGGTTCTGATCAACTTGCCGCTATCATAATAAGCGAGTGAGTTGATTTTTTTGTTAATGATGAGTAATTGTGAACTACCAGCTGCATCTGTTGGTACATTAAAGAAAAAGATACTGAATAATAGAACAACTATAACCGATAACTTTTTCATTTCCATCTCCCCAATATGTAGTTTATACCGCATTAACGGCAGTAAGACCCTCTACAAGACTAGGAAAAAACTAAAAAGGAAGTAGGGGATCAATTGATCAACTGCCTGTAAAAGCCCGATTGGTGAGATACAGTGAAACTTGCCTCTGCTCTTCAGAGGCTAAGTTGAACCAATCGAGTTCGTAATGTCTCTTTATCAAGGCGGTAGCCTTGATATTTGAGATCATTAGAACGGGACTAACAATCCGTGAGGAAAAAAACTCCAGGATTGAAGTTTTACTTTATATTACAATAACATAACATTTTAGATTTTTTTGTCATATTTTGAAGAAAATCTCGTAATATTTTTGTAGCATTTTAGATAACTAAAATAATAGAACTTAATTTTTTCGACAACCTCCTTTTGCAAGGAAATGACTTTAACTAAACTAATACAACACTTCTCCTACAAAAGACATTTTCATGTAAAGATTCCCCTGATGCAAATAGTGGGAATGGTGTCAGGCACCTTGTGAAAATTGCACAATATAATAAGGTACCACTTGAAAATAGGCAGGAAATTGCGGTATTCTTAATCATACGATTCTCCACTTAAGGTTGTGGTTAACATCAGAATTAATAAGTTTATTGGCGAGTCTGGAAAGGCCTCGAGGCGCGGGGCAGATAAATTAATTAATGAAGGCAGAGTTACGATCAATGGGAAAGTGGCCCAAATAGGCAGCCAGGTTGAACCTGGGGATCAGGTTCACATTGACGGAAGCCCCGTCAATGTCCCAAAAACTATGTCTATATTGCCTTAAATAAACCCGTCGGGATTACCAGCACGACGGAAAGGCATGTAAAGGGAAATATTGTTGATTTTGTTAATCATCCATTAAGAATTTTCCATATTGGCCGCTTGGATAAGGATTCAGATGGCCTAATATTGCTGACGAATGATGGAGACATTGTCAACGAAATATTACGGGCGGAAAACAAGCACGAAAAAGAATATATTGTCACAGTGAACAAACCGATCACTCCAGAGTTTGTCAAGCGAATGTCCGCGGGAGTAGAGATTTTAAATACGAAAACACTCCCATGCAAAGTTACACAGATGTCGAGATATGTCTTTCAAATCATCTTAACCCAGGGTCTAAACCGCCAAATCCGCCGGATGTGTGCAGCACTTGGGTACGAGGTTGTAAGGCTGCAGCGGACACGGATCATGAATATCCATTTAGGCAATCTGCCGATTGGACAATGGCGTGACTTATCAAAGAAGGAACGCCAACAATTATTTACAGAGCTGAACTATGAGCCAAAAGAATGGTAAAAGAGAGGACGAGCCGAAACAATCAACTGTTTCAGCTCATCCTCTCTTTTTTACTGTTTGGGTGATCGAGTTAAAGGATTAGAAACACAAGGACGTTTCTCCTGCTTCCTAGAAACAGCAGTATAGACTAGACGTACCTGTAACCGCCTGAAGTATGACAGAAATTGTCGAAGTGCCAAACCTATTTACTCAAAAAATTAAAGCCAGCTCGATGCTGGCTTTTTTATTGAATGCGATTTCCGATCGTACTTAAAACCTCATTTACTTATGGTAAGGTTCACCGTACCAATTATATCTGCGGTTAATCGAATGTATCTATTCTTTCTCACTTTGATTATCTTTGTTACGTTGTTTATCCTTAATTCCACGCTTTTCTTTTTCTCGTTGTTTTTCCTCTTCGCGCTGCTTTTCTTTCTCTCGTTGTTTTTCTCTTCACGCTGCTTTTCTTTTTCTTGTTGTTTTTCCTTTTCGCGCTGCTTTTCTTTTTCTCGTTCTTTTTCCTTTTCGCGCTGCTTTTCTTTCTCTCGTTGTTTTTCTCTTCGCGCTGCTTTTCTTTTTCTTGTTGTTTTTCCTTTTCGCGCTGCTTTTCTTTTTCTCGCTCTTTTTCCTTTTTGCTCTGCTTTTCTTTCTTACTGTGTTTTTTCTTATCGTTCTGCTTTTCTTTATCTTTGCGATTATTCGTAGGATCTACACCCTTATTTTCTTTGCTAATTTCTTCTTTACCAACTTCCACGCTCGGTTCTATTTCATTTTTATCTATATGAGTATGCGGCAGTTTAATGGCTTGGTTCCAAACTTCTAAAATATCATCAGCTACTCTTTTCCACTGATAATTCGTGACTGCAAGTTCTCTTCCCCTTTCCCCCATTCTTTTCATCAGGGATTTATCCGATAATATTTCTGTAATCTTTTCTGCAAAACGGCTTGGATCTTCCGGGTTATCAACCACGAGTCCGTTCTCTCTTTGGATAATAACTTCAGCATTCCCACCTCTTGCGGTTGTAACGATTGGAAGTCCTGCTGCCATCGCCTCATAATGAACACGGGCCAGTGGTTCTTGCCAAAGGGAGGTACAAACAAATAAATCAGCTGCTCCAAACCAGTTCTGAATTTCATCTGGCGATACGAAACCGGTTGCTACAACAGGTATTGGCTGTCTTTTTGCTAATGCCCGAATATACGCAACATAATCCGTTATCTCATTTTGACTAAACCATTTACTTCCTACAACGACTAAAGCTAAATCTTTGAATTTCCTTGACAGCTGAGGCAATGCCCGAATCAACCTGTCGACTCCTTTGTTTACCGAAAGTCTACCTGCAAATAAAATAACTGTTTTATTCTCTAAGCCGTGTTTTTTGCGTAATGTATCTCGTATTCCTCGCATTTTTGAATGGTGTTTTGGCAAAAACCGCTCGGAATCTACGCCGGAATAGATGGTACTAATCTTGGAAGATGCTTCTGGATAAAGAGTCCGAATGACATTCCCTACATAGCCACTTATGGTGACAACCCTTGAAACTTCTTGTAAAACCGCCTTTGCATCGACGGGATTAATTTTATCTACATTAAACATATCATTGTGCATACTCAATAAAATTTTTGCTTGAGGTGCTACGCTGCGGATGGGCATTACAAGCCGTGGGCGATTAAAAATGTGGATAAGATCAAAATGATTGGTTTTAACAAAGCGTACAATCTCTTCTTGATATATTTCAAAAACTTTCCCTGGAACACGTACATATTGAATTCCATCTTTAGTTTCTTTATCAGGAAGTGAAGGATCACTAATCCCAATAACTGTAATGTTATGGACTGCACGTAAATGCGGGAGAGTCCCTGAAATATATGTTTGGATAGCTCCCCCTAAAACAGGAGGCACTGGGAGCTTTTCTGTACAAACCATTAATACTTTCATATTTTCCTACTTCCTCCAGTCATTTTGAATTTCTTTTAACACGGGCCATTTCGTTTGATCCGTGTCCACAATTGTTGTAATTAATTGTGTTGTTGTTTCATTTAGAAAAAGTTCCGGTTCATATAGGACTTCTTTTATATTTTTATAAAATTCATTTGGAAGTGAAAAATCAATCATTAATAGTTCATATAGTTCAGGTGTTAGTGGATTCGCTCCGTGGTATGCTTTTATCATTTCTCGTACCCATGTCACATCCCACTTATATAAATCAGCCATGGTACCAGAAATTAATTTGCGTAAATCACGAATTGGAAGATCGTAGGCAACACCATCTAGGTCAATAATCCACATACCTTTTGGTCCCATTTGACCATTCGACCAACCATAGTCTTGGTGTACCAGCCCCCAGTTTTGATTTCCTTTTTCCACTTGAGACCAATAACTAGATTGATGAAGTTGTTCTATACTTTTTCTAGCTTGTTCTTGAAATTGATCGACCACACGCAATAAATGTGGACTCGCAGGCATCTCCTCATAGGCTTTAGCGATGTTTCGGAACCAATCCATTTTAATCATGATTTTTTCATAGCTTTTCGGCCATTTGGCCAATCTCGAAGCAACTTCAGCTTGACCTGGAGGAGTATATCCCTGACTTAATCGATGAAATTCACCAAGTGCGTAACAAAGCTGTTTGGCACCTTCCAAATCTTTCGTTACTGGTACTAATGGTTCAATCCATTCGGCAACAAACCATAGTTTTTCGCCAGCTTCGACAAATTCATGTCCATTTTTTGTTTTGACGATACCTGGTACCCTTGCACCTTGAACTTCTACCAAGTATTTTTGAGCACCAAGGCTAAACATACTTCTTGTTACTCTTCGGTGAAGTAGTTTTAAACTTTTTGGTCCTGAATTGGTTTCAAGTTTCCAAATAGCACCACCTTTGTCTGGCTTTGTTGTCACGACTTGCATACTCTTCACTTGAAAAGTGTAATTTTTCAAAACCTCATGGGCCATTGTAACAATATACTCAGGAACAAAAAACTCATGAGTAAGTTCATCAACCTCCCATGGTACAATCGCTTGATTCTTCAAAATATCCCTCCTACATTTTGTAACCGTCTAGAATTCACATTTCTAGATCGAAATGTATACTTTCGAAAAATTTGTTATTCCACATGCAAAAAATGGAGTACCTTAATTAATAATATGAACTTGTACATGTAAAGTGAGGGCTAATAAACTGAAAACTCCTCTTTTGAGAAGCCTATATAGCGGAGTTAAAGGTGGAGTTGCACGAATGGATTCAGATCGGTTCAAATGAGTGGTCTGATTCACTACAAAAAAAGAAGAGGGGGGAGGTGAACAAGCACCCAGCAACATGCACTTTAATGAAGTTTGTAAGCAATTTATTTAGGAGATCTATGGCAAAGAAAGTTTGCAAGTTATTTGTATTATTTATTTCTATCTTCGAACATTATTGTTTCTTTTTACATAATATATTTCATCGATTGTAAGACAAGGAGGGATTACGATTAATACAATTACTCGTCTTGTATTTGTCACCGGTTGTGCCGGCTTCATTGGATTTCATCTTTCTAAGCGCTTATTAGAAGAAGGGATCTTAGTACTAGGAATTGATAATATTAATGATTATTATGATACTGCTTTAAAAACGGACAGGTTATCAATATTAAAACAGTTTCAAAATTTTCGATTTGTAAAAGGCTCGATTGAAAACCAAGAATTACTGGAAAGTCTTTTTGAAGAACATGATATCGACATTGTTGTTCATTTAGCAGCTCAGCCAGGTGTAAGATACAGCTTGACAAATCCTCATGCCTATATTCAATCCAATCTCGTTGGCTTTGCAACAATTCTAGAATGCTGTAAAAAACACCAAATCAAACATCTCATATATGCATCATCAAGTTCAGTTTATGGGAATAATAAAAAGTCACCCTCTTCGGTTAGTGATCGGGTGGACCAGCCGATTAGTTTATATGCGGCAACGAAAAAAGCCAATGAGTTAATGGCTTATACGTATAGTCATATCTATAGGCTTCCTACAACAGGATTACGCTTTTTTACCGTTTACGGTCCTTGGGGCAGACCTGATATGGCCGCAATGACTTTTTCAAATGCCATTATTGCTCAACAGCCAATCGAGGTTTACAACTATGGATTGATGAAAAGAGATTTTACTTATATTGATGATGTTAAAGAATCTATATTTCGTTTAATAAAAAAAGAGCCGCCTTCTGAAGCAGCTTCTTTCCATAAAATCTATAATATTGGGAATCATCAACCTGTTGAATTAATTACTTTCATTCAATTGCTTGAAGAGCAACTAGGTAAAAAAGCGGTATTGAAGTTACTGCCATTGCAGCCTGGTGAAGTTCTGGAAACCTTTGCCGATATCGAAGAACTAGCAAATGATATTAACTATAAACCAACGACCTCGATCGAAGAAGGAATTAACAAGTTTACAAAGTGGTATAAATGGTATAAAAAACTCCCGTAAACATCTTTTTATGATGTTTCATTAGGTGGGACGACCTTGATGAGGTAATATATCAACCATGAGATAGGTAAGTACCTCTTTAATTCATGACCTTTAAAGGATCCCCCTAGGAATCAAGTTTTTTTTGCTTTGCCCCTATCCGATTGAGAGATACATTCTGACTGGATTTTGTTTTATTTCCATTGCCATGTCCAAATGAGATCCACATTCAGACAGGATCTTACTTTTTTTCCATTTCACTGTCCGAATAAGACCTGCTTTCAGACAGGTTCTTGCTTTTTCCACCTTGCCCTGTCCGAATGAGCCCCGCTTTCAGACAGGATCAAGCTTTTTCCACCTTGCACTGTCCGAATAAGACCTGCTTTCAGACAGGTTCTTGCTTTTTCCACCTTGCACTGTCCGAATAAGACCTGCTTTCAGACAGGTTCTTGCTTTTTCCACCTTGCACTGTCCGAATGAGACCTGCTTTCAGACAGGTTCTTGCTTTTTCCACCTTGTCCTGTCCGAATGAGACCCGTATTCAGACAGGTTCTTGCTTTTTTTCACTTACCTTGTCCGAATAAGACCTGCTTTCAGACAGGTTCTTGCTTTTTCCACCTTGTCCTGTCCGAATGAGACCTGCTTTCAGACAGGTTCTTGCTTTTTCCACCTTGTCCTGTCCGAATGAGACCCGCTTTCAGACAGGATCAAGCTTTTTCCACCTTGCCCTGTCCGAATGAGACCCGCTTTCAGACAGGATCAAGCTTTTTCCACCTTGTCCTGTCCGAATGATACCCGTATTCAGACAGGTTCTTGCTTTTTTTCCATTGCCCTGTCCGAATGAGACCTGCAATAAAGCTCCAGCCATAAAACCTTAGAAGAAATGATATGGTTTTAGGATAATTAATGTGGAAACCGCTACTATTCTTGATACTTCACCGTACCATAACTCAATTAATGCATTATCGAAAATTTCTTAAATTGATAAGTATACTTTCATTTATTAAATGAAAGGCCGCATTGTTTCTTTAAGCATTGAAACGGAATGATTAAATTGCTCTTTTTCCTTTTCATTCAGATCAATTTCGACAATTTCTCGGATACCGGCACGATTAATTACAGCTGGTACTCCAATATAAACATCATTTTGCCCGTATTCTCCGTTTAGATAGGCAGATACTGTCAGGATGCTATTTTCATTATTAAGGATTGCTTTTGTAATCCTTACAAGGGACATACCTATTCCATAGTATGTAGCCCCTTTTCGCTCAATGATATGATAGGCAGCATCACGGACGTTTACAAAAATTTGTTCTAAACATTCTTTTTTAAGATCTCCCTTCCGTTCTAAAACAGTATCAAGATGCTCAATTCCAATCATTGCATGACTCCAAACAGCGAGCTCTGTGTCTCCATGTTCACCAATGATGGCTGCATGAACATTTCTTGTATCTACGTTGAAATATTTTCCTAAAGCAAACCTTAGACGTGCAGAGTCTAATACCGTTCCAGAACCGATTACACGTTCTTTTGGTAATCCTGATTCTCTCCAAGTTACGTAAGTTAAGATATCCACTGGATTTGTTGCCACTAAGAATATTCCATTAAATCCATTTTCCATAACGCTTTTTATTATTTGCTTAAATATTCTTGTGTTTTTTTCAACTAAATCCAATCGGGTTTCACCTGGCTTTTGTGCCAATCCCGCAGTGATAACCACTAAGTCAGCACTGCCACAGTCTTGATATGAACCGCTCCATACCTTTACTGGTGAAGGCGCGAACGGCATGCCGTGATTAAGATCCATTGCCTCGCCTTCTGATTTTTTTTCATTTACATCAATTAAGACTATTTCCTCAACAACCCCCTGGTTGATCAATGAATATACATAACTACACCCTACAGCACCTGTTCCAATTAGTACTACACGATTTACTTTTTCTTTATCCATGATTAACGATCTCCCTTCGAATGAAATTAAAATAGTAACCAGCTGATTATTCCAATTACAACAAGTAGACATAAGCTATATTTAATTGTCACTTTAAATAATTCACTTTCTTTTCCTGCTAATCCAACTGCTGCTGCAGCAACAGCTATAGATTGAGGTGAAATCATTTTTGCCATGGTGCCGCCCATTACATTGACCGCAACCATCGATTCAGGTGCGATACCAATTTGAGAAGCTGTGACAGATTGTAGTGGAGCAAATAAGGAACCGCTGTTTACAACAGATCCTGTTAAAAAAACTCCCAACCACCCTAACACTGGGGAGAATAATGGAAATACTGCGCCTGTGGAAGCAAATGCTAAACCAAGTGTTGATGACATACCAGAGTAGGTACAAATATAAGCAAAGGCAAGTACACTGCAAATTGTTAGGACTGGGGAGAATAATTCTTTTGCAGTTTCTTTTGAACTATCCCACAGCAGCTTACTGCTGCAGCGAAAGAGAATGCTTGCGACAATGATCGTCAGGACAATTGCTGTTGTAGTAGATGAAAATAAATCTAATTTAAATACTGCAGCATACGGTGTATCTTTCGGTACTATTGGTGCATGCTTTATGACTACGTTGTTTAATCCCGGAATCGGCAGCAATAACACTAACTTTTCTAAAGGACCCCCTGGGATAAATAAATTTTTAAAAAAAGATAAATTAAAGAAAGTAACACATAAAGTTAGAAATACAAATGGCAGCCACGCATATGCAATTTGCCCTAAAGAATACTTAACCTGTTTATCTACTTTGTTCTCATTACTTATACGGAATATCTCTTTTGGTTTCCATATTTGTAAAAATAGTGAAAGTGCTACTAGGCTTACAATTGCAGCAAAGATGTCTGCAAGTTCAGCACCCAGGAAAAATAGAACTATGGCCTGAGTAAGCCCAAATGAAACCCCGCTGACTAAAACTGCTGGGAACGTTTGTCTAATCCCTTTCATCCCATCAATGATAAATACTAATAAGAATGCTACTAGAACACTTAATATTGGAAGGACAAATGCTGTATATCTTCCAACAGCAAGACTATCTAAACCTGTAAGTAATGAGGGCACAGTTACAGGAATGCCCATTGCTCCATATGCACCGCCGGCAATGTTTGCAATCAAACAAAGGCTGGCTGCATAAATCGGACTAAATCCAAGTCCTACTAAAATGGCTGCTGTTATCGCAACTGGTGCTCCAAATCCTGCAGCACCTTCCAAAAATGCACCGAATGAGAATGCTACAATGAGGACCTGCAATCGTTGATCGGCTGTAATAAAGGATATACTATTTTCTATTATTTTGAATTTGCCTGTTTTTACTGTGATTTTATAAAGGAAAATGGCAGCAAATACAATCGATGCTACCGGCCATATACCGGATAGAGCTCCAAAGATGGCAGACATCAAAACTAAAATAGCAGGCATTTTGTAGATAAAGACGGCAACAAGTCCTGCTACAATTATGCTGTAGAGTCCTGCAATATAACCTTTTAATTTAAAAACTGTCAGCATTACAATAAAAAAGATTATAGGAATGGCTGCTATAATAGCCGAAAACCAAATGTTACTCAATGGATTATATACTTGCTCCCATACATTCATGCGGTTCAACTCCTAGGTAATTGTAAATCGCATTTATTTTTAACAACTATTGCAAACCCTATGCTTCAGATTCTTAAATAATTTCACAATGAATTTTAAAAAATAATATTTGCTTTGGCCATTCCAGAAAAATGAACACCATTCCAAATAAAAAGAAGGCAACGGATTAGTTGCCTTCTTTTTTCATCTGTTCCGAAATTTTACTGTTCTTGTGTTAACAACGTGCCAAAAACCAACAGTGACTGTCACTGATCTTAGGAAAAAGCTTTAAAAAAACTTTTTTATCTTTTTCATTTCTTAGCAATCCAGTTTGGAAACTAGAATGAAAATATGCTAAAGAAAAAACTATTTCGCAAGGCTGTAAATCATGTCTTTTAAAAGATGCGGTAACACTTCAAGTGCATATGGCAAATAAAGACGCTCGGTCTTTTTATGAGCATCCTTACCGATTGGGCCAATATTGACTATTGGAATATCGAGAAACTTTGACTGGTCAAACGGGTAAGTGAAATCGGTTCCCCAGCCAGCAAAATTATTGGATAAGGTATCGATATCCTTATTCGTTCCTTTAAAGGCAAATTCACTTAAGTCGGAGATACCCTCGTAAATTTCACCAATAGAAATTGTCATATCATATTGTTCTTTTGCTAAATTAACCAAGCGTTCTACACTTTCAATTACCTTAAGTTCTTCCATTGTCTTTCTTTCGTTGAAGCCTGATGGACAGAATGGCGGCAAAAATCCAACAATTACAGTTGGACCCTTTAAACCAGTTACATCAATAAAATGATTAACTAGCTTCATGCCCCTGTCTTGAAGTTCTAGTTCCGGAGGCAGACTCTTAAGGAACTCCTTTGTAATTTCCTGCGATGAGAGTCCCGTTGCCCGCTCTGCCATTTTTGACAGTTCTGCATATTCAATAATCTGAGGAATAAACTCTTTCTTTTCTGTATGGGTATGCTGCTCTAACCAATTTTCACTATAGTCAGCCAATGCCTCATCCAATGCCTTCTTTGCAGCAGCCTTCATCATATCAAGAATTTCGCCAGGTGTTTTTGTGACAAACAAGCAATTGTAATACATAGCAATCCGTTCAATAACGGTTACAGAATAGGTTCGCTTCAAATCATATATCTTTAAGCATGTAAGCGGCGGATAAGTCACATCTTTATATTTATCTGCAAATTGACCATTTCCCTCAAGTATTCCTCCCAGCTTAAAGGCAATTAACGAGGCTGGAATTCCTTCAAAATATTCACCGACATGTGTCTCCTTGCCAAGAATGAAGGTAAAAGGAGTATACATGCCGACGGTGCCGAGATGGATCCAGCCATGATCTTTATTTTCCTGAGTGATACTGGGCTCACTGTCAATACAGCAAATGAATTCATAGCCGTCTTTCTTTAATTCCGCCAAATAACGGACTGCTTCATGAATTCCGCAGGCATTATTTTCTTCATCGGCTACAGCCAGATAAAGTAAATTGGCATCCAGTGCTGCGGGATTCTTTGACAACTCGGCAAGAACGGCCGCCTGGATGATCAAGCCGGATTTCATATCAGCAGTTCCCCGACCGAAAATCCAATCTCCAGATTCCAGGTCTCGTCTAGCCTCCTCTGAAATCATTTCTTTCTCTATCAGATTCGTGTATGTTTCCGGATCAAATGCTTCTTCACTTAAGTATCCGCAAACATCGGTATCAACGACATCAAAATGACCCATTAAAATGATAGTTTTCTTCGTTTTATTTTTTGCCTTGACCCATGCACAAAGATTTGAGCGCCCAAGCCGATCCTCTTGGATTGGCTGAATAAATAAATCATTGGGATTTTCTTGATAGTATGGAAGTATTTTTAGCTCTTCATATAAGAATCGCGGTGCTTCTTTTTCCCCTTCTGAATCAGTAACACTTTTCACATGGCAAAACTTCAACAATGTTTGATATATTGATTCAGGTGAATTATTCAGACTTCTCGACACGGCTAATCTGCTCCCTCACATAGGTTGGTAACATGAACGCACCTCGATGAACATCTGTATTATAATATTTTGTCTCAATGCCCAATTCCGTCCATTTTTCTGGTCGGAAGTCATGAAGCGGATGGAATTTTTTTGATGCAAATCCAAACAGCCAGTGACCAGAAGGATAAGTAGGCATATGATATTGATAAACTTCAGAAATCGGGAACAGTCTTTTAATTTTTGAAATTGCGCGTCGCATTTCCTTTGCATTTTTTTCATAAAAAGGACTTTCACATTGGTTAACTAGAATTCCCTCATCTGTTAGGGAATTGAAACAGTTCTGGTAAAATTCATTTGTGAACAAGCCTTCCCCCGGGCCTATCGGGTCGGTAGAATCAACAATAATCAGGTCGTATTTCTCTTTCGAATTCCGTAAAAATTCGGCACCATCCTCAAAATAAAGAGAAACCCTTGGGTCATCTAACCTGCCTGCCGTTAAAGGAAGAAATTTCTTTGCTGCAGCGACTACCATTTCATCAATTTCAACCATATGAATTTTTTCAATAGATGGGTAGCGTGTTAATTCGCGAACTGTGCCGCCATCACCGCCTCCGATAACAAGTGCTTTTTTAATTGAAGGGTTTGTTGCCAATGGAACGTGGACAATCATATCATGATAGATGAATTCATCCTTCGATGTAAGCATAACAATGCCATCAATAATCAGAAATATCCCCATTTCTTCGCTCTCAAAAATATCGATTTGCTGGTATGGACTTTTTCCCGTGTATAAATGCTCTTTTACTTTAATTGAAAGTTTAATGTTATCGGTTTGCAGTTGTGAATACCATAATTCCACCTAAATCACTCCTTTTTTGTTAAAGTTGAAAAGCTGACCCATTTTAGATCTTAAAGATAAGACCATATGGGACAGCTTATGCTTATTTATTCAACGTCTACTTTAAATAGCGCCAACTAATTCTTTTTCAGGTTTAAACACTTCTGCTAATACCATTTCTAATTCAGCTTTAACTTCTTCAACTTTTGCAGCATCTGGTTTATTCAAGCCTAAGAAATAGACGAGAAGGCCACGCATTGCGGTAAGTCTGTTTTCTGCTTCATCGAAAACGACTGAGAAATTGGAATCAATAACTTCATCTGTTACTTCTTCACCACGAGATGCAGGTAAACAGTGCATAAATTTGACACTAGGTTTTGCTTTTTTGATAAGATCCATAGTAACTTGATATTTAGGATAGAAGATCGCCAATCTTTCTTCTTCTGATAATTCAGCATCGTATAGGCCATACCATACATCTGTGTAGACAAAATCAGCATCTTTTAAAGCTTCATCAGCATTATCCGTGATATAGAAGCTGCCGCCTGAAACCTTGCAATTTTCTTCTAAAATCTTAATATGGTTTTCTCTCAACTGATAACCTTTTGGTCCAAAATGGACAAAGTTCATCCCCATTTTCGTTGTGATAAATCCAAGTGAGGCACAAACTTGAGTTGCATCTCCAACAAACACTACTTTGCAATCTTCTAATTTTTTGCCTGCTGGAAGGTGCTCGATCATTGTAATAAGGTCACCCATTTCTTGAGTTGGATGGTTATAATCAGACATGGCATTAATAACAGGGATTGTTGAATTATTAGCTAAATCTACCACTGATTTGTGTCTGTCTACACGAGCCATCAAAATATCTACTAATCTAGAAAGAACACGGCTTGTATCTTCAATTGTTTCATGTCCTCCAAGTTGGATTTGACCTGGTGCTAAATATTGTGCATGTCCTCCAAGCTGTTCCATTGCTGTTTCAAATGATACACGTGTTCTTGTTGAAGATTGTTGAAAAATCATGCCTAATGTTTTATTTTTAAGAAGCTGTGGATAGTATCCAGCTTTAATGCACTTTTTAAGTGTAATAGATAAGTTAGCAATATCCTTTAATTCTTTCTTAGAGAAATCATTTGTGTCGATAAAGTGTTTTACAGTCATTGTTATTTCCTCCTTAAGCATTAAGCGATTAGTTATTGCTTTATAATTAAATGAATGTATCCGTTATTGGCAGGATTTCAATTTTACTTTTTTTATTAATTGATTCTTTTTATTAAAATTCTAATTACGGAATTTTACTATTTTCGTTATGAATTGCGGCTCAAAAAAGCTAGGCCTTTTCTATTAATCACCTCCTTTAAAGGCAGCGCAAAAGATGCTATCTTACTAATTGAATCGGCAATTCATCTGTAATCAATGTTCCTGTTAGGCCTTTTATAGCTAATGAGGCTTTTTCCAAAGAGGCAATAACCGCTTTTCTGTTTTTTCCGCTTTGGGCAAATTGAATAGCAGCCTCTACTTTAGGAAGCATGCTTCCAGGTGCAAAATGTCCCTCATTGCAATAATCTTGTGCTTGTTTTACGTTAATCTCGGATAACTCAGTTTGATTCGGTTTCCCCCAATTGATCGATACTCTGTCAATGGCAGTTAGGATAAATAGGAAATCGGCATCTACTAGCTCCGCTAATTTTGCAGAAGCAAAATCTTTATCTATTACAGCTGCTACACTTTGATAATCGCCATTATCGTCTATTACAACCGGTATACCTCCTCCTCCACATGCAATGACAATAAATTCTTGATTAAGAAGACTTAAAATGGAATCACGTTCAACAATATCAACCGGTTTTGGTGATGCCACCATTTTGCGCCATCCTCTGCCAGCATCTTCTGCATAAACTTCACCAGGGTGGTTCTCCATTAAGGTTTTCGCAGTTGCTTCATCATAATATCCGCCAATTGGCTTTGTAGGGTTTGAGAAAGCAGGGTCATTTCCATTAACGACAACCTGCGTTACAATTGTTCCAACTTGCCAAGGCATACCTTGTTTTCTCAATTCTTTTTTGATTCCATTTTGCAGATGGAAGCCAATATATCCTTGGCTCATTGCTGAACACTCTGGAAGATCCATCTGGACAATTTTTTCATCTATCTTTGAAGATTTTTCAAATGCCAGCTGAATCATACCTACTTGGGGACCATTTCCATGGCTAATTATAATCTCATGACCTTCTTTAATCAGATTTACTAGAGCATGAGCAGCTTCATCAATGCATCGTTTTTGCTCGATAGGTGTATTGCCAAGAGCATTACCTCCTAGAGCTATTACAATTCTTGACATTTTAGATTACCTCTTTCTGTCATTCTAAATAGTTGTTTTCAAGCAGTTTTTTTATCCCATTCAATAGATTCGTACGTAATTAAAAGGGTTTGGAACCTGATAGAATTTTAGCTTTGCAACACTAATGTTTTTCCTGCCGGGACACTTAAAGGCTGCTGCTGCGTAATACAATGGATGTTTCCGCCGCCAAGGAGGATTTCTCTTGCATAAACCCCTACTACTTTACGATCAGGATATAATTCTCTGAACAACGCTAATGCTTTTTCATCATTTGGATCGTTAAATAGAGGGATAATTACGCCTCCGTTTGCAGTGTAGTAGTTTGCATAAGAAGCAGCTAATCGGTCACCCTCGATACGAGGCAGCGTTCCGTCTACACTATCTACACCTTCGCTTTCTTCTTTTGTAATCAAAACTGGTGATGGGATATGCAATTTATGAATTTTAAATTTACGCCCCTTCGCATCTGTTTCCCTTGTTAAAATGTCATAACATTCTTTGGAAATTTCATATTGCGGGTCCGTTTCATCATCTGTCCAAGCTAAAACCACTTCACTTGGCCGTACATAGTTAAAAATATTATCAACATGACCGTTTGTTTCATCTAGATAAATCCCGCGTTTTAGCCAAATAACTTTTTCAACATTTAAAAAGTCTTTTAAAATGTTCTCGATTTCCTGTTTGGATAAATTTGGATTACGACCCTCACTCAGCAGGCATTCTTCCGTTACGATCACTGTGCCTTCACCGTCAACATGGATAGATCCGCCTTCAAGTACAAAGTTTTTTAATCGATATCTGTCCTTGCCCTCAAGATCGCAAACCTTTTGTGCTACACTATCATCAGCATCCCAAGGGAAATAAAGTCCATCGACAAGTCCGCCCCAAGAATTAAATGCCCAGTCTACTCCACGAACATCACCAGTTTCATCATTTACGACAAATGTTGGACCGACGTCGCGCATCCAAGCATCGTCAGTAGTCATTTCGACTACACGAATATTTTCAGGCAACATGTTGCGGGCGGTATCATATTGTACCCGGCTGGCAACCATAGTCACTGGTTCAAATTCAGAAATTGCTTTTGCAACATCGACAAATGCGTGTTGGGCAGGCTTTCCACCGAAGCGCCAATTATCAGTCCGTTCTGGCCAAATCATCCAGCATCCATCATGGCTCTCAAATTCCCCTGGCATACGATATCCGTCTTTTTTAGGATGACTATGCAACGTTTTCATCATGAACATCTCCTCTACCATTTCTTTTTTGTTTCAGACTTCTATGAATGAATATTTCTCCAGCTATTACCGCGATAATCGTACCTATAAGTAGTGGCATTTTAGACATTATTTCTTCTTCACTAAAATCAAGTGGTACTATCGTGAAAATGACGGAAGAAACTAATAACACAAGTGGTACATAGGTAATAATCTTCAGTAGAGCCCCTGTTGCCTTTACCTTGAATGGGCGTTCCCGATCTGGATCAATTTTCCGCAGTTTTAGGAAAGCTGGGAACATAAAGATATAGGATGCGAGCAGAGTGACTAAGTTTAATGCAAAGAAGCTCCAGAAAATATCCTCTAAACCGAAATGATTCATAACAGGAATAAGCAATACTAGAATGGAGGCTATTATTCCATTTAGTAATGGAGCACCAATCGGCATGTCTGTCTTCTCACTTTTCCATTTAAAAATCTTAGGTAAACTGTTGTTTTCACTGGCATAGAGTGCCACATAGTTTACCCCGTATGCCCACGAGATAAGGTTCGCTGCCAATGTGAACAGGAACATTAAACCGACAATTGTTACAAACCAGCCGCCAGCTGGGCCAAGTAATATCGAGAAGCTATCAATCAAACCGCTATCAGTAGTAAGCTGGTCAAATGGAACTGCAACACCAACTCCGAAAGCTGCCAGCAAATAAAACACAGCAATTAATATTCCGCCCATTATAAGTGCTTTCGGTATATCTTTCTGTGGATTATTCATTTCACCTGACATCGATGCTACTACCTCAAAACCAAGGAAATTGAAGATAATAACCGACAAGAATGAAAGACTTGTAATATCAAGCGAAGGCATCATTGTTTTAATGGTGAACGTGTTTGCTAAGCCTTTTGTTACTGCAAAATAAATGCCAATTGCACCAAGACTCACCATAATAAACACTTTAAAAATAGCTGCCAAGTTCAAAATCCATTTGCTGTCACTAATTCGGAGCAGGCTGACTCCCGTTACAAGCCAAATAAAAACTAATGAGATTAATATGGTACTGACCACGCCAAATTTATAACCGAAAACTTGTGTTATCGTCGTTGGGACAAGTACTGCAAGGGATCCCATCCAAAGTGGATAATTGATCCAATAATACCAAGCCACCCTACCGCCATTTCTTGGGCCGAAAGCACGTTTCACCCAATCATAGATCCCGCCTTCATCATCATAGGTCGTTCCAAGCTCTGCCGAAACTAAACCATATGGCAAGAAGAAGCCAAGCAATAGCAGTATCCACCAGAAAAATTGGGATGGTCCAACAGCTGCAGCTGGGGCAACAGATTCTGCTACAAGAACAACTGTTACAGCCATAAGTACTGAGTCAAATAAACGAAGCTTTTTTTTATTTTCCATAGTTGACACTCCATGTAAACTCATTTTTTACATACACGATATTTGCGAACATTTCTGCAGTAATGTTTACACCCCTATACTAATGCTGAACATTTGCTATGAACATAGCTTTTAAGCGTTTAGATTCCGGGGCGATAATATTAAAAAATGTTCCAAAACATGAAACATTTCCCCGTAAAAAAGCAGGTAATTCCTGTGCTTGTAAAACATGTTTCAAAACATGAAACATGTTTTACAACACAACAAAAAGAGGTCCCTAAACTATGTTTTTCATAGTTTAGAGACCTCTTTTTGAAGTAAACGTTCAGAAGAAAATCTAATTGTCTATACTCTTATTCTATTATTTTTTCCATATATTTATAGGCAATTAATTCAATAATACTAATCATCGAGATTCTTGATGTCATATCTATTTCGTTAAACTGGATATAGTCTGCAAACACATACAGATTAATATGGCTCATGTTTTGTACAGGATTATTATTTGCTGATGTAATGGATACAACGGTCGCTTTCGATTTAATGTTTAACTGTTCTATATCCCAGATCAATTCTTTATCTTCTCCCCCGTACGATAAAAAGAAAACAAGGTCGGAGTTTCGAATTCCATTTAACAACATTTTGCGAAAATAGTGATCCTCTGGGAAAACTACTTCAAAACCAAGACCTGAAAAAAGATATTCAAAATAATGGCCGATACTTTTGTTTAACCCGCGAGCCATAACAACGATTCTTGGCTTTTCCTTTAGGATTTCGATAATTTTATCCACTTTCTCCTCGTCAAGCACACGAACAGATTCATAAATATTTTTTAAATACTCAATTCGATATTTTTCCTGGTCAACAACAAACGGATTCGTATTTTCTTGAATATTTAAATCCGTATATTTAATAATGGCATTAAAATCACTATATCCAGAAAAGCCAATTTTTCTTAGGAAACGAATTATAGTCGCCGGGGATACATAGCATTTTGCCGCCAATTCACGAATCGTACTTCTCTTTACTTCGTCCATATTTCGAATTATGTAGTTATAAAGTTCCTTTTCGCTATTGTTCAAAGTATTAATATGCTTTGATGTGATTTCAAAAAAATCCATTTTTTCACCTTCCAAAACCAATCGTTAAAATTTTCACTTAGAGAAGTTTGAATAATTTAGTATCCTGAAACAAATTTAAGACATATTATACTGGTGGCTAATCCACTAATAATAGAATTCGTTTACTATCTTTTGATTCTCTAAAAAAGCATGCCAATTAATACACATCCCGCTGAAACCGATGCCTGTCCAGAAATCTTTTCTATTATTTATCATTTTACATATCCTTTAAATTGAATGAATGTCAGTCATTTTGAAGCTAAACAAAAAGTATTGGATACTATCCAATAGCTTGTTTATGTTCTAAATAACGATCTTTTTAAGAAGTTAAATAGCTCAGTCTTATATACTTCTTGTGCATCATCTTGCTCATAGCTGATAAAATATCGTTCAGCAGCATTTTCAACAAGATTTATTATGATTCTAGCCGTCCATTTCACATTAATATCACTAATGATCTCTTTCTTGTTAATGGCATTCGTTATTATTTCCTCGAGCCAATGATAATAAGTCTGGTAGATTGCTTCCCATTTCTCCATTGAGTAATCGATAGCAAGTCCGGAATAACAGAGGACAATAACGTCTTTGTAGGCATCCGTAATATTAAAAGTTTCATCAATCATAATTTCTAAGATGTTCCAAAAATTATCTTTCCCTTGAATCTTTTCCTTAATTCCTTCTAGAGTAACAGTGAGAAGATTATCTGCAATAGCTGGTATTAAAGCCTTTTTTGAAGAGAAGTATAAGTAAAAAGTACCTTGTGCAACACCAGCCTTTTTTACGATATCTGAAATCGAAGTCTTATCAAGCCCTTTTTCAGAAATGACGTCAATAGCGGCATTCAAAATTTTATTATATTTCCCGTCATGCTTGCTCTCCATACGTTAATCACCTCTTCTCAAAAATGAATGACTATCATTCATTTTATTTTAACTTTAAAAAGATGTCAAAAAAACATATTTTCCCACTTAGGGTTTACTCTACAATTCAAGTTCTTCAAAGTCGATTTTTGGTGGTTTTTTTGTGAAAAAGCCTGTGGATATTACCAAATACAACACACCAAGCATCGCCCAAATAAACCCAATTAAAATAGACTGGAAATTAAGGTTGCTCCATAGAAAAATAATAAAGCATAGACCAATTAGAGGGCCTATCAAATTACCAAAAGTAAATCCAAAGGAACGCGGCTTTTTAGTTCTAAAGTAATTTGTAATTACACATATGTTCACAAAGGAAAAGGCAGTAAAGGCACCGACATCAATAAGTGACGTTGCCAAAGTTAAATCTAAGAAAAGTGCTGAAAGAGCTAGCAGCCCAATAAATAGAATATTTAGTACTGGCGAATTAAATTTAGGATGCAGGTATCCAAAGAACCGATTGGGCAGTACATTATCTCTTCCCATAGCATATAACATTCTGGAGGCACTTACTTGAGCTGCTAAACCAGAAGCAAATACCGAGAATAAGGCTCCAGCAGTGAATATAGATAAGAATAAATTTCCTCCAATTGTGTATGCAATTTGTGGGGAAGCACCTTCAATATTATGAAGCACAGAAACATCAGGAAAAAGAGATTGCATGAAGTAAGTAACCGTGAAGAAAAAGATCGCTCCTATTGAGCAAACTATAATAATAGCCTTAGGAATTGTCTTTCTCGGCTCAATCGTTTCTTCAGAAAGTGTAGTTATTGCATCAAATCCGATAAAGGATAAAGCGAGTAGCGCAGCACCTGAAAAAACATTAAAAAATTCCATACCAGATGGAAATAGCTCATTTAGATTAATAAAATGTTCCGGTCCCTTAATAATTGAACGAACATTAAGGTAAATGAAGAGTATCACAACAATAAACTGAAATAACACAACCATTATATTCAATGAAGCTGCAAGCTTAACACCAAAGATATTTAATATACTAATCACAACTATAAGCCCTACAATCCATATCCAACCAGGAACTTCAGGCAATACAGATGAAAGATATATTTTGGTTAGTAAGGCATTAACCATCGGCATAGCTAGATACGCAATGAAAGTGATCCATCCAACAATAATCCCTAAATATGGATTCAAAATATTTTTTGTATAAGTGTAAACCGATCCTGCAGTAGGATATTTTTTTACTAGTTTTCCATAGCTCATTGCGGTAAAAAGAATGGCAATAAAAACGACAATATAGGCAGCAGGTACATGTCCTGAAGATACCTTCGAGGCAATTCCAAAAGTATCAAACACAGCAAAGGGCGACATATAAGCAATTCCAATTGCTACGACATGCCTTAATTTTAACTTTCGCTGAAGCTGATTCGTTTCATTCATAATAGGCACCCTTTTCATACTAGAATTTCTAATTTTTATGAATTATTGCTTCTATGTAATTGTCTAATGTGTAGAACCCCATCTTAAGGCCAAAGCCAGATTCTTTATACACTCCAAAATGAGCAGCTACAACTGATATTATAGCAATTCACCCTCTTTTAATTTCTGGATGTTTTGTGAACATTTTTTATATTTTCCTCCAAAGCCTGCAGCTAAGCCATATGTGCTACAGTTAGAACGAAATTTCATCCTACATCTGTTAAACTTTGTTAATAAATTCTTATTTGCCTTCAAAATAATTAAATCCCTTTTTTGCTCTAGAGACTAATCCACCAATTTAATCAACAGTATCCAAGGAATAATGCTCATAATAATGGCTAAATTAATAAAAATTGGATTGAACCTAGGTGGAGCAGAATAATGGATCTTTTAAGAAAATTGTTTTCGAACAACCGGACAGAAAAACAATCACATATGGAAATGAATGTTTATTCTTCTTTAGAAAAAAATAAGGAATACATTGAAAACCAGCTGTTTCATTCAAGTGATCTGAAATGGCGGAGCATTAGGTTTAATCAATTGGAGGGTCTCATTGTCTTTTTTGAATCCTTAACTGATCAACAAAGAATTCAAAATGAAATCATCCAGCCTATAGAAGAAAAAAGAGAAGGAACCGTGGATAAAGTCATTACTTCTTTGGATATTACGAAAAAAACGGATCTGGGCGAAGTGCCCCATGCCTTAATCCAAGGAAAGTGCGTATTGTTATTCGAAGGTACAGTAGAAGTTTATGTTATCGACGTAACTGCAGTTTATAAACGGAGTATCTTGGAGCCTGAGAACGAAGGGGTTATTCGCGGTGCTCATGATGGTTTTATAGAGCACCTCATGACGAATCTTTATCTAGTTCGAAAACGCGTTATGAATCCGAATCTGGTCGTTCGTTATTACCAGATTGGAAAGGTAACCAATACAAAATTAGCTCTTCTCTTTATGCAGGACCTGGCGAATCCGGATCTGATTAAAGAAGTAGATCATAGAATTAGTTCCATTGCGATGGATACCATTTTTTCACCCGGATTCATTACCGAATTAATTGAAGATAACCCATATTCTCTATTTCCGCAAATCTTATTTACGGAAAGACCGGATCGGGTGGTAGCTCATCTCATGGAAGGCCGTGTAGCTATTTTATCTGATGGAGACCCATCTGCACTGATTTTACCGGTGACTTTCTTTTCCTTTTATCAAAGCCCGGATGATTATCACCGAAAGTGGATGGTCGGATCGTTTATTCGATTGCTTCGGTTGATGAGTTTTATTATCGCATCTTTAATACCTGCTTTATATATTGCGGTTATTGGCTTTCACCCCGAAATTCTTCCGGAAAATTTGATACTTTCAGTAAAAAGCAGTATTGACAGGGTTCCATTTCCACCTATTATTGAGGCTTTAATTATGCAGATTACCTTAGAGGTACTACGTGAAGCAGGAGTTCGATTGCCGAGCCGAGTAGGTCAAACCATCGGCATTGTTGGCGGCTTGGTCATCGGTGAATCGGTCGTGCGAGCTGGATTGATTTCCTATCCCATGGTTATCGTCATCGCCTTAACGGCTATTTCTTCTTTTGTCGCACCATCTAATGAAATAAGTTTAACAACACGTATTTTGGGCTTCCCGATCATGATCCTTTCTGCGATGTTCGGTTTGATCGGGATTATGTTTGGCATGCTATTCATCTTAATTCACTTATGTAAGTTAGAGTCCTTTGGTACAGCTTATTTTGCGCCTATAATGCCTCTTCGAATGAAAGATTTGAAGGATACCTTTATACGTTTTCCTATCTGGAGTTTGAATCAACGCCCTCATGATCCGCATCCAAAAAGGCTTAATCAAGAAAGAAATTCAAGGGAGTGGGAACAGGATGATCCCGGAAAAGAGTAGAATTACCCAAGGGCAGTTCATGTTTATTGTGATACAGTCCCAATTGGGGGTTGGAATTTTATCGCTTCCTAATAAAGTGCAAGCAATCGCCAAGGGGGGAGGGTGGATTTCTGTTTTAATCGCTGGATTGGCTATACAAGTCATTATTTTGATTCTGTGGGCACTTTGCAAACAATTTCCTTCCGATACGCTATACAGTTTCTTACCGAAGATTACCGGAAAATTTCTTGGTAATCTGCTTTGCCTTGCTTATATTGGCTATTTTCTGCTTTCTGCAGGAACAGTTCTAACCAAATTTTCCGATGTCATAGAAAGGTGGGTGCTGCAAGAAACGCCTAGATGGGCATTATTAATTCTCACCCTTCTTCCCTGTATGTATTTGGCTATAGAAAACCTTCGAGTGATTGCCAGACTGTTTGTTATTTCTTCGTTAACAATCATTGTTATGGTGGTATTAACCTTGATGGGTTATGTCAATGTGAACTTCAGTTATATTTTTCCTATAACAGAAGCAGGATGGGGGAAAATCGTCAAAGGAGCGAATGAAGCATTGTTTCCTTTAGTTGGGTATGAAATTATATTGGTGATTTACCCATTTGTTGAAGGGAAAAGCGGCGGGAAATTAAAGGCAGCTTCTTTAGGGAATATGTTGATTACACTTTTTTACGCATTTGAAGTGTTTACCTGTTTAATCATTTTCAGCCCGGCTGTCATCTCCCAGGTTTCGGAACCTCTCCTTTACATGCTGAAAGGTTTTTCTTTTCAGCTCATTCAACGGATCGATTTGATTTTTTTATCGGTATGGGTCTTTGTTGTTAGCACTGCCATGGTCGCTTGGATATACATGGCAACGGTTGGATTAGGTCGCTTTTTTCACCGGGGCGAACATAAAAAGGCTGTCCCCTATGCCATGTTCATACTCTTTATTCTGGCTATGATGGCTCAAGATCCATCAATCAGCGATTTCTACGATCGAATGCTTAAGATTGGTCATTATACTTTTGTGGTTGGACTTCCTTTGATCCTGCTTTGTTTTACGTACTTGATTAGAAAAAGGAGGACGTAAACCAGATGAAAAGGATAAACTGGTTATGCACTGTTATTTCCATCCTCCTATTCATGACTGGATGTTGGGACCAAGATCTTTTAAAGGATACTCGGTTGATTTATGGAGGAGGGTTTGATCTCGCGCCGAATGGAAAGCTTCAAACCACCTTGGTCATTCGGGACGTGCCTGCTACCGAACAACAGAGTCCTAAAAACGATATTATTTTCTCAGAGGGCAATACCACGATGGAAGCTCGGGATCATGCAGACGATCAGATATCACGGCATCTTCGTGCTTATAAAAATCGAATTATACTCATTGGAGAAGAAATGGCAAAACAAGATCTTTATCCGATCTTCGATACTCTATACCGCGATCCTAAAAGTGCCTTAAACGCCAGGATCGGAGTGGCGAAAGGGAAGGCTGCAGATATATTTTCCCTTAAAAAAGTGGGGAATGTCTTGATCGGAGAAGAAATTGATGAATTAATCAAGAGCAAAGAAGAGACTACAACAGTTCCCAAGGTGACCATTGAAAAGATTTTCCCTATTATGATGGATCCTGGAGAAGATTTTGTTCTTCCATATCTTGTGGAGAAAGGGGGACGTGTGGATGTTTCCAGTATTGCTATGTTTCATAACCAGCAATTTACAGGCATACTGAGGCCTGATGAATCGATAATGTATTTATTGTTGAAAGACAAAAAGGGAAAAACGACGAGATTCACCAGAAAAATAAATATCCGAAACGGTCATCAAAACAGTTATGACTTTTTGACCTTTAATGTAGACAAATTAGAACAGAAAATGAAAGTACTGATTCATTCGGGCAATCAAATTACCGTTAAGCTGGATTTAAAATGGAAAGTGAGTATTATTGAATATCCGAAGGATCGCTTAAATGAGAAAAAACTGGTCGCGCAATTAAACAAGTATCTTTCTAAAGAGATGACTGACTTGGCAAAAGATACACTAAAAAAAATGCAAAAAGCCCGCTGCGATGGATTAGGTATCGGAAGACAACTAATGGCGTTTCATCCCCGTATTTGGAAGACACAGAAGGAAGACTGGGGCAGCAACTATCAAAAAGTGCATTTTGCTCCTGTGATTCAAGTAGAAATTACGAGGAAGGGGATAATATACTAACCTTATTGAAAGATCACTTATCGGAGGAAAAAATTTTTTCTCTATTTAAAAGCTATAAAACGAGAGGCCGGGTCATTAATGACCCCGGCCACCAAATTTAGGATGAGGCCTTCTCCTTCTAGGGGAAGATTTCCTGCCTGCCTGCAAAATTGTCAGGAAGCTGCCGCTGACCATCATAATCATGCCGGCCAAATCATTCACTGCGAAAATTTGGGCACCGGAAATTAATAAACCTGTCCCAAAAAGAGCGAAAACAATTTTTCTTGTTTGGAAGGCTTGCTGTTCCAGGAATTTTTTTTCGATTGCTTTAGAAGGCTGCATGCGTATATCACCGGATTCAAGCTGGTCAACAAGGTGGAGCACTTTTCGGGACGCAGGAATGAATTTTAAGAACGTATTCTTTACTTGATCAAGCACCGTCTCTTTTGCAGGGTTACCTTCTCCACTGCTCATAACATTCTCTATATACGGCTTTGTATTCGTAACTATGTCAAAATCCTTGTCTAACCCATTGCAAATACTAAAAACCGTAAGAATCGCCTTCCCTAAAAAGGTCATTCTCGAAGGAATTTGAAACGGCTGCTCATAGAGGAATTCACGTAACTCCTCCAGAACCCCCTCGTTTTTGATCTTGTCAATATCAAAACTGCCTTCAGAAAAACTAGAAAGAACCATTTTTACATTTTTAGATAACGAAGTCTTATCTGCTTGTCTCCTTAAAAATCCAAGATCATTGAACGCCTCTACTACCCCGCCGGCATCCTTCAAATAGATGGACATCGCCAGCTTAACCATGTTTTCCTTCAATAAATCAGAAACCTTCCCAACCATTCCGAAATCAATATACGCAATCGTGCCATCGTTTTTAACTAACAGGTTACCGGGATGTGGATCGGCATGAAAGAAACCATCCTCAAGCAGTTGCTTTAAATATGACAAATAAAGAATGGACGCTAGTTTCTTCTTATCAACAGACGCCTCTTCAAGTTTATCCAACTCGTTAATTTTCACACCTTCAATAAACTCCATGACAAGCACTTTATTAGTTGTAAGCTCCCAATAGACCTTCGGCGTGGTTACACCACGAAATTCACTAAAAGAAGCTTGAAACGCCTCAATATTTTTGGCTTCCTTCATGTAATCTAGTTCTTCGGTTATCACTTCTTCAAATTCATCATAAACATCCTTTAAATCAACAAACCTGCTCACTTTTGTAAAGCGCCGGGCAAAGGCAATCAACACCTTTAGCGTGGCCAAATCGAGAGAAACCGTTGCCTCGATTCCAGGGCGCATCACTTTAATAGCGACCGTTTCCCCATTTTTCAGAACGGCTTGATGTACCTGTCCTAACGATGCAGCTGCAACAGGCTCTTGATCAAAGGAGGCAAACAAATCGGAAATCTTTCCGGATAATTCTTCTTCAATTCGATCAACAGCAACCTCTGATTTCACAGGGGCAACTGAATCCTGCAGTTCTGATAAGATATCGGTGTATTCCTTCGGTAAAATATCCACCCTTGAGCTGACAAATTGACCTAATTTAATAATTAGCCCGCCCATTTCAACCGCAACCCTTGCAAACTTTTTCGCCTGGGAAGTATAGATGGCCTTATATTTTTGGCTAGCCTTTTCTTTATTTAAAAATCTCTTGGTTTTCCCAAGCCACCAAAACTGCCAAAAGAAACCGATGAACATAAAAAATGTTTTACGAAATCTCGTGTTGAAAAGTAAGCGTGTAATCTCACGCATCCTTGTCCACCCCTTTCCATGCCAGCTCTAAGGTACAAGCCTGCTTGGTTTCTCTTAGATTTTGAATTATTCTTTTTCCTCTTCTTCAATTTCAGTCTCTGTTTTTTCAAAAATCGCATTAGCCATTTTCTCGAATGTCTTTGACTTATTAAAAAAGAAATTCGCAAACTTATTCATAATCTCGGATTTCACTAGAATAACAGTACCCTTTTGGGCATTACCAAAAACAACAAACTTTTCTCCTGATTTAATCCCTAATTCTTCTCTTGCTTCCGATGGAATAACTACCTGGCCTCTTTCACCTATACTTGTAGTTCCATAAATTTTTCCATGATTCATCATCATCACTCACCTCTCTTGTATGATAAATCATACTTTTCGTACATACCATACAGTTCACAGATTATACATATGGCGATTTTTTGACAGGGTGTTCATGCATGAAAAAAATCAGAGAGCATTGTGCACTTTGTTTCGTGGGTTGGAATAATTCAGCCAAACAGATAAAAGGCTCAACCTTAGAACCTATTAATCTTCATCAGAAATACCTAGGACATTTTACTCATTTTACTCTACGAGATTTGAAAGTAGTTCATAGATTTATATCAAATTTCATAATATTCCCCCTATTTAGAAAGAAGGACACTCTACTATAATAAATATTTCGACAATTTTTTTAACATCTTTCCCTAAGATAACCTAAAATTTTCGTAAAAAATGCTTATATTACATTTCTTTGTATAAAAAATAAGTCTATCGGTCTAGTGAAAATCCCCCAATTTACTTTGTTTTATGGTGTATTTACAATTTTGAATTGTATTTAATTACTCTTGCTATGGTACAAGTCAGACTAAAACATCAGGTAAAATTGGGGCTGGTAATTTCATTTAATATCCTATTTAATGACAATACATAACTATTAATCTCTTAAACATAGTAGATTTTAATTTAAATACAGATAAATAATAAAAAGGGGAGACATTAATGAAAAGGGGAAAAATGAAGGCATTTAAAGTAATGACAACAGCAGCTTTAACATCATTGATTTTTTCATCATTTACAGTTCAAGCAGAAAACAATGACACATCACCCCAATCTCAAACGATTGAAGAAAGTGTGGATCAAGGAAGGCAATTATTTTTGAATAGGGATAAGATCGATACAGGTCAAGATGATCCTCTTTATAAAGACGTTAAAAAAGAAAGTTTGGCTAAAGCATATAAACCGAATGATACTGTTCGTTTAATCGTAGAAGTTGAACAACCGACAGCTGCTGACCTTTCTCCAAAAAACAAAAAATCTCTATTTAAGGAAAAACAAGACAAAGTAATTAAAGAAATCTCAAAGAAAAATAAGTCTAAATCAACTGCTCCTTCTAAAGTAAAACAACGCTTTTTTGAAGGATTTAACGGATTTAGTGTAGAAACAGAGTATCAAAATTTGAAGGAAATTCAATCCACTCCTGGTGTACAAAACGTACATATTGCAAAAACATACCATGAAACAATGGCAGCAAGTAAAGAATTAGTACAAGCTCAAAAGGTATGGGAACAATATGGTTATAAAGGGGAAGGATTAGTAGTAGCGATCGTTGATTCCGGGATTGATTATACGCACAAAGATATGAAACTATCTGATACAGCCAAAGCGAAAGAAAAATGGACTCAAGATAAAATCAATCAAAAATTTGCAGAGACAGACGTAAACGAAATTTGGTATTCCGATAAAGTCCCAACAGGATATGATTGGGCAGACAATGATACAAATGTCATTCCTGGAGCAAAAGGTAGTCCACATGGTACACACGTTGCTGGTACAGTTGGGGCAAGTGGAGACGAAACGAATGGTGGAGTTGAGGGAATTGCACCAGGTGTTCAGCTATTATCTGAAAAGGTATTTTCAGATAATGGCGGTGGAGCCTATGAGGATGATATTATTGCAGGTATTGAGCATGCAGTAACAATGGATGCAGATGTTATTAATATGAGTTTAGGTGTAGATGCGGGCTTTGTAGGGGAAGAAAATGATCCTATTCAAAAAGCAATCCGAGCTGCGACAGAACATGGTACCCTTGTTGTTGTGGCGGCAGGTAATTCAGCCTACAGTACAAAGAATAATATCATTCCCGCTTCATTAAAACCTTATGCAGAAAATCCTGATATTGGAACAGTTGGTGCACCATCTGTCAGTCCATTTGCTTTATCGGTTGCTTCCTATGAAAATACTAAATTACATTTAAATACACTTGCTGAAACAAACGGTCTATCGCTCCCGTTCCGAGATCAAACGCAATTCCCAGCATCGTATAATTTTAAACTCTCTAAGAATCTTTCACCAGATGTACCATATGATTTGGTATACGTTGGGGAAGGAAAGAATGCAGCTGATTATCCGAAAGGCAAAACTGGCTACATTGCAGTAGTTAAACTATTAAATTCATATAGTACTGTATCATCTATTCAGTGGACAGCTAAGAGTGCAGGAGCAAAGGCAATTATTATGATACCACCTGCAGTATGGACAGATTATACTACTCTACCAGTAACGCCAACTGCAGTACCTACTGCTTCAACAAGTAAATCTTTAGGTGAAGCATTAATAAATAAAATGAGCAGTCTGCCAAGTGGTCAATATTTAAGCATGAAATTTGCAGGCGATACTTGGGTAGATAACCCAGCGAAAGACACGATGTCCAATTTTTCATCCATTGGTACTCCACATACATTAGATTTTAAACCGGAAATTTCGGCCCCTGGCGGCAATATTTATTCAACTGTGCCAGGAAATGATTATGAAGTAATGAGCGGTACATCAATGGCAACTCCACATGTTGCAGGCGGTTCAGCATTGTTATTGCAGGCACTTTATCAAAAAGGATTGCCTCATTCAGAAAATACGGCATTAAAAGCTAAACTTGCTTTAATGAATACAGCTAAAAATGTCATGGATCCAAGAACAAATGGAGAAGTTCCATATTCACCACGTGTACAAGGGTCTGGCATAATGCAAATTCAAAATGCCATTAATACGCCAGTCATTATTACAAATAGAAACACACCTTTAGAACAAGCTGGTGCGGTTGCCTTAAAGGAAATCGGTCAAAATACAAGTTTTAAATTAAACATGGAAGCATTCGATACTCCTAAGGGTAAAAATAATAGTGAGGATATTGAATACAATGTTTATGTAGATGTATTGAAAGATAAGACTGAAATGAAGGAATTTGATTTAGACAGTGATGGTAAATTGGATTCCAAAGAGTATTTAACATTAACTAGTGAACGTATTAATGGTGCGACTGTCACTGTAAATGATAAAAAAGTAACAGACAAAGCAGGAGCCTTAGTTAAAATCAAACCGGGCCAAACAAAAATGCTGACAGTTAATGTATCTTTACCAGATTCCTTGAAGAAAAATAGTTTTGTAGAAGGATTTGTCCGTCTAGTTCCGGTAGCTAAAGACCAAGATAAAGCCGTACCTTTATCTATTCCTTATATGGGCTTCTATGGAAAATGGGATGAACCTCGGAATCTCGATCTTCCAGCTTGGGAGAAAGATGCATTTTTAGGATATACCGCACTTTGGGATGATAATTCAGAAAGATATCCATTAGGATATAACCCATATACTGGACGATTCACTCTTAACCATATCGCATACTCGCCAAACTATGTTCTCAATGGGATCTATTCTTCATTTACAGGCTTCCGTAATTTACAAAAAGCTGAAATGTATATCGAAGATTCATCTGGTAATCTCATTAAAAATTTAGGTGATTTCAGTGAATATACTGGAGAACCATGGAAATTTAGTAAAAATATTATGGCATATGGCGATTTAAAGTATGACGGATATCAATGGGATATGAAAGACCAATCCGGGCAATTTGTTCCTGATGGTGTATACCAATATGTTATAAAAACAACATTAGATTATCCAAACGCAAAACCACAGATTGTTAAAATGCCAATTACAGTAGATTCCGTTGCTCCAAAGGTTTCAGATATTAAAGTAACACCAAAGAACGGACAATATGAGGTTTCCTTTGATGCGGAAGATAATGCAAGTGACTATAATTCTGCAGTTATTTATGTTAATGGACAATATTATGAAGCAAATCTTGAGCAAAAATCTATTATGGTTAAAACAGAGCCGAAAGGTATTGTCATATTAGCTATCGATTATGCAGGAAATATATCTTGGAATACTTGGGGAGATCAAAGCTATAATAAACAAAATATGGCAATTCAAACGATCGGTGTTACTCCGACTACTGGTATTAACCAAACCAAACCAGCCAAAATTTCTGCCTGGGCTTATAACAGAGTTAACTGGACAATTAATGTAAAAGATGCAAGTGGAAAGTTAGTTGATTCATGGCAAGTGAAAAATGAACATACCTTGAAAACACAATGGGTACCTAAAACGGATCTTCCAAATGGCACGTATACGATTACAGCAGATATCGTTACAAATGACGGTTTTACAGTAACAACAACGCCTAAGCAAGTAACAGTTGTTCAACAACCATAAATAATTCATTTAGAATAATGAAAAAGCTATCTTTCCTATTAATTTTAGGAATGGGATAGCTTTTTCTTTTGCGGCAGGGCCCTGTGCCCTTGTCTTATTTTAGTGTGTTTTACACTTTTCAAATAGCCCTTTTTCTTTAAGAACCCTAATCAATGTCTCCCCCATTACGGATGGAGTATCTGCCACTTCAATTCCACATTCATTCATTATACGGATTTTTTCTTCTGCTGTTCCCTTACCACCAGATATAATTGCTCCTGCGTGTCCCATTCGTTTTCCTGGCGGTGCAGTGCGTCCGCCGATAAATCCGACTACAGGCTTCGTCATATTGGCTTTCACCCATTCGGCAGCTTCTTCTTCAGCAGAACCGCCGATCTCCCCAATCATAATGACTGCGTATGTTTCTGGGTCTTCATTGAAGGCCTTTAAAACATCGATAAAGTTTGTTCCGTTTACCGGATCACCACCGATCCCTACCGCTGATGTTTGTCCGATTCCAGCCTGAGTTAGTTGATGAACTGCTTCATAGGTTAAAGTACCAGAACGAGATACAACCCCCACATGGCCTTTCTTATGGATGTATCCTGGCATGATACCAATCTTACACTCGTCAGCACTAATAACACCAGGGCAGTTAGGACCGATAAGACGCGTCTTCTTTCCTTCCATATAGCGTTTTACTTTTACCATGTCCAGTACAGGTATATGTTCAGTAATACAGATTGTAAGATCTAGCTCTGCCTCAACAGCTTCTAAAATAGCATCAGCAGCAAATGGAGCTGGGACATAAATGACCGAAACTGTAGCACCAGTTGCTTTAACTGCTTCTTTAACTGTATTGAATACGGGAACTCCTTCAATATCACTGCCACCTTTACCTGGAGTAACACCACCGACAATTTTTGTACCGTACTCAAGCATCTGTTTTGTATGGAATAGTGCAGTAGAACCTGTTATCCCTTGAACAATGACTTTTGTATCTTTATTAATAAATACACTCACGTCAAATTCCCCTTTCTGATATCCAGTTTCAACGCCCAGCCCCTTAAAGGCCATAAGTCAATCCTTTACATAAGGCAAAGAACATCTTCTTCCAAGGGTTGTCTTATGCATGGCGGGGCAGATCGGGGCGTTTCCACTTTTACGTTAGCCTACTAATGAAACGATCTTTTGGGCACCATCAGCCATAGATTCAGCTGCAATGATGTCAATATCTGATTCAGCTAGAATCTTCTTACCTAAGTCAACATTTGTCCCTTCTAACCGTACTACTAAAGGTACTGTTAAGCCAATTTGCTTTGCTGCTTCCACAACACCTGTTGCAATGACGTCACACTTCATGATTCCACCAAAGATATTAACAAAAATACCTTTTACGTTTGGATCAGAAAGGATGATTTTGAATGCTTCCGTTACCTTTTCAGCTGTAGCGCTTCCCCCAACATCAAGGAAGTTAGCTGGTTCTCCTCCGTAGTGCTTTACAATATCCATCGTGGACATTGCTAACCCCGCGCCATTAACCATACAACCGATATTTCCATCTAAAGCTACATAACTTAAGTCATGTTTGGAAGCTTCAATTTCCTTTGCATCTTCTTCTTCCAAATCACGAAGATCCATTATGTCATTGTGACGGTATAGGGCGTTGGAGTCGAAGTTTAACTTTGCATCCAGTGCCATTACTTTCCCATCACCTGTGACAACAAGTGGATTGATTTCAGCGATTGAGCAATCCTTATCAATGTAAGCATTGTATAAGCCCATCATAAATTTAACAGCCTGTCCAACAAGCTTGCTTGGTATGTTGATATTAAAAGCAATACGGCGTGCCTGGAACGCAGTCAATCCTACAACTGGGTCAATTTCTTCCTTAAAGATTTTTTCCGGTGTCTTTTCAGCAACTTCTTCGATTTCCGTTCCGCCTTCTTCAGAGGCCATCAATACAACACGCGATGTAGCACGGTCTAATACTAAGCCGATATAGTATTCTTTTTGTATATCACAGCCTTCTTCAATCAGTAACCGTTTAACCTCTTTTCCTTCTGGACCCGTTTGATGGGTAACAAGCGTTTTACCTAATATTTCATTTGCATAAAGACGAACCTCTTCAAGGTTTTTGGCAACCTTAACACCGCCGGCCTTACCGCGTCCACCAGCATGGATTTGTGCTTTGACTACACAAACCTTTGTTCCAAGCTCTTTTGCAGCTTCTACTGCTTCATCGACTGTAAAAGCTACTTTTCCGTTTGGGACCGATACACCATATTGTCTGAGGACTTCTTTTCCTTGATATTCATGAATATTCATATAATGCCTCCTAAAAAAGTAAGACTTTCTCTTCTTATGCTTCTAAAAGTAATTTTTCTGGATCTTCAAGCAGTTGTTTTATTTTTACTAAAAATCCAACAGCTTCTTTTCCATCCACAATTCGATGGTCATAAGAAAGCGCCAGATACATCATAGGTCGAATTTCAATTCTTTCGTTATCTACTGCGACAGGTCGGTTTTGAATAGAATGCATGCCCAATATTCCGACCTGAGGAGCATTTAAGATTGGTGTCGATAATAAAGAACCAAATGTACCACCGTTTGTGATCGTGAATGTACCTCCTTGAAGATCGGATAAAGCAAGTTTTGATTCTCTTGCTTTCATTGCTAAATTGCTAATCTCTTTTTCTATTTCAGCAAAATTTAACCGGTCAGCATCTCTTACAACTGGGACAACTAAGCCTTCAGAAGTAGAAACAGCAACTCCAATATCATAGAATTTCTTAACAACTAATTCATTTCCTTGAATTTCTGCATTTAATAGCGGATAGCTTTTTAGAGCACTGACGACAGCTTTTGTAAAAAACGACATAAATCCTAGTTTTACATCATGCTCTTTGAAGAATGAATCTTTTCTTTTCTTTCTTAGATTCATAACAGCAGTCAAATCTACTTCATTAAATGTTGTTAAAATAGCAGCCGTATGTTGGACTTCTACAAGGTTTTTGGCAATGGTTGCACGGCGGCGAGACATTTTTATTCTTTCTACTGGTTTGCTATCTGTTACAGCCGGTTGTATGGCGGCTGCTGTTTGTGGTACTGCTGCAGGTGCTGTGTTTGCAACTGGACGACCTTCAGGTACATAGTTCGAAACATCTTGCTGGCGAACTCTTCCTAATGGATCTACAGCAACTATATTTTGTAAATCAATTCCTCGTTCTCTCGCTAATTTCCTTGCTGCAGGGGAAGCAATAACATTGCTTGAAGTTTCAGTAACTGATTCTACAACTGGTGCTATTTCTGGAGTTACTTTTTCTTCAACTACTTTGTCTTCACTTGCTTGTGGTGCAGAACTGCTAACGCCATTTTCATCAATAATAGCGATCGTTTCCCCAACATTTACAGTATCACCTTCTGCTTTTAATGTTTCTTTTAATACCCCGCTAAACTCAGAAATAATTTCTACATTTACTTTATCTGTTTCAAGCTCTAATATATAGTCACCTTTGGAAACAGTATCACCAGGTTGTTTTAGCCATTGTGCAATGGTACCTTCTGTAATGGATTCAGCTAATTGGGGAACTACTATTGCCGCCATCTTCTATACACATCCTTTTATTAAAATGTTGAATTTCCACTGGATTGACATCAGCTTATGCTTTTCATCTCTCACAAAACAACTAAATACTTACCACTTCTTTTGCTTTCTTATCAGTTGGTGTTAACGCTACATCTATTATTCTTTGTTGTTCGTTTTTATGAATAATTGGATCTCCTTCAGAAGGGCTGGACATTCCTGGCCGGCCATTATAGGAAACTTTAATATGATCGGACACTAACTCTTGTAACTGTGGAGCAATATAGCTCCATGCACCCATATTTTTTGGTTCTTCCTGTGTCCAGACAACTTCTTTTAGGTTTTTATATTTACCTATTAAGCTTCTAATTTGTTCTTCTGGGAAAGGATACAATTCTTCTATTCTAATAATATCTAACCAGTTAAAAGCTTTTGAATCTGCCACAAGATCTGCTAATTCTACTGCAAGTCGACCTGTGCAGAAGACAATTCGCTCTACTTGATCTGGTTCGCTCCCTAGCCCAGGTTGTTCAATAACCGCTTGGAATTGACCATTTGTAAATTCTTCTAAATAAGTTCCTGCAGAAGCATGACGTAATAAGCTTTTTGGAGCCATTAAGACTAAAGGTCTTACTTCATCAGTATTTAATATCGCTGCTTGTCTTCTTAAAATATGAAAATATTGAGCTGAGGAAGACAGATTCGCAACAGTCCAGTTATTTTCAGCTGCCAGTTGAAGGAAACGTTCCAATCTAGCACTAGAATGTTCTGGTCCTTGACCTTCATAACCGTGTGGTAACAAAACTACAATTCCTGATTTTTGCCCCCATTTGGATTGACCGGCGGAAATAAATTGGTCAATAATTACTTGTGCACCATTTGCAAAATCACCAAATTGTGCTTCCCAAAGTACAAGCGTTTCAGGTGAAATAACATTGTAACCGTATTCAAATCCTAGTATAGCTACTTCTGAAAGTGAACTATTATGAACAGCAAAGGATGCATTAGAAGTACTAATTGTATGCAATGGGCAATATTTTTCACCCGTTTTTTCATCTGATAAAACAATATTTCGGTGGGAGAATGTACCTCTCTCAGAATCTTGTCCGGTTAATCGAATCGGAGTGCCATCTTTCAATATCGTTGCAAAAGCTAATGCTTCAGCATGTGCCCAATCAATTTTTCCTTTTTTCTCAAAAACTTCTAGTCTACGGTTCAATATTTTTTGCAGCTTACCGAATACGTTGAAGCCATTCGGCCATTCTAGAAGCTCGGAATTAATTTTTGTTAAAGTTGCTTTATCGACAGTGGTATCTACTTTTGGAATTTCATGATGGTTTTCCGCTTGTAATTCTGCAATCGAACGAACTTCTGAATGTTCTTTATCAATATTTTTATACGCCTCTGAAATCTTCGTTAATACTGTTGTTTCAATTTCTTTCATTTGCTCTTCTGTCATTGATTTTTCATCTAATAGTTGTTGCTTATAAACAGCTGTAATCGTTGGATGCTTACGGACAATGTTATATGTTAATGGGTTTGTAGCCATTGGTTCATCCATTTCATTGTGACCCATTCTTCTGTAACCAATTAAATCAACTAAAACATCTTTTTTGAATGTTTGACGATATTCGAATGCTAAGCGCATGACTGCCAAGCTTGCCTCTGGAGCATCAGCATTGACATGAAAAACAGGAATATTATAACCTTTCGCCAAATCACTGGAATATCTTGTCGATCTTGAATCTTCACTCTCTGTTGTAAAACCAATGCGGTTATTCGCAATAATATGAATGGTTCCACCTGTTTGATAAGCTTTTGTTCTTGAATAATTCAAAGTTTCTGCTACAACACCTTGGCCTGGGAAAGCGGCATCTCCATGCACTAATAGTGCAAGTGCCTTTGATACATCTTGTTTCGGATAACCTTTTTCAGAACGATCCTCTTGAGCTGCTCTTGCATATCCTTCTACTACCGTACCAGCAAATTCCAAATGGCTTGGGTTATTTGCTAAGGAGACTTTAATTTTTTTATCCTGGATTTGTCTGTTCTTTACTGCCCCCATATGATACTTAACATCACCTGTGCTACCCTTTGTTTCCGAATAATCAGGATTATCGTTCACCCATGTTGAATGTTGAAATTGTGAAAAAATTGCTTCGTAAGGTTTTTCCAATATATGTGCAAGGACATTCAGTCTACCTCTATGCGCCATCGCGATCATTACGTTGTCAATTCCATCTTCCGCTGATAAAGAGATCAATTCTTCAAGTGAAGGAATAAGTGTTTCTAATCCTTCAACAGAAAAACGTTTTTGCCCAACATACGTTTTTTGAATAAATTGTTCAAAGCCTTCTGCTTTATACAAACTAGTTAAAAGATCCACTTTTTTTGCTGTTGAAAATGATATTGCACAATCATTATCTTCAATTTTACTTTGAAGCCAAAGTCTTTCTTCTGGTTCAACATGCCCGATTTCGAAACCGATATGGCCAATATACACTTTCATCAAATATTGAATAGCAGCTAACCCATCTTGTAATTGTCCCTTCTTCTCTGGACAAATAATTTCTGCTGGGATTTCCTTCACATCTTCTTCTGTTAAACCATAGTAAGACAAAGTGAGAATATCGGATGGAGTTTGTCTTTCTAATGGATAAACATTTGCTTCTAAATGACCATTTGTGCGAATATTTTCCGCAAGTTTTAATACGTCTACAAGCTTCTTCATTTTATTAATTACGAATGTCGGTGAATACCCTTGCTGTGGTAGTTCTTCATTATTTTGGGTTATTTCTAATTGTGGAGCTCCCCACACCGCAAATAACTCTTGTAAGCTTTCGTCAACTAAAGCCTCATCAGTCAAAAACAAATCATACTGTTCTAACAAATAACCTAAGTTAGGTCCAAATACATCATGCCACGAGCTAGTTGAGTTATTCATACTTTCACATCCCTTATAATCAAGTTAAACTATATAAATTGATGGTTAAATTTTTCTTCTTTCTTAGAGCAAACCTACCCATTGCCAGTACGTTAAGCTGAAAATGATAATTAAGATATAACCAGCGATAGTAATTGGAATACCGGATTTCAAAAGGTCTTTTGTTGTAAATGCACCTGTTCCATATGCAAGCATATTTTGTGGTGCACTTACTGGTAATAAAAATCCAAAGCTGACAGCAAATTGTTGAATTAATACAAGCCCTGGTCCATTAAAGGACGTTGGCTCCATTGACATCACGAGTGCAATAACAATTGGAATGAAAGCAGAAGATAAACTTGTTGCACTTGCAAAACCTAAATGGATTAAAATATTAAATAAAGTTAGTACCATAATAATGAAAATAAGTGGCATACTCGTTAAACCAACAGCTTCTAATGTTTCTTGTGACAACCATGATGCCCCATGAGTTTGTAATAATACCGTTCCTAACGAAATTCCGACTGCGAATACGATAATAGTTCCCCAAGGAATTTTACTTTCCACTTCTTTCCATGTGAAAATTCCAATACCAGGAAACAGCATAAAAGCAACAGCAGCAATGGTAACTGTAGTAGAATCAAATGGATGGAGGATTCCTTCCGTTGCCCAAAGTACTAATAGTACTATTGAGATTATGATTAATCGGAATTCTTTTGATGAAATCTTTCCTAACTCCTTTAATTGAGCACTTATAATTTCTTTTCCACCTTGTAGTTCTCCGATTTCGGGTTTAATGAGCTTGTTCATAACAAAGAATAAGATAACAGACATGATAATGGACCAAGGTCCAGCGTATAACAACCATTGTCCCCATGTAATATTAGAACCAAATGATTGTTCCATAAATCCTAAAGCAACCATGTTTTGCGCAGCTGCAGTTTTAATACCAATGTTCCAGATAGAAATGGATTGAACAGCTGTTACAATAAGTAAAGCCGACAATCTACTTGTTTTTGGAAGACTGAAAGCTGCTACAATTCCCATTAGAATCGGAATGATTGTACCTGCACGTGCGGTTGCACTTGGTACGAATAAGGCAAGAATGATACTGACCACAATCGTTCCAAAAACTAAGCTACTCGTTTTTGTCCCTACTTTTGACATAATGAATAAGGCCAGACGTTTATGCAATCCTGTTATTTCCATGGCAGCAGCGATGAATAGGGCTCCTGCCACAAGTCCGACAGCCGAAGAGCTAAACCCGCCAAGTGCAATTTTTAATGCACCTTGACTAGTATAAGTTACGGATGGATCCTCGATCGTTGGTGCAAGTCCTATAAAAACAGTAATTAATACGATAATAAGAGCAGCACTTACTGCATAAGATACCGCTTCAGTCACCCAAAGAATGACTGCTAATGCTAATATTGCCAGCGCCCTTTGTCCTGCAATTGGGAGACCATCAGGATTGGGAAGCATGACGATAATAAAAAATACTGCAAATGCGAGGCAAATGGATATTAATTTTTTCTTTTCCACTTTATTTCCCTCCTTTTGTTTTTACAATATTATTGTAAACTATAAAAAAATAATGAAAGCGCTTTACAAAGTTAACTAATCACTTTCATTAGTTACAGAAGTATTAAATAATTCGTCTAAGGTTTTGCGTTAGCCAACTAACGATTTATCATTTTACAATGTGGATAGGGTTTCCTAGTTCGACTTCTGCTGTTTCCATCACTATTTCCCCAAGAGTTGGGTGGGCATGGATGGTTAATGCTAAATCTTCTGCTGTTAATCCTGCTTCAATCGCTAATGAAAGCTCAGCAATCATATCTGAAGCACTTGGCCCAATAATTTGACCTCCAATTACAACTCCATTATCTTTTCGAGTGATCAGTTTAACAAAGCCTTCTGTTTGGTTGAGTGCAATCGCTCTCCCATTAACAGCGAATGGGAATTTTGCACTTTTGGCTTCTATCCCTTTTTCTTTCGCAGTCTCTTCCGTAAGGCCTACAACCGCTATTTCTGGTTCAGAGAAAACGACGGCTGGAATACAAGTATAATCGACAACTGCCTTTTCTCCAGCGATGGCTTCAGCAGCCACTTTTCCTTCATAGGAAGCTTTATGGGCAAGTTGCGGTCCAGCTACAACGTCCCCTATGGCATAAATATTTTGTACAGAAGTTCTGCATTGCTTATCTGTTTTAATTAATCCTTTAAGATTCATTTCTACGCCAATTTCTTTTAAACCCATTTGGTCTGTATTCGGTTTTCTTCCAACGCTCACAAGTAAATAATCTGCTTGTAATGTTTTTTCTCCCCCATTTATTTCAAACGTAACCTCGACTGCATTATCTACCTCTTTCGCATCTTTTACGAAGGCTTTTGTAAATATTTCAACACCTTTTTTCTTCATGTTTCGCTTCACAATAGAGGTAATCTTATTATCCATTCCATTGAGAAGATCACTCTGTCCCTCTAAAATCATTACTTTCGTACCAAAATTAGCATAGACTCCAGCTAGTTCAATTCCAATTACGCCTCCACCAACAACGACTAAACTCTTCGGAATTTCCATTAAATTTAAAGCACCTGTAGAATCAATGATTCTATTTGAAAATTTCATAGCAGGAAGTTCGACTGGACGAGATCCAGTTGCCACAATCGCATGTTTAAAACTAATTGTTTTTACTCCTTCACTGCCGCTAACTTTCACTGTATTAGCATCAACAAAAGCAGCTGTACCTTTCACGATTTCTACTTTATTTCCTTTTAAAAGCGTTCCGACTCCACTTGTTAATTTTTTTACAACACCATCTTTGAAAGCTTGGACCTTTGAAAAGTCCACCTCTACCTTATTAACTGAAATACCGAATACATCTAGATTTTGGGCTTGATGAAAGTGATGGCCTGCTGTAATCAGTGCTTTTGATGGAATACAGCCTACGTTTAAACAAACCCCTCCAAGGTTTTCCTTCTCAACAATCGTAACTTTTTGTCCCAACTGTGCAGCACGAATTGCTGCTACATATCCTCCTGGTCCAGCTCCAATTACAATTGTTTCTGTTGCATGAAGTTCATTTGCGTTCATTTTTCATCCTCCAATTACATTTATTTTGTTCACAAGAGCGGTATCTCTTAATTCAACATCGATTAAGCGCTTTCAAATTAGTTCAAAAAAACATTCATGTGAACAATTGATAGAATCATATTTCTGATCTAAATGTAATGAAATAATTCTTGCATATCTATAATTCGTAAATTAAGAAAGTGAATATGTAATTATCGAAAGGAATCATATGCCTTCCTATCACTATGAAGTGACTATTGCCAAAAAAATACAAGTTCAATTTAGTTTGCTCACTATTTCACTTACTTTAATTACATAATTTTCATTAGTTACACTTTATTCTTTTATGGCTAAAAAAAAAGTATGATCAATTTGTAAGAAATAGCCGGCTAAGACGTTCTTCACAACAATATGTGAAAAGATTCACAAACAACTTTTTTGGAGGAACATTCTATGAAACTATTTGAAATAATCCAATCGACCTTTACAAACATGGATATTGTTAGTTCTATTACATCAACCATCTTTATCATTTTATTAGGTTTCTTCTGCCGCAAAAAAGGCATATTTAATGAAAATGTAGGAAAGATGCTGTCAAAGGTTGTCTTAACTGTTGCACTTCCTGCTTTAGCATTTAACTCTTTTATGACAAATATTGATCAAAAATCCTTGTCTGAGGGAATGAATATTTTAATTTGGGGACTACTTATTTATGTCATTTTAATTTTTATCTCTAAACCGATGTACCTTAAATATGAAGGTAATAAACAGGATACTTTACGCGTTTTAACAATCTTTGGTTCAACTACTTTCTTTGGTATTCCGATTGTAGGTGCTATATACGGAGCTGAAGGAGTCCTATACGCTTCTATATTCAATATTGGTTATCGTATTTTCCTATATTCATATGGTTATATCAAAATGAGTGGATTAAAAATGGAGACAAAAAACATTAAGGAAATGTTTTTAAATCCAATTGTCATTGCAACATTTCTAGGATTGTTTATTTGGATTTTCCAAGGTTCATTACCACAAGTAACGGTTACAACTGCTGATGGGGCGCAGGCACAATTTGCTTTTCTAAGACTTGACCAGACTGCTGTTTGGCTCTTTAAACCAATGACTTATTTAGCAGGTCTTGCCTCTCCGCTCGCTTGGCTTTCTATTGGTTCAACGCTTGGTGCTGTTCAGTTTAAAAAAGCCGTTTCCGACCGGACATCATGGGTATACAGCTTAAACAAAATTGTCCTTGTTCCTATTATCAATATTGTATTGTTAGCTATTCTTTCACTAACAGGCATTCTAACAATGAGTCAAATTGGCTTAGGGGTCGTTGTCATTATGATGGCTGCACCAACTGCTACTGTAGCAGCTGCATACGCTATTAGTTTTGATAAGGATGCAATTCTTGCTTCTAACGCATCTTTACTTTCAACCATCACTGCAGTAATTATGATTCCAGTTTGGATCATTATTCTTAATCTCATTAGTCATTTAAGTATTTTTTAATAAAACAAATTTACGAACAAAAGGAGACATAAATCATGGTACTTAAAGTAGTTTGTTACGGTGTACGAAAAAACGAAGTTGAATTCTTTAATCGACTAAATAAATATAACTTTGATCTATATTTAATAGAAGATTTATTAAATCATGAAAATGTTGATACAGCCAAAGGAATGGATGCTGTTGTTTTAAGAGGAAATTGCCTGGCAGACGAACAAAACATCTATAAAATGAAAGAGTATGGGGTTAAATACCTGTTTACAAGAACTGTTGGTTATAATCATATTGACTTACAAGCAGCCGCAGATTGTGATATGCATGTAGCAAGAGTTCCTTCATACTCTCCGAATGCTATTGCTGAGCTGTCATTAACACTTGCAATGACTTTATTAAGACATACCGCTTACACAACAAACAGGACCGCTAATAAAGATTTCACTGTAGATGGTGTTATGTTCAGTAAAGAAATTAGAAATTGTAAAGTTGGTATTCTTGGTACTGGTAAGATTGGTTTAACTGAAGCGAAGCTGTTTAAAGGACTAGGTGCCGAAGTTCTTGGATATGATTTATATCCGAGTGATGAAGCGAAAAAACACGTGACCTTTATGGAATTAGATGATTTGCTAAAAGAGAGCGATATCGTAAGCTTACATGTACCTTATTTTCCTGGAAAAAATGATCAAATGGTAAATGCTGATTTCATCGCAAAAATGAAGGATGGTGCCATTTTAATTAACACCGCTCGTGGCGAATTACAGGATAATGAGGCAATTCTAGAAGCTCTTCAATCACATAAACTTGAAGGCTTTGCAACAGATGTTTTTGCAAATGAAGCAAGTATTTTCTTTCAAAAATTTGATGGAAAGCGAAAAAATCTTGACCCAACAGTAAAGGCTTTAGTTGATTTGTACCCTCGTGTTCTTGTTACACCGCATGTAGGTTCAAATACTGACGAAGCACTATCTAATATGATTGAAACAAGCTTCGAAAACTTAAACGATATGATGACATTAGGCACAACACATAATGCCATCGACTTACCTAATAAACGTGAGCTTGTCTCATAGAAAACCGCTGCGCATCTTACTAGAGGTGAGAATGGATTTGGATGTACCGGCGAATAAGCAGATTTCCTATTTTTAGTTCTTATCCGTAACTTTTAAAGAAAAGCGCAAGCTTCCTTTGTGTGGCGTATAGACCGGAGCGTCAAGTTATCTTCACCACTGCTAATTTATACTTTCTTAACATACAAAAAGGATCTATTTTTCCCTTCGTTATGCGAGAAACGAAAGGTTGATATAGATCCTTTTCATTTATTTAAACGACTTAATTACATGCTCGTTCTCTGGGGCAATCTGATAAACTGTAATGGGACGCCCGACTGTTAAATACTTTAATTCTTCTCTTAGATAGCCTAATTCATTTAAGTACAGTAAATATTTTTTCGTTGAAATACGTGATATGTCAATTAACTTTGCAATATCTTCTGTTGAGAAATAACTCGTTTGTTGCTCTACAACACGTAAAATCTTCTTTAATGTTAATTTAGATAATCCTTTTGGCAGCGTTGAAGCTAAATCATCATCAGAATGCAATGACGGCTTTCCTTCTTTTGTTAATATTTGATCCAGTGTCTCCTGATCTGCTTCCTTTAATTTAGTAGTTAATGAATAATAATGACTAAATTTCTCCATAGCAAGCTTAAATCTTTCATAAGTGAAGGGTTTAATTAAGAAATCAATAACGCCATACTCAAGCGCTTTTTTTATTGTAGGAATGTCATTTGCTGCTGTAATCATAATAATCGGTATGGAAAGCTGTTTTTGACGAATATTTTGTAAAAATTCAATTCCTGTTTCTCCTGGTAAGTAAACATCAAGTAAGATTAAATCTGGTTTATTTTTATTAAGTACATTCCATAATTCAGAAATACTCCTAACAGTTGCAACTATTCTAAAACCGCCATAGCGCTCAACAAATTGCTGATTGATCATGGCAACCATAGGATCATCTTCCACTATGATGACTTCAATCATTGCTATTCCTCCGTTTGTAAGGCACTTCAATTCGGAAAATACTCCCTTTTCCTAGTTTTGATTCAACGTCAACCATTCCATTATACCGCTTTACAATTGACTGCACAGCATCTAAGCCATAGCCTCTTTTTTCACCTTTAGTTGAAAAGCCTCGTTCAAAGATCTTTTCTAGTAATTGCTCTTCAATACCCTCGCCTGTATCTTGTATTTCACAAATGATTACTTCTTCGTCTTCATCATAGCATAAAAAGAGTCTTACTTGTTTTTTTACGGATAATGCAACCGCCTCTTTGGAATTATCTAATAACACGCCCATTGATAATAGAAAATCATGAAGAAGCCCACCCATTGTCATATTTGGAAATTGAGAATCTGAATCTATTTTTAACTCTACACCTTGCTCTTTTAATTCACTCGATTTCCCAAGTAAGAAACCTGCAATAGCCGGGGATTTTATTTTATCCGTTACAAATCCAATTTCATGACGATAGTCAGCATTCAATACTCGAATAAAATGAGTAACATCCTCATATTTCCCTAATTCAATTAAACCTAGTATCGTATGCAGCTGATTCATAAATTTATGATTTTGTGCACGTATAGAATCTACATATTGTTCTGTCCCACTCAGTTCTCGAATAAGCTGCAGCATATCTGATTGATCCCTAATGGTGGCTACTGCTCCATAAATTTTTCCTTTTACATAAATAAGCTTAATACTCACAATTAGCTCTAGTTGATTAACGACAATTACACGGTTGGAAATCGATTCTTCTGTTTCAAAAACTTCTTTAAATAACAGGGAAAAGATATCTTTAGTAAGATAACCATCCTGCATATACTCTTCCGTAAATTTTGCCTTTTCCATAACCTCAGAAAAATTATGGTTATACAGAAGAACCTTTTGATCTGGGGCAACGGCAATAATCCCTTCACTAACTGAATCTTTAATGATCTCCCGTTCTTTCATCCTTGCAGCAATTTGCTTTGGCTCAAGTCCTAAAAGAGTTTTCTTTAGTTGATTAGCTAAGTACAAAGCTCCTAATAATCCGACAAAAAGACCTACGCCTAACCCTATGTAAATGGTTTTCTGAGCATTCCATAGCTCTTGGTTAATCGTTTCCTGTACATAACCTATACAAACTATTCCTACTTGCTCGCCCTTCTCATTCCATATTGGAGTAAAAAAACGAGTACCTTCTCCCAATATTCCTTGTTCTCTTGAATAGTGTTCAACACCATTACTTGATTTTCTAGCATCTTCAATATTTGAAAACGGTTTTCCTATTACACTCTTATCAGGATGTGATAAACGAATGAACTGATTATTGAGTACAACAATAAAGTTCACCTTTGTTTTTTTCATTACGTCCATTGTATAATCTTGAACAATAGAACTAAACGAATCGCTGCTTACTTCACTAATTACACGAGGATCCTTTGCCACTACTCTTCCTATATCTTTTAGTTTCTCTTTTACCATCTCATTTTCTCTTTGAATCACATACCTATGTAACAGTGCTGCTGATGCTACCAATGAGACGAAAACAGACAATAATACGAGCAATGTCGTCATTTTTTTCAAAGATAGTCTTGATAGCCATTTTCTTTCAATCATTGTCACAATCCCCTATATTTTTTTATGATATTTATTTTAGCAAAAGTTGAAGCTATATATGATGGAGAATTGTCAACAAATCGAAACCTTTATAGTGTGTGTTATCGTTTAAGATGCTTATATACGATAAAGACGCAATATCATTTAGACTGGATTTTGCTTTTTTAGCCTTCCCCTGTCCGAATGAGACCTGTATTCAGACTGGATCTTGCTTTTTCCTCCTTGCCCTGTCCGAATGAGACCTGCATTCAGACTGGATCTTGCTTTTTCCTCCTTGCCTTGTCCGAATGAGACCCGTATTCAGACTGGATCTTGCTTTTTCCACCTTGCCTTGTCCGAATGAGACCTACATTCAGACAGGATCTTGCTTTTTCCTCCTTGCCTTGTCCGAATGAGACCCGTATTCAGACTGGATCTTGCTTTTTCCACCTTGCCTTGTCCGAATGAGACCTGTATTCAGACTGGATCTTGCTTTTTCCACCTTGCCTTGTCTGAATAAGACCCGCATTCAAGCTCCAGCCATAGAACCTGGATGAAATGATTTGGTTTCAGGATAATTAATGTGGAAACCGCCTCTATTTATAGCACGGTTCTCCGCGATTCATCTAAATGAGATTCTTTAGATTTAGGTTTCTATCGGAGTAATTTGATTTACAACTATTTATTAATCACAGGTTAGTTATTTATTCCTCAACATCTCAGCAAGTTCATATAGGGGCTTGTGCTGCTGAATGCGATAGTGCCGACCTTCCTTTTGCAAATACCCTTTATCGCAAAATTGTGCAAGCACATGCAATAAGTGTCGATAGGAGACGCCTAAAAAATCACAAACAGTTACGTGTTTCTCCTTATAGACCTCTTCATCAGCGGTTTGCAAAATAAAATCTGCAAGCCGGTTTTCAAGCGGGAAGGCGAGACTTTGCGAATACTTTGCAGAAAATTTAGTTGCTTTTACACTTAAAAACTTGGTTAGTTCACGTAGAAATTTCGCATCTTCTAGCATTTGTGAGCGACAGCGATGAAAAGGAAGCGCAAAGCAAACGGTCTTAGTGGATGTTTGAATCCCTTTTGTATAGTACACCTCATTTAATAATTCCATTTCTCCAATATAATCATTCGCGTTGATAAAATTAATTAAGGAAACTTTCCCATTTTGATGCGTAACATAAGTTTTTGCTTTTCCCTCAATGACATAAAATAAAAAATCCGGTCGCATGCCTTCTTTAATAATCCATTCATCGCGTTTATATTCATGCACTTCTATAAATTCTTCAATAGGAAAAGAAAATAAATGCGCAATGGAGTACTCCTTCAAATAGCTTTGCCTTTTCTCATTTTTATAAATTTCCATAATCCACCCCAAAAATATGAGATATCTCATATTATTGTACGTATCTCCATGATATCATGCAAACAATGAGGGGGATACAGAATGAACACACAACGCTGGATGAGTAGACAGTTTTTTAGTTTTTATATGACATGGGGCGTTTTTCTACCCTATTGGACTGGATGGATGATTCATACAAAAGGGCTTACGGTTTCACAAGCTAGTTTGATTATGAGCTTAGGTTTGGTTGCAAGAGGCCTTTCTACATTATTTGCGTTTCCTTATTTATCGAGGAAATTTAGTAGTAAAACCTTATTAAATGGGATGGCAATTGGCACACTAATTGCCATTCTGTGTAGTATTCCAGCGAGTTCCTTTGTTAGCTTACTTGTGGTAACGTTACTTTTGCATTTTTTTTACCCAATGTTGATGCCTGCTTTAGATAGTGCGGCTGGCGTACTAGCGCAAAGTAATCAATTAAGACATTACGGGAAGAGCCGTTCGTGGGGATCCATCGGGTTTGTCGTGGCCGGCATGATCTTAACCGTCTTTACAGGGGCGTTTGGAGATGAAGTGATTTTATGGGCGCTGTTACTCGGCACATTGGTATTCGTGTGTCTTGGTTTTATGCGTGCACCCATTGTTTTATCTAAAAAACCGCAAGCAGATCAAACAAATAGAGACGGTATGCTGAAATTATTTCGCATCAAAAATTTTGGTCTGGTGCTATTAATTGTGATTTTACTGCAAGCGGCACACGCTTCTTATTACAGCTACGGCTATATTTTTTTACAAGAAATCCATGCACCTAAATATTTAATTGGTGTGATTATTAACATTGCCGTGATCGCAGAAATCATTTTCTTCTCAATCGCAGATAAGAGCTTTCATAAATTTTCAGTAGGCTCCTTACTAACACTAGCAGCACTTGGTTCATCCGTACGTTGGATATTAGTATTTGCCTTTCCAAATGTTATTGTTTTCTGTATCGCTCAAACATTGCATGCATGCTCATTTGCAATGGGGCATTATGCCTTTATGAAATATTTAATCAAAAATATTCCACATCCGCAGATTCCGAAAGTACAAGGCATGTATTCAGCGCTGGCACTTAGCTGGAGTACTGCGGTGTTCACGATGTTCGGCGGTTATTTATACGAAATCGAGCCAAGATACGCCTTTATCGGGATGATTGTTTGTACCATACCGTCGATGCTGCTTGCGCTTGCTTATCGGAAATTGGAACATAAAAAGGAAGCAGCAGTTTCTATTTAGTTTGTTTATTTAAGACTATACGAAACATAAATCAATCTGTTCTGCCGTGCAAATTCTTCGGATATTCAAGCTGCGGCATGTTCTCGTTTTTCCCTATGTTTAAGATCAGCATCGAGAATTAGATCATACTGGGTTATTATAAAATGGGGATATTTCAAAAGGGTCTGACCCCCTCACTTAACACTCAATATATTGCAGGTTATTAAGAAAAGTTCAGCTATATGTTGTAGGTTGAGGGGGTGGACACTTTATTCTGGGACTACCCTATTAATTTTGTTTAATGCATCCTTTCCTACTTAAATCCTAGCTCTCTTTTTCACCACTAAATAGAAGGCATACAAGGACACCACCCTCATTTATTTATGGTAGGGTTCACCTTGGCCTCTCTATCTGAATTTTAAAAAGAACCCTCAATCCAAAGATAGATCAAAGGTTCTGTGTTTTATTTCCAGTGATTTTCAATAATTTACTCAATTCCTTAAGTGTTTTTTTATTTTATCTCTGCTTTTTCAACCATTGCCTTTTCAAGCTCTTCATCATAGAAACGATTACCATTAATGAAAAATGTTGCTTAAACTTTTTCATTTAATACCTTGGTTTCTATATCCAAAGAATTAACTAAAGACTGGCTCTTTTTCACATAGACCAAACGTCTACGCTGTTGAAGTATGAATTTCGTTCAGAGACTCTGGGTTTTCAATTAGTGACACGCCATTTTCCTTCAACGTTTTATATGTTTCCATTACATTCTCACATTCAAATACAATCGACGCCTTCATTCCTTTTGAACCCAGCATCATGCTTTTTGGATAGAGTACTAACCGGGTTTGGGCTCTTTAGATGCAACCTCTAACCAGAATATATTTAGTCCCATGGGACGCTCAGCCGTTACCTCAAATCCGGCTTTTCTTGTCCAAAATTCATTTGCCTTTTGCTGACCTTCTACATAAACTGCGACAGTACCTAAATTCTTAATCATTTCAATCCTCCTATTAAGGTGTTCTCAATCTTCACTCTGATTACTTCACTTCATCGTACCAAACTCCTGCCCTAACGAACATTTTCTCTATTCTAACGACCTGATAACTGTTTCACGTGAAACGATTATAAAGCCGTTTTCTAGTGTTTATCTAATAAATTTCGACAAAACCCTATAAATAGATTAATAAAAGCGCTTGCAAAATAGAACATTTCTGTTATTATACTTGTATACAAGTATACTTGAATAATAAAGAAGGTGGATTTATGTCCGAATCAAGGGAATTTTTATATCCTGAAAAATGGCTTTCAAAAGCCTCAGCCGGTGATCGCGTGGCATACGAACTTCGAATGCAGATTATTTCCGGCATGATTGAAAGCGGTACCATCTTATCTGAAAATAAATTAGCAGCGGATTTTTCTGTAAGTCGTTCACCCGTCCGGGAAGCATTAAAAATACTGGCATCCGAAAACATCATCCGATTGGAAAGAATGGGTGCTGTTGTCATAGGTTTATCCGAAAAAGAAATTGAAGAAATCTATGATGTCCGGTTATTAATAGAAACGTTTGTATTTGAACGGCTTGCACGAATGGAGACGAGTGAGTTAGTAAAAGAACTTAGTAAAATCCTTGAAATGATGAAAGTTGCGATAAAGTACTGTGATGCAGATGAGTTTTCCTTCCAGGATGTTTTATTCCATGAAACGATTATTCGGGCCGTTAATCATTCCTATATCCTCATGATTTGGAATAATTTAAAGCCGGTTATGGAAAGCTTCATACTTTTATCGATGCGCGGCCGATTCAAAGACAAATATGATGACTTCACTCGGATTATCAACAATCATGAGCTTTATATTGAAGCCATCAGAACAAAAGATAGAAACCTTATGATTAAGTCCTTGCACCAAAATTTTGATGACGTGCAAGGTAAAGTAGAGGACCTTTGGAGGTCACAACAAATGCTTTCAAAAGGAGTCGTTCAAGAAAATGACTAGCTACATGTTAGGTGTTGACATCGGTACCACAAGTACTAAAGCTGTATTATTTACTGAAAAAGGCGAAGTCATTCAAACAGAGAATATCGGTTACCCTCTTTACACACCCAATATTTCAATAGCCGAGCAGGATCCTGAAGAAATTTTCCAGGCTGTGTTACAGGCTATTTCGAACATAACGAACAAGCATCCCAAGAAGCTATCGTTTATTTCCTTTAGCAGTGCGATGCATAGTGTCATTGCCATAGACGAAAATGACCAGCCGCTCTCGCCTGTTATTACGTGGGCTGATAACCGCAGTGAAGCATGGGCCCATAAAATAAAAGATGAATTGAATGGGCATGAAATCTACAAACGAACAGGAACTCCGATTCATCCTATGTCACCATTAACGAAAATAGCATGGATTGTAAATGACTGTCCTGAAATCGCTGTCAAGGCTCAAAAGTATATCGGAATTAAAGAATATATCTTTAAAAAATTCATTGATCAATATGTAGTCGATCATTCCCTGGCATCCTGCATGGGGATGATGAATCTGAAAACATTGGATTGGGATGATGAAGCATTAAAAATTGCCGGTGTTACACGGGATCATTTATCGGAACTCGTCCCGACAACTAAACGATTCAACAACTGTAATCCAGTGTTAGCGAAACAGATGGGGATTGATCCAGAAACACCTTTTGTCATTGGGGCAAGCGATGGGGTCCTCTCCAATCTCGGTGTAAATGCGATTAGAAAAGGTGAGATTGCGGTCACGATTGGGACAAGCGGTGCAATTCGAACCATCATTGATCAACCGCAAATCGATGAAAAAGGAAGAATCTTCTGCTATGCGTTAACCGAAAAGCATTGGGTCATTGGCGGACCGGTAAACAATGGTGGAATGGTTCTACGCTGGATCCGGGATGAATTTGCTTCAGCAGAAGTTGAAACGGCGAAAAGATTAGGAATTGATCCGTACGAGGTTTTAACCAAGATCGCTGAACGCGTGAGGCCTGGTGCAGATGGATTGTTGTTCCATCCCTACCTCGCAGGGGAACGTGCACCTCTATGGAATCCTGACGTCCGCGGCTCCTTTTTTGGATTAACCTTGTCACATAAGAAAGAACACATGATTCGTGCAGCATTAGAAGGAGTTATATATAACTTATATACCGTATATCTAGCCTTAACTGAATGTATGGATGGACCTGTAACCCGGATTCAAGCAACAGGAGGCTTCGCAAGATCGGAAGTTTGGCGGCAAATGATGTCCGATATTTTCGAATCTGAAGTAGTCGTACCAGAAAGCTACGAAAGCTCATGTCTCGGTGCCTGCATTTTAGGGCTGTATGCGACAGGAAAAATTGACTCCTTTGAAGTTGTTTCTGAAATGGTCGGAAGCACCTACAAACACACACCTAAAGAAGAGGCAGCTAAAGAATATAGACAGTTACTACCGATTTTTATTCATCTTTCCCGAGTATTAACAGACGATTATACTCGGATTGCCAACTATCAAAGAAGTTTATTAAACACAACAATATAAAATTTTAGGGGGAGATAAGATGCCATTAGTTATTGTTGCAATTGGAATTTTAGCATTACTAATTTTAATCATGGGCTTCAAATTAAACACCTTTATTTCTTTGATCATCGTATCTTTTGGTGTTGCTTTAGCACTCGGAATGCCTTTAGAAGAAATTGTCAAAACCATTGAAGCAGGACTAGGCGGAACACTTGGCCACTTAGCGCTAATCTTTGGACTTGGGGCGATGTTAGGTAAGCTGATTGCCGATTCAGGTGGCGCACAGCGAATTGCCATGACACTCGTTAACAAATTTGGTGAAAAGAATATCCAATGGGCTGTCGTTGCTGCCTCTTTCATCATTGGTGTTGCTTTATTCTTTGAAGTAGGACTTGTATTATTAATTCCAATCGTATTTGCCATTTCAAGACAATTAAAGATTTCTATTTTGTATCTCGGTATTCCGATGGCTGCAGCTTTATCCGTCACACACGGTTTCCTGCCGCCACATCCAGGACCAACCGTTATTGCTGGTGAATATGGTGCAAACATTGGTGAAGTATTACTTTACGGTTTCATTATTGCGATTCCAACGGTTATTTTAGCGGGACCTGTATTTACGAAGATTGCTAAAAAGCTAGTACCTGCATCTTTTACAAAAACGGGCAATATTGCCTCATTAGGGGAACAGAAAGTATTTAAACTTGAAGAAACGCCTGGTTTTGGAATCAGTGTTTTTACCGCTTTACTTCCTGTAATATTAATGTCAATTGCTACGATTATTACTTTGCTGCAAAAAACAATGGGATTTGAAGATAATGGTTTCCTAGCAGCAATCCGCTTTATTGGGGATGCTGGTACTTCGATGTTGATCTCTTTATTAGTTGCTGTTTATACTATGGGATTAGCTAGAAAAATTCCTATCAAAAATGTTATGGAATCTTGTACAACTGCAATTTCACATATTGGGATGATGCTGTTAATCATCGGGGGCGGCGGAGCCTTCAAACAAGTATTGATTAATGGCGGTGTAGGTGACTATGTTGCTGAATTATTCAAAGGAACAGCCTTATCTCCTATCCTTCTTGCCTGGATTATTGCTGCAATCTTACGTATCTCTTTAGGTTCAGCAACTGTTGCGTCCTTAACAACTGCTGGTTTAGTTATTCCAATGTTAGGACAATCTGACGTTAACTTAGCTTTAGTGGTACTTGCAACTGGTGCGGGTAGCTTGATTGCTTCCCACGTAAACGATGCTGGTTTCTGGATGTTCAAAGAGTATTTTGGTTTAAGCATGAAAGAAACATTTGCAACTTGGACCTTGCTTGAGACGATTATTTCCGTAGCAGGACTAGGATTTATTCTATTACTAAGCTTATTTGTATAAGCCTTCATGGCAGTAAAACCCTACTTAAAACACAGGGGTTTTACTGCCTATTAATCTTATAAAAGGGAGTATAACTAGATGTTAAATACAATTGGTGTTATTGGTTTAGGGGTAATGGGCAGTAATATAGCTTTAAACATGGCGAATAAAGGTGAGCATGTCGCTGTTTATAATTATACAAGGGATCTAACCGATCAACTCGTCCAAAAACTTGATGGACAAGCAATTACTCCTTACTACCAAATTCAAGATTTTGTCCAGTCATTAGAAACTCCAAGAAAAATCTTTGTGATGGTTACTGCGGGTAAAGCAATCGATTCGGTGATAGGCTCATTAATACCTTTTCTTGAAAAAGGCGATGTGATTATGGACGGAGGTAACTCTCATTACGAGGATACAGCACGAAGATATGATGACCTGAAGTCTAATGGAATCGGTTATTTAGGAATTGGTATATCTGGCGGAGAAGTCGGTGCTTTAACAGGTCCTTCTATCATGCCAGGCGGCGATAAAGACGTCTATGAAAAAGCTGCTCCTATTCTTACGAAAATCGCAGCCCAAGTGGAAGGTGACCCTTGCTGTACGTATATTGGTCCAAAAGGTGCAGGTCACTTTGTGAAAATAGTACATAACGGGATTGAGTATGCTGATATGCAATTGATTGCTGAAGCCTACACATTCTTAAGAGAAAAATTACATTTATCGGTTGAAGAAATTGCTGAGATCTTTGAAATGTGGAATCAAGGTGAGCTAAAAAGCTATTTAATCGAAATCACGGCAGAAATTTTAAGGAAGCAAGATGAACTTACAGGCTTGCCATTGATTGATGTGATTCTCGATAAAACAGGACAAAAAGGCACTGGTAAATGGACAAGTATTCAAGCTATTGATAATGGAATCCCAGCATCGATTATTACAGAATCATTATTTGCCCGTTATCTATCTTCTTTAAAAGAAGAACGGGTTAACGCTGAAAATATCCTGTCAGGGCCAGAGATGGATCCGCAGAACTTAGATAAGCATTTGTGGATTGAGTACATTAGACAGGCATTGTATATGGGTAAAGTTTGTGCGTATGCTCAAGGATTTACACAGTATAAAATGACTTCTAAACTTTACGGATGGGACCTGCCTTTAAAGGATATCGCACTCATTTTCCGCGGCGGCTGTATCATTCGTGCAGAATTTTTAAACGTTATCAGTCAAACGTATCAAGAGCAGCCAGATTTGGCTAATTTGCTAATCGCCCCATATTTTGCTGAAAAGGTGAAAGAATACCAAATCGGATTGCGGAAAGTTGTCTGTGAAGGCGTCGTTTCCGGCATCTCGTTCCCTTGTTTAAGTGCTTCCCTTTCTTATTATGACAGTTATCGAAAAGGCACTTCCAATGCCAGCTTATTGCAGGCACAACGGGATTACTTCGGCGCTCACACCTATGAACGATGCGATTTAGCAGGAGTCTTCCATACAATTTGGCAGTAAAAATAGAAAGGGGTATTTTTTCTCGGCAATTTTTTATTATACGGGAATCTAAACCTCGAATTTCAGAGTTTTTTTGACTTAAAAAAAGGGGAATCGTTAAAGTTTGTGGATATAATAATAGGCTGTCGATGGTTTTTCGACAGCCTGAAAAGCCTTAACTCAAGTTATGGCTTTCGTTTGCAGTTACCAGTGAACCCACACCCTCTAAATTCCGCCGTTACTTGTGATACGGCTCTCCGTAACGCATCTAAATGAGGTTTAACCTTTTTTTACTAAAATGAATTTACTAGAAATTCAATAAAGAACAGTACTAATAAAAATCCTATTTCCCTTTTAAAGTATTTCCAACATTCCGAAATCCCTATCTTTTCTGAGTGTACGAAAATAAAGAGTAACTGGCAACTGGCCAAGCTCAAAATAATTTGGGTTTTAACTAGCACTGCTTATGGGCAAAATAAGAATAATCTCTCTTGTATACCTTCTAAGACTTCTTCTGGAACTTCCCTGACCTTGATATCCCCACCTAGGAAAAGTAGCCAATTTGTTATTTCGGTCAATTCTTCAGAATTATTAGCATTGATAAAAGTCTTTAGAATGGCTGTGGTTTGGTAAGGATTCGTATAGGAAATTGAAACTTTTAAAGGATGGTATTTTTTGAACTGGGCAATCGCCTTTGGACCAAGTTCAAGAACAAGGTTAATTACTTCTTCCTGCTTACTTAATTTTGCTAAAATCTTTTTCTTACTTAATCTTTTTTTCGTAGAGTCTGGTTTGACATTGGTGAGATTGTCGACAGGGAAAATCTTTCTCTTTTCATCCTTTAAGTCAAAACCTTCAATCAGCCAAAGACTTTTTTCACGATAAAGGTGCAAGAGATAAATTGGATAAGACTTTATTACCTTCTCTTCTTCGATGGTAATCAATAAATAGCTATCCAAAAGAAGGAATTGGATGAGTTTTTCTAACATGGGATGGGGGAGGTCTGACAGATCAAGTAGGTCGGGATTATTCGGATTGGTCCCTTCAAAAAGCAAGATTCGATTTAAAAGAACAAGGTCATCTTGCTGGTTTTCTGAGATGAGGCCTAGTAATTTTTCAGCTAAAGACTGACGACTCTTTAGATAAGGGAGTTGTTGATTTCTTGTGGCCATAAAGGCAATAAAAAGAGCTTTAATCTCATTATCAGTAAAGCGAACAGTGGGCAGGACAGAGTTGTTCATGACAAAATAACCCCCATCCCTTCCAACTTCAGCAACAAGTGGCATCCCCATGGCTTCAATTTCTCTGATATCTCTAATAGCTGTCGAACGAGAGATGTTAAATTCTCGCATGATTTCAGAAATCGTAAAGTGGGAGCGGTTGTTGATATATCGCATAATGATATTAATCCGTTCAACTTTTTTCATCGGGACCTCCTAAACAGTATCATTTTTTGACATGATTTAAGGCTATTATAAACTCATCAAGTGAAAAGATAAATCATTTGATTAATTTAAAAAAGAGGTAGGTTTTGAATATGGCAGATTATACCCTTGAAGAAAAAGACAGTTTTACCGTTTTAGGTATTGGAACTGAGCTTAAGAGCGATTACACAGACTATGCTGGCATAAACAAGGAAAAGGCAGACTTTTGGTCAGCCGTCAAACAAGATGGAAGGCTTAGCATGTTAAAAGCCGTAGCCACAAATGACTACATTTTTACCGTAAATGAAGCCGTGAATAACAAGATGATGCATTATGCTGGCGTCATGACAGAGGCATCATTACCAGAAGCATCCAGAGTGATTCAATTTCCTAAAGGAGAATACCTGGTTGTAAAAGGGGAAGCAGCGACGGCTGGTGAATTGAGTAATATGCTTACTGGTATTGCCTTTGGTCAAGTCTTGCCAGAAGCAAAGAATTTTGCCTATGTTGGCGGACCAAATACGTCGGTTGAGATGGGGCAGCGAAACGGCTTAGTATTTGGTGAAATGTGGATTCCGGTTGTTAGGAAATAAAGAAATAAAAGGAGAGATGGAATTGTCCTATACCGTTGATTTTAAAAATGTGTCTACAGTTGGTTTAGAGCCTTCACCTGTAGTAGAAGCGCTTGCTGGTTTACGTGCTAATGAAGCCCGTTACTTTATGAACAAATACAAACATGAATTTACGGTTGTACCAGCTAGCGAGTCCTGCGAGACCCTTGATTATGTGAACCGAATTTTGAAAGAAGAACGTGATATTGAGTTTGCGGCCAAACCTTTAGAAACGTCACGTTTTCAAGTGGAAAATATCAAAATGGCCTACGTCTTTTATGAGGATGGTCTTTCGGTTAACGTCATGTATACGGTTGATGACCCTAAGAAGCGGGCCGTTGGTTTTAAGCTTTCTGAGGGGATGGAGGTACCAAAGGAGCTAGAAGGAAAGTTTAAGTTTGCTAGGCAGAAGTCGAAACTAGCTGGAACAATTCGGGGCTCGTATTTTGTAATTAAAGGAGAATATTAAAGTAAGCAAAAGCGCAAGTGGAGGAATTTAGCCATTTTTTGTATTTGGTCATTCTTTTTCTTCATTTGGATAAGGAAATCCTGATTGAGCAAAAACAACCATCCATGCAACAAATGTTCATCTAGGGATTCAAATAACAAAACAGCACCTCTCCACCAAATTAAAGGGTGCTGTTACTTTTTTCGCAAAAACCTCATTTACTTATGATACGGTTCACCTCTTTAGGTATAGAAGGAACGTTAAATAAAGGTATTTTACCTGACCCGTATAACAGTTTACGCGCATTAGTAGATAAAGATTTGAGAACTCAAGTCATAAAAGCAAATCAGACTTCGGAAAACCTAAGGAAATCAAATGTAACAGGGCAAGGGCATGAATATTGGATAGATGCTTCAACCGATTTTTCTCAGCAAGAACCAGATGCTTTGATAAAATATTTACTAACATTGTAATAAGCCATTAAAAAAAGGCCAGACCCAACGAAATAAATCAATAGGAGACTGGCCTTTTAATTCACCGCTAATAACTTAACTAATATCTTTCCGAGAAAACTTACGAATAGCAAGAAATAAGAATCCTAACATGTATAACCCAATGTAGACAAACATCCAGACGCTCGATGGTTCACCACTACCTGACATACTTGCACCTGACATTACATTCCCAGCAATTTGTGAATTAGGAACCATTACTCGCTCCATCGTACTGTAAATCGTTTGGAAAGGTGAAATTAGACTAATGAAAATCCCAGTTCCAATAATTGAATTTTTATTCAAGAACTGCCCAATCATTTCAACCATGCCACCTACATTTCCGAGGATGTAGATAAAAATGATTAAAATCCCGTTCGGTACTGCTTTCATAGTAACAGAACCAAAGATCGTGAGGCACAGAATCGCGATCGGAAGCAATAAATAGAGCATCCACCCAAGTAAGATTTGTGAAAAATTCAAACTAGTAAATGTGCTTAATCCAAATGCAGCTCCGATTACAAGAATTAGTATGAAAAGAATGGTTGCATAAGCGCAGGCAATTAGCACAAGTCCAAAGAACTTACCAAGAACATACTCGTATCGACGTATCGGACGTGAAAGAACACCCTGAATCAGCCCAGTTTCCATCTCTGTTGAAATCGTTCCAGAACCAAGCATAATCGTTAAAAGTGCGATTAGCATTGCTGAAAATTGAAATCCCATTTTTGATACCATTTGAAGGGCAAACAATCTAAACTGGTCTACCGTCATCCCATGAGTAATAGATGAATTCGGAAAATAATTGACCATGATTGCCCAAAATATTAAGTATAAACCTGTAACAATTCCCATAACGATAAACGTTTTTTTACGAATTGCTTCTTGTAAAGTTGAGGTAAGAATTGCTAAGATGGGAATCCCTCCTCACTTTGGTGAACAAAGCTAGTTGCTTCTTTCTTTGACTCACCAACTATATTCATAAATGCTGTTTCCAACGTTTCACGATGTGGTGTTAGTTCGTACAATGATGCTCCACCTGATATGAGTTTCTCTGAAATAAATGGGATATCTTCGGAACTATTTATTGTAACTGTCCAATTACTATCTTCAAGTTTTTGAAATGAAGGATATTGGTTTTGAATTTTTGCCAACAATTCATTAGAAATACCTTTAGCGCAAACAGTTAATGTAATTTTATCCATTAATAACTCCTTCATAGGTGCAGATTTCACGACTGTACCTTTATGGATAATAGTCACGCTATCACAAACCGCTTCTACTTCGCTCAGTAGATGACTATTTAGAAAAACGGTAGTGCCTTCGTTTCTCAAGGCAATAATGATATCCCTTACAGCTTTCCGACCAATTGGATCAAGTGCGGAAGTAGGCTCATCGAGAAAAAGCAATTGAGGATTTGGTAGCAACGCACAGGCAAGGCCAATGCGCTGCTGCATTCCTTTACTGTAGGACCCGACTTTGTACTTTTCTTGTCCTTCTAATCCAACTAACTTCAGTACTCGCTTAATTTGATCGTTTTTATTCTTCAGCTTAATAAGTTGTGCATGGAAATTTAGTAAATCCAGTCCAGTCATCCAGTCTTGATATCGAAAAAGTTCGGGCAAATACCCCAGTCTTTCTCTAGCTGAGACATCTCCAAGTGGTTTTCCAAGTATCGTGCCACTTCCTGACGTCGGGAACACAAGCCCTGTTAACATTTTAATACAAGTGCTTTTACCTGCTCCGTTTCTACCAAGAAACCCATAGACTTGTCCTTCTTCTACAGCAAGATTAATTCGATCACAAGCGATCTTATTTCCATACTTTTTGGTAAGATCAACTGTTTCGATGATCATTAACGTACACTCCTTGCAATTTCAGAAAGCTTTGCATCCGATTTATTACCAATTAAGCCATATAAGTTTCCATCTTTTGTCCAAAGCAAGATTGATGCATTATCCATATTCGGCATTTCTTTCAAAGCCTTATGATGTGCTTCTTTCAGTGCTGCAAATTTTGCTTCACCATATTTTGCAATAAATTTTTTATTCATTTCATCTACTTTTGCTTGATGATCTGCTGGTAATGATGCGTCCTTCTTCACTTCCTGGTGTTTGTATGAATCATTCATTTTCATACCTTCTGGCATATTACCAGTTAATGATTTTAAATCAGACAAAGTGTAGATATAACCACTTTTTCCGCCTAAATCCACTTCTCTCCCAAACCCTTGAAGGACAGGAAGATAGATGTCAGTACTGTTTTCTTCAATGTCAGACAATTCACTATGTAAATGTGAAGGTATTAAAGGTAGATTTAACATCACATCACGCAGTTCATTTTTAGCTGCTTTTGGTCCATCTAAATATGATTTCTGTGTCGCGAAAAATAGCATGTCATCGTACTGAACAAACGCAGCGGCAGAAGATTTCATGTTCAGTTCAACATTGTTCAATTTGTTTGAGAGTTTTTTAGGACTTTTTAGAGCAGTTAACATTTCGTTTGCAGCATCTACGTTTACAATGAATTTCATTTCACTAGCATCCATCGCTGAAATTTTCGGATTTTGCGATTCAAATGCTTTTGGTAAACGTAATTTGAATGCTTCAAATTCTTCAGCAGCTTTCAATTGCTTCATTTCAGGTTTCGGTTCAGAAACAACATTGATTACCGGCTCGTGGCTAAACATTTGGCCTTTTAAATCCTCTTTCAATTGAGAGAATGTTTGCATGCCTTCTTGAATATCAGCCATACTAATTTCAATAGTTTTGACATTACTTACGCGGAAAATAGACAAAGCATCCAGTGCGAAAGATTGTACTGGTTTAACGAATGCAACTGAGGCAACTGCAACAGTAATCACACCAATAATAAAGATATTTCTTTTCATCTTTAGTAGCTCCCTTCTACCTTTTTTATTCACATTATTTATACAGTAAGATTATGACCTCAATATGACTTGTCCTTAACATTTCTAGTCCACTTTATTCATTATGCACCGGTAGATTCACTTCAAAGGTTGTCCCTCTGCCGAGTTCGCTGATAAACTTAATATCTCCCCCACAAATTTCGACGATTTTTTTCACTATGGCAAGCCCTAGACCACTTCCCTCTTTCGAATGTGACTTATCAGCTTGAAAGAATTTTTCATAAATACGGACCTGATTTTGTTTGCTAATACCGATTCCTTGGTCTTTTATTTCCACATAGATATGGCTCGGAAATTTCTTCGCTTTGATAAAAATTTGTCCCATTTCTGTTGAAAATTTTATCGCATTCTCAATCAAATTCAGCCAAATTTGTTGGATTAGTGCTTCATCGCCTGTAAAGGTAATTGAATCCAAATCAATATTAAGCACTAAGTTTTTCCTCGACCATTTTTCTTCTAATAGAACGATTGTTTTTCGAATTTGTTCATCAAGGGAAAAGGGTTTTACACTTTCAGGTATCAATTGGTGGTCCAGCTTCGTAAGTCGCAACATATTAGAGCTCAAATGACTTAAGCGCTTTGTTTCTTCAATAATGATATTTGTATAGGTTTGGAAGTTCTCATCCGATAAATTTTTATCCTGCAACAGCTCTGCAAAACCCTGAATGGAAGCAATCGGGGTTTTGAATTCATGCGACACATTACTAATAAAGTCTTTTCGGAGATATTCCATATTGTTTAGCTCTTGTGTCATCATGTTAAAATTTTTTGCTAATGTACCAATTTCATCGTCACTTTGCTGCATTACTTTGATTGAGAAATTACCCTTTGAAACGGCTTTTGCTGCTTCGCTAATTCGGATAATTGGCCCAGTAATTTTTCGCATAGCAGTATATAATAGTGTACTTCCCAGTGCCATACAAAGGAAAAAAGACAGAAACATTAGACTACTGAAAATCTCGTGCGATTCTCGGATGTTCATGTTTTTGTCGAAGGAAACTAAGTACAAAATGGTTGTGATGGCAGTAGAAACAAAGCAAGAGAAAAACAGAATTCCAATAGCAATCAATGTCCCCTTTGCACGAATCGATTTCGAAATTTTACTCATCATCCATTTTCACCGCCTTATAACCGAGTCCCCGAATTGTTACAATTTTAAACTCGGGTCTGTTGTCAAATTTTTTACGCAGCTTTTTAATATGGCTATCCACTGTTCGTTCGTCTGAATCAGAGTCCATTCCCCATATTTCAGACATCAGCTGCTCCCTTGTGAAGATTTGTTTTGGATAGCTGAGCAATTTAAAAAGTAAGAGAAACTCTTTTTTCGGCAATTCGACCGCTATGTCTGGGCCAGAAACTGTCAAAGTATCGTAGTCCAATACGATTTCTCCAATCAAAATTTTATGTTCATTCGTAATCTTGGCACGTCTTAAAAGAGCTGCCACCCTAAGAATCATTTCATTCATGTCAATCGGCTTTACCATATAGTCATCGGTGCCCAAATGAAAGCCTCTTTCCTTGTCCTCAAAGCCTTCTTTAGCTGTCACTACTAGAATTGGCATATTGAAATTTGCTTCCCGAAGAGCTTCAATCAGTTCGAAGCCATCCATCTTAGGCATCATGATGTCACTGATCATCAAATCGACCTGAAAGCTCTCTAATAGGCGAAGTGCTTCTTGCCCATTTTCTGCTTGCAGCACTTTGTAACCGGCCCGCTCAAGTCGCGATTTCATTAGAAGAAGTAAATTTTTATTGTCCTCGACTACTAAAATTTGAAACATACGAAACCAACCTTTACTTGTTAATTTTATTGCTGCTATCATTTTTTTAATTTGAATATAAAATAGTCTACCAAAATTAGATGTACTCTTTATGACTTTTAAAATCTTTTCACAGAGATGTTGTTATTAGGCTAAAAGTTCATTGATTACAGCCAATGCAAAGACTTATATCAGATGTTGATAAGGCTAAATTTCAAGCTGTACTTGTATGGAAAATTTCACGCCTTTCACGTAATATGTTGGATACTCTTGTGCTACTAGATAAGTTCGAAGAGTATGATGTGAAATTTATATCCTACTCTGAGAATTTTGATACATCGAGCCCAAACGGCAAACTGATCGTCCAACTGATGGCTTCGATTGCAGAAATGGAGCGAAATACACTTTCAGAAAACGTTAAGCTCGGAATGAAACAGAGGGCATTAGAAGGCTCCTGAAACGGTGGTTGTGTGTTTGGATACGACACGATTGAGAAGGAGCTTGTTATCAATCCGAAGGAAGCAGAAGTAGTGCTACTAATTTATCATCTATACTCCAATGGAAAAGGATTAAAAGCACTTGCTAACCACCTTAAAAAAGCAGGATACCAAACTAAACATAATCGTCAGTTTTCCATCAATGGTGTAGCAACAATCTTAGATAATGTTATTTATAACGGTAAAAATAGTTGGTTAAAAATTGAAAATTGGGATACGAAGCGGAGAAAAGGAAAGAATCCTAACCCAATCCTTGTAGAAGGACAGCATGAGGCCACTATTTCAGATGAAGTTTACAGGATCGCTATTTAGAAGCATTCGAACAAAAAACCTTTCCTATAATGGTTTTCAAGAAAGGTTACAGAAGGTTTCTAATGAAAAAACAACGTTAGAACAAAAGAAAAACGAAATAACCGTACTTTTAAGCTCTTCTGATGCAAAAATTATTCAACCAGAACTAATCCAAATTCTCTTAGAACAATTTCTTTTAGTCTATAAACAAGCATCGAGAGACAGGCAAAAACATTTGCTCCAACTCTTACTTCAAAAAATTACAATTAAACATCCAAATGGTCAATCACGTACGGTTGATACTATTGAAATCGAATTTGATTTTTCAGAGGTCAACATTTCCAAGACCTTTACACTTATCCACATGTTGTATCGAAAAACGGATAATGAAGATAGCTATTCACAGCCAATACCCGCTTCTGACAACAAAATACCACCTTATTTACAACTTTTTTTGCCTCTATTTGTGATACGGTTCACCGCAACACATCTAAATGAGGTTTTTATTTCTTTTCTATTCTCTTTTCATTGTTATACTATTTCTATATAAATTAGTATCGTAATAAACAAGTTCAAATGTATCTCTACTGGTTACATAAATAATGAAGTTTCTTTAGAATGGTTCCTCAGAAATTGTATTACCATCTGCATCAGAAGGTGTCGGATATAAGTAAAGCTTATATGCATTTTCGTCAAGATATTCTATTTATAATTTACAAGACCTGGAATTTAATTGACTTTTAAGATATTATATGTCCTTCGTAAAGTTACCCTCTTTGGAAAAGTACATACTTGCTAATAATAGAGAACCATTCTTCAAGTAATCTTCATATGCTGCCCATTTCCCTTCTAAAAGAGGTACTTTTACAATTTTATCTTTATTCATGCCTACATTGATTCTAGCAACAACATCTTTTATTAGTTTTTTGCTATTTGCAAGAGTGGCAATTCTGTTAATTACAAATTCATCTGCATACTCAGTTCTTGCTCCATTTTAGTTGCAGGCGACAGTTCCTTTGTTTTTCCATGCCCCACACAATAATACTTAAGGACCCGCTTAAAGCCATCCTTGTTTCTGTTAGTAGTTCTTCCTAGAACCATTCCAGCTCCACAGGCAGGGCACTTCATTAGACCCGTAAGAGGAAACTCACCGCTATTAATCCTATTTGGTCTGTAGCTCCGATTTTTTAGAAGGGACTGTGCCTTTTCCCAGATTTCATTTGAAATAATTGGCTCTTGATGCCCTTTTACTAACACTGGGTCTGGGTTAATATTATTTCTTCTTTTTGAATTCCAATCTCTTCGGACATTTTATCGGATGAAACCATTATAAACTGGATTAGATAAGATGGTCTTAATAGTATTAATCGCAAATAATCCACCTTTTTGCTACGATGTCCATCTTTGTTAACTGTGTTGGCAATCGACTATTAACCATGGCCCTTTGTGTAAAGCTCAAAAATTCGTCTAACGGTTTGAGCTTCATTTTCGATAATTACAAGTTAGTTGCAGGTTTAATTTTTAAAAAACAGCCTTTATTTATGGTTTGGTTTCCCCTATTGCATTTTTTTGTGTTCCATTTAAAATAGGTGTATATTTATTTATAATTTTCGTATTAGCTTGGAAAGGGAATTTAGGCATGATTAATAACGCAGATGTTATAGAGAGATTGGGTTCACTGGTTGGGAAGGAACTGACAAATGTTACTCTTCACGAAGTGATTTTTTGTGAAGATAAACATAAGAAAATTCTAGTTCGATTCAACCTTGGTAAGCATACCTATATTCATTATAAGATTAATAAACAAAACTTAGATACATATGCTGACATTTTGATTTCAGGTAATCCGAATACTTTTCGAATTGATGTAGAAGAGAAGGATGGAAGTATCATTGTGATTTCCGCCCCGAGGGTCTCTTATCAATACTTATAGCTTCCAAAAGCCGTTTTCCGTATAGGAGAGCGGCTTTTTTTCACTAAGTTAATAAGAGCTTTGTCGGCTTGGATATAGAAGACTTAAAAAAACCTCATTTACTTATGGTACGGTTCCCCTCGATTTATCCGAAATGCTCGGTAAATTTGTTCCACCAATATCAACCTCATTAGCTGATGGGGGAAGGTCATTCGGGAAAAAGATAGTTGTTCGTTAGACCGATTTATTACTTCCTCACTCAAGCCTAATGAACCGCCGATCACAAAGGCAATTTTACTTTTTCCGTATGTCGCTAGTTTATCTAACCTATCGGCAAGTTCTTCGGATGAACCCAGCTTTCCTTGGATGGCTAACGCAATCACATATGTATCCTGGCCAATCTTTGCGAGAATTCTTTCGCCCTCTTTTTGCTTCACCTGGACCATTTCCAGATCGCTTAATTCTTCAGGTGCCTTTTCATCTGCAACTTCAATGACATCTACCTTTGCATAGGCGGATAATCTCTTTAAATACTCTTCAATGCCCTGCTTTAAATATTTCTCTTTTAACTTACCAACTGTAATGATCGAGATATTCACAATCCACAACCCTTTTAATTAGATTACAAACAGCTTACAAACAAGATATCCACAGTAGTTATCCACATATTCACATTTTTTATCCACATCTTGTATGGAATCACTTGTTCGCCACCATATATACAGCCTGTTTTTCACAATATTCACAGCTTGTTGATGATTTATCCACAGGGATTTTTGATAATACCGGATATGTTTGATATTGATCGACAATATCATCTAATGCAATTTCTATATGTTCCTCACAGCTATAAATCATTAATTTTCACCTTCCCGAACTACATCGTTATTCTTATTTTTTCTTTTCTATCAGCAATCATACTTAACTTATGACCTCATTTATAATACCATAATAAAAAACAGGAAAGTGAACGAATCACTCTCCTGCCTTACACAGCACAATTATTGCAATTTTTCTCCCGTCAATGTTAAGGTTGTTTCCTTTTGCTTCCCATCACGGTAAAATTTAATCGACATTTTGTCGCCAATTTTCTTTTTCTGATACAAATGTTTCCGAAGGTCAATGACATCATTTATTTTTTCCCCGTCCATTTCGACGATAACATCGAGCTCCTTTAATCCGGCTTGCGCTGCTGGAGAATTTGGTACAACTTGACGCAGTGCTACACCGTAATTCACATCACGAGGGAGTTTCAATGCTTCCTCTTGGTAATATGCAGGTATTTCCTCAACCGATTTTAAATCAACACCCATATATGGACGTTTTACGGTGCCGAATTTCTCGAGATCATCAATAATTGGCTTGGCAGAATTTATAGGAATCGATAAGCCAATTCCTTCAACAGCCTGCTGGGCAATTTTCATCGAGTTAATCCCAATCACTTGGCCTGCCATATTGATTAACGCTCCACCGCTGTTACCTGGATTAATTGCAGCATCGGTTTGTAAAACCTCTGATTGCCAGTCAACAACGCCATTCTGATCAATATCTACAGGGATGGTCCGTTTTAGCCCGGAGATAATTCCTTGTGTTACCGATCCGGAAAAAGTTGCACCGAGTGGATTTCCTATCGCGATGACTGTCTCTCCCATTTTTAAACTATCGGAATTGCCGAATTCCGCCACCTTTTTTACTTTACTTGCATCGATTTCTAAAACAGCTAAATCAGTCCAAATATCGCTTCCTAAGAGCTTTGCAGGTATCTTCGTCCCATCTGACATTGTTACTTCCAGTTTAGTAGCTCCCTCTACAACGTGATGGTTCGTTACAACAAAGGCCTTATTTCCTTCTTTTTTATAAATTACACCTGACCCTGTCCCTGAAGGCTCTTCTGCATTAGCATCCTCTGACCAAAAGCTTGTTGATTGAATGTTGTTAATACCGACAACAGTCTCACCTGTTTTATCAACTGCTTTTGTAATATCGGTAGTTACATCATATGAAATCTGTTTAGTGACTTTTTGCTGATTCGTTTTGTTTGTTTCTGTCGCCGTATTTTGATTGGGACTAATTGTATAAGGCAGGACACCTTGATTGGACAAGGTTGGAAGGGCAAGAATCACTATAATTGCGCCAATAATTGCTCCCGCTAAGCTAGCGAGAAAATAACCTCCTCTTTTTCCTTTTTGCCCCCGATAACGCTCTTGTGAATACTCGTCATAATAACCCATTTACACTATTCCTCTCCTTCGAAAAGGTTGCTATTTTCTATTTTGGCTTATAATAACAATTATAATCCTCCATCCTTAAATTACTAAAAAATTGCATACAATTAAGAAAAACTTCCCAATTTGTTCATAGTTTTTTCACAATAACCGTAAATGATATCTTACATCTCTATCTATTTTAGAAATACATTACTTCATTCAAAGAATCAACCCTATATAATATAGGCGGTGTGAGCAGAGCTTGGCTGCTCTTAGCTAGCAGCGTAACTTAATATATTTCACCTTGATTGGATAGACTCATTCGTTTTGCGGTGCTTCGCCCCATTTCTACGCAAAAAATGAAGTGCCCTTAAAAAAGACAACTTCATTCTTTTTACACTATATTGCTGTTAAAATGGTTGGTATTTTCGGATCTGTATCATATAGCTCGAACTGTTCTCCAACAATATGACCGCAGCTCTCAAGGGTTTGTGTTACCGCCATTTTCGCTAAGTCCTTCATGTTATTATCGAGGCTTAAATGGGCGAGATAGACCCGCTTCGTTCGATCACCCACCACATCACTCATTGCAAGTGCCGCATCTTCATTGGAGACATGGCCGACATCACTTAAAATTCTCCGTTTAATGTTCCAAGGATATCTGCCCATGCGCAGCATTTGCACATCGTGGTTTGATTCAAAAATGTAGACATCGGCATTTGAGATTGTTCCCTTCATCCGATCACTTACATAACCTGTATCAGTAATTAAAACAAGTTTTTTCCCGGAATGATGGAATACATAAAACATCGGCTCTGCAGCATCATGCGAGACACCGAACGATTCAATATCAGTAGAACCAAAGCTCTTCACCGTTTCCATATTAAAAACAAACTTTTGCTCTGTTGGAATCACACCTACCGAGCTTTCCATCGCCCTCCATGTTTTTTCATTTGCATAAACAGGCAAATGATATTTCCGGGCAAGAACACCAATCCCTTTAATGTGATCGCTATGCTCATGCGTGACAAAGATCCCAGAAAGCTTGCTGATATCACGATCAATTTGTCCGAAAAGCGACTCCATCTGCTTCCCGCTAAACCCAGCATCCACTAGAAAGGAATGTTCATCAGACTCTACATACAAGGCGTTACCTGTGCTCCCGCTTGCTAGGATGCTATATCGCAACGACATACTTTTTCACTCCACTTTACTATTATCATCGCTATTAAACTGAATAATCTGCCCTTCAAAGGCATTTACAAAAAGACTTTCCTTATCATTGACGACAATGCGCCAGGTTGGTGCTAACACTTGGGAAGCAGCTAAGCCAACGAGGGTCGAATAACCAAGCTCAACCTTGGTAATCTTACTCTTCGGCTTTAATACCCCCTTTTGATGCAAGGTTTCAATGGCCTTTAATGGAGGGAGAATTTCCTCTTTATCCGTCAATTTTTCAATATCCTCTAAATAGGTTTGCTGATAGGAAATAATTTGATTATCAGCATTAAGATTAAATGTAATCATTCCATTTATATTTTGATATAAGGGAAAATTATCATATTGCTGAAAATAGGTAATGGTATTTTTTTTATCATTTTTCTCCCAAAATTGATAGTGTTCACCGTAAAGGATGTTTTCCTTAAAAAAACTAAAGAGCTCTGATGGTTCAAATTTGGAATTTAACTGCAGCGGCTTATCAAGTGTCATCAGAAGCGTTGTACCAGGATCCTTCACTACAGCCGTCTGGCCCTTAAGTTTTGCGGTTTCATTTTTTGTAAAAGTTCTTGGTTTTGCACTTAAATATTGATTCTTAATCGGTGCCTTTGGGAGCGCCTCATATGTGATTTCATCCGCTTTTAGCTTTTCTTCAAAAGAAGCCTCGGTTGCAACTTCATATTTATTGGAATCACGAATTTTCATGAATTGAAATAAGAGGTACACGTCAAGGATCAGGAATGTAATGATAAAAATGGTTTTAATTTTACTCCAATCCATGCTTCAAACCTCCTATCTCATCCATCGTAATTTGTCCCCAGATTTTATCATAACGATAGAACCAGGCAGGTTCCAAAAGGATTAATTTATTCTCCTCCGAATCCCTTTCCATCCGATAGCCCAAGATCAGTTCTTCAAGAAGCTCTGGCTTAAAATTCTTTTTATTTTGTAAAAACTCCAAGACTTCATGTCCTGATGGACGCGTAACCTTTTGCATCTCCATCGTTAATGGCATCAACGAAATATTCGGGCGGACATACATATTGATTTCATCCCGACCCCAAACCTCAGTAATTTCAGATAGCCCTTTGTCGTTAAAAACAGGATAACCATCCATACTGTATAAACGAAAGGTGACAGACCGTTTATATTCACTTTTCGAAACAAAACGAAATGGGTCCGTCCATCCGCCATGCTCATTCACAAAATCAATGCTTCTTTTGACTAAAGCATAGGAACTGTCAAGATAATTATCCTCTGCTGTCGGGTTCACATAGCGAAGGATATTGGTATCGTAATTGATATTCATTTTACTCGAGTCGTTCGTGTACTCTTCTCCATGAGGAACAAAGCTTTTCTGAACAAAACTTGGATCGCTAAAGAGTGCATCCTTGAATTCATCTGAGTTAAGGGCAACTGGCAAATATTTGTACGTCGTCATTTCTGTTTCACCATCAGGCAGGAAGAGCGTACGTCTTTCCGATACTTTATAGGCAAAATACTGCGGATACCGGTTTGCATTTTTATAAAATTCCTGATTAAACTCATTCAAATTCGCTGATGAAATATGACTGATATAGACTTGCTGGTTTTCAGAGGAAACAAAGTACACAATTCCATTTTCCTTATCCAAGCCCTCAACATTAATAATAATTCGATTGAAATTGAAGGAAGGTACCCTTTTTCCCTCAAAATTTAATACACTTCGATATAATTCTACTGGAACCTCTCCTGGAAAAATAATCTCAGCATTTCCGCTTCTATGGATTAATTCATCAATATTTTCCACTTTATCAGTATAATTTTTTACATCAAAAATAGACCAACGGCTTATGTCCTTAACAATTTTTTCGAGCTCACCTGTGTTATTGGTTCCATAATGCTGTCCCTTTATATGAAACAGAACCTGGTCAGGTCTGACAATTTTTTGAACCTCTTGTTTTTCACTTACTGTGACCTCGTCCAAATATTTGTTTTTTTCCATTGTGTCGTAGTGGGGCTGATAGGTCCAAAGATTCCATGTTAACAGAATACTAACCAAAACTAATACGGTTAAAATACCTGATTTAATATTTTCGTATCTCATGACCATTCATCCTCTTCAGAACGCTCGTATGGCAGTGAAAAAGAAATCTTTGTTCCTTTTCCTTCCTCACTTGTTGCCCAGATAGCTCCGCCATGTGCATTGACCATTTCCTTTGCAATTGCCAGCCCTAGTCCTGTACCGCCCAATTTTCGTGTCCTCGCTTTATCGACACGATAAAAACGGTTAAAAATCTTTCCAATATTCTCTTTTGGAATCCCCACGCCTTGGTCCGACACGCTGACGATCATCTTGTCTTCCTTTTCTTTTATCGAAAAAGTGACTTGGCCTCCTTCTGGAGAATACTTTAAGGCGTTGGAAATAATGTTGTACAATACCTGCGTCATTTTATCTTCATCAATTTCAACAAAGATGGCTTGTTTAGGCAGCTTTCTTTTAAATGTAACATTTTGTTCTTTAGACATTTCAAACCGATCGATGATGCGGTCGTAGAAATCAACAAAGTTCACCCACTCGATGTTCAGCTTGTAATCCGTGCTATCCATTTTCGATAGCTGCAGCAGGTCATTGACAAGCCGGATCATTCGTTCTGTTTCTGTCCGCGTTACCTCTAAAAAGTTTGGTGCAATTTCTGTATCCTGCCACGCACCATCAGCAAGGGCTTCTAAGTAACTGCGCATCGTTGTCAGCGGCGTTCTTAGCTCATGAGAGACATTGGCGACAAATTCTCGTCTTTCAGCATCAATTTTTTCCTGCTCCGTAATATCATGCAAGACGGCAATCAAGCCATTGACAAATCCTGTTTCTTTTTGAATAACAGAGAAATTTGCACGTAGAATATAGCGTTCAGATTTTGTACTATAATCTAAAATTAATGAATCCTTTTCCTCCAAAAGATCTTCAAATGTATTAGTATCGTCTAAATCCAATAAAGAGACGATTGGCTGGGAAAGAACTGTTTCACGTGAAACATTCAGCATTTCGGCAGCAGGCTCGTTGATTAAAATAACCCGGCCTTTTCTGTCTGTTGCAATCACACCATCAGTCATATACGACAAAACCGATGACAGCTTTCTTCGTTCCCCTTCTGTCATCGCCTGTGCTTCCTGAAGTTTTTTTGTTAAATGGTTAAAGGTCATTGCTAGCGTGCCAATTTCATCATGTCCGTAAACTTTAACCTTACGCGAAAAATTCCCCTTTGACATCGCTAGTGCATGTTTCTTCATATCGGCGATTGGTCTTGTAATGGTTTGAGCTAATAAAATACCTAATACGGCCGTAATCGCTAAAGCGATGCCTGTGCCTGTTGCAAAAATCTTATTAATGGTTTTCATTTGTTCAAACACATTTTCAATTTTTGCGACTAAATATATGGAGCCAATTACCTTTTTCCCAGACTTAATTGGGGTAGAGAGGACCCAGATCCGGTGGCCGGTTTGCTTGTCAATTTTGATGGCACTTTGATCTTCTTCTAACACCATCGATTGTTTCACTTGAAGCCTTGTTGTCCTTTGACCGACTATTCCTTGATTGTTTTGATCAGAGGTACCTAGTATTTTTAGAGATCTGTTTTCAATTACCTGGACTTCTGAGATATCCCCTGCATCGAAATCATGGAGAATTTCCCTAATATCTTCCTCGAGTGTTGGGTCTTCAGGCGTTCGTTCCTTTTCCATTTCCTCAACAATATTATAGGCAAGCAAATTCACCCGTTCTTTTAACGATGTCTGGAAGTTGGTTCGTAATGTTTCTTCAAGCTGCCTGACAAAATAAACCCCAATTATTTGCATTGCCACTAAAAGAAGGAGGACATAAATGATAACAAATTTTACGTGTATAGAGCGAAAGAAACCAACTTTTTTCATCAAGTAAACTACTCCTGTTCAGGATTGCGTAAATAATAGCCAACGCCACGACGCGTGACGATCCATGTTGGATGGCTCGGACTATCCTCAATTTTTTCACGCAGACGTCTTACAGTAACATCAACAGTCCGAACATCACCGTAATAATCATAGCCCCACACGGTTTGTAACAAGTGTTCTCTTGTCATAACCTGTCCGATATGCTGTGCCAAATAGTAAAGCAGTTCAAATTCCCGGTGTGTCAATTCAATGGTTTCGCCTCGTTTGGAAACCACATAAGCATCCGGATGAATCACGAGCGAACCAATTTCAATTTCGTTCGTGTCACTTTCAGCATCTGGCTGAGCTAAGATTTGATTGTGACGGCGTAAGTTTGCCTTTACACGGGCAATTAATTCCCTTGTGCTAAATGGCTTTGTTACATAATCATCTGCACCAAGTTCAAGCCCTAACACCTTATCAATTTCAGAATCCTTTGCTGTAAGCATTATAATCGGCATTTCATATTTCTTCCGGACTTCGCGGCAAACTTCCATCCCATCTCTGAGTGGAAGCATGATATCTAAGAGGATTAAGTCAGGCTGTATTTCATCTACCAACCGAAGCGCTTCGTTACCATCGTAGGCGCAATAGACAATATATCCTTCTTTTTTTAAGTTAAACTGCAAAATATCAGCAATCGGTTTTTCATCATCGATAACAAGAATTTTCTTTTCCATACCATTTCTCCTTTTCATTCAATTACGATCTATACAATAAAAAAATTCTAGAAGTCATACCTATACTAGTTTACTTTACCATTTTATTTGCTTAAATTCACCTATAACTAGCACTTAGAAATATTTGGATAACATCTATTTCTAAGATTGTTAAAAATATCAAACATAAAAAAAGCCTCTAGTAATTAACTAGAGACCCTTGTTCCATTATTTTAGATAGGAAAGCGGGTTGACTAAGCTTCCATTTTTATACACTTCAAAATGGAGGTGAACTCCTGTTGAGTCACCGGTAGAACCCATCACGCCGATCGCTGTGCCTTTAGATACCGTTTGGCCTACTGTGACATTAATAGATGACATATGGCCATATAGTGTGCGTAAACCATTTTGATGGTCAATGACAACTTTATTACCATAACCGCCATCCCAGCCAGCAGAAACAACCACGCCATTATCAGCCGCTTTTATGGTCTTGTCACTTGGTCTAGCAATATCAATCCCTTTGTGCAGTTTGCCCCAGCGGTAGCCCATTTGACTGGATATATAGCCGCCTGATGTCGGCCAGGTAAAGCTGCCTTCGCCACGTGAAGGAATCTCTTTCGTTCCTTTCACAACAATATGGTTGACTGGCTGCTGAAGGATTTGTTCGCTTGACTGTTCTTTTTTAACGGTTACACCATTTTGTTCTGAAATGGCATAGGTTACGGAACGAGATCCGTTTTGCCCCTGTTGCTTTTCTTTTGTCTCACCCTTTGGCATTGATGAGTCCTCAACTACTTCATTTTCAAAAGGGATTTCTTCCTTTTGATTTACTTCTTTATCAACAATTACGTCAACAAATGGTTTAAGCACCGTTACATTTATTTCTTGGCCAATTTGTAAAAGTGAATCCTCTGTTAAACCAGGATTTAGTGCTAAAAGATCCGCTTTTGCCAAACCGTGAGCCTCAGCAATAGTTCCGAGTACATCGCCTTCTTGAACAGCATATTTCTTTTCTTCTAAAGTGCCTTTTTGTAAAAATGTAACTGCATCATCAGCAGACATAATTTTTTCTGGAGCAATATTTTCTGCTTCAATTGAAACATTTTTGGATAAGCGAACGTCTAATATACGAGATTCATTTTCTTGTAATGCCGGTAAGGACGCATTGTCTTGGGCTTTTCTTGCATCAAGTTCTGTTAATTGATCCTCAGACACATATTGTAGTTTCAGCTTTTTAATTACTTCTTCTGCTGTATCTTTATTATCAAGGTATACAACAGGAGTGCCGTCAATCACAATAGCCGATGCTTCGGCTTGAATCTGGAATGTGTCTTTAATGGTTTGGACTGTTTCTTGATTAGTTGTTTTAGCTCGGAAAACCTGTTCAGGTATGTATTGGACCTGGGAACCAATGTTAAAATCGACATTTTTAAGTGATTTCTTTGCGGTATCGACTTTATCAGCAATTATTTTATTTACTATTTCTTTATCTGTAACATTGCCTATATATGTACCATTAAGATAAACATGATAAATGGTGGTCAATTTTGATGATGTGGCAAAAGCAACCGGACCATTGCTAAAAGCGATAACAGACGCAGCCATCGCGGTAATTACAGTCGTTTTTAATAATAAAAACTTTTTTGATTTTTTATTCGAAAATAACATTTATTCCTCCTAAACCACGGTAAAACCCTTATAAACTTGAATTTTCATCTAGTAAAGCGTTTTCCAGAATTTTAGACCTCTTTTACTTTAACATAGTTTAATTTAAAAAGATTAATAGTCTTTATAATGTAACAAAAATGTATAATTACTGACATTTTCCTACATATTTTTGAAATATGCTAGTCGATATTTCATGTCCTTCTAATGGATTTTTAAATAAAGATAGTGAGAAATTCCTATTAAATCAAGGAATTCTATAGTTCTAGAGTAGCAGATTCTATTTTTACAAGACAGGACAAACTACGGGGTGATTTTTGTAAAAAAGAGGAATATTTGTTACAAACGCATTACTGAAGTTACAAAAATAGACAAAAAAAGAAGCTTGCATGTGCAAACTTCTTTTTCGTATGGCTCAGGACGGAATCGAACCGCCGACACAAGGATTTTCAGTCCTTTGCTCTACCGACTGAGCTACTGAGCCACAAAAGTGGCGGTCTGGACGGGACTCGAACCCGCGACCTCCTGCGTGACAGGCAGGCATTCTAACCAACTGAACTACCAGACCAAATGACCCCTACGGGATTCGAACCCGTGTTACCGCCGTGAAAGGGCGGTGTCTTAACCGCTTGACCAAGGGGCCATATTAAATTGTAAATGGTGAGCCATGAAGGACTCGAACCTTCGACCCTCTGATTAAAAGTCAGATGCTCTACCAACTGAGCTAATGGCTCGTACAAGGATAATTTACTAATCTTTTATTTCGCCGGATGCCCACACCTCAGTAAGCTTATTCAAGTAGCGGCTCGGCGTGTGCCCTGATGCTGTTTCATAGAAGCTTATTCGATCGTGCTCTACCAACTGAGCTAATGGCTCGCAGTAATTTGTCTTATTGTGACGACGCTTTTTATAATATCATGGTTAATATTATTAACGCAATACTTTTTTTAAAAATTTTTTAAAAAGGTTGAAGCTCTCCAAAATGAAGAGCTTCTTTAAATAATAATTATATTTGTCTCCAAGGGCTGCGGACTACATTTGTTTGATTCCGATCTGGGCCGACTGAGAAGGTAGATAACGGAATACCTGTCAGTTGTGTAACTCGTTCAACATAGTGCCGGGCATTTACTGGCAGTTCATCTAATGTTTTAACCCCTGTAATGTCCTCTGTCCAGCCAGGAAGTTCCTCATAAATAGGTTCACACTGTGATAATACCTTTAAGTTTGCAGGATATTCGGTAATTACTTCATCCTTGTAGCGATAAGCCGTACAAATCTTTAATGTTTCAATCCCTGTTAATACATCAATAGAATTGAGGGAAAGATCTGTTAATCCGCTGACACGACGAGCATGACGCACGACAACACTATCAAACCAGCCAACACGGCGCGGACGTCCAGTTGTTGTCCCGTATTCGCGACCTACTTCGCGAATACGATTGCCGATTTCATTATTTAATTCAGTTGGGAATGGTCCATCACCTACACGAGAAGTATAAGCCTTGCAAACACCAACGACATGAGTAATTTTTGATGGGCCAACTCCTGAGCCAATTGTTACCCCTCCAGCGACTGGATTTGACGAGGTTACAAATGGATAGGTACCCTGGTCAATATCAAGCATGACTCCTTGGGCTCCTTCAAATAAAACGCGTTTGCCTTCATCCAAAGCATCATTTAATACAACAGATGTATCACATACATATTTTTTAATTTGTTGGCCATATTCATAATATTCATCTAGAATATCTTCTTTCTTAAAGCCCTCAGTTTCGTAAATGCGTTCAAATAAGCGATTTTTTTCGTCAAGATTCTGTACTAGTTTTTCTTCAAATATTTCACGGTCAAGTAAATCAGCAATCCGAATGCCGATACGAGCAGCCTTATCCATGTAGGCAGGGCCGATCCCCTTTTTCGTTGTGCCGATTTTATTAGCGCCTTTTCGTAGTTCTTCCACTTCATCCAATTTTAAATGGTACGGCAGGATCACATGGGCACGATTACTAATACGAAGATTATCAGTTGTTATCCCCTTTTCATGTAAATAAGCCAGCTCTGTTACAAGCGCTTTTGGATCAACGACCATTCCATTGCCGATTACACTTATTTTTTCTTTATTAAAAATCCCTGAAGGAATTAAATGTAATTTATAGGTTTCTCCGTTAAATTTGATGGTGTGGCCTGCATTGTTTCCACCCTGATAACGTGCAATAACCTCAGCATTTTCTGAAAGGAAATCAGTGATTTTTCCTTTTCCTTCGTCTCCCCATTGTGTACCAACAACCACTACTGATGACATGAAAGACACCTCCAAAATTTTTGCTTCCTTTAATAATTAATTTATCACCACCATAGTTTATCAATTTTTCATCAAAAAATCAAACAAAACACGAACATTTTATACAAAAATATGAAATACGTTCGTAAATATAGCAAACTATGAAAATTATAAAGAAGGATTATCTAGTAGAAACGAAACTTTCAAGTACGAAACATTAATTTAAGCGGTTTTTTTCCCGTTAATCCTAAATGCTATCCTTTTTCAAAAAAAAGAGCTAGCCTGATAATCTGGCTAACTCCAAGATACCCGCTCTACGCTCCTTGAGGGGAGTCATAGCGTGTTTCTAAATTTACAAATTTATTATATTCCTTCACAAATGCCAACGAAACAGTTCCTGTTGGACCATTACGCTGTTTGGCAATTATGATTTCAATGATATTCTTGCTCTCCGATTCCTTATCATAATAGTCATCACGATAAAGGAAGGCAACGATATCAGCGTCCTGCTCAATACTTCCGGATTCACGAATATCAGACATCATCGGCCGTTTATCCTGCCGCTGCTCGACTCCACGGGAAAGCTGTGAAAGGGCAATAACAGGCACTTTTAGCTCACGAGCTAATTGCTTAAGGGAACGGGAAATTTCAGATACTTCCTGCTGGCGGTTTTCGCCAGAACGGCCGCTTCCTAAAATAAGCTGCAAATAGTCAATTAAAATCATCCCTAAGCCGTGCTCTTGCTTTAAACGGCGGCATTTAGAACGAATATCACTGATACGGACACCAGGGGTATCGTCAATATAGATCCCAGTACTTGATAAGCTTCCCATTGCCATCGTCAACTTACCCCAGTCTTCCTCTGTTAACGACCCGGTACGAAGCCTTTGCGCATCGATATTTCCTTCCGCACACAAGAGACGCATGACAAGCTGCTCAGCACCCATCTCAAGACTAAAAATAGCAATATTTTCACCTGTTTTTTTGGCAACATTTTGGGCAATATTTAAAGCAAAGGCTGTTTTACCAACGGAAGGACGGGCACCAACAATAATTAAGTCATTGCGCTGGAAGCCTGCTGTCATCCGGTCAAGTTCCACAAATCCGGTCTCAAGCCCTGTAATCTCACCAACGCGTTTATGCATTTCCTCAATATTATCATACGTACGAACGAGGACATCTTTAATATCGTGGAAGGCACCGGCATTCTTTCTTTGTGCAACCTCTAAGATGCTTTTTTCTGCTTCGCTTAACAGTGCTTCAACCTCGTCTTCACGCGAATAGCCGTCAGTAGCAATATTAGTTGCTGTGCGAATTAATCTTCTAAGTAAAGACTTTTCTTCTACGATTCTAGCATAATACTCAATATTGGCAGCTGTCGGAACTGAGCCCGCTAGATCACTTAAATAACTGACACCGCCAATATCCTCTATTAGTTTTGATGCCGCGAGTTCTTCTGTTACCGTTACAAGGTCAACCGCTTTACCTTGATCATTTAGTTGGAGCATCACATGAAAGATTTTTTGGTGTGAGGCACGATAAAAATCTTCAGGAATTAAGATTTCTGAGGCCAATGTGAGTGCAGAGGGCTCTAGAAAAATCGCCCCTAGTACAGCTTGCTCCGCCTCAATATTTTGCGGTGGCATACGATCCGCATATAAATCATTCATCTATCAAAAACCTCCTACCTTAGAAGGATTTAATTTCAAAGTCATAAAGAAAACTCGCCGACTGGCAAGCTGCTAGGCGAAGACAGAGGCGTAGTTCGTTAGAAAAGCACAGCTTTTCGACTGCGATACCTTTGCTTCGAAGCCTTCCTTAGTGCACTTATGCCTAATAGGAAAGTTTACTTTCCTATCGGCGAATGAAAAAAGTGACCAGTTAATACCGATCACATCCGATTACTTACTTTTTCTATTGTATCATGTTTATTCTAACTTTGAACTGGGAAATTTTTTAATCCCGCATTAAGGGGCAGTAAAAATTAATTTTAGCTTGCTTAGTTATAGATTTATGACACTGCCCCTAAATGCCCGATTGGCTCATTTTGTATTCAGTGGTAACCCTCACTGTTTCCAGGTTCGCCTTATCCCGCATTAAGGGGCAGTAAAAATTAATTTTAGCTTGCTAAGTTATAGATTTGTGACACTGCCCCTAAATGCCTGATTGGCTCTTCTAGCAATCAGTGAAAACTGTCACTGTTTGCTAGAAGAACCTTATTTTACTTCTGTTACCGAAACAGTTAACGTCGCAGTGACTTCATGGTGAAGTTTTACTGGCACCTTTGTATGGCCAAGCGTCCGAATGGCATCGGCTAATTCCATTTTTCGCTTATCGATTTTAATACCATGTTTCTTTTGCAGCTCTTCGGCAACTTGTTTTGTTGTAATCGAACCAAAAAGACGTCCGCCTTCACCGGCTTTAGCTGTTAATTCAACTGTAATTTTGTCCAATGTTTCCTTCAGCTTTTTTGCTTCAACAAGTTCTTCAGCAGCCATTTTTTCCTGTTTCTTCTTTTGGGCATCTAAAGAACTAATGCTGGCATTATTTGCTTCAACCGCTAATCCCTGCTTAAATAAAAAGTTTTGTGCATAGCCGTCTGCTACATTTTTCACTTCGCCTTTTTTTCCTTTACCCTTAACATCCTTTAAGAAAATGACCTTCATTCCTTTTTCACTCCTTCAAAAAATTCATCAATGGCCAGCTTTAATTGTGCCTCTGTTTCTTCAATGGACAGACCGGTCAGCTGTGTCGCTGCATTTGTTAAATGGCCGCCGCCTTTTAAGCTCTCCATAATCACCTGCACATTGATGTTCCCCAGCGACCTTGCACTAATCCCAATGACACCTTCAGCCCGTTTTGCAATCACAAAGGAAGCCAGCACCCCGTCCATTGTTAATAGTGTATCAGCAGCTTGTGCGATAATCACTTGATCATGAAGTTCAAGTTCCGTACCTTTCGCAATTGCAATTCCATCACGGTAGAAAGATACTGATTCAATTAATTTCGATCTTTTTATATATGTATCAACGTCTTCTTTTAAAAACTTCTGGACGAGAACCGTATCAGCACCGTGTGCCCGAAGGTAAGAGGCTGCATCAAATGTCCTAGCACCCGTTCGTAAGGTAAAACTTTTCGTATCGACAATGATTCCGGCTAACAGGGCCGTTGCCTCAATCATCTCAATTTTACCGCGTTTCGGTTGATATTCCAAAAATTCCGTTACAAGTTCCGCAGTAGAAGAGGCATAAGGTTCCATATATACCAGCAATGAGTTGGAAATAAACTCTTCTCCGCGTCGATGGTGGTCAATTACAACGACATGATCAATCTTGTTCAATAAACGTTCTTCCATCACAAGCGAAGGTTTATGGGTATCGACCACGACAAGCAGTGTTTTATCCGTTGATATTTCTAAAGCCAGTTCAGGGCTGATAAAGCGGGAAAATAACTGTTCTTGCTGACGGAGTTCATCCATAAGCCGTTTCACAGCGCTGTCCATATCCTGCATATTCACCACAATATAGGCTTCTTTTTGGTTCATTTGTGCAACCTTATAAATACCAATACTTGAACCAATCGAATCCATATCAGGGTTTTTATGTCCCATAATAATGACTTTATCACTGGCGGTAATTAAATCTCTCAAGGCATGAGAGATGACACGTGCCCGAACCCGTGTCCGTTTCTCAACTGGATTTGTTTTGCCGCCAAAAAATTTCACTTTACCGTTTGGCAGTTTAATGGCTACTTGGTCGCCGCCCCTGCCTAAGGCTAAATCGAGACTTGATTGGGCTAAGACTCCTAATTCCGGTAACGAGGACACACCGGTGCCTACCCCGATACTCAAGGTAAAAGAAACATTCTGCTTCGAAGTTAATTCCCGTATCTCATCTAGGATGCTAAACTTTTCTTTTTCAAGGACATGGAGAATTCTTTCGCTAAAAACAGCAATGAATCGTTCTGAGGAAACTCTTTTTAAGAAAATGCCATTATCGTTTGCCCACTTATTCAAAATAGAAGTGACTAAATTATTGATACTGCCGCGCATCTGATCATCCATACCCTGAGTAAGGTCATCATAATTGTCCAAAAAGATGGTAGCAATGACCGTCCTGTCATCCTGGTACCTTTTCTCAATTTCCTTTTGTTCGGTAACATCGAAAAAGTACAATAGGCGCTCTTCAGATTTATGAATTACGCGGAATTTTCGGTCATGGAGAGTGATAATTTCTGTCTCTACTTCCTGTTTAATCAACGGAATCAATGTATCTGCTATATCATAGAGTGACCTGCCAATCAATGTCTCCTCATCAAAATAAGATGACAGAAAAGGGTTTGACCATTCAATATAGTATTCCTCATTGATGAGCATAATCCCAATCGGCATTTCCATCAGCGCTTCTTCGCCAACTTTTTTTACTCGGTAAGAAAGCGTTGAAATATACTCTTCCATTTCCGTACGCTCACGATGATCAATGACAAACATATAATAAAGGGGGATAAACATCAATAGCAGCCCAGCAACGCTTAAAATCCAATTATATAACAACAGGACAATGAGCAGAATCATTGTAACGCCAATTAGCCCATAAAAAGGGTAACGAATTGACCGCTTTTCTAAAAATGCAGGCAAAGTTCTCAGCTCCTAGACGCTAGTCTTACTCTTTTTTTTCAAACTGCTTTCTATAATCAAAGCCTAAATCAGTAATACCTAATAACAATATTATATAACGGACAATTGGAATCGTGAAAGAAAGAATTGCAACAAACACACCAAGTCCCCTAGCAACTGACTTTTGATGGAATATAAAAAATAAAAAGGCCAGTCCCTGAAAAATAAGAAAAAACTCCAATATGTATCGTGCATTGATTAAAACAGAAAATATATAGGTTTCTTCATGAGGTCGAAACAGCAGCATCGACCCTAAGGCAATTAAATAGTACCACAAAAGGCTTTTTGGCAAGGAAAGATTACGGAATTTGCCCCATGTCTTTACGTTTACACCAAATCTTTTTACAACCGGAAAACACACCCACTGAATAATAAAGGAAATTAAAATGGATCCCATGATCAAAAAGCTAGGTGCATAAATTTCGATCATTTTTATGAGATTGACATTTTGCTCTTTTAGAACTTTAATTTGATCTTCTCGTCCCATAGCTTTCAGCATCTCTTCGGACATTGATTGATTTAAGACAGTATGAAGTTCATGAATGATATCAATTTTCATAAAAGCAGTAATAACTACATAATAAATGACCAAACCCGCCATTAAGATTAATGAACTGGAAATTAAAATAGCAGTCCGGCTTTTGTTCTTTTGCAGCATGTATCCAATAACCACACCGGCAGCTCCGTAAAAAAGCATGAGGCCAAGACCTGGTATTGAACCTGCAATAAATGAAATGACGATTGCAGCTAAAAAGAAGGCAGCAATATTTTTAATGCTGTTTTTAGCCGCGAATATAATAAACGGCGCCGGCAGGACAACGTTTAAAAAGGAACCAATAAGCGGTACGTAAATCGTTATTAATAATAATACCGTAAATGCAGCTAATAGGACGGCACCTTCTGTGAGTTTGCTTACATTTTTCACTACTTCACCTCTATATATTTTCCAAGCTATTCTCTTATTTTAGACTAAATAGGAGCATTGATTCAACAGAGTAAAAAGTAAAAAAGGCAGCAAGGGCGCCCCTTACTGCCTTAATGCTTATTATTCACCAGCCACGAATGGTAGTAATGCCATTTGACGTGCGCGTTTGATAGCAACTGTTAGTTTGCGTTGGTATTTAGCGCTTGTACCAGTTACACGACGTGGTAAAATCTTTCCACGTTCAGAGATGAATTTTTTAAGTAAATCTACGTCTTTGTAATCGATGCGAGTGATGCCATTTGCTGTAAAATAGCACACTTTACGACGTTTTGCGCGACCGCCTTTACGTCCTCCTGCCATGAAAATTCCCTCCTTTATTTTTTATGTTAAAACGTTCGTAAGGTTTTTTTAGAATGGCAGATCATCATCAGAGATGTCAATTTGACCATTTCCGGCAAATGGATCTTCATCCATTCGCGTAAAACCTTTATTTTGATTTTGATTTTGATTTTGATTTTGTCGTTGATTCTGATTGCTGCTGCCATATGGATTACCTTGTGGTTCCATTGGAGGAGCACCGTAATAATCGTTGCTTCTTCCGCCACCGCCAGAAGACGACTTAGGTTCTAGAAATTGAACACTTTCTGCTTGAACCTCTGTAACGTACACACGTTTACCATCTTGTCCTTCATAGTTGCGGGTTTGGATCCGGCCATCAACACCTGCTAGGCTGCCTTTCTTTAAAAAGTTCGCCACATTTTCAGCAGGTTTACGCCAAACAACACAGTTAATAAAGTCTGCTTCTCGTTCACCTGTCTGATTAGAAAATGGACGGTTAACAGCTAACGTAAACGTAGCAACAGGAACCCCATTTGGTGTATAACGCAAATCAGGATCTTTTGTTAAACGGCCAACAAGCACGACACGATTCATCATCAGAATCAACTCCTTTTTTCTGGTACATGTTTCACATGAAACATTTTTTACCAAAAATATTTATATTAATCTTATTCTTCTACTTTAATAACGATATGGCGAATGATATCTTCGCTGATCTTTGCAAGACGAGAGAATTCTTGTACTGAAGCAGCTGAAGATGTTGTTTTAGCGATTTGGTAGTATCCATCACGGAAATCGTTGATTTCGTATGCTAGACGGCGCTTACCCCAATCTTTTGTTTCAGCAGTTTCCGCACCATTATCAAGAAGAATTGTGTTGAAACGCTCAACAAGAGCCTTTTTCGCTTCATCTTCAATATTTGGGCGGATGATGTACATGATTTCGTACTTATTCATCACGGTCACCTCCTTTTGGTCTAAACGGCCCGAATGGGCAAGGAGCAATTATTCATTACTCACAAGTTGAAATTATATCATATGTAAAAAGTAAATGCAATGTCCTTCACAATAATGCCTTACTTATCCCTAAAACAAAAACGGGAAAGGCTCTGCAAAAATTGCAGAGCCCTAGATTTTCAGTTTACACGTTAAAACGGAAATGGATGACATCGCCGTCTTTTACTTCATATTCTTTCCCTTCTAAGCGAACTTTCCCTGCCTCTTTCGCAGCATTGTGGCTGCCGGCAGCAAGTAAATCATCATAAGAGACTGTTTCCGCCCGAATAAAGCCTCGTTCGAAATCAGTGTGGATAATTCCCGCACATTGCGGTGCCTTCATGCCTTTTCTAAATGTCCAGGCGCGAACCTCCTGTACACCTGCCGTAAAGTAGGTAGCTAAACCAAGCAGGCTGTAAGCAGCACGGATTAATTGGTCAAGGCCAGATTCTTCAATGCCAAGCTCCTCAAGGAACATCTGCTTTTCTTCGCCCTCAAGCTCAGCAATTTCTTCTTCAATTTTGGCACAGATGACGATCACTTCGGCATTATCAGCACTAGCAAATTCACGTACCTTTTGTACATATTCATTGTTAGATGGATCGGCAACATCATCTTCACTTACGTTTGCAACATATAGGACAGGTTTGATGGTTAAAAGATGCAGTCCCTTTACCAATTTCATTTGCTCTTCAGTAAAATCAACCGTACGAGCAGGTTTTTCTGCTTCAAATGCATCACGCAGCATCACGAGGACTTCAAATTCAGCAGCAGCATCCTTATCTTTTTGCTTAGCCAATTTCTCGACACGGCCAATTCGCTTTTCCACCGATTCCATATCTGCAAGGATCAACTCTAGGTTGATGGTTTCAATATCATCAATTGGGTCAACTTTTCCGGATACATGGGTAATGTTTTCATCTGCAAAGCAGCGAACTACTTGGCAAATGGCATCAACCTGGCGAATATGAGAAAGGAACTTGTTACCGAGTCCTTCACCTTTACTTGCTCCTTTCACTATACCGGCAATATCGGTGAATTCAAAGGCCGTTGGTACTGTTTTCTTCGGTTGAACTAATTCAGTTAATTTTTGTAGACGGTGGTCAGGAACCTCAACAATTCCGACATTCGGGTCAATCGTACAGAAGGGGTAGTTTGCTGATTCTGCTCCTGCCTGAGTTATTGCATTAAAAAGAGTAGACTTACCAACATTCGGTAACCCTACGATACCAGCTGTTAAAGCCATTCACGTTCACTCCTCAATAAAAATAAATCTATTTAAAAAAATGTGTTTAATAATTTTAAAAAGCCTCTCACAATTATAGGCAACAATGGCTAAAAAAACAACTGCCGCTTATGGAGCGGCAATTAGTATCACTTTATTTTTTCAAGATTAACAAGGCAATCGTATAACGTACTTCCAAGGCCATTATCGGATTCCCTATTTGAAGTTAAATGATTGACAGACCCGCCAAACTCTTTCCAAATACCCTCATCAATATTAATCGTGTCCGGGTGGACCTTTGCTAAAATGGAAATAAACCCTTTTATTTCGCCGCGGTCATTCCACACCTTGACGAAATCACCTTTTTCCAGCCCCAAACTTTCAGCAATATTTGCAGCAATCTCCACCTTCACTTTCGGCTTTGAAGCGAATAAGTGATAGTTCTGCGAGTGGTTTGAGCGTAATGGATGAATCGTAAGGAGATGATACGGATATTTTTCTGCAAGCTTAGGGTTTGCCCATTTCGATTCATCTGGAACCGCTAAAGTTAACAGACCGTTATCACCTTTTTGTTGAGCTGTAAATTCATACTTGCCTGTCGGTGTTTGAAACGTATGGTCATGCCATGGGATTTTTACAACAGGAAGTTCCATTGTATGGTGCGCTCTTAATTTTTCTAGGGTAATGCCTTTGTCATTCAACGGCTTAAGGGCCATCTTCAGCCACTCTTCCCTTGAGAAATCAAAATCCTCACCAAAGCCAAGCCTGCCGGCTAATTGTGTCCAAATCCATAAATCCGGCTGTGCCTCACCAGGAGCTGTAACGAGTTTCGGGCCATAATTCACATAATGATGGTACATCGAAGAATAATAAAGATCTTCTTCCTCAAAAGCAGTTGTGGTCGGTAAAACATAATCTGCAAGCATAGCTGTGTCGGTCATAAATTGTTCAATCACAACAAGTGTCTCAACAGAGGAGAAGGTCTTTTCAACCATATTGGTGTCAGGCACCTGTGTCAGCGGGTTGCCGCATGTCACAACAATCATCTTAATTTCCGGATCCGTTGCCGTTAGCACTTCTTCCGCCTGCTTCATAATGGAAAATTGCCTGTAGTTTGTCCTACAGTGAGCAAGTGTTAACTCTTCAAAAGCAAAGCTCTGTCCCACCTGTAGATTGGCGTAATTGGCACCGCCACCGGCAATGCCTATATTCCCGCTTACGGCGGCAAGGGCATCAATAAACCGAATCGTATTTCCGCCGTTTTTATATCGCTGTAAACCTAAACCCATATAGGTTGAAGTTGGTTTATCAGCATAAACATTAGCTAATGTAGTCATTACCTCACAGGAGACTTCTGTCCTTTCGCTAATTTCTTCTAATGAAATACCATTGAGAAGCCTTGATAAATCAGCAAAACCATGTGTGGATCGTTCAATAAATTCCTGATCCTCCAAACCTAACCGAAGTATTTCCTTAATAATTCCTGCAGCTAATAAACCGTCCATCCCAGGCTTAATAGTTATATATTCATCGGCTATTTTTGCCGTCGCATTAAAAAGCGGATCAATAACAAATATTTTTGCTCCTTGTTTCTTAGCTTCCAGCAGTTTTTCGTAAAAATGCATGTTTGTCCGGGCAACATTTCGTCCCCAAATAATAATGTTTTTACTGTTGCCAATGTCAGCAGGACCATGGCTCCAGGCATTCCCAAAATCCCATTTTTGCGCCTCAATTCCGGCGCCCCAGCAAAGTGATCCATAAAGCTCCGTTACGCCGCCGTAACAATTAAAAAAGCGCTGGTCTAAGTTTTTTAAGATCCCGTTATTGGCATAATCATGACTGTGGAGGACAGCAGTTGTCCCATATTTTTCTTTAATTCCATATAATTTAGCAGCTATCTCATCCAGCGCCTGATCCCAGGAGATTTGCTCAAATGTACCATTTACCTTTTTTAAGGGGTGCAATAAGCGCTGCGAGGAGTTTGCCCTTGTTTCCAACATCCGTCCACGTCCGCAAATTTTACCTTGAGTAATGGGATGTTCCGGATCGCCTTCTACTTTAGTAACCCTGTCCTGATCAATTGTTACATTGAAACCGCAGCTATCCCAGCAATTTAACGGACAAGCAGCCTTTCGTACTTGTGCCAAAATCTCCACCCCCAGATGACATTTTCTATACCAATTTTTCTTATAAGAATAATATAATTATACAAAAAAAAGAAGCATGAAGTATTATCCTTCATGCTTTACCAAAATCTTCTTCATTTTCCGTGAAAACTCTTTCCTTGGAATGAGAACGCTATGCCCGCAGCCCTCACATTTAATCCTGATATCCATACCCAAGCGGATAATTTTCCAACGATTGGTTCCGCACGGATGCTGCTTCTTCATCTCGACAACATCATTTAGGGCAAATTCCTTTTCTTCCATAACTTTCACCCTCCATTTCTATTTTGATTGCTCTGAACCGCTTTTGTACAAAAAAAGATTTGGATTTGGAGCCTTAATATGATTCTCGTCTAATAAAAGCTTGATATCCTTCCGAATTGCCCGCGAAACTCCTGCCTGCTTCGTAGGTAATGTTTCAGCTATAACCCGTAAAACAATCTCAGTTGGCCCCATCGTTTGTATTCCTAAAAGCTCAGGAGTTTTCGTTAACTCTTCGTATTGATTTGGCATCGTTTTAAGGGCTTCTTCAATTACCTTTTCCGCCTTTTCGATGTCTTCACCATAGGATATCGCAATATCAATAATCGCAAGACTATTATTTAACGAAAAATTGGTTACCTGGGTGATGCTGCCATTCGGTAAAATATGAACTTCACCTGTCCAGCTTTTAATTTTTGTCGTTCTTAACCCAATTGTTTCGACATTGCCTTCAAATTGTCCTATGCGAATATGGTCACCGACCGAAAATTGATCCTCAAATATAATAAAGAAACCGGAAATAACATCTTTAACTAGACTTTGTGCACCAAATCCTACTGCTAAGCCGACAATTCCGGCACCTGCAAGCAGTGCCTTCACATCGATCCCTAAAACAGAAAGAATCATCATAATCGCAATAAAATAAACCACATAGGTAAGAACACTATCAAGCAGCTTTGAAAGTGTATCTTCTCGACGTTCTGTTGTATTAAGCGGTGACAAATTTCTAATCTTAAAAATGTTGTGGATTGCCACTTTGCCAATACGGACTATGATATTTGCAATAACCATAATGGCAACAATTTTTAGCACGGCTCCTCCGAGATTCAGCCATGTGTCTTCGTTTTGAAATTTATTTATATCATCTTGAAATCCCTTTGTTATGATATTCATTTTTACACCTTCCTTAAATTCGTTTTTTCCGTATTAACGGACAGTAAGTCCCTATATCAAGAATTTATACGTAAATAAAAAGACTAAGCTTTAGGATCAATTGTCCGGAAATATCCGATTAGTTTACTAGCATTCCACGGTGATATATCCCCCACGGATTGAAGTTTCACTTTTTCCAAATCTATTTTAGCAATTTTTCTATGCAGATAATAGCATTATGAATTTTTGTTTTTCTATCCTCTTTATGTATAGATTTCCTGGATTTTCCGTATAATAATAAGAGTTAATACAGGTTTAGGGAGTGGACTTGATGAATCTGAAAAGCAGTTTTTTTGACAGGAGGGCAAAGGTACGTTTCATTCATGATGATTTTCACGCTGCAGAAAATCTCGCTGAGGAGTTACTCCTTAATATTTCCAGCGAAACAAGCCGCCCCATTGTGTTCATTTGTATTGGAACAGACCGTTCCACGGGAGATTCATTAGGTCCGCTGGTCGGAAGCCTGCTCGAGGAGAAGAACCTCCAATCATTTTTCGTATATGGAACATTAGACGAGCCTATTCATGCGATGAACCTTGCAGAAAAACTGAAGGAGATCCATACAAATCATGTTGATCCCTATATTATTGGAATTGATGCCTGTTTGGGACGGATCAAAAATGTCGGCGTCATTCAAGTCGGGCATGGGCCTGTCAAACCAGGCGCAGGAGTGAACAAGGAGCTTCCTGCCGTCGGTGACATACATATCACTGGAATCGTAAATGTCAGTGGGTTTATGGAATTTTTTGTATTACAAAACACACGCTTAAATCTTGTGATGAAAATGGCGAAAACGATTGCAGGTGGCATATACCAAGCAAGCCTATTGTACCCAAAACAAAGCTTGAGTGAATTAAATTGGATGGAAGATGAGCAAACAAATAAAAGAGCAAACGGTAACTAACTGAATGCTCTTTTTTACATTTATTGTAATAAATGTTGATAGATATAAGGAATCGTTACAATAATACCCGTTACTACTATACCTGGGAGCAAGTTTGCTACTTTAATTTTTACCACCCCAGTAAGATTCAAGCCGATCGCTAAAATCATTATTCCACCAGTTGCAGTCATTTCGACAATAAACTGATCCATTAATGCCTGTGGGACGAAACGGTCAATCTGGGTGGCAAATAATGCAATTATACCTTCATAAAGGACAACTGGAATCGCAGAAAAAATCACACCAATTCCTAAAGTTGTTGTTAAAATTAGTGCTGTAAAGCCGTCTATCAATGATTTTGTATATAAAACATCATGATCACCGCGAATTCCGCTGTCAAGGGCACCAATAATCGCCATTGCACCAATTACGAAGATCAAAGTAGCAGATACAAAACCTTCCGAAATACTTCCTTTTCCATTAGAGCCAACCTTACGTTCCAGCCACCCGCCGAGGTCATTTAATTTATCCTCTAATTTTAATAGCTCGCCTGCAACTGCACCGACAACGAGGCTAATAATGACAATCAGGAAATTATCACTCTTTAAGCCCATTTGCAGACCCAAAACCATGACTGACAAGCCAATGGCATACATGACCGTCACTTTCATTCCCTCAGGAATGCGATTTAGGAGTTTCCCAATCAATGAGCCAATAATAATTAATAGTCCATTTACAAGTGTCCCTAATAAAAACATCGCAATTTCACCTATTTTTTCGCCTCTCGAAATAGTAATATTACTAAATTATCATGTTTTACATCTATTGAAAAGAAATTTCCAAAAAAATAAACCATCAAAGTGATGGCTTAAATATTTTCATCTTGTCCAAGTATTTCTAGGATTCGTTCAAGATCATCTTGTGAGAAAAATTCAATTTCAATTTTCCCCTTGTTTTTGTTTTGTTTAATATGGACAGTTGTACCGAAGCGTTCACGAAGGGAGTGCTCCCGTTCCTGTAAAAATAAATCTTTTTTCTTCTCGGGCTTTTTTGTTTCACGTGAAACATTTTCATTTAATTGTTGAATCAGCTTTTCTAACTGGCGGACATTTAGCCCCTCATTTACAACTTTTCCAACTAAAATGGACAGTTTTGCTTTTTGTCTAAGACCTAATAATGCCCGTCCATGGCCCATAGAGATTTTCCCCGTTGAAATATGCTCTTGAATTTGGGGAGGGAGAGAAAGCAGCCGAATGTGGTTTGCTACATGCGGACGGCTTTTGCCTAAACGATTCGCAACCTCTTCCTGTGTCAGCTTTAACTTCTCCATTAACGTTTGATAGGCTTGTCCCTCTTCAATTGGGTTTAAATCTTCCCTTTGTAAGTTTTCCAACACGGCCAATTCCATCATTTGCTGTTCAGAAAGCTCGCGGACAACTGCCGGCACAACTTCAAACTTTGCTTCCCTGGCAGCACGGAAGCGGCGTTCACCAACAACAATTTCATAGCCTTTAATACTTTTCCGAACAACAAGCGGTTGTAGAATTCCATGCTCTAAGATTGAAGCTTTTAATTCATCGATTGTCTCTTGTTGGAAGGTTTTACGCGGCTGATAAGGGTTTGGGCGCAGTTCTTTCAGCTTAATCTCTTGAACTGTCTCTTCTTTACTGACATCACTAAAAAAAGCATTCAATCCTTTTCCTAAACCTTTAGCCATTCGAGACCACTTCCTTTGCTAAATCTAAATACACTTCAGCTCCCCGGGATTTCGAATCGTAAGTAATGATTGGTTCCCCATGGCTTGGAGCCTCACTTAGACGCACATTTCTTGGAATAATGGTTTGATAAACTTTATCTTGAAAGTATTTTTTCACTTCTTCAATGACTTGAATACCAAGATTTGTTCTTGCATCAAGCATGGTTAATAAAACACCTTCAATTTTTAAATCCTGATTTAGATGCTTTTGCACAAGCCTAACAGTATTTAACAATTGACTTAAGCCCTCCAATGCATAATACTCACATTGGACAGGAATTAACACCGCATCAGATGCTGTTAAGGCATTTAGCGTTAATAGTCCTAAGGATGGCGGACAATCAATAATGATATAATCAAACTGATCTCTGACTTCATCCAGAGCACGTTTTAAGCGGACTTCTCTTGAAATAGTAGGAACCAGCTCAATTTCGGCCCCTGCTAACTGAATAGTTGCAGGAATCACGTACAAATTTTCAACAGATGTCGATTTAATGACATCCTTTGCTTCGACATCGTCTACTAATACGTCATATATACATTGTTCAACTTCTGCCTTTTCAATTCCAACCCCGCTTGTTGCATTTCCCTGTGGGTCAATATCTACTAATAAGACCCGTTTTCCTATGTATGCTAAGCAGGCTCCTAGGTTGACAGAGGTTGTCGTTTTGCCGACTCCACCTTTTTGGTTTGCGATTGAAAGGATTTTCCCCACGTTGTCACCTACCCTTTATTTCTAAAAAAATTTTAATCTACCATTCTATCAGATGTTTAAATAATATGATTAATTATCCCCTATTAGAGAAGGAAAGTAAAATTCCATTCCTTTATTTTATCATGAAAAATGAGGGATGTTGTTTTTTTTCAAAAAATATTCCAGTGTTACACTCAGGTTATTTTTTCATTTTATTGCTATAAGAATTGAAATGTGTAAATTTATGTAATTTTAATATCCCTTTTTCATAAAAAAAAACCAAACACACTCGTGTCTGGTTCGTTCTGAATCGTTATTTTTTCTTTGGAATCCGAATCGTAAATTGATAAAATTCGTCAAATTCTTCTTCTTCTGCATCTAGATTAATTCCACTGTCGGATACCATTGTTAATGATTGACGAATTGTATTCACGGCAATTCTCATATCTTTACTAAAAGCCTTTCGTTTCGGCTTTGGCTTTTCCTTTTTTTGTTCAAGCAGCCGGACGACCCGTTCTTCTGTCTGCTTGACATTCCAATTCTTTTCGATTACTTCTGCTAATAGTGCCACTTGTTTTTCCGGATCCTTTAAAGGAATCAAGGCCCGTGCATGGCGCTCAGTAATGATTTTATTTAATAACGCATCCTGAACAGGCTCCGGTAATTTAAGAAGACGCAGCTTGTTCGCAACGGTTGACTGCCCTTTCCCAAGGCGCTGTGCTAATGCCTCTTGTGTCAAGTTATGCAGCTCAAGCAGTTTCCCGTAGGCAAATGCCTCTTCGATTGGAGACAATTCCTCACGCTGTAAATTTTCAATGAGGGCAACCGAAGCTGTTTCCGTATCTGACAAATTTTTAACAATTGCAGGTGCTTCTGTCCAGCCAAGTTTTTTCATTGCACGCCAGCGGCGCTCCCCGGCAATAATTTCATACTTATCGACAGCAAACTCCCTAACGACAATCGGCTGGATGATACCATGTATATGAATGGTTCGTGATAATTCTTCGATTTTTTCTTCATCAAAGACCGTCCGCGGCTGAAAACGGTTCGGTATAATTTGCTTAATCGGTATCTTTTTTATTTCTTCGTTTCGTTCGATATCCTGATCTTTCTCAAGCTCAACCTCTTGTTCACCCTTATCGCCGAGGCCAAAAAAGCGTGTAAACGAACTCTTCATCCCCAACACCACCTTTACGAAACTCCCTAATACTTATTCTCTATTCAAATAAATTCTTCCTGCATAGGATACCATTTTTCTCTAAAAATTGTTATCCCGATTATCACTTTTTACCAAAAATAAGAGGGGCCCTTCTTTTAAAAATTCCAGCTAGACCCCCAATGTGACCTTATTCAATTGGTGCTTTTCCTGGTGTCCCTGGTTTTCGAGGGTATTTCTTTGGCGTAGGACGCTCTTTTTTTATGATAATAATATTTCGTTCACTATCTTCCATTGGTAATGTAAAGGTGAACACCTTTTCAAGCTTGCCTCCAAGTGTAGTGATGGCCTTTTGACCCATTTCCAATTCATCCTTCGCATGCATTGCTTTCATGGCAATAAAATGTCCCCCAACTTTTGCAAGCGGTATACAAAACTCACTTAAAACAGACATTCTTGCCACCGCTCTTGCTGTTACGACATCAAAGCTTTCCCGATATGCGGGATTCACGCCAAAGGTTTCAGCACGATCATGTACAAATTGAACATTTTCCAATTTTAATACATTAGCAAGATGATTTAAAAATGAGATCCGTTTGTTTAATGAATCAACTATTGTCACTTGAATATGAGGATAGACAATTTTCAATGGAATGCTCGGAAATCCCGCACCTGCGCCAACATCACAAAGATGAAAAGGCTTTGTAAAGTCAAAATAGAATGAAGCTGTAATAGAGTCGTAAAAATGCTTTAAATATACGTCAGCTTTTTCGGTGATTGCCGTTAAATTCATTTTTTCATTCCACTCGACCAATGTCGTAAAATACGTTTCAAACTGGTCAAGCTGCTTTTTAGAAAGAGAAATTCCCTTTTCTCTTAGTTTTGCCTCAAATTGTTCGATGATCATTACCAAATCTTCCTCACTAACTGTCCAGCTTCAGCGCCCCTGTTCAAGGCGCTTCCGCTTTTCTTTTTATTCATTCGAAACTCTTGCGATTTTGCCCTGCTCAAGGTACACAAGAAGGATGGAAATATCAGCTGGATTGACTCCGGAAATCCGTGATGCTTGGGCAATTGATAACGGTTTAATCTTCTTTAGCTTTTGTTTCGCTTCCGTAGCTAGGCCGTTAATAGCATCATAATCAATATTGTCAGGGATTTTCTTATTCTCCATTTTCTTTAACCGCTCTACTTGCTGGAGTGATTTTTCAATATACCCCTCGTATTTAATTTGAATTTCTACTTGGTCTTTTATTTCATCGTCTAAAGGAAGCTCACTCTTGGTCAGACTTTCAAGCAGTTCGTAAGTCATTTCCGGTCTTTTTAATAGATCCGAAGCACGGATTCCATCTTTCAGCTCACTGCCGCCAATACTGCGAATTAATTCTTGCACCTCCGCAGAAGGTTTAAGGATGATAGATTGTAATCTTTCCTTTTCCGCTTCAATTGCAGCCTTTTTAACTAAAAATGCTTCATATCGGTCATTACGAATGAGTCCAATTTCATGACCAATATCCGTTAACCGTAAATCAGCATTATCATGACGCAAAAGTAAACGATATTCAGCCCTTGAAGTTAACAAACGATAGGGCTCATTCGTTCCTTTTGTAATTAAATCATCAATTAAAACGCCAATATAAGCATCTGAGCGGCTTAATACTAATTGCTCGCGGTCTAAAGCATTTAACCCGGCATTAATCCCAGCCATTAACCCTTGACCGGCGGCTTCTTCATAACCGGATGTACCATTAATTTGGCCAGCTGTATATAGGTTTTTGACAACCTTTGTTTCTAATGTAGGCCATAGCTGTGTCGGCACAATGGCATCATATTCAATTGCATAACCAGCCCTCATCATTTGCGCATTTTCAAGTCCCGCAACCGATTTGATTATTTGCTGCTGTACATCTTCTGGCAAGCTTGTTGACAGCCCTTGTATATAGACTTCCTTCGTATTTCTTCCTTCCGGTTCAAGGAAAATTTGATGGCGCGGCTTGTCATTAAAACGGACAACTTTATCTTCTATGGATGGACAATACCTTGGACCTGTTCCCTTAATCATGCCAGAGTACATTGGTGACCGATGCAGGTTGGCATCAATTAACTGATGGGTTCTGTCATTTGTATACGTTAGCCAGCATGGCAGCTGGTTAGTAATATATTTCGTTGTTTCATAAGAAAATGCTCTTGGAACTTCATCACCAGGTTGAATCTCCGTTTTGCTATAATCAATGGTGTTGCTATTGACCCTTGGCGGCGTTCCTGTTTTAAACCGCACCAGCTCGAAACCCAGTTCTTCTAAATGTTCTGACAGCTTAATCGATGGCTGTTGATTATTCGGTCCGCTGGAATATTTCAATTCACCTAGGATAATTTCACCGCGCAGGAATGTGCCTGTCGTGATAATGACCGCTTTCGATTGATAAACAGCACCTGTTTTGGTGATAACACCTTTAACTATCCCATCTTCGACAATCAATTGCTCGACCATGCCTTGAATTAAGGTTAGATTTTCTTCTTCTTCTAATGTCTTTTTCATTTCATGCTGATAGGCAAATTTATCAGCCTGTGCCCTTAAAGCACGGACAGCCGGTCCTTTACCGGTATTTAGCATCCTCATTTGGATATATGTTTTATCAATGTTCTTAGCCATTTCACCGCCGAGGGCATCGATTTCGCGAACGACAATTCCTTTTGCCGGTCCGCCAACGGATGGGTTACATGGCATAAAGGCAACCATATCTAAGTTTATTGTGATCACTAATGTTTTCGCACCAAGTCTTGCTGCTGCAAGTCCCGCTTCGCAGCCTGCATGACCAGCGCCAACAACAATGACATCATAATTTCCTGCTTCGTATTGCATGTTTGTTCCTCCTTTTCCGTATAGTACGGAAACACTGCTTCTTCAGGTATATTGTCTCTCTTTTTATGGTTTCAGGCTCCAAAAGGGGCTCTTAGGTACCTTTTTCCCACTTTTTTCACGGGAACAGGCTCCCGCAACCCTTTTTGATGAGTTTTATTCCTTTATATTATCCGCTCTAGTGTCAGAAAAACCTAATATCCAACCGCTTTTCTATTTTCCTAAACAGAACTGTGAGAATAACTGATCAATAAGACTTTCATGGACACTGTCACCAATGATTTCACCAAGCATTTCCCATGTCCTTGTTAAATCTATTTGCACGATATCAATCGGCGTTCCCATTTCCACCCCTTGAATCGCTTCCTCAATCGTATGAAGGCTTTGATTTAATAAGGCAATGTGACGGCTGTTTGAAACATATGTCATATCCCCACTATCAATTGATCCGGCAAAGAATAATGAAGCAATTGACTCCTCGAGCTCATCAACTCCAAGGTCCTCGAGCAATGAGGTGGTAACAAGTTTATGTTCTTTAGCAAGTTCATTAACACGTTCCATATTAATTTGCTGCGGCAGGTCGGTTTTATTGACAATGACAATGACATCCATCCCTTTAACAACCTCAAAGAGATTTTCATCCTCAACAGTTAACTGGTCTGAGTAATTTAACACAAGCAAAATTAAATCAGCTTCTTTTAACACTTGACGAGAACGTTCAACCCCAATCCGTTCCACGATATCCTCTGTTTCCCTGATCCCTGCCGTGTCTAACAGTCTTAGCGGCACACCGCGGACATTGACATATTCCTCAATGACATCACGTGTTGTCCCTGGAATGTCGGTTACAATCGCCTTGTTTTCATGAACAAGACTATTTAATAACGATGACTTACCTACATTTGGCCGTCCCACAATGACAGTAGATAGTCCCTCTCGTAAAATTTTCCCCTGCTCTGATGTTTGTAACAGTTTTTTAATTTCTTCCTGAACAAACTGAGCCTTTTCAAGAAGCATCTTATGAGTCATTTCCTCGACATCATCATACTCTGGATAATCGATATTCACTTCGACATGGGCGAGAACTTCTAAAATCTCCTGCCGCAGTTTTCTAATCAGCTTGGATAAACGTCCTTCCATTTGACCAAGCGCGACGTTCATCGCCCGGTCTGTTTTCGCTCTGATTAAATCCATAACCGCTTCTGCCTGAGATAAATCAATCCGTCCATTTAAAAAGGCCCGTTTCGTAAATTCGCCCGGTTCCGCTAATCTTGCCCCATTTTTTAATACATGCTGCAGCACGCGATTCACGGAAACAATCCCGCCGTGACAATTAATCTCCACTACATCCTCTTTTGTAAAGGTTTTTGGCGCTTTCATGACCGAAACCATTACCTCTTCTACCACTTCATCACTTTTTGAATCAAGAAGATGCCCGTAGTGAATCGTATGGCTGGCCACTTCAGTAAGTCTTTTTCCACCGATACTCTTAAAGAGCTTGTCTGCTATTTGAATGGCATCATCACCACTCAAACGAACAATTGCAATAGCTCCCTCTCCCATCGGTGTCGAGATGGCCGCAATTGTATCAAATTCCATTTTCCGCACCTCACAAATTAAAAATGACAAATACTATATAAAAAATTGATTTTTTCTCCAAAATAGTAGAATACCACATGAATTTCTGTTAAAAAAGGATCTGAACTTTATCTTCGATTACCAGGCAATAATACCCTCACTTTTTGAAGTTTCACTTTATCCACAATCCAAAAAGCCTATTTATTATTTTAACTTATCCACATGTGAATAACAACAAAGCGTGAAATCTTGAAATGAAAGTTATCAACAGCTTTATTAGAAAAGCCAAGCCCCAAATTAGCAAAGTTGTCTCCCCGTTGTACACTCCTAGAAAAAGCTAACGCTTTTCCTTCTCCGAGATATCGCTTCCGAGGCATATTTTTATGAATCCTTGACAATTCTCAAAGTAAAAATTGATACTTTTATACTCTTAAAAAAAGGGGTAAAAAAAACACCCTATCTAAGGATAGGATGTCATTTTAATTATCTTTTCACTGGAGTAATCACAATAAATCGATGTGGTTCCGATCCATCAGAAAATGTCTTTACACGTTTGTTCTCGGATAAAGCGGTATGAATAACTTTACGCTCATAAGAAGGCATAGGCTCTAACGCTACATCTTTTCCAGACTTGACAGCCTTCGCGGCAAGTCGATGAGCTAATTGAATAAGCGTTTCACTTCTTCTGTTTCGGTAATCTTCAGCGTCCAAAATTACGGTTAAGTATTGATTAGAAAAGCGATTAATTACCAGCTGGGCCAAATATTGTAATGAATTTAGCGTTTGACCTCGCTTACCAATTAATAGGGCAATCTTTTCTCCGGTCATCACAAAGTAAACCTGTTTGCCTTCACGTTTGATTTCTATTTCCACGGGTGCACCCATTTGTTCACTTACTTGAATGAGAAATTTCTTTGCTTCTTCAATTGGATCAATGATCATTGTTACTTTTACAACAGCTGGACGTGAACCGAAAATCCCGAAAATCCCTTTTTTACCTTCATCAATGATATCAACATCTGTGCGGTCTTTGGTGGTCTGTAATTGAGCTAAAGCTGATTCTACTGCTTCTTCGACAGTTTGTCCTGTAGCAGTTACCTGTTTCACTTTTTTGCTCCTCCCACATTACCGGTGGCCTGCGCCTTTAAATCCGGTCCTTTAATAAAATAGGTTTGTGCAATCATAAAGATATTTCCGACAACCCAGTATAATGAAAGGGCTGCAGGGAAATTGAAAGCAAAGACGACAATCATGATCGGCATCATCCAAAGCATCATTGCCATTTGCGGATTTTGTTCCTGACCTGCCATCATCAATTTTTGCTGGATAAAGGTAGTGATACCAGCAATAATTGGCAGGATATAATATGGATCTTTTTCACCAAGGTCAAACCATAAGAAGCTATCTTGGGCAATTTCTCTAGTTCTTGAAATCGCATGATAAAAACCAATTAAAATTGGCATTTGAACAAGTAGTGGAAAGCAGCCTGCCATTGGATTGACGCCATGCTTTGAAAAAAGGGCCATTGTTTCTTGCTGCAGCTTTTGCTGTGTCTTTTGATCTTTAGAGCTGTATTTTGCGCGTAGTGCTTTCATTTCCGGCTGCAAGGCCTGCATCGCCTTAGAGCTTCTTGTCTGCTTGATCATCAGCGGCAAAATAGCTAAACGGATTAATATGGTCACGACAATAAGCGATAAACCATAGCTTCCTCCGAGGACATGCGCTCCTTCTTTAATCAGCCAAGATAAAGGATAAACAATGTATTCATTCCAAAAACCTGTACTCTCTGAAGTAATCGGCTTCTTAATTTCACTGCACCCTGTTAAAAACAAGAACACAGAAAGCATGCCGAACGAAAGTAATATTCGTTTTTTCAACCAAATTTTCCTCCCCGCCAAATATTAAATAAAAAAGTGTAGTTCTACTTTTATGTAAATATTACTTTTTAAAAAGATAAGAAAGGATAATTTTCGACTTTGAGAAATGTCCAGCGCCTAGCGGCTAGTAGACTTCGCGCTTCCACTTTTCTTATTATTTCAAAAGTATTTTATCATTTTTTCAATTCAAATGTCTTTATTACAGCGCATTATTTTGACTAAATCCGAAAAATTAGTTTTTCTTTAATACCTTTCCAACCTTAAGGACATGGGTTAAACTTTTTTTCACCTCAAAAAAGTCCATTTCGGCTGTTGGCTTCCTGGCAATAATCACATAATCATTCCCTTGAGATACCTGATCATATAATTCAAGAATGGATTGCCTTACATACCTCTTGATTCTGTTTCTGGTAACAGCATTTCCAATCTTTTTACTGACAGACAGGCCGATGCGAAAAAAGTCCTGTCCCTCTTTTTTCAATGAATAGATAACAAATTGTCGGTTGGCAAAGGAATGACCTTTCTGGAATGCATCCTGGAACTCTTTATTTTTTTTAATTCGGAATTCTTTTTTCATAAAAAAACTCCTTTTTAAACTTTTATAAATATCTAGCTTTCTCGTCTAGCGGCCCTACACCACTAAAAAGAAGCTTCCACTCTAAATTTGAAAAAAGACCACTGACGCTTCAGTGGTCTAAGCTGATAATACTTTTCTTCCCTTTTGACGACGACGAGCTAGAACCTTTCGTCCGTTTGCTGAGCTCATACGACTACGGAAACCGTGAACTTTACTGTGTTTACGTTTATTTGGTTGATACGTTCTTTTCATTATATGACACCTCCCTGAGGAATAGCTATCAATTTAAACTTAAATGACAGTCTTAATTATTATAAAGATGTCTCCTTGATATTGTCAACTACTCTTCTTATATTGTCCCTATTTCCAATTTTTTCGAACATGAAAAGCACATTTCCAGAAATTCTATACTCATGGAGAGAGTTCGATCGTTAGGCAATTTTTTCTATAAAAATCTTCAAAACGGCATCTGTGGATAAAAAATCGACACTATTTTCATTATCCACACAAGATATTGACAGGTTTTGCACAAGTTATCCGCCTGTGGACAATTATTACACACATAATGTTACTGTTGTGGATAAACTGTCAAAAGGCATTGCGTATTAAGCAATTATTTGATATTATATTTGTGTTTTCACTCTGAATAACTCCATCTCGTATAGATATTATCCACAAATTGTGGATAACGTGTGGATAGTTTATCCTGACATTCTGTAAAAACTTGTCCACAAGAGGTGGATATTGTCGAAACTCCACTTTATTTCCTTATTATAAGTTTTCCACAACCACTGTTTCGTATATTTATAAATTAATAGGCTGTACTGCTTGTATAGACCTTATTTTTTCACGGAACTTTAGTCGAAAAGGTGATCTAGTTGCAATGAGAATAAACCTTTAGACAAATATTTTTTGGGGTTAGACAGTAATTAATGCGAGTGCTAGTTAAGATAAATTATTTTTACTAAAACCAAAAGGAGGGATACTAG